>MIBJ01000017.1:0-27869 GCA_001829495.1 Spirochaetes bacterium RBG_16_49_21 | reverse complement strand
AGTATTGCGCCGATGATGATAAAGCTCTTTCCCATCCAGTTTGTCATAGTCCGACCGTGCGCTTAATAATATAGTAATTCTGAATTAAAAATATAAATACTTAATTTCAAATTGTAACGATTTGTAACTAATTTTTTAGAATTTTTTTAAGGAATTAATAATGAAATATTATTGTAAATAATGTATACTATAAAATCATGTAATAGACCGGCTGTATAACTATAATGAACGCATCAGAGATTAAAAGCATAATTCACGAGCACGGCCTGCATCCGAATAAGGCGCTGGGCCAGAATTTCCTTATTTCGAATGCGGTAAGAGATAGGATCATCGATACCATCGGACTCATCCGCGCGGACAGCGTGCTCGAGGTCGGTCCCGGGCTGGGCGCGCTCACGGAGCCGCTGACCGGCGCTGCGGGGATGGTTACGGCAGTGGAGATCGACTCGGGCTTTTGCCGCTTTTTGGCAAAACATTTCAGCGATAGAAAAAATTTCAGACTGGTTCATGCGGATTTTCTGAAAGCAAGCATCGAAGGCTCCTTTACCAAGATCGTATCCAATCTCCCGTACTACTGCTCATCTGAAATTTTATTTAAGATTCTGCAGTATGATGCGCCTGCCGCATATCTGATGCTCCAGAAAGAGATGGCTGAAAGAATTGTGTCGGGACCCGGCCAAAAAGCATACGGCGCCTTGACGGTGACCCTGAGTCTTTACTACGAGCCGGTAATCCTTTTTTCCGTGCCGCGGCAGGCATTTTACCCCCAGCCGGAGGTGGCATCGTCTTTTTTAAGTCTCTGCCGGCGGGGATCGCTTGCGCTTAAGAGAGATGATATCGCCATCTTCCACCGCCTGGTGAAATCCGCCTTTTGGGGGAGACGGAAGATGATACGTACTGCGCTGTCCGAATCCCCGCATCTGCGCGCCGGCCGTGAATGGGCGGGGAGAATTCTTGATGAGGCCGGGATCAATGGCCGCAGCCGGGGCGAAGAGCTCGGCCTCGATGATTATATCGCGCTCGTGAGGGCTTACAAAAAGATCAGGCTGAATAAAAAGCAGGATTCATGGCAAGACTGGATCGTAAAACAGTAGAAGGCCTCATTTCCCCGGTGCAAAAGCCGGGCCGGTACATGGGGCTGGAGCTTAACAGCATCGTGAAGGAGACGGCATCGCTTCGCATGGCGCTCTCATATCCCGATCTCTACGAAATCGGCATGTCCAACAACGGCCTGCGCATCCTGTACAATATCCTCAATGCCCTTCCCGAAGTCGCCTGCGAAAGGGTTTTTGCGGTCGAGGCGGACTTTGAGCGGGTACTGCGCCGGAGCCGCGTTCCCCTCTATACCCTTGAGACCTATACGCCGCTGCATGAGCTCGACATCCTGGGTTTCAACCTTTCGCATGAGCTCCTGTGCACCAATGTTTTACAAATATTGGATCTGGGGGGCATACCCCTTCACCGGGCCGAGCGAAAGGGGTCAGAGCCGGTTATCATTGCCGGCGGGGAAGGGGCGTCAAATCCTTTCCCCATGAGCGATTTTATTGACGCGTTTTTTATCGGCGACGGCGAGGAGGGGATCGTCGAGATAGCCGAGGCACTGCTTAGCGCAAAAGGGAAAAACCTCGGCCGGAGCGATATCGTCGACCGCATCGCAAACATCGAGGGGGTTTTCGTGCCTGACCGGTACCGGATATCTTACAACGGATGCAGCGTTGATGATCTGAAGGGACCTATGGTGCGCAAGCGGATTTACCGTGGCCGCGACCTCGTTGATCCGGTGAAGCCGATTGTCCCCAATATCCGCATCGTCCAGGGACGGGTCGCGGTCGAGGTCACCCGGGGCTGCGATAACTTATGCAGTTTCTGCCATGCAGGCTTTTACGATCTTCCCTACCGCTGGTATGACTACCGGGCTATTGAAGATCGGATTCTCGAAATCGTCCGGAATACCGGGTACAATGAGGTGACGTTATCGTCCCTGTCCGTCAGCGATTATCCGCACCTGTCAAGCCTCATCAACGCCATTCTTCCCCGGCTTACCGAGAGGGGAATATCCGTCTCCTTTCCCTCGCTCAAGGTGGATACCGCCACGCTTCCCCTGATCGAGCAGATATCGGAGGTGCGGCGCGCCTCTCTCACCTTTGCCGTTGAATCGGCATCGGAGCCGATCAGGGTCCGGGCGAACAAGAAGGTCCTTATTCAAGACCTCCTCGATATCGTGCGCCACGTACACCGGCGCGGATGGAAGGTGATCAAGCTCTATTTTATGATCGGGCTTCCCGGATGCGGTGAGCATGACGAGGCCGCCGATATCATAAGCCTTTTGTCAAATATCTACCGGATCGGGGGCAGGGGATTGGATATCAACGTGACCGTATCTCCGTTCGTGCCCA
This sequence comes from Spirochaetes bacterium RBG_16_49_21, assembly GCA_001829495.1. Lineage (GTDB taxonomy): Bacteria > Spirochaetota > UBA4802 > UBA4802 > UBA5550 > RBG-16-49-21. The sequence goes on along the minus strand of MIBJ01000017.1, from coordinate 25,473 downwards.
AGCCGCACACCCCGTTCGAACAGGAGCGCCAGATGAGCCGGGAGTATTTTGAGAGCACGATCCTTAAAATCAAGCGGGGAGTGCCGCGCGCAGTCCGGATCAAGAACCACGACGTGAACGGCTCCATCCTGGAGGGAGTGCTTGCGCGGGGGGAGGAGCGCTTAGGCGCGGCGATACTCGGATCCTACCTGCAGGGCTGCCGCTTTGATTCATGGGAGGAGCATTTTAGGTTCGATATCTGGCGGGAAAACCTCGACCGTGTTCTGCCCGGATGGGAGCGCTGCCTGGGGCCGCGGGACCAGGAGAGATTACCCTGGAGGGTTATCGCCACCGGCTTTGAGAGCCTGATGCGGAAGCAGCGGGATCGAACCGGGGGCGCACCGGCAATGAGGGAGGGGGGGCATCTTAAGTCCGGAGACGTTGATCTGCCCGGCATTGAGGAGGCGAAGAAGAGATTCACCCGGCGCTTTAGTGTAAAAAGGCGAATCCGGTTGCGGTTTGCCAAGACGGGAATGATACGGTTCATCCCGCATATTGATTTTATGGAGATCGTAAAAAGGAGCCTGCGGATGGCCGATGTTCCGGTGGCCATGACCCAGGGATTCAATAAACGGGAGCGGATATCCGCCGGGTTCCCGCTGCCCCTGGGGATAGAGAGCGAGGCTGAGCTCGTGGATGTCGATCTTTTTGACGAGATTCAGGACGATCTGAGGGTCCGGCTCTCTTTCGGCTTGCCGGCAGGGATTTATATGGCTGACGCGCGTTATATCGATCGGGGAGACTCCGTAATGGCCGTTACCGGGGTTATTGAATACCGGATTACGATGGAGCGCGGAGAAATGCCGCATGCTTTCGCACAAAACCTCGAAGCAGCGGTTGATTTTTTCAAAAGAGAAAAGAATTCAGAACACAAAATTCCTTTTAAAGCAGTAGTGCATTCCTATGATTTTCCCGATGCCAACAAGTCCCTGCTCTTACGTTTATACGCCGGGACCGGGGATTCGGTGCGGATACATGATGCGGTCGGAGTTCTTAGCGGAGGTGGGGCTTTAGAAAGGGAGGGGATGCGGATCGTGAAAACAGCCCAGTATCGGAATGTAAACGGCGTCCTGGAGCTGATTCTCTAATTTTTTACTTGAATATTTTCACGATACGGATTATTATAAGCATATAGGGGAGCCCAGTGGCGACCCCCGGATTCAACCGTAAACGGGGAGGGAGCTATGGAAATAACCAGTATTAGCGGTCCTGATATTATCCCCCCGGGTTTTTCAACTGAACCGCCCCGGCAGGAAACAGAAAGAAGCGAGCAGCCTGTTGATCGAAGAGCTGAAACTTCCGAAAATAATAGAGGCACGACGATTGATACATACGCATAGGAAGAAAGCATGGCGGTAGGCAAGGCGGAAAAAGCCGCCTATAATGACGAGATCAAAGATATAAAGCGCGCGATCGATGTCATCAAAAGATCCATCAACGAAGCGACAGGGAAAAAGAAAAAGCACCCCGCAATCGCCGGGTACTACAGCCTCGAGCTGGCGCATCATGAGATGGATGCGATTGATAATTTTCTCAAGATGAACGATCTCTCCGTGGAGATGCTGGGCATCAGGAACAGCAACTTCCTTGACGCCGCCCGGAAGGGGTTTTACAAACTCTTGCAGTACATGGAAGAGATCGTGGGTGCGGATATTGACCGCTCTCTTAAAGAGAATGACGAATATCTGGCTGTTATCAACAGGCTTAATCCGCGCCAGATACTGGATTTCATTCAAAGAATCCACGGGGTATTGAACAGCCTGAAAAACAAATTCGGGCAGGATTCCAAATGGAAATGGTCGTTTGTCGAACTGCAAGCCCGCTTGGCGGTGATTACCCGGAATATCACCAGCTTTTCCGAAATAGCCAAATTCCGAGATCCCCGCTCAGAATTTTTTAATGAGAGAAAAGAGCTTATGCAGCTGTGCAAGGAGACGCTCACCGAGGCGGCGAAGCAGTACCGGACCAAATATGAAATGGTGGGCAAGACACGGGAGGATTTGATAAAATCAATTGAATTTCTCTCGGCATTGCGAAAGATCTATGTTCTGTTCGGAGAGGATGTTGAGGCCGTAAAATTGAAAAATATAATAGATGCTGCCAAGATGACGCTTGAGGCAGAGGATAAATCAAAAGATAAAGTTAAAAAAGAGAAAGAAAAAGAGCCCAAGAAGGAAATTTTTACTTTTTGACTTGACGTCATTTATTTTTTTTATTAATATTTTATTAGCACTCGATAATAATGAGTGCTAATAATGGTTGAACAGTATGGCTCAGGAAATAATAAAAGAAAGGCAGCTTGAAGAACGAGAGGCTTCAATTTTACAGGCGATTGCTTTTGAATACATAACTACGGGAAAACCGGTGGGCTCTCGATCTTTCGTCCAAAAGTATTCGTTATCCATATCACCCGCCACCATGAGAAATATCATGTCTGATCTTGAGAGCATGGAGTATTTGAAGCAGCCGCATACATCAGCGGGGAGAATCCCTACGGACAAGGGATTCCGGTATTACGTCAATTCGCTGCTGGAGTCATATGATTTTTCATTGAAGGACAGGGAGATATCGGTAAACGAGGAGGCGATCAGGAGGGAGGTCCAGTTTGACAAGATTTTTTCGCTGATTACCAAAATGCTCTCGCAGGAATCCCGGTACGCGGGGGTTTTGCTCACGCCGCGGTTCGATTTCACGGTCGTTAAGCGCCTGGTACTGGTGCACATGGACAATAACGAGATACTGTTTATCCTCATCACCCGGACGGGCATGGTGCTCACGAAAAAGGTGCTGGTTTCGTCGAGCGTGACGCAGGACGACCTGTATGATTTTTCAAAATATCTGACGAGCGAGCTGTGCGGGTACGATATATACGAGATAAAGGATTCAATCTTCGACCGGCTGCGCAAAGAGAAGACTCCGGGCATCAATACGGACATGGCCTTGGATATCGCCGAGCTCGCCGTGTCCGAATTTGAAGAGCCGCGGCTTCATATCGACGGGATCGAGAATCTTCTGAAGATCCCGGAGATGGTGGAGGAGGAGCGCCTGCACAGCCTCCTTAGCATTATTGAAGAGAAAAACATCCTCCGGCGGATCATGGAGCGGACGATGGAGCGGGAAGGTATCCGGACGCTCATCGGCGAGGAGATCGAAGAGGAGAAGGTCACCGGGTGCAGCATGGTTTCCACCTCCTACAAAATCGGCAATAAGATGGTGGGGGCGGTCGGCGTCATCGGTCCCACCCGGATGGATTATGAAAAGGTGGTGCCCCTGGTCGACTACACCGGCAGGGTGGTATCCGAGCTGTTGACGAAGATGTCAAAGTAATTTTTTTAATATTTTTGGAGCAGGAATTGATGGACAAGCATAAAGAACATCAGAAACATCATAAGGAGAAAAACGTCCACGAAGATAAAGAAAGGGCGCAGGAAAATCCGGATATTTCCGATGAGGCTCTTGAAAAAAAGATTGAGGACGAGATGGCCTCGGACGAGCGGAGGAAGGAATTGCGCCGTGAATGCGACAGGATCGCGGCGGATGAAAAGAAAAAAGCCATTGCGGAAAACGAGCAGCTCAAGGCTGAGATTGCCACCTTCAAGGACACGATGATACGCAGGCAGGCGGATTTCGAAAATTACAAGAAGCGGGTCCTCAAGCAGCATGGGGAAACGAGAATTATGACCATCAAGGATCTGGCCCACGACTTCATCCTCATCAATGATGATCTGCTCAGGGCAATAGAAGCCTCGGAAAAAATCAGCGGGGAAACGACCGAGGAATTATATAAATCGTTTCGCGAAGGCGTGATCATGATCTCCAGGCGGATTGAGGAGATCCTGAAAAAATATAATGTCGTTGAAATTGATTCCCTCAATCAGGAGTTTGACCCGGCCTTTCATGAGGCGGTGGAAATTGAACAGGACGGCGCGGTGGGCCATGATACCGTGACCAAGGTGTATCATAAGGGTTTCCGCATTGACGATCTGGTGGTCCGGAGCGCGAAGGTGAAAGTGACCAGGCCGAAAAGCGAACCCGCTGTCGCGTCTCAGGCTTCAGCGGAACATGAGGACGCGGGGGATGGGAGGAACAAGTCCGAATGATAAACAGGAAAATATGCCATATAAATTTGATTAAGGAGTTAAAGTAATGAGCAAAATTATAGGGATTGATCTTGGAACGACCAACTCATGCGTTGCCGTGATGATCGGCGGCGAACCGGTGGTGATACAGAATTCCGAAGGGCAGAGGACGACACCTTCAATCGTCGCTTTCACCGATAAAGGCGAGCGCCTTGTAGGCCAGGTTGCGAAAAATCAGATCATCACCAATCCTGAGAATACCGTACGCTCCATAAAGCGCTTCATGGGGCGGCGGTACAATGAGGTCGCAAACGAAATCAAAATGGTCTCCTTTAAGGTTATGGATGACGGCCGCGAAGGCGTCCGGGTAAAGACGATGGCCGGCGAATTTACTCCCCAGGAGATCTCAGCCAGAATTTTACAGAAGATGAAGCAGACCGCCGAGGACTACCTCGGCGAAAAGGTCACCCGGGCGGTAATAACCGTTCCCGCGTATTTCAACGATGCGCAGCGGCAGGCGACCAAGGACGCGGGCCGCATCGCCGGCCTCGAGGTCGAGCGAATCATCAATGAGCCCACCGCGGCCGCCCTGGCGTATGGGCTCGACAAGGGCAAGCGGAACGAGAAGATAGCGGTGTACGATCTCGGCGGCGGGACCTTCGATATCTCGATACTGGAGCTCGGCGACGGCGTATTTGAGGTAAAATCGACCAATGGAAACACTCACCTGGGTGGGGACGATTTTGATCAGCGGATCATGGAGTGGCTCATCCAGGAATTCAAGAAACAGACGGGCATCGACGTTTCCAACGATAAAATGGCGCTGCAGCGCCTCAAGGAGGGCGCTGAAAAGGCGAAGATCGAGCTGTCAAGCAAGATGCAGACGGAGATCAACATACCCTTCCTCACTGCGGACCAATCGGGCGCCAAGCATCTGGTCATAACCTTGACGCGCGCGAAGCTCGAGCAGCTTATCGAAGACCTCATTGAGTCGACGAAGGGACCCTGCAGAAACGCGCTCGAGGACGCGGGCCTCACCCCCGGCGATATTGACGAGGTCATCCTCGTCGGCGGATCGATCAGGATCCCGGCGGTCCAGGAGCTGGTGAAGCAGATCTTCGCCAAGGAGCCCCACAAGGGCGTCAACCCGGACGAGGTCGTCGCGGTCGGTGCGGCGATCCAGGGGGGGGTTCTTACCGGCGATGTCCACGACGTGCTTCTTCTGGACGTCACGCCTCTGTCGCTCGGGATCGAAACACTCGGCGGCGTCATGACGAAGCTTATCGAGCGGAACACCACGATACCCACGAAAAAGAGCCAGATCTTTTCCACCGCGTCCGACAGCCAGCCGGCCGTGTCTATCCACGTGCTCCAGGGCGAGCGGGAGCTGGCTGCGCAGAACAGGACTCTGGGGAGGTTCGACCTGCTGGGCATCCCGCCTGCGCCGCGCGGCGTGCCGCAGATCGAGGTCACCTTTGATATCGACGCCAACGGTATCGTCCATGTGTCAGCCAAGGACCTGGGCACCGGCAAGGAGCAGAAGATACGGATTGAATCATCGAGCGGCCTTACCGAGGAGGAGATCAAGAAGATGGTAAAGGATGCGGATGAGCATTCGGCAGAGGATAAAAAGACCCGTGAGATCATTGAAGAGCGCAACAGCGCGGATTCGTTAATCTATTCGCTGGAAAAGCTCATCCGTGAGAATGGGGACAAGATCGAGCCCTCGGAGAAGGACCAGATCGAATCCGAGATTGCGAATCTGAAGAAGGCGATGGAATCCGATAACGTCAATACCATACGGGAGGCTAAATCCAAGCTCGAACAGGCATCGCATAAATTCGCGGAGCGTATGTACCAGCAGCAGGCCCAGCAGTACGGCCAGGGCCAGCCGGGCGCTGAGAAGCAAGGCGATAGCGCGAACAAGAACAGCGGGAGCGGTGGAGGCGAAAAGGTTTATGATGCGGATTACGAAGTTGTCGACGATGATAAGAAGTGAGCGCATGCACGCGCTGACCGGAAGCCCCCGCTGCATTATCGAAAAGTGCGTCATTGACAATACATATAAGCGTGTGTATATTTGAGTCGATAACTTTTTCTGATACCCCGGCAACGGAAAGTGCCGGGGTATTGTATATGACAATTATTCATTAAGGAAACAACCATTGGCAAAGAGAGATTACTATGAGGTTCTCGGGGTTTCAAAAAACGCTACCGAAGATGAGATAAAGCAGGCATACCGGAAGCTCGCGCTCAAGTACCATCCGGACCGTAACAAGGGAGATAAAAACTCGGAAGAGAAGTTCAAGGAGGCTACTGAAGCGTATGAAGTGCTGAGGGACCCGAAAAAGCGCGCCTCCTATGACAAGTTCGGCCATGCGGGTGTTTCCGGCTTCGAGGGCTTCGGCCGCGGAGCTTACTCGGATTTTTCCGATATATTCGGCGATTTCGATTTTTCGGATATTTTTGAAGGATTTTTCGGATCCGGATTCGGCACGAGAACGCGGACCAAGCGGGCCAGGCGGGGTGCCGACATACAGTATGATCTGTCCATAACCCTTGAGGATGCGGCCTCCGGTGAGGAGGTCCAGATCAAGATTCCGCGGAATGAGACCTGCGAGGTATGCGACGGCACCGGTTCCAAGGCGGGCACAAAGCCGGCGGTGTGTCCGCTCTGCAACGGCTCGGGGCAGATACGGCAGACCCAGGGATTTTTTTCCATTACACAGACCTGCTACAAGTGCAGAGGGGAGGGGAAGATCATCTCCTCTCCGTGCTCTTCCTGCGGCGGCACCGGCTTAAAGCTTCACAAGAGGACGATCACCGTGAAGATACCTGCAGGAGTCGAGTCCGGCTCGCGGCTTAAGATCAGCGGCGAAGGCGAACAGGGCCCGAACGGCGGCGCCCGCGGCGATTTGTATGTCGTGATTCATGTGAAAAAGCACACCTCTTTTGAGCGCCACGACAACGACATCCTGTCACTGGTTGATGTTTCCTTCCCCATGGCGTGCCTGGGAGGCGAGATCGAGGTGCCGACGATCAACGGGAATAAAGCCAAAATGAAGATTCCGCCCGGAACGGAAAACGGCCAGGTTTTCAGACTCAAGGGGAACGGCATCCCCTACCTCGGCTCGTACGGGAGGGGCGATCAGCTGGTGAAGATCAACATCAAGGTCCCCAAAAGGCTCACCCCGCGCCAGAAGGAGCTTCTTAAAGAATTTTCAACCCTTGACGGAGAGGAAGTAGGTTCGGGCGGCAGGGAATTCTATTAACATTGAATCTTGAATTTATCGAGCTGGATCTTTATTTCAGTGGAAAGCTCGCCGATCTGGCTCGATGTCCCCAGAATGACTTCGGCGAAGTTGACGAGCTCCTGCGATCCTAAATTGACCTTTTCCACGGTTGCGGACATTTCCTTGTTCGTCGCCATCTGCTCCTTGGTCGCGACGGACACCTCATTCGAGATTCTCTTGATATTTTCCGTGTTGCCCTGTGCTTCAGAGGCTGTGTTCGCCAGAAGCTTCAGCGTTTCCGAGAACCTCGATACGGTCCCCTGCATGGATTCGATTGTTTTGATTATCTGTTGAAATGTTTGAGCGGTTCTGTTGACGATCCCGGTGCCGCTGTCGACCTGCGAGTTTCCCTCGTTGACGAGCAGCGTGATATTTTTCGCGCTCTGCGCCGTCTCCTCGGCGAGCTTAGATATCTCGTCCGCCACAACGGCAAATCCCCTGCCGTGCTCTCCGGCGCGGGCGGCCTCTATGGCCGCGTTCAGCGAAAGCAGGTTGACCTGCTCCGAGATATCGGAAATCATCTTGATTATGTCGGCTATCTTTGACGTGCTGTTTTTTATATTCTGCATTTCTGAAACCATTTTGGTAAGGTCCCGCTCTCCGAGGCGCGCGCTTTCGGCGGTGCCGGTCATGAGATTGTTCACCGTGATGGCCTCCTTATAAGAACCCTCCGCTGCGGTGGACATTTGCTCCATCTTGACGACATTCTGGTCGACATTCCGATATTGTATCTCCGACTTGTCGGCGATCTGCTCCATGGAGGCCAGGGTCTCCTCAAGGGCAGCGGACGCCTCCTCCATTGCAGCGGCCTGGTCCTGCGACATCTTGGACATTTTATTGCTGATTTCGCTCATTTCCTTCGAGGAGCTGGTGAGCTTTTCAATCTGAGCCGCCAGAATGGATATAATATCGCGTTGAGTCGTGACGATATCAGCCATGGCGGCCGTCATAACCCCTATCTCATCATCGCCCAATTTCTCTACGGTAATGGTGAGGTCGCCGCAGCTTATGCTTTTTGCGATATTTTTTACATCATTGATGCGGTTTGTGATAATTGCTGCGATCAGCTTGTACAGGACAAGCGTCAGCACGATCCCGATGACGACAATGATGGTCACTGATGCGATTGCAATCCACTTCAAGGGCTCGCCGAGGAAATCGCTGTAATAGCTTCCGGCGCCGATTATCCAGTTGAAAGGTGCATAATATCTGAATGCCACTATTTTTTTCTCCCCCTTCCAGTCATATTCCATAACGCCGTTTTTCTTCTCGATCATTTTTTTAATGAAATCGTAATTGCCTATATTTTTACCTTCCATTTCGGTATGCACTACCGCATCGCCCCTGGTGTTTATGATAAAGGCGTAACCGCGCTTGAGTATCTTGATCTTCAATATCCGATATCTCATTTCATTGAAGGTAGCATCGATTTCAGGATCTATCACGCCGGTTTGCAGATACTCCTTGAATTTATACCATTGTTCCCCGCTTCTGCTGAAATGTATGTCTATGGTATCATAAATAAGACTGACGGTCGTCTGTAGATCCTGTACTACAATTTTTTCGATATTGTTTTTTACGATAAAAAAGTTGATGGTGAAGAAGATGACTACAGCGATTCCCGACGATATGAAGAATATCGTCAGGATTTTAACCACGATTTTATTTTTTAAGGATTTGATCATTTCAATTAGTTTCAATTCAATTAGTTTCATTGTTGCCTCCTGAGTATGGCGTTTGTTTCCGGGTTCTAATTCAGGATTCCGCATTCAGTTGGAGATGCAGCGTGTTTATTTTTTTACAATTAAAATAATACTGTCAAATTATTTTAATTTGTAAACACAAATTTATTTGTATTCATCATATAACCGAAAATCCGGAATTTGATTCGGCCCTGTTATCGAACCTGACTTCTACCCACATCCCACACGTCAACCCTCTCAGCCCCCTAAATCCTCCGGAGGGGGATTTGAAAATCATGTGGTAACCGCCGATTCACGCCGATGGTTCGACAGGCTCACCAACCGATTTGCTTGATGTTTAAAAGCCATCCGGTTGCCGAGCGGAGTCGAGGCAGCGTCCATCGGCGGTTCCATTATTATATCTGAGTAGTTACGAAATAATACATTATTGCTTTTAGGAATCAATATTAGCCCCCCTCTGGGGGGTTGGGGGGCATGAGAGAATGAGATGTGGGTAACGGGTAGCAGTGGGAACCTGTTTTACTCTTGACGTATGTCGGAAGTACCGTGAACGTGATCTATTAAATATAAATTCCGTAATACGTGTGTTGTGTTGCCGATAGTCGATTATGGCGGGGTGCTATCGCAATGGCGAAAACAGCCGCACACGGGAACATCAACCAGTACAATGGAAGGCTTCAATGATACGGAACGATATCGAGCTGCTCAAGCGGGGCACTGAAGAGATTCTGCCGTTTGAAGAATTCAAGAAGAAACTTGAACGCTCCGAACTGGAGCAGAAGCCGCTCGTTATTAAGGCCGGATTCGATCCCACCGCTCCCGACATCCACCTTGGTCATACGGTTCTTCTGCGGAAGATGAAGCATTTCCAGGACATGGGGCACACCGTGGTATTCCTGATCGGGGACTTCACCGGCATGATAGGCGATCCATCCGGGAGATCCGAGGCGCGGCGGCGGCTTACCAGAGAGGAGGTGGCGGAGAACGCGGAGACCTACAAGCGGCAGGTATTCAGGATTTTGGATAAAAACAAGACCATCATAGAGTTCAATTCGACCTGGTGCAGCACCATGACCTTCGTCGAGGTGCTGGAGCTCTCTGCGAAATACAACGTGGCCCGGATGCTCGAGCGGGACGATTTCGCAAACCGGTACAAGTCAGGCAGGCCGATATCGATACTTGAGTTCATGTATCCGCTGGTGCAGGGATACGATTCCGTGGTTCTCAAGGCCGACGTTGAATTAGGAGGCACGGACCAGAAATTCAACCTCCTGGTAGGCCGCGATCTTCAGCGTGAGTACGGACAGGAATCCCAGGTCATCATGACCGTGCCGCTTCTCGTGGGCCTTGACGGGGTTCAGAAGATGAGCAAATCATTGAACAACTACATCGGCATTGAAGAATCCCCCCGGGATATTTTCGGCAAGGTAATGTCGATCTCGGATGATCTCATGTTTCTCTACTTCGACCTGGTGACCGATATTCCCCGCGAAGAAGTCAATAAATACCGGGAAGGGATCAGCGATGGCTCCATCCACCCCCGCGACGTGAAGGTGAAGCTGGCAAAAAACATATGCGCCCAGTTTTATGATGAAGAGACTGCCGTACAGGCGGCCGCGGAGTTCAATCGCATCTTCGTGGAAAAGGAGCTTCCCGACGCGGTGAATGAATATCATATTCCTGAAATCGAAAAGCTCCAGGGAAAGATATGGATCGTAAAGCTTATCGTTCTCGCAGGTCTGGCCGCCACAAACGGCGAGGCCCGGCGGCTGATTCGGGGAGGAGGGGTCTATTTTGAGGGTGCAAAAATTCCCGGAGAGGATTTTGAATTGACTTTTCCTCTTAATGGTATACTGAAAGTCGGCAAACGGAAATTTGTCAAGATTGTAGGATAAAAATGTAACCCCCTGGGTAAATTCATGTCCAATTCAGATAGTGACGACATCAAGGTCATTGATAAAGTCCTGGCGGGCGATATCAATGCTTTTGCGGAAATAATCGAAAAGTATAAGGATAAAACGTTCAATTACGTTTATTCCCAAATTAATGATTATGACGAGGCGCTGGATATAACGCAGGAAATATTTATAATGACCATGGAGGCATTGCGTTCTTTCAGAAGAGAGTCTAAATTTTCAACCTGGTTTTACAGTATCATGGTCAATTACTGTAAGAATTACCGGAAAAAGAGCAGCAGATACAACGTGGTTCCTATAAACAACACCCGAGGCGATGGGGATTACGACCTGCAAATTGCGGACGAGCGGGAGAACCCGGAGAGAGAGGTTATAACAAAGGATTCTCTCAGAATCATTAAGGAGGAGATCAACGGCCTTCCGGAAGATTACCGGGAGATACTTCTTCTAAGAGACATCCAGGGATTGTCCTACAACGAGATCGCTGAAATTTTGGATATATCATTACCGAATGTAAAAGTACGAATTCACCGGGGCAGAGAGTTTTTAAAAAACAGATTACTTGAAAGGGGATTGTTATGAACACGGCTCATATTCCGTTTCAAAAGATGTCTGATCTATACGATAATGATATTCGGGTTATGGATGAGCGGAATGCAGTGCTTGAGCACATCGGATCGTGCGGGAACTGCACAACCGACTATGAGAGACTGGAAAAGACATTACGGTTGGTGCAGGAATGCGCATGCATCTGTTACCCCCCCGACGCTCTGTGCGTGCAAACCATGCAAAAGATTAAATTGAGAAGAAAGAAGAAGCTGCTGGTCAAATCAATTCCCTCCATAGCCGCTTCCGTCCTGGTCATTGCCGGCGTCGGTCTTTTCAACGCCGGCGTAGTCCCGGCAAGCCGCCAGTCGATCGTTGCAGATAAAAACATGATCAGATCATTGAGCGATTCGGAACAGGTGATCCGTATAATCAGGAAACACAACGCCTCCATATCCGATGTCACGGACAGCTACGTTGAGGGTACTGCGCCGCTCGCCTCATTTAAAAGCCTTCGCCGCGATCTCGGGTATCGCAAGGTTGCATATGTGCTCGTAGAGGAATCCAACCAGGGCGTCAGAGACTGGGGCAGCGCGATTGAAGAGGTGGGCGCCGGCGATGTTGGATATTGGGATCAAAAAACCCAGGATATCGGCATACCCCAGGGATACATCAGATTCAGGGTCTTCCGGTAATATTCCTCCGCGAATTATTTAATTAATCCGTCATGTTCCTCAGCTGATTTCTATCTATAAATAGGTGTAAGAAAAGGGGATAGGGAAATTGAAGAGATAGGGGGATGATTTTATTTTTGTATAATTATTCATTTACTCTTCAATTGTAACTACTAAGCTATTAATCTTGAAAAGAGTAACGGTAACCGCCGATTCACGCCGATAAACGCAGATTTTAAGTAGAACTCAGGCAAGCGCTTTCGGCCAATCCCGCTTTAAGATAGTCCCCCGTGCTTATAATGAATCCGCCGCAAACGCCTTGAGAGCTGAAGAGCGATGAATTGTGGCTCATTTCATCATAATCCGCCTGTGCGTCTTCAATTTGGATTATCTGGTATCCGCAGTCTGATGCGTCCCGTGCGGTTGATTCAACACACTGGCTGGTGGAGAGTCCGGACAGCACAAGGGTTGAAATACCGCTTTCGTTAAGAATCATGGCGAAAGCGGTATTGGTGAAGGGACTGAAGGTCGTTTTGTCAATAACACGCTCGGAGGGAAGAGGTTTTATCTCGTCGATGATATCGGCATATCGATCGCCCGCCAGGGGGTAGACGTCGTCGAACCCGGCCCGTTTGCCTTTGCGGTATGTCTCCCGGAAAAAGCGGTGAAGGTCATTCCGCTCAGGGTCGGTGCCGCAGAGGCGCAGGAACAGAACCGGCAGGCCCTGCTTCCGGAAATGGCAAAGCAGCAGCCGGATGTTGGGAACAACGACGGTTTCGCAGCGGTATATGATGTAATCCAGGCAGCCGGGCTGCAGGGCGCTAAAGTATCTCACGTATGAAGAATCCCTCTTGAGGTAATAATTCTGCATATCGACGACGACTAATGCCGGTTTACAAACGATCACTGCTGACGACCCGGCTGCTTTATTTTTTTGTGAGATGAAGTATGGTTTTTCGGAATTCATCGTAAAAATCCTGAAGCTCGTCGTTCGCTCTGAGAGGCCTGAATTCCGGCTTGTTCCCTTTCCTGAATTCCCGCAGATAGTTGGTCATGACATGAATAGGGCCGGAGATCTTGTGGGAAAAGAATATAAATTGAAAGAATATAACGAACGCCTGAGCAGTGGTCAGGGCGATGAGGATGTAGAGGATAATCAGGTTGTTTTTTTTGATCTTCTCGTGGTTGTTGTTGATCTTGTTGACGAGCATAAGATTTTCTTTAAAGGTCTTGTCGGTTTTTTGCACCAGCCGGTTGTTCGGATTCTGGAGTGCGGGGACGGCCATGAACATCTCCAGCATGGTGTCCTGCGCATTAATTATCGCGTTGATGTTCTTATTGTTCTCGTTGATAAGATTGTTGGTATCGCCGGCAAAATATAACAGCAGCAGGCATAGGGCCAGGGTGGTCATGAGGGGGAGTATGATGGCGCGCAGGGATATCCTCATCTGAAATTTTTTATCGAGGATGTATTTTTTTCTTGTAATTTTCATATTAAACCCTGCTTCATAAGAGAGAGAATGTCTTACGTGAGTTTTTAATAGGGTCTAAGGGGCGAAGCCCGAGCGAACAGGAGGTTCGCCTGCCGGCATAAAACAGGATGTTTTTAAAAAGCCGGCCTTAAAAAGCCCCCCGCAGGGACTTTTTCGTGCGCGAGACAACAGTCTCGCAATAAGTCCAACATTAGTCAATGATTTTTAACAGGATGAAATGAATTTATGCAGGGGCTGAGTATTGGCATTACATTTGTCGCGTGCGTGGCGATAATATTTCAAATTATTTTTATCTTGGTCAAGGATCCGCGCGATCAGGTGATGCGCTACTTTGCCTATTATTGTTTCACGGCTTTCGGGATACTCAGCACCATGTTCCTGACTTATGCGTATCCGGATTATTTCGATCTGACCCTGCTCAATAAGATCACTCAGTTCGCCACCCTGATGACTTTTTCGGCGCTTTTTATCATATCATTCGTTTTCCCGAAACGTGAAAAAAAATTCCCCTTTTGGATCACCGTACTGGTGCTGCTGCCGCCTCTGGTACTCGGAATAATCGTCGTGAGCACCGATTTCACCATCACCAGGGCCTACTTCAAAAACGGCGAATTCATACGGGATTTCAACAAGCAGATACCCGGATACACCATATATTTATTGATGGCCTTTTTATATCTTCTTTCCGCTGCGGGAAACTTCATACGCCGGTACATCACCACCAAGGTCACGATTTACCGGCTCCAGATGCGCTACCTGTTCGTCGGATCGAGCTTTGCGATCATCGGCGCAGCCGTTTTTTCGATCATCATGCCCCGTTTTTTTAATTATTCGGGGCTGTATGTCATCGGCCCATCGATAACGGTCTTTTTTACAATGTTTTCACTGTTCTATTCAATCATAGTGTATAACCTTATGGATGTAACCACGGTCATTCATAAGACCTTCATGTACATCGTCATATCCATGGTCATATCCATCCCCATATTCGGCATTGTGTGGGCGCATGATAGCAATATCTGGATATTCGGAGAGCTGCCCTATTACCTTGTCGCAGTTGCAATTGTCGTTCTGTTCATTCTCATCTCGCTGTACATTCAGCCGGTCATAGACAGGATGTTCAAGAGAAGGCAATACGCCTTCGGATCCATAGTCGATAACTTCATAATGGCCAATGAAGCGGTCAGGGACCTGCCGGACATCGTCAAGCGTACCGTGGATATCCTGCATGAGAGCCTGTCGCTCAGGCACGCCTTCTTCATACTCCTTAATGACCAGACCCGGAAATATGAGCTCTATTATTACAAGGGGAATCAGCCCCGGTTTCAGATTCCGCCCATTGAAACAAACGCCTCTATAATCCGCTGGTTTGTCAGAAACCAGGAGATTCTGCAGCTTTCCCGGGTGTATATAGACGAGAAGTCCTTTGCGGAGATACAGGCGGACATATCGGAGTTTTTTAACGCCAACGGCGTTCAGGTGATCCTTCCGATCTATCATACGAGGCGGCTGGTCGGGCTTCTCTGCCTGGGGATCAAGGAAACGCTTGCCGGATATCATTCGGACGAGATCAATAAGCTTAAATATTTTTCCGCCAAGTGCAACGACTTCATCTCATCCGCCCTGAACTATCAGAAGGCTATGAAAGAACAGCTCGTCGCGCGCACCATAGAAGCGTCAACGTCGATCCTGAAAAACGCGCTGCCCCGGTTTCTGCCGAACACAAGCTCCATTCGCTTCGGGGCGTATATTCTGCCTAAATACCGGGAGGGGAGCGACTATTTTGATTTCATCCGGCCCGGCGATCAGGGAATCGGGATAATCACGACTGACATATCAGGCGTGGGCGTGAGCAGCGCGCTGTATGCGGTGTTGCTCCGGTCTGCCGTGCAGGCAAGCGTGGACCAGGCACCGTCAACATCCTCAATGATCTTGAATCTGAACAGGGTACTGTATAATTATTCGAATGGCCAGGCAGGCCAGATAACGGCTTTTTATCTCTACTATGATATTAAATCCAGGCGGCTGATGTACACCAATGCCGGATATCCTCCCCTTGAGGTTTTCAGGTCGCAAAGGAATAATTTCGATTCCCTGGACACTGAAGGGCCTCCTCTGGGCTTAAGTCCGGAGGCCTCATTCGGGATCGCGAGGACGGATCTCGGACACGGCGACATCGGCATACTCTATTCAAAGACCCTCACCGGGTCCAGAAATCAGAAAGGCGATGAGTTCGGCCTTACGCGGCTCAGGAACATCGTGATGGAATTCAGGACCCGCGGTGCTTCCGAAATAGCCGTGAAGATAAAAAATTTTTTTGAGACTTTTATGGGCGTCTTCTCTCCGGCCTCGGATGTCGTTGTCATTGTATTTAAGATCGTGTAACTATGCGCTTCCAGAGCGGTCCTTAAATTAAGACTCTCCTGTCCCGGCACCCGTTACCCACATTTTTAAATCAAGCTCTTCGACCCCCTAAGTCCCTCTTCTCTGATTGAGGCTTACGTCTACCCACATCTCATTCTCTCATGCCCCCCAACCCCCCGGAGGGGGGCTAATATAGATTTCTAAGAGTAATAATGTATTATTTCAATATATTTCTTCATAATAATACATAATCTCCAAGTCCCCCTCCGGGGGATTTAGGGGGCCGTGAGGCTTGATTTAAAGATGTGGGTAATGATTAGCCGGGGGGTTGGGGGGCATGAGAGGATGAGATGTCGATAATGGGTAGCCGGAACAGGGGGAATTAAAAAAATTAAAAAAATTAACACTGATCAATCTTGACGTTTTCCTCAAATTTGGATAACATATAACTATTAGACCTGTCGCAAGACTAAATAAACATTTATTACACACCCCAGCCGCCGGCGGGGTGCGTAATAAATGTTTATTTAGTGATGCAAAAGTCTATTGATATTATTTGCTTATCATATAAAGATAAATTTCGTGGGAGGCCGCGATGAGGGAAGAAAGAAGGGTAAACCGCGCTTTCATCGGCGAGATGGGGGATGATGTGTTTCTCGCAAATTCAATTTTCGGGGAAAAGTATTGCACGGAACTGAGGGAGATTGACAAGCATGAGATAATCGTAAAAATATGCGAAATTCTTGGTCCGAATCCCTCGAATCTTCATCTTGCAGAAGATATATTTGAAAAATTGAAATTTGAGATAGGGCGGTATGTTATTCACCATGAGTACTGCCGGTGCAACGGTATCCGCTCACAGCTTCTTTTGTGGTTTGACAGCAAAATAAATCCCGGCAACGCCAAGAAGCTGTCGAATTTCATTAAAAAGTACTTAGAGTAATTTATTTTAATGGCGATATCCGCCTTTTTAAGCTGAGTCGCTATCTGTAAATTTGTACAGAATTGAAAAAAAAACCTCTTCTTATCCATGCCTGCTGCGCTCCGTGTACCAGCCATGTGTATGAGTTGTTTGGCGGTTCTCACGCGGTAACCGCATTTTACTATAATCCCAATATCGCACCGCGGCCCGAGTATGATAAAAGGCTCATTGAATTGGAGCGTTTTGCGGCATTGAAGCGATTTTCACTGGCGGTCGGGGCGTATAACAAGAGCGCCTGGTCGGAACGGGTGCAGCCGTATCGTTTTTGCGGCGAAAAATCGGAGCGATGCTGGGAATGCTACCGCATCAGACTGGAAGAGTCTTTCACAAAGGCGGGGGAGCTTGGAATCGACGCGGTCACAACCACCCTGACGGTTAGTCCGCACAAAGATGCGGTCATGATCAATCGGATAGGGAAGGAACTGGAAAGCTCGAAGGGGATAGAATTCATCGCCGGCGATTTTAAAAAAGAAAACGGATATAAAAGATCCGTAGAGCTTTCCCGCGCATACGGATTTTACCGTCAGAACTACTGCGGCTGTATCTACTCCAAACGGGAAAGAGACAACAAGGGTACCGGGCAATTGAAGGCATTTTAATCGATCCAGAGGATAGCGGCATAATTCCGAACCTTTTGTTTCTCCATGAGTTTTTTCCACTTTTTATCTATCTTTGCACCGGATAGATCCGCCGAGAAAAAGTCGGCGTTTTCCAGATTGGCGTTCTGCAGATTCGTATTGGAAAGGTCGGCATTATTTAAGCTCGCTCCCTGGAGAATGATTCGGGAACAATTGGCGCCGCTGAGGTTGACGTTGATAAGATTGGCGTTCTGCAGCTTTGCCTCCTCGAGATTCGCCTGATTCAGGTTGGCTCCCGCCAGATCTGCTGAATTCAGGTCGGCCCACCGCAGCCTGGCTCCTTCGATGTTCGCCTGTCTGAGGGTGATGAATTTCATGTCCGCTCCCTCCATGTCGGCCCAAACCAGATTCGCTCCGGCGAGGTCGGTATGATTCAGCCTGGCGCCGGCGAGGTTCGCCTTCTTTAAGTTGGCTTTCTGCAGGCTCGCCCAGGAGAGCTCCGCTCCGCTTAAGTCTGCCTCCTGGAGGTTGATTCCATTCATGCGCGCTCCGAGGAAGTCCGATCCGCTTACATTTATACCCGTCAGGTCGGTGCCGGTCAAATCTGATTTGTTCAGGACGGCGCCCTTGAGCCGTATACTCTGCAGATTCGCTGTTGTGAGATTGACCCGCACCATCTTCGCTTTACTCAGGTTGACATTTGAAAGGTTGCATCCCTGAAGCTCCGCCCCGGTGAGATTTGCCCCGTTCATCCGGGCGTTTTTCAGATTTGCGCCTTTCAGATTGGCTCCTTTCAGGATCGCGCCGATGAGGTCCGCATTTTCCAGATTGGCGTTTTCCAGGTCTGCGTTTGCGAGGTTCGCATCCTCAAGATTGACGTTGGAAAGATCTGCGCCGCTGAGCCGTATGTTGCTGAGATCCTTATCGCCCCGCATGACGAAATTGTAGTCGCTCTTATCGTGACCGCTCATGCTACCGCAGCCGGTCAATAAGCTTATCGCGGCAGCCGTTATGACGATAATCGATTGCCGCATGATTTTCCGTATCCTCATAGTGTGTTTCCTTTTTCCTCTCTTGAGGTTATATTTTCTCCAAAAAAAGTCAAATAGAATTATATGAAATTCTTCCCCTTAACG
The DNA here is from genome assembly GCA_001829495.1 of Spirochaetes bacterium RBG_16_49_21. Taxonomy (GTDB): domain Bacteria; phylum Spirochaetota; class UBA4802; order UBA4802; family UBA5550; genus RBG-16-49-21. The sequence goes on along the minus strand of MIBJ01000017.1, from coordinate 6,670 downwards.
TTTTATGTTTTGCAGAAATTTTTATGCAAAATATGGCTTAAGTTAGGCGAATTTTGATTCAAAAACCCCCTCCCCCTTGACGGGTGAGGGCTGGGGTGGGGGTGAAAAAGGTTAAAGCCGCTCTAATCACCCTCCCCTAACCCCTCCCATCAAGGGAGGGGGATAAAAAAATCACCTAACTCATATTTTTTTCACATTTTGATTATGGCTGCCGCTATGTTAGAATTAATTTTTTTTTAATTCCTCTGGCCTCATTCGTATATATCTTAATGCACGAATTAAACCAAGAACAGATTCGGGCCTCGCTGCCGGCTGGAGGCGTGAGCCTCGTTCTGGCGGGCGCCGGAACCGGTAAGACCAGCACCCTTATGGCGAAAGTGGCTAACGTCATCCGGTATATGCGGATTGCACCGGAAAATATTCTTATTCTCACCTTCAGCCGCAAGGCTGCGGAGGAGCTGCGCGACAGGGTCCGCGCGGGTACCGGCATGCATGAATGCGGGGTCAGGGCCGCAACCTTCCATGCCTTCTGCCTTGATCTGCTGCGGGAATATGCGGATCTGTTTCTTGCACAGAGCGGATATGCGGCCTTTCCTTCCGTGATCGGTGATGATGAGCGGAAACGTTTGATAGATAATCTGGTGTATCCTGATCTTCATCGTTTTCTGGGGATACCGGCAGGCATAGTATATAATTTTATGATACGCTATGATGACTTTGATACGATGACCGCGCGGAAACTGAAAGAGGCGGGGCTTTTGGATGAACTGCATTTACTGTCGGTGCGCTTTGCGGGGATAAAAAAGGAAAAAAACCTGATCGAATTTGAAGATATCATGGATTGCGCCATTAAACTCCTCGCCGCCAACCCGGGGGTGCGCACGTCCGTGCATGCGCGGTATCGGTACGTCTTTGTGGATGAATTTCAGGACGTTTCGGATGATAATTTCAGACTGCTCAAGCTCATCCTGCCGGAAACCGGGAGTAATCTCTTTGCCGTGGGCGACGATTGGCAGTCGATATACGGCTTCAGAAAGGCCCGGATCGGATATACGCTCAAGATGAAGAGATATTTCCCGGAAGCGGTGATCCACCGGCTTGCCGTTAACTACCGGTCCCGCAAAGAGATACTCTCCCTGTCCGTCAGGCTGATCAGAAGGAACCGGCTCCGCACCCGGAAAAAGCTCGTGGCGCAGAAGGGGGCGGGGGGTATTGTCCGATTCTATGCGGTGAATTCAATGGAACAAGAGGCTGCCCTGATCGCGGGAGTCATTGCGCGTTCAGGGCCGGGTATCACCCTGGCCGTCCTGTACCGCAACAACTGGCAGGGCCGGTATCTTCATAAAAGACCCGGCATCGAAGATAGCCGTGAGGGGATATATTTCATGACCATGCACGCGTCAAAGGGGCTTGAGTTCGATGCGGTCATCATCGCGGGCATATCGGACGAGATAATCCCTGACCCGGAGAATAACATCGAAGAGGAGCGGCGCCTTCTGTACGTGGCCTGCACCCGGGCGCGCGAGCGGCTCTATCTGATCGCGCATCGGAACGCAAACGGCGGGATGAGCCGGTTCGGCAGGGATCTGGGCATGACGGAAAAAACAGCACCGGGTGTTTAGGACATGAATTTGTTATTGAAATCGGCATTGGAGACCGTTTTTTTCTTCTCTCTTTGACCTAAGTCAATGCGCCGTTATCCGTTCTCGGTTATTTTACAATCAACAATATCGCCCTCCCGCCATCATACCGCGGACGGGCGGCCCCGCTGCAATGGTGGAGAATCATGAAATGGAGCATATCGGTTCCGACTCCCAGCGTCAGAGAAGTCCGGTTCTCGCTTCCGATGAGAAAGCTGGCAGATGAGCATGTCACCATTAAAAGATTCATTGCTTTGATACCGGGAATAGTTCAGCAGCTCAATGAGAAAAAGGGCGAAACAAAGGAGTTTGTCTCTGAGTGCGTTGATTTCATCCGTTCCTATGCGGACAGATATCATCATTCAAAGGAAGAGGATGTGTGGATGAATTTGGAAGCGCCGTCGGAAAATACAATGAGTTTATTGAAAAACTCGAATCAAAATTTAATTTAAATTAAGGAGGCAAAAAATGAAAATTAATGGATGCCCGGGCTCGCAGGTGATGGATTTTAGGGGGACGAATGAGGCCGCATTAGAAGCGACCGGCGATATAAAATCGCAGCTTAAGCAGTGGCCCATACAATTACATCTGATTTCGCCCTCCGCGCCTTATTACAGCGGCGCCGATGTGGTTCTGGCAGCCGACTGCGTCGCCTATGCTTATGGAGGTTTTCATTCAAAATTTTTAAAGGATAGGTCCATTGCAATTGCGTGTCCCAAGCTTGATGAAGGGCAGGACGCTTATGTTGAGAAGATCACGGCATTATTTGAGGATGCCAGAATAAATACGCTCACGGTCATTACCATGCAGGTTCCCTGCTGCAGGGGACTTCTTGCTCTTGCTCAGGATGCCCTTGGAAAATCGGGCAGGAAGGCCCCGACAAAGCACATTGTGATCAGCCTGCAGGGTGATGTTTTACAGGAGGATTGGATTTGAATGGAGGAGGAGCAATGGTCGAAAAGATTGGGTGAAATCGGTTATCGCCGTATAATTTGAGTTTTATGATGAACATCGGCAGGATACTTGAAGCTCTGAAGGGACAGTTTGTTGGAAGCCAGAAATACCGGAAGGTCGTTCAGTTCGGCTTTTTGACTCTTGTTATCTGGATTGGAATCGAGTTTTCAATATTCGTCCGTCAACTCGAGACGGATATGCCGGCATCCGCGAGACCCCCGGGGGTTGAGGCATTTCTTCCGATCTCCGCTCTTATAAGCCTGAAGTACTGGATAACCGCAGGCATCTTTAACAGGATCCATCCATCGGCGCTTGTCATCCTTCTGATCATTCTCTCGATCGGGCTTTTGTTGAAAAAAGGATTTTGCGGCTGGATATGTCCGATAGGGCTTCTGTCCGAGTATCTTGTCGGGGTGAACAGATTTATTTTCACAAAACAGATATCCCTGAACCGCTGGATCGACTATCTCTTGATGAGTTTTAAATACCTGCTGCTTCTTTTTTTTATGTGGTCAATTTTTATAGGAATGGATGCCAACCTGCTTGTGCTGTTCATATACAGCCCGTACAACCGCGTAGCCGACATAAAAATGCTTAAGTTCTTTTCAAATATGTCGCAGACTACATTCATTGTTCTGGCGGCGTTAATTCTGTTGTCCGTTATTGTTCCATACTTTTGGTGCCGGTATTTATGCCCCTACGGAGCCCTCCTCGGAGCAGTAAGCATATTCAGCCCGGTTAAAATTCACCGGAATATTGACAACTGCATTGACTGCCGCAGGTGCACCAGGGACTGTCCATCTTCAATAGCAGTGCATGATAAAAAAAGCATTATAAGCACCGAATGCCACTCATGCTATCAATGCGTAGACTCATGCCCGAAAAAGGGCACTCTCTCTATGTCCGTCTTATCGAAAGGGGGGATAATATCGGCACGAATATATGCTTTAATTCTTGCGGTAATTTTCCTTGCAGGTACTCTTTCCGCCAGGGGACTCGGTTTATGGCAGAACGGCATCAGCGTCCGGGAGTACCGCTTTCACATTAAACATCTGGACACCCCCCTGTACTACCATAACCGGGGCAAAGTCCCGCATTATGATCCCGGCCGGTTTGATTTTACAAAGCCTGATAAGAGCTCCAGATATTAATCGTAATTCTGCTGTTCCCAGAATTTTTCATTAAGCACAAGCCTGGTCCCCTCCCACTGGATGATCCCCCGCATGGTAAGGCGCTGTATGAGGCGGGACAGGGTTTCAGGAATGGTGCCTATGGCTGCGGCAAGGTCTTTTTTGGATATCGTAATTTCGTAGGACTCCCTTCTGCCGTAATGTTCATCCAGGAACCGGAAGAAGCGCTCCTCAACGTCGTACCCCGCAAGATAGAGTATTCTGCCCGCCAGATAACGCTGTTTTTTCATAAGCACTGATATGAATTCGTTTCTGAAATCAGCGTTGCCGAGGAGAGCGTTGAATGACGAGCGGTTGAGCGAGAAAAGCCGTGAATCGGCAACCGCCGTGGCGCTTACCGGGTACTGGTCTATTTCAAAGAGTATTACTTCCGCGAAGATCTCGCCCGGAGTGATGAGCTTTACGGTGATTTCCCTGCCGTCGGGCGCACTTTTAAAAAGGCGCACGCTTCCCTCCGCCAGGATATAGAATGATGTGCCTTTTTCACCTTCGATAAAGATTATCTTGTTCCGGGGGATGCTGACAAGGGAGCCCATGGCAACTATTTTTTGTACTGCGTCTTTACCCAGGCTGCTGAACAATTCGGCTTCCTTGAGGAGTTTTTCTATATCTTTATTCATAATTTGGCATGACGACAGTTCAGGTCTGGAGCAGCGTGTAATTTTTTTCATCCCTTGACGCGCGTCAATGATTTTTTATCTTTACATATTTATATTAATTCAATAATGTTTATCGATCACCGGAGGGCCGGCGTTCAGCCGGATTCAGAGGAATTTACGATACTCTGATTGCTGAAGTAATTTCAGGGGGTCTCATGAGCGAATTCATTGATAATGAAGGCCGAATCATCCTCCCAACGGGCAGCCTTTCGGTAAGCGAACTGGTGTCGCTTCTCAACACTATCCCGATTGAGGTCACGTTCGTGGACGCACAAGACACGGTGCGTTATTTTTCCCAGGCAAAGGATCGGGTATTCACCCGCACCCGGGCCATTATCGGCCGCAAGGTACAGCAGTGCCATCCGCCGGCAAGCGTGCCGCTGGTTCAAAAGATTCTCGATGATTTTCGCTCTGGCGCGCGCGACAGCGCGGCATTCTGGATTACCCATAAACAGAAATTCGTCCATATCGAATATTTCGCTCTGCGCAATGAGCAGGGCGGCTACCTGGGTACTCTCGAGGTGACGCAGGATCTGACTGAAAGGAAGAAGCTGGAGGGCGAGCGGAGGTTAGATGGGCCGTAAATTTTTCATTCCCGCTTGACCCAGATCAATGTGTATTTTTCTCATTTATGATACTTTGTTGTCATGATAACCGTCCTGCATGAAGCATGAGACTACAGAGGGCGATTCATAACATAACATAAGGATGATACTATGAAACGCAACATAATCACTATTGAAGAGGAAAAATGCGACGGGTGCGGCCTGTGCGTGCCGGACTGCCCCGAAGGAGCCCTTCAAATAATCGACGGCAAGGCGCGGCTGGTAAGCGACCTTTTCTGCGACGGCCTGGGTGCCTGCATAAAGACCTGTCCCCGCGGCGCCCTGCTGGTTGAGGAGCGCGATGCGGAGCCGTACAGCGAGCGTACGGTGATGGAGAACGTGGCCCGGCACGGCGCCAATGTCATTAAAGCGCATCTGGAGCATCTTTACGAGCATGGCGAGCACGAATATCTGCGTGAGGCTCTCCTGTTTTTGCGCGAGAATAATATCCCGATTCCTGATTATGAATCACCTTCCGTGGACAGTCACGCGCACGGATGCCCCGGTTCCGCTCCCGTAGACTTGAGGAACAGGCGGGGTACAGCAGGCCCGGTGCAGGCTGGCGGGACCCGGCGGCCTGAGTCCGAATTGCGCCAGTGGCCGGTTCAGCTCAAGCTTCTCAATCCGGCGGCTCCCTATTTCGATGATGCGCATCTGCTCATATCAGCCGACTGCGTTCCGTATGCATATGGAGACTTTCACCGGGAATTTCTTAAAGACAGGATCGTGATCATGTTTTGTCCGAAACTTGACCCCTCTATCGAGGAATACGTTGATAAGCTGGCGGCGATACTAACACTGCACGATATACGATCCATTACCGTGGTCCGTATGGAAGTGCCCTGCTGCGGGGGTACGGTCGCGATTCTCCGGAAGGCAATGGAAAAGGCGGGTAAAAAAATTCCCGTAAGCGAACATATTATTTCAATCAAGGGCGGTTTGATACATGAAGATTCATTATCTGCAGCACGTGCCCTTTGAGGGGCCGGCGCATCTTTCCGCCGCATCTCAAAAGCTGCGGGCGGAGCTGTCGTATTCACGCTTGTTTTCAGGCGAGAAAGTGCCGGACCCGGCTTCATTTGACCTGCTCGTTATCCTGGGCGGTCCAATGGGCGTGTATGACGAGAGGGAATACCCCTGGCTGGTTGAGGAAAAGAATTTTATAGCGCAAACGCTCGCGTCGGGGAAAAGAGTCATCGGCATATGCCTGGGCGCCCAGCTTCTCGCATCGCTCCTGGGCGCGCGGGTCTATAGAAACTCTTATAAGGAGATAGGCTGGTTTCCGGTCACCAGGAGCGACGACGCGCGTTCGTCCGCTATGGGGAATATCTTGCCGGATCTGTTCCCGGCATTCCATTGGCACGGCGATACCTTTGATCTCCCCGCAGGCGCACTCCGTCTGGCCGAGAGCGAAGCCTGCGTAAATCAGGGTTTTATCTATGAAGACAGGGCTCTCGGATTACAGTTCCATCTGGAATCAACGGCGGAGAGTATCCGGCAACTCTACGATAATTGCGGCGATGAGCTTGATGGCAGCAGATTCGTCCGGACCGGGGAGGAAATTTTAAAAACCGATCATATCAGCGGATGCAATCTGCTATTTGAGAGGATAGTGAGCGAAT
>MIBJ01000016.1:10983-37276 GCA_001829495.1 Spirochaetes bacterium RBG_16_49_21 | reverse complement strand
AAGTAAGTGGTAATCATTTTATTGTTTTTGATATTGTTTGTTTCAATTACCCTCCATATTTTTTATCTTACCGGATATGTACAGTCGCGCGATGAAAAAAACCTGAAAAGATTCATAACCACCACGATAAGCAATGTCCTTATATCCGGCGCATTGATCTTTTTTTCCCTGAGCAGTCCGGGGCAGATCCGCAAAATAAATTTTTCACTCATCCTTTGGCTTATATCAGGATTCATAATGATAGCCACCCTGTTTGTTCAGGCCGCCATTTTCCGTAAAATTTATCAGAGATCCCAGATGCCGGAGAATTATCATTTAAATTTTTTTGGGAAGAAGGTACTTCATCCGACTGTTGTAAAGCCCTTCGAAATTATAATTTTTTTTGTCACCATACCCTTTTTTTGCATGCTGGGTGCTTATTTTGTAGCTAAATTAATTCATTTTTTTATTTAGACCCGGGCAAGATGCCGGTAAAATACTTGTGGAAATTTTTTATCCATTTTGGTATTATATACATATAGTAAGCGGAAAATTTAAGAAGCGTTAAATTACTAAATGCCTTTTACGCGAATATTAAGAAGATAGAAGGAGAATAGGATATGTCGTTAATCACTGAAGCAATAAAAGAAAAAGCTGCTATATGTAAAAGATGCATAGTGCAACGAATGCGAGGGTCCGCAGGGCAATATCTTGATGATAAATTGAAGATGGCAGGTAGGGGAGTTTTTGACAGGGACACGGCAAAAATGATGAATAAATTTTCAAGAATAGTAGTGGAAAATGCTGCTAAAGTTGCCTGCAATACCTGTCCCAATAGAAAATATTTTGAAAAAATATACGGTATGTCGCCTTATGAATATTATGCTAAGAACAGGGGTCGGATTAAAAATAATTAGTTGTTTTGCCCCGGGCGATTGCGGATTGGCAGGTATTTGCGGGGTATTATTGCAAGTATTATCAGGTTTGTTAAAACTAAAATAACGGAAAGAGCGATGATGATGAGTACGAGCATTTGATTTTTGATAGTGTTGATTCTTTCCAGGTTTACGCCAATTATGAAGGAGCCCCACTGCCGGCCGTAAAGCCGTACCGGAGTTCCGATATTCCATAATGTCTCACCGGTATCCCGGCGGTAAAGCACTCTTCTGGCGTCATCTCCACGGTAATTGAGTATTTTTTTGATTCCTTCATAAACAATAAATTTCCTTTTGGACCTGCTGTAAATGATATCCCGGGCATAATTATTCGTCTGCGGCTTTGAATATTTGGAGTTATGGGTCGGCACATAACCGTTCTTATCCATTAATACGGCAAACTCGATGTCGGTATCGCTCAGGAATTGGTCCTCAATATTCTGTATCCATGCATCAAACAACCGGTCATACCGGGTATGGTATTTGGGCGGGTTGGATCCGGGTATCTCAACATAATTCACATCAAAGATGTCCGCCTCGGTCAGCATATTGTTCTTTATCATGAAGTGCATGATTTCACCCATGGAGCGTGCGCCGGTTAATGCTTCGATCCGGCATTTCTCATAGAGTTGATTCTCCAGATTATAGAAGAGCTTAGTTATGATGAAATAGGCGCACAGGCATGAAATCGCACTGAAGGCGATGGTCATGATTATTTTTGTTCGTAAACTCATACCATTTGATCTTTGAGGATTTCGACCAAATTACCCATTAAACAAATAATGTCTATAATAATTTTTTTTCCCGGCCGCGTCTTTCACTGATTCTGGTTAATTACCCATCACGGAATTTCGCGGTTTCACGCCATTATCCTTGATAATTTTTCAATAATAATTCCTTAAAATTATTTATTAGGCAAAAAATTATTTTTAAATACTTCCCCCGCCGCCGGAGGCGGCGGGGGAAGTATTTCATTAATATTTTTGTTATGAAATCAGTTTAGGAATTAACACTGATAATTTTTGTTTTATATTGACAAAAGGAGGGTGCCGGATAATTTGGATATAAATAATGTTAGGCGGATAAATAGATGTCATTCTTCAGACCTAATATTGATAAATATATCAATGAAAATAATATCCCCGGCCTTATAAAATGCACGTCAAACAGAGATCCTGATATCAGACTTAAAGCTTTTCATGTGCTCATAAACAAGCTCGATAAAAACAATAATGACATCTTTGTCTCCTTACGAAAATTAAAAAAAGACAGGGATCCCCGGGTCAGGAACGCAGCTATACTTAAGCTCGCCGAGGCGGACGGCCAGGATATGCTGAAAGATTTCCGCTTGATTATGGACGAGGGGACCCAGAATGATAAGTGCGACGTTTTAAGAATGCTCGCGGCACGGGGCAAGTCCGACCCGGAGGTTTCCAATCTCATAGTACTCGCGTTGAACGACAAGAAAGGGATAGTACAGCTCGAAGCCATAAAAACCATGGGCTTGCTGCGGGATAAAACCGCCATCATTCATCTTGAGGAAAAACTCCATGATACCCGCTATCAGCTCAGGCTCGAGGCGATCAGGGCCCTGGCCATGATCGAAGCCGATGGAGCCGTGGATCTTCTCATCGGCTCCCTCACCGACAATAAGCTCGAGGTGCGGCGTGCGGCGCGTGAAGTCATGGAGCATATCGGAACCCTGAAGGCGGTCAAAGCCCTTAACGATGCCCCCCTTATGATGATGGTGAAGCGGATGAATGAGGGCGTCTCCTCCAAGGTCGACGCCCTCATTCATATCGCTAAGCACCGCTTCAGTGAGGCGCTGCCCCTTGTTCACAAGGCTACGAGCGATGAATATAAAAATGTCAGGCTTGAGGCGGTGAAGGCCCTGAGCGTAATGCGGGACAAGGCGTCGATCAACACTCTTGCCCGGCTGACCGATGATCCGTATTTTGACATCCGGCTCGAAGCGGTGAAAGCATTGGAAAAGATCATTGATCCCGCCTCGCTCAAGGCGTTGGAAAAGGCGAAGGACGACCTGAATAAGAACGTCCGTGAGGAGGCGAAGAAGGCGTATTATTTTTTGCACACCCGGCTTCAGGAAATCAATGAAAGTCAGGCGTAACCCGGCGATCCTACCGTTTTTTTGATTTAATTGTTTCCATGAACGCGTCGATGCGGGTCTCGATCTGGCTTTCGCTGAAATTCCGCTCATCCACCTGATCCGCTTCGATTATGAGCGCGGGAATGTCGAATTCCTTCATGACCATTTTTTGGATGTCATACTGTCCCAGCGAATAGGGCTTGCAGCTTCGGTTCGAATGCATCACCAGGCCGTCGACTTCGTACTTTTTTATCATAGTCCCCAGCTCGGCAAGCATCTTGTCGATCGATACATTGATATAAATGCTCGAGGATGCGATCCCGAGCGAGCCGGCGAGATCATTCTCGTCGATGAGGTCGACCGTGCTGCTCCAGGCGTTGGTGTAGGTGCTCGCCACCAGGGCGGCGTCGTGGGAAGCGAATTTGTTCGAAAGCCACCGCGTCTTGAACCAGACCGGCAGGTTGTCCCACAAGAGGCGGTATTTCTCGTTGGGGATCATGCCGATCCCCCGGGCGATCCTGTCGTTAAGCTCATCCAGGAGTTCGGAATAGTAATCGATGACGACCTGTTTCCCCCGCAGGGTTACGATGAGCGCCAGGTGGAAGAAGGCGTCGAAGGCGGTCATGGGCGCCGGCTTGTGCATGCAGGTGTCGAGAACCTTCTGCCAGAGCCTCATGGCCTGTACGGAGAGACGGCCCACTTCCTCGAGCCGGCCGTAATCCGCTTTTTTGCCGGTCTGCTCCTCCAGAAATTGGGTGTACTCGAGGGTCTGTTGCCGTACGTATTTCTTTGCCTCTTCCGAGAATTCGGTGTGTATAAAGGGGGTGTCGTAGATAAAAAGCGGGACCTTGAAATACCGCGCCAGAACCTCGTACCATTTGAGCACGGTGCCGCAGATGTTGTTGCAGCAGACCAGGAAATCGGGCCGGGGGAGCCCGCCGGGGATGGGGCCGCCGCCGGTGGCTGATGCGGCGATGTCGGAGCGCGCGTACCCGCACAGGTCGCGTGAATATCCCATCTGCTCGGCGATCTCGCACAGCTGCACGGCCATGTGGGAGGCGCCGATCATGGCGCCGTAGTTCTCCGGATACACGGGAATCACATCCATGGCGATGAGCGGCTCCACCGGACCGCCGCTCGTAATCCATGCCACCATCTTGTTCTGGTCTTTCGCGGTCTTGGCCTCGATGTAGTAATTGGTCATTATTTCCTTCATTCGTTTGACGGATTTGATATCCCGTGCTTCAGGTTCAGGGTTTTTTATAATTTTTTCGCCTGACATATCTTCACCTTTTAAAGCATCTCAATAAATGATTCAAACCTGGTGGCGAGCTGGCCCTCTGCCGGGAGCTGCTCTTCCAGCTCCAGGAGCATGCTGGGTATGTTTTTCTTATCAAGATATTCCTTCATATACGGATAATCGAACGAATGAGGATCGCAAAACTTCAATATGAGAAATATGACGCCCTGCGCCTGGTGATTTTTCACGATATCCACCAGATTCCTGCCCCTCTTATCCGCTCCGCAGTGCTTGGCCGGGCACACGATCCGGTCGGCGTAGCGCTGCGCCAGTGCCGCCACCGGGTCGCCGGATTCGTCGGCCATGCCCTCGAAATAGCGGGTTCCGGTGCAGAGCTCGTCCCATACCACCCGGGCGCCGGCCTTTTCCAGATGCGAATAGATATCCGGATGGTTGCAGACTCCGCCGGCCAGTACGATACGCTTGCTGTTATCCGCTGCCGGGGACTCTTTCTTAAGTGCATCAACGGTTTTCCGGAGCGCGCCATAGAGATCATTCCGATCCATTACCATGGCTGATTTGACGACGGCGTAAACATCCCTTCCTGAAATAACGGCGGGATTGGCGGAGCGCATGAGGTAGATCTCCTCCAGGAGACGCCGTATATTGTTGTACAGCCTGATTGTTTCAGACAGCTTCTCGTCACTGATCGGACCGAGCTCTTGTTCCAGCTCCCGCCTGAATTTATGGAATACGTCGAGCAGGTATGTGCGTGCGCTTTCGGTGTCGAGTTTTACCGGCAGGATGACGTCGATATGGAACGGGAATCCCGCATTGAGCCGCCAGATATCCGACAGGCGCTGGATCGAATCGCAGGTATGGGGAAATACCGTTCCGTCGAGAAAGGCAAGCCTTCCGGTGAGCGCGTCTTCGAGCCCGCCCCGCACGAGCGAACAGCAGTATGACTGCAGATGGGAGTCGGCGCAGGTGATATGCTCCCTTGTGCCGAAGATTCGGAGCGGAAGGGCGCCGGTGCCGGAAATCAGCTCCTCAGGCGTGTACGAGCAGAAATAGCCGACCGCTTTTTTGCCGGTTTGATTTTTCCATTTTCTCGCGTAAGCATATGGATCGCGTGAAATTTCGTAAAAGATTTCCATTGCCTTCATGCGATTTCCCTCTGTTTTACCGTATGCCGGTTTGATTTTTGGTATCCGGGCTCTCTCCCGGCCGCGGCGCCAGGTATTTCTGAGGTATCACCGCGAGAACAATGAGGAGAGTAAAGCTTAAGATTATGATCATGATCGTGACGATGATAATGACCATCTGGTTTTTGATGATATTTATGCGATCGAGCGAGACGCCGATGAGAAAAGCGCCCCAGTAGTTACCCTCAAGCCTGACCGGGGCTCCGATGTTCCACATCACCTCGCCGGTATCCCGGTGATAGGGATATCGGATCGTTCCGGTCCCCCGGTATTTTAGAATCTCTCTTATATCGGTTTTATTCGCAAAATTTCTTTTTGACCGGCTGAAATTCAGATTTTTTTCCGGATTCTTGTCGGGCGGGAGGGAATATTTTGTATTATGCGTGGGCACATACCCGTTTTTGTCGATCAGAACCGCAAAGACGACGTCTTCGTCATTGAGGAATTCATCCTCAAACTTCTGGATGGCGGCGTCAAACAGGGCGTCATATTTTGTGTGGTATTTTTTTGGATATGTTCCTTCGATCTCCCGGTAATCGCTGTCCAGAATCTGACCGACGGTAAGCTGCCGGGCGTGGATCATAAGCTCCATGAAGGTGCTCATCACCCGGGAGCCGACCAAAGCCTCGATCCGGCATTTCTGCAACAGCTGGTCTTCGATCTTGTCGAACATTTTGGTGACTATGATAATAGTGCTCGCGGATAGGATGATGCAGAATCCGATGATTATAATTAACTTTTTTTTGAGGTACATGAGATGCTCTGCCCGCCGTGTATGGCGCTATCGCCCTACGTGCCGACTTTTGACACGTTAATGAAGACTGTTTTACAAGTAAATAAATATTTACGTCAATAATGAAAGAATTTTAACAAAGGTGAATCACTGAAGGCCCTTGCTACATCCGGATCTATTGCATAAATAAAGAAGACGATACGCCGACAGGGTGTCATAATCGATTCTGCCGTCAAACGCCTCAAACACCGGCTTAAGCCGCTCCGCGCCAAGGCGGTCAAATGCCTCGAACAGGGCTTTCTCCTCGTCTTTACCGCGCCGTATATACTCGGAAAGACCGTCCGGTTTTATCGTGAACCCGTTCATAAGGTAGTCATACAGATGGTTTAATACCGTGGAAAGCTTTATACTGTTATCATTCATAATGTCGCGTATGGACCGGCCGCCGTTATACCGGTCGCCGATGGTCTTGTATTTATAGAGGCTCCCGTTTTTTTTCGCGCAGCCCTTTTTTATCTTCTCTTCGATATTTCTGCCTTCGCAATAATACCGGATGAGTCCGAGAAATTGTTCGCCATAATTATCATATTTATTGACGCCGACGCCGTGGATATCGAGCATCGATGATTTATGCTGGGGATAATACGTCGCCATTTCGGCTAAGGATCTGTCTGAAAAAATTATATATGCCGGAACATTCGCGGCGTCGGCCAGCTCTTTGCGCTTTCGACGGAGGAGCTCGAACAGCTCCCGGTCGTATTCGGCCGTGATTTTTCCGCCGTTTTCACTCTTTTCATCGTAAAGGGAGCCCGCCACCGTAATTGCGCCCCGCAGCACGTCATGGCCGCGCGGCGTCACCTTTATCGTGCCGAAATCCCCGGCATCCTGCATGATAAGCCCGTTGCGGATGAACTGCCGGGAAAGGTGCTGCCACTGTTTTTTGGATAATTCTTTGCCGATGCCGTAGGTTGAAAGCTCTTGGTGGTTGAATTTCAATATTTTTTCCGATTCGGATCCGCGCAGAATATCGATACAATGGTTGATGCCGAATCTCTCGTTTACCCGCTTGGCACAGGATAAAAATTTTTGGGCGAGGACGGTAACGTCAATCAATGAATCCGACGGTTTTTCGCAATTGTCGCACATGCCGCATCGCTCCTCGCGATAATCCTCGCCGAAGTAACGGATGAGGGGGATGCGCCTGCATCCGGCGGTTTCCGCGTAATCGACGAGCGCGTCAAGATGCAGTTGCGCCATGCGCAGCTCGGTTTCGTTTTCCTTCTGGTTGATGAAATACCTGATTTTATGGATATCCGAATAGCTGTACAGGAGCAAACACAGGGCAGGGAGGCCGTCACGTCCCGCCCTGCCGGTTTCCTGGTAATACGATTCGATGCTCTTCGGCAGGTCATAATGCACGACAAACCGTATGTTCGATTTGTGGATACCCATTCCAAACGCTATGGTGGCAACGATAATCTGTATCTCGTCCCTTATGAAGAGCTCCTGATTATTCCTGCGAGCCTCGTCGGGAAGGCCCGCATGATACGGTTTGACCGAATATCCGTATTCCGCAAGCCGCGCGGCCAGCGCGTCGACCCCGTTTCGTGAAAAGCAATATACGATGCCCGATTGATCGGGAAATTTCTTTAAAAAGTCGAGGAGCTGCCTGAAAGAATTCTGCTTTGGCAGGACCTGGAAAAATAGATTCTCCCGGTTAAAGCTCGCGATAAAATTGTTCGGCTCCGTAAATCCCAAATTGGCGATGATGTCGCTTCGCACCCTTTCCGTTGCGGTTGCGGTAAGCGCCATGCATGCCGCGGAAGGAAACCGCTCCTTCATACCGGCGAGCCGGCGGTATTCAGGCCGGAAGTCGTGCCCCCACTCGGAAATGCAGTGCGCCTCATCCACGGCAATGCATTCGAGCGTCGTCGATGACAGGAGGCGGATGATGTCTGGTTTCAGCAGCGTCTCCGGCGCGACATACAAAAGCTTGACGCTATTTTCACGGATGAGGCGGATGTTGTCGTAATATACCTCCGGATCAAGCGAGCTGTTCAGCATGACCGCCGGTATGCCCAGCTCTCTGAGCTGGTCAACCTGGTCCTTCATGAGGGATATGAGGGGTGATACCACAACCGTGAGCCCGTCGAAGAGCAGGGCCGGTATCTGATAGCAGAGAGACTTTCCCCCGCCTGTCGGCATCAGCACCACGGTGTCCCGCTTGTTGAGGACCGAGAGAATTATCTCCTCCTGAAGAGGCCTGAATTCATCGTATCCGAAAGTTTCTTTCAATAGGGAACGCGCTTTTGTTATCATAGGTGATAATACGATTGAGGGGAGGAAACTGTAAAATAAATTTTTAAAAAAATAATGCAATTGTTTATAATGAAGTTTGCAGCCCATATGTGTAACCTCAGACGGCGTGCCGTACACCAAACCCGCCAAGGAGGTCACGTTCCGGGATACGATCACCGGGACGTTCTGACCGCAGCACCGGTGCAGAACAACGGAAAGCCGGAGGAGGTTACGACGCATCTGCTTAATTTCATCTTTAAATACTAGGAGGCATGGCCGGCCGAAGGCCGCCGTCACTCGCCCGGGGATATCTCCTCCACCAGAGCGGAGAAGAGGGTGATGACGTCGCTGTTGGATTTCCGCAAATATGCGGTGAGCTGTTCCGCGATCGCCCGGGTAATGACGAGCCCGGCCTTCGGGTTCTCGTCTCCAAATTTTATGAAGTCGCTGCGGCTTATTATCAGGCATTCGCAGTCGGTTTTCGCGAGCACCGAGGCGGAGCGCCGGTCGTTGTCGATAAGCGCGACTTCGCCGACGTTGATCCCGCCTTCATCGGCGTCCAGGGTGGTGACCATATATTGCTCGTTCTGCAGGGTGTGCTTGAGTATCTCGATACTCCCCTTTACAATAATGAATAGTTCGTCCCCGTATTCACCTTCACGGATGATGTATTTTCCCTTCCGGTAAAATCTGCGATTGCACATGCCGGCGATTTTATTCATGACCTTTTCGTCGTTCCCGAACATGGAGAAGAAGGAAATCTCCTTGAGCTTTCCGAGAATAACTGCGCGTGCATCGGGGCGGGGGACATGCTTAAGACCGGGCATGGGAAGCCTCTCTCCGGGTCTGTTTATGCGTTTTTGCCCGCCTCCCCTCGATGATAATGGCCTTGGCGTATCGGGCGATCACGTAATCGGGCAGCGGATTGATAATCGGCAGGTTGTGAATAAGCTGTTTGACCTCCTTAAGGTTGTCGACCAGCTTGGATATGTCCGGCGTTTTCTGCGCATCCTCGATCGCCTCCTTTTTCCGGAAGAAGAAATTCCCCGTGTTTTCAAGTAACCCGACCAAGATGCTCCGGTTCAATTCGAGAAAGTATTCGAAGAGTTCCCCGAATGTTTTTCCTATGAAGTTTTCCGGAATATCATGGGTAGCTAGTGATGCGGCGGCGTTTACGTTCAGGAGCTCGCTGATCACCTGGGAGATCCCGCTCCCGGCCGAGGCGTTGGCTATTATCGACTTGTTGTATTCGGTCGAGAGGATGATCTCGTCGCAGTTTGAGCTCTGTAAATAACGTTCGAATTTCTCATCCAGGATCTCGGCGCAGGTGTAAACGGTTTTGGATATGGATTTGATGGTGATGACGGCCATGACGGTGCGTGAGTCTATCTCCTGAACGGATCCCTGAACCATACGGTCCGCGAAAAGGATGACGCGCGAGGCCTGGCGCAGATTGGCCCGATACAGTACCCGCTCGTCGATATAATCTCCGTGAATATAGTTTATATGGGCGAATCTTTTATCTGATTTCAGATTTTCGATTTCCTCCGGATTTGCCGTATTGATCAGTAAAAACTCAGACGGCAGGAAGGACTTGTTTTTTTCCATGATATGATGCAGGACATTGGCCATGTCACGCTTCCATCCGCAGATTATAAAGTGCTTCTTGAGCTTCAATTCCTCCAATCCACGCTCCTCCTTCAGTTGTTTTTCCACCAGAACCGAGGCGATATTACCGGTAATGACGCCTACGAGTGAAACCCCGAAGAACATGAGTAGAACTCCGGCGAACCTCCCCATGGCTGACCTCGGATAATAATCGCCGTATCCTACCGTCGTCGAGGTGACCAAAGCCCACCATACGGCATCCGTCATGGTCTGAATATTGCCGGTCTCTTTGATCTTTTTCCCGTCTTCGTACCGGTATCCGGTGTAGCTGCTCTCAAAATAATACACCGCAGTCGAAAAGATCGAGAGAATTATAAAACCGGCCAGAAACAGCTTAACAAAAAAGCTCCGGGCGAGCTTTATAATGATATATCTCAGCGTCTTGCTTTTGATAAACGTACTATGGTCAGCGCACTTTTTTGCAAGCCTCCGCATGTTTTTGACCAGTACCAGCGTTCCGTTCCGTAAGGAAATGCGATAATTTGCGATTTTCAGCTTCCGCATATTATATTTTCGATAGAAATGAGGTAATTATTTATTTCTTTAATTCTTTTTCCCGACAAATTCCATTGCAGCATGAACGGGTGTAAATTATCAAGTTTCCATCCTTTCTGGTTGACAGGGAAATCTGTTTGGAAAAAAGTTACCGGAGGTACAATGCCATGTGGAACAGTAAACTGGAGACGCTTGACCGTACGTCGCTTGAAGAGCTTCAGATGCGGAAGCTGGCGAGAGCCCTGGAATCGGCTGCGCGCACCTCCTATTACAGCCGGGTGTTTGCCGACTGCGGGATCGAGGTCGCCAAAATCAGAAGCATCCGCGATATCAAAGAATTGCCGTTTACAACGAAAAACGACCTGCGGCTCTCCTATCCGGACGGCATGCTGGCGGTGCCTCGGGGCGACGTGGTGCGCATGCACGCCTCGTCCGGAACCACGGGAAAATCCACGGTGATCTTCTACACCATGAAGGACGTGGGCGACTGGGCCGACCTCGTGGCCCGGTGCATGGCTGCAACCGGGGCCACCCGGGAGGATGTATTCCAGAACATGATGGGATACGGCCTTTTTACCGGCGGCCTGGGGCTTCATTACGGAGCGGAACGGCTCGGATGCCTGGTGATACCCTCGGCAGCGGGAAACACGCTCCGGCAGATCCAACTCATCAGGGATTTCGGCACAACGATCATCCATATCACGCCCAGCTACGCCCTGCATCTCGGGGATGAGGCTGCGGCGCAGGGTATTGATCCTAAGAGGCTGGCGGTGAAGAAGGCGTATTTGGGGGCCGAGCCCTATTCAGAGGCGACGCGGGACAAGATCGAAGCGCAGTGGGGCCTGGACGCCTATAATTCCTACGGCCTGTCTGAGATGAACGGCCCCGGCGTCGCGTTCGAATGCGTTGAGAAGAAGGGGATGCATATATGGGAGGACTATTATTATATCGAAGTCATCGATCCTGATTCAGGCAGGCTGCTTTCGGACGGGGAACAGGGGGAGCTCGTGATCACGCACCTGAACCGCGAGGCCATGCCCATGATCCGCTACCGTACCCGGGATCTCACCGCCGTGATTCCCGAGCCGTGCCCGTGCGGGAGAAGCCATCGGCGGATCGAGCGGATCAAGGGGAGGACGGACGACATGCTCTTCATCGGCGGGGTGAACGTATTCCCTTCGCAGATCGAGACGGTTCTTATGAACGTGCCTGAGGTGGGGAACAACTACCAGATCGTTCTCGACCGCCAGGAGAACCTCGACCGGATGCACATCAGGGTCGAGCTCTATTCAAAGATGTTCCACCGGGATCTGAGGGAGCTGGAGCGCCTGAGGTCGCAGCTGGTCAAGGAGCTTCAGGCGCTCATCGCGGTTACGCCGCGGATCGAGATCCTCGAGCCCGGATCGCTCCCGCCAAGCACGGGCAAGGCGGTACGCGTCATTGATAACCGGAAGATATAGGGAAGTCGCTGCCCAGCCGCATATTATTCTTGACGTGGAACCGATTTACGGTAATTTGTTTTGAAGAATTTTATTATATAGCAGTGCTCTGTATTTTTTAAGTTTCTTCCATAATTTTTTATGGGGTTTAAGGGGCGAAGCCCGAGCGAACAGGAGGTTCGCCTGCCGGCATGAAACAGGACGTTTCAATAAAGCCGGCTTTAAATAGCCCCGCAGGGCGCCCCTGCACCGCTAGTTTGGGTTGCGGGCGAAGCCCGCATTACGCTATACTGGAGTTGCCTTATGAAAACAATACGTAACATTTCAGCAGCATCGCTTTTACTTTTCGCCGGATGCGTCACCATGCCCGATCCGGTGCCGGATGCATACCTTATGCGGAAAACCCCGGAAGAGGGCACGAAGCTCGAAAAGATCGAGAATGCCGTCATCGCAAAGAATCACGAGATCAAGGATACGCAGGACAGGGTTAAGGCTACCCGGCACAGTCTCGATGTGGAAAAGGGGAGGCTTTCGATTCTTATGGACGAGAAGAATCTTCTGTTGGAAAAGCAGAAACAGTATGTGCTCGAGAACGACCAGGCCAAGCTCGATGAGACGAGAAAAATGCTCGCGGTCAAGGACAATGACATAAATTCCCAGAGCGCCAGGGTTGATTACACCACCGCGCTCCTTGAACAGGTTGCGGCCCAGAAGGATGTGGCTGAGGCTGAATTGGCGGTTCGCGTGGCTGAATTGAGCTATGAAAAAGCCGTGATAGCCAAAGACTATCTTCTCAAGCTTCAGGCTGCGGCCGCGGAGGCAGGCGAAAAAGACAAGGGGAAATCCTCCCTCGATGCGGAGAAGTATGACGAAAAATATCGGAAATACCTTGATAAACAGCGCGAAATCCTGTCCGGTAAAAAGAATGCGCTGGATCAGGCGTCGGTTAAATTGAAGATAGCAGAAGAAAAATTGAAAAAGTAGGTGCGGAAATGAAACAAGGAATTACCGCGACGTCAGTCGCCGCGCTCTGCGCGTACGCAATTCTCTCCATCGCTTTCCCGGACCCCTCGCACGGTGCTCTCTTGTACACCTCGTCGCAGTACAACAAGCTGTATAACGTGAAGGTCGCCCTTGAGCTCGAGCTGCAGATGCTCAAGCGGCAGTACGGCAACGACAAGGCGAATCTGGACGCCGCAATCGCGGAGCTGAACAACAGGATCGACGGCCTGAACGGGGAGATCGGAATGCTCCGGAAGCAGATGGAGACCGATCGTGATCTTGCTGCGAAGCGGATCAAAGAGATGGAGGATATGACCGATATCCTCAAGAAGAAGGGAAGCGATCAGGAGAAGCAGCTGATTGAAGAAAACCGGAAGCTCCAGAAGCGGTACGAGGACGAGCTGGCGAAGCTGCGGAACACGCTCAAGACGGAGCGGGAAAAAAACCTGAAAGAGCTTGCCGATCTAAAGAGCGGTTACGAGAGAAAGATCGCCGACCTGAGCAAGGAGGTCGCCAATCTGAATAATGAGCTGTCGGAGATGAAGAAGCTCACCGCAATGCAGAAGGAAGAGCTGGCGCGCATGGAGGACCAGGCGAAGGAGTTCGAGAAGAGGCTCGCCGAGGAAATCAAAAAGGGGCAGATCACCCTTAAGCGCTTCCATGATAAGCTCATCCTCAATATCGACGAGAGGATATGCTTTGATTCCGGATCGGCTGAATTGAAGAAGGACGTGAAGCCGGCTCTCGATAAGATCGCCGAGATTTTAAATGATTTTCAGGGGAACCGGATAATCGTCGAAGGCAATACCGATAACGTTCCCATCCACACGAGCAGATTCAGGGACAACTGGCAGCTGTCCACCGAGCGGGCGCTGTCCGTATTGAACTATCTTCTCAGGAACAAAAAGCTGAATCCGGCGCGTTTTTCAACAGCCGGATACGGCGAGTACAATCCCATAGTCCCGAATGATACCGCGGCGAACAGGCTGCTGAATCGGCGGGTGGACCTCGTCGTGGTTCCGCGGTTGGCCCCCAGTAAACAGTGAATGGGGAAACGGGAAGATATAAAAAGAATCGAACGCCGTGCAAGAGCCATGCTCTTGAGCAAGGATATTCCCCCGCACAAACAGGACCTGGTACGCACCCTCATCAACAATAAAAAGCTCAGTCCGGAAGAAAAATGGCGCGCCGTCATAGATCTCATCCGGAACTGTGAGGAAAAGAAGGTCGTTATTTACGACAAGCGCGTTCCGGTCGAGACCGCGAAAGATAAAAAGCGCCCGCCGAGGGAAGGGGGCGCGCTCCTGCCCGCACCGGAGATCTCCGCGCCCACCGAGACATCATACTATATCGACGAGCTATACCGTAAATACCGGCACGGCGGACTTTTCAGGAGGAAATACCTGGTACGCCGTCCCAATCGTTTCGGCATAGGCACGCGGAAGCGGCTCATTCCAACGAAAAAATTAGTAAAACTGATCGAATTGCTGGCAGTGTCGCAGAATCTGGTTCTGTCCCGACTTGATGCGGTAATGAGGGAGATCCTTTTTGATGATTCGGCTGAGGATCCGACCGTATTCAACTACCTTCGCCTCATCCGCTTATGGATGACGGAGGCCCCCTTGCTTCATGAGCCGTACGATGCCGTCAAATGGATGGAGCGGGATAATTTCGATCATGCCTTCAGAAGCCTTATCACGTATTTTTATTCGTTCTTGAAGCTGGGCGCTGATGCGAGGGAAAAAATATTGGCCGAGGTTGAAAATAGGCTCCGGTCGCTGGACGTTCTAAAAAAGGAAGCGGCGAATGATGAAGACCCGGATATGAACAGGAAGGAGAAAGATAAGAGGAACCTTGATCGTGAAGAGCGTATATACGAATACCTGATGACAATCCGGTCATTCCTTCCCGTGGACGCCCGGCAGGAGTGCCTGCTCGCCAAACGATTGAAGAGGTACTATGATTTCAATAATCTATCAGAGCTTTTTCTTGTGATCGAGGAGGCGCTGGTATTTCAGCGCCCGCTCACCGTCGAGGAGCTGGTCGCGTATTTCAGGATCAGAGCCCCCATTGTCAGCCAGACAGCATGGGATGCCGCCGAGGATCTGTTGAAAAAAGCGGGAAAGGATCCGGAGTCCCTTGAGCTGAAAAAACGGGAGTCTCTGCGCAAAGAGCTCGATCCTTATGAAACGCTGTATATGCTGTTGAGGTACGAGGGCCCCGGCCATGATCTCTTACTGAGGGCGTATGCGGACCAAGTACACTACATGGACCGGAAGCAGTATGATCCCAAGATAATGTATAATGATCACCATATTGATTTTATTCACGGACTGGTACACTACTTTAAAAATATGTACGTTCCCCTTCTGGACGGATCCACGGTCGTATTCCGGGACATGGGACGCGAGGAGCATTCAGGCTCGATATTCTCCCAGGATTATTTCGTTGAGCAGCTCAAGAGTTTCAAGTCCGTGGCCGAGGAGATGGAGCTGTTCATAAACAACAACCCGGCGCTGGAGCTGACGGGAGACCGGCTCATCCGCTCAGTCGGCGACTGTTTCTACGGCATAGGCAAGGAGCTGCGGCATGTATTCGATGCGCACCGGCGGTGGTACTCGCTGCTCACCCGGACGGCCGATTCGGAAATGACGCGGGTTCCCATCACGGCACGGGAGCCTGACGACAGGGGAGGGCGGGGGAGGCCCATCCCTTATTACGACTGCGTCATTAAGGAGCTGAAGAGCGGGACGCTCCTGGCCAATGAGCTTATCGGGAAGCGTATATTGGAGGATAATCTGTTTGACGGGGTCTTCGTGCGCATGAATGCATTCGCCTACCAGGTCGCAAGCGACTGTTCTAACGAGAATCTGCTCCATGACCTTGACGAGATGAAGTCGATCATGCAAAGGATAGAGCAGAGCCGGCGATAAAAATTTATTCCTCTTGAAAAGTTCTTTGCATAATTTTGCCTTCCTGCTGTTAATGCATAAATTTAAAAAAAATGAATTTTAGTGCAAAAATATGGCCGGGAATTTCCGGCAGGTTCAGAAACGAAGCCGGGTATACCGACGTGCTTCGAATCGCGATCCCTCTTATTTTCAGCACCGGTTCATGGGCCGTGCAGCTATTTTTCGATCGTATGTTTCTGAACTGGTATTCGACAGAGGCGCTTGCTGCCTCGATGCCTTCCGGAATTCTTAATTTTACCCTGGCGAGCCTCTTCATAGGCACGGCAAGCTATGTCAGCACGTTCGTTGCCCAGTATTTCGGATCCGGACAGAAAAGGATGGTCGGGCCCGCGGTCTGGCAGGGCATATATATTTCCCTCATATCGGGCGCCCTCATTATGCTCCTCGCCCCCTATTCCGACGGGATTTTCACCCTTGTCGGCCACTCGGCCGGCGTGAAGGAGCAGGAGTCGGCCTACTTCCGCATCCTGTGCCTGGGCGCCATGCCGCTCGTCGCGTCATCGGCCCTTGCCGGTCATTTTTCCGGGCTCGGTAAAACCTGGATCATCATGATCGCCAATTTCGCGGCCACACTGGAAAATTTTGTTTTAGATTATCTTCTCATATTCGGCAACTTCGGCTTCCCGGAGATGGGGATCAGGGGGGCCGCCGTCGCAACGGTGCTGTCCTCATGCGTCACCTTCGTCATTTACGCGGCCGTCATGCTGCTTCCGGCGTATAACGCGGAATACAATATCCTGGGCGGCTGGCGCTTTAATCCGCGCCTGTTCTGGCGGATCATACGATTCGGGCTTCCCAGCGGAATCCAGTTTTTTCTTGATGTGGCCGGATTCGCCATGTTCATTCTGTTCGTCGGCAGGCTCGGCACCGACAGCCTCGCAGCCACGAACATAGCATTCAACATAAATACGGTGGCGTTTATGCCGATGATAGGGTTGGGGATCGCCGTTTCCGTTCTCGTCGGCCAGTATCTGGGGAAAAACAGGCCGGATCTGGCCGAGCGGGGCACTTATTCGGGTTTGCATATTACGATTTTGTATATGGGGGGCGTCGCTCTCCTCTACGCCTTCGCACCGGAGCTGTTCATCGCCCCGTATGCGGCATATGCGAATCCTACGGAATTTGAGTCCGTTGCCCGTCTGGCAGGGATATTGCTTAAGTTCGTGGCCGTTTACTGCGTCTTTGATGCCATGAACATCATCTTCGCATCCGCGGTGAAGGGAGCGGGGGACACGCGGTTTGTCATGATCGTCACTTCCATTTTATCGACCGGCGTACTGATCGTGCCCTGCTATCTTGTCCTGTTCGTGTTTGATCTCGGGATCTACGCGGCATGGTCCGCAGCCACGGGTTACGTCATCGTTCTCGGAACTGTTTTTATGGTCAGATTTTTGGGAGGGAAATGGAAGAGCATGCGCGTCATTGAGGAGCCGCCGGTCGCCGTGGTGGCGCGGATGCCTGAGGCTCCCACGTGTCACGATTGATCCTTTTTTTCATCTTCGCGCGCGAGCTCGGTCTCCTGCTGCGCGATCCTTTTTTTCTCTTGATTCTCCACTCGCCACAGGTACATTCGCTCCGCCGTGCTCCCGGTCATATGCTGCGCCAGCTCTTCGATGATCTCATTTACTTGAAGAAGCTTGAGCCTTGTGGCCTCATCGAAATACTGTATATAATCTGTTTTCAGCTCGAAAATGAGCTGGCCGATCTGCATTAATCTGAATGAAAGCTCGGCTGAGAGTTTCATATCCATTTTTTGTTTCTGTGTCTGGAACAGTGACATGTACGCGCCTCCCCCTGCATAGTACCGAGTTATGCTGGGCCTCAAGGGAATAAGAGTCAACTAATAAATTGAACCGCTGCTGATTCAAATATACATAGCCGGCAATCCGGATGCAATAAAAATAACTTGCAAATTTTTTTATTCCGCCGCGTAGTGCTTCCGGTACGGTGGATCGCCGTGCCGGACGATTTATCTATTGGTATGCGGATGAGTTCAAAAAAAAACGATATCCTCTCGATCAAGGATTACCTGGCCAGCTTTTCGCACCCCGGTTTTAATGCGGAAGAGAGAAGCAATTATTTAAACTTCTCGGCGGACAGATTATTGAAAACCCTGGAATTGATTCCGGAAGACATTAATAAAAAGAGCAGGGTACTGGAGCTTGGGGCAAGCCCTTATTTCATGAGCCTGCTGCTGAAGAAGAAGCCAGGATGCAGCATCGACTTCGCGAATTATTTCGGCGAGAACCAGAAAGGGAATGGAACGGAAACTCTGGTGAGCGAGAAGTATCACGAGAGGCATGTTATCCGGTTCAGGCATTTTAACGTGGAGAAAGACCGGTTCCCTTTCAGGAAGGGATCTTATGACCTGGCGCTCTTCTGCGAGGTCATCGAACATTTGACGGTTGATCCGGTTCACTCTCTCGTTGAGATCAACCGCCTTCTCAAGAGAGGGGGATACCTGCTCATCACCACGCCTAACGTGCTGAGATATGAAAATGTCCTGAAGCTCATCCGGGGTGAAAATATCCATGACCATTATTCGGGATACGGGCCATACGGCCGGCATAACCGGGAATACACCCCAGGGGAGCTGCGCGCTCTGGCGGAGAATCTCGGATTCAGGGTGGTGAAGCTCTATACCAGGGTCACCGGCTCCACGAACGTCACGGAATTTTCAATTAAAAGATTGAGGGGATTAATTCAGCTTCTGACCACGAGGAACAGGGGGAGCAACATATTTCTCCTGGCGCGGAAGGTCTCCGAGGCCCGAAATCTGCGTCCCGGATGGCTTTATGAAAGCATGTACGACTAATACCTGGTTTGTCTATATGCTGGAATGCGAAAACGGCTCCCTGTATACCGGCTGTACCGATGATCTGGCGAGAAGATTCAACGAGCACCGTAAGGGCACGGGGAGATCCAAATATACGAGGAGCTTCAAGCCGGTGAGAGTTGCCGCGTCCTGGAAGATAGCGGGTTCTAAAGGAAGCGCGCTCCGGATGGAGCGGCTTATCAAGGGGATGGACCGGAAGACGAAACAGGCCCTTGCGCATGATCCTCGCAAGCTCCGGGATATCGTTCCGGGAATCAGTGGTTCTGATATTGTTTCCTGCGCGACTAATTGACCGCGAGTGCGTTCAAATCCTGGATCATCTGCTCGATCGTCTTATCATCCATGCCATGCGCCCTCGCTCCCTGGGCCAGGGTCTCGGTTACGGCTATATGGCAACCGATGCAGTGCATGCCGTAGTTCATGAGTATCTCGCCTGCTTCGGGGAATCGGCGAAGCAGGTCGCCGAAGGTCATATCCTTGTGTATCTTATTGTTTGGCATTGTCGTATCCTTTTTGAGACCCCCATCCCCTTTGACCTCACCCCCCGGCCCCCTCTCCACATTGAAGAGGGGAAGAGCAGTATGAGGCTAATTCAGCGGAAACCCTCTCCCCCTTGAAGGCGGGGATGCGCATCCCCGCCTTCAAGGGGGAGAGGGTGCGCAGCGCGCGGGTGAGGTCAGGGAGTCTCCCTGATGAATTTCTCCAAAAATAACTTTCGCTCCTTATTAGGATAATATACTACCCTGTCCACCTTTTTTTAATAAAAAAAACAGGGTTGATGGATTATTACAGAAAAATATCGATTATTTTTTCCCCCAGCGGGAAATAACATGTCGAAAATAGTAGTGATTCACTATATTGGTATCGGATGCTCATACGGCGCATCGAAGCCGTAACAACATAGCGCACTGCAATGAATATTATATTAATAATCATACTCCTCTTCATCATTCTGATTCTGATATGGGCGCTTATGGGCGGGAGAGCCGATTTGATCGGCAAGTCGGATGAAGAATTGAAAGAGGAAGAGATAACCTTACGGCGAAGGGCGGCGGACAAGGAGATAGAAAAAGAATATCCTGAAAGCAGCCCGCATGCGCGGAGAAGGAAGTCGGACCATGTTGATGAGCCTTCCGCTGAAGAGGATAAGCCGTTTAAGCTTCCCTATCCGGCCGATGAGATCATCCCCGAATCGTCCCGGTCCCGGATCTACCGGAGGACGCTCGTGAACTCGGAGATCTACGCCGGTAAAGGCGATTACTCCACCGCCCTGTCGCTGTTTGAAGGCGTGAAATCGCGGATTCAGGATATAGACACCAGATTCAAAATAGACGCGAACGTTGAATACCTGAAACACTTCAAGAAGAAAAAAGAGGAAGAAGTCAGAAAAAGGGAAGAGGATGCAAAAAAAGGGATCGCCGGCGGCGTATCGGTCAACAAGGGGGAGATAACGATCACCTTCGGCGGGTCGGTCCCGAACGCCATCAATCTCGGAGTTGTTGATCCTGCGAAGAACCTGGATATGGATGCGATCGTCGATAACGTTTCCCGGAAGCTTCGCGGTGAAATAACGGAAGCCAAAGAGGAATTAGGTAAGATAAAGAGCGAGCCGCCTGCAGCCGAATCCGGCCGCCAAGAGCTGCTTGCCGATGAGCAAGCGGGTCCCACCGCCTTGTCGGAGCTCAAGGATGAGATTCAGGAGCTCGGAAAAGCGGTGAGGGAAATCATATCCGATAAAATCCCGGAAGCATCCTCCGAGCCGGCTTTGACTGAGGCACGGTTCGATTCCTCGATGCCGTATCAACCCGTGCCGGGACCCGCCGGACGGCTTCAGGACAGAATCCCGAAGCAGGAGGCGCCCGGGCCCACGGCGTTTAAGGGGCCTTTCGCCGGAGCCGGCGAAAGAGTCAATCGAAAAACCGACCGCGGTGAAGAGGAGGACGATTTCGAGCTCTTGAGCGACTACGGCAGGGAAAAAGAGGGGAATGAGCCGAGCGACGAGGAGATATTCGAAAAGATACTGAGAGAGGACAAGCCGAAGGAGAAGGAAGGCTTTGAGATTATCGGGGAGAAAAAAGAAAGGGGCGACGAATACGTCACCACCAACGAAGAGCTGGATCTGAAGGAGAGGGAGGACGAATCGTTTTACCGGAGGCTGTTGCGCACCAATAAGCGGAAGAAGAAAGAGCTCCCGATCCTCAAGGTCAGCTATGATTTTACCAAGCTTCCGGATGAGGTGGGCTTGTCCCGCGAGAAGAACATCATAGAATACGCTTTTTATAAGTATAAGCCGATGCTCGAAAAGGCGGACGAGTTCATCAAAAAGAGAAAAGTCCGTGACGCCATCAATTACTACAAGGTCGTCATATCCCAGAACATCCCGCCGGAATTCAAGTCCATGGTCAGAAGGAATCTGAACGACCTCACGGAGTATCTGGAGAAATATCTGAGCGGAGATTAGCCTGCCTATGTCCGACCGGGAAAAACTCAAGAGGGAGGCGTGCCTGAGCGCGGTTGAGGAAATCAAGCACGGGATGATCCTCGGCCTGGGATCGGGAAGCACGGTCCGGTTTGCTTTGGAGGAAATCGGCAATCGGATAGCCTCGGGCGCCCTCAGGGGAATAAGGGGGATTCCGAGCTCCGGGGAGACGGAGAAGCTGTCCCTGAAATACGGCATACCGCTCACGTCATTCGATGAGCAGAGCACGATCGACCTGGATATAGACGGGGCTGATGAAGTCGACCCGCACCTGAATCTGATAAAGGGAGGGGGGGGAGCCCTGCTGCGTGAAAAGATACTTGCCCAGGCAAGCAGGCGCACGGTAATCGTGGTAGATGAGAGCAAGATATCCCGCAGCCTGGGAGAAAAGCGGCCGGTGCCGGTCGAGATAATCCCCTTTTCCTGGAAGGCCGAGGTCGCGTACCTGGAGTCTCTCGGATCCCGTGCCGTACTGAGACAGGATGGACCCGGCAACCCCTTTGTCACGGACCAGGGCAACTACATCATTGACTGCGATTTTAAGGAGATACGCGATCCGGCAGGGCTCGCCCGCATCTTAAGCCAGCGCGCGGCGATCATGGAGCACGGGCTCTTTATCGGCCTTGCGGCGGAGGTCATCGTCGCCGGGGCCGACGGCATACGAAGAATGTCCCGTGGCGGCACAAGCGGGGAAGCATAGCACGGCCGGGTGCGGGCGCTTCTATTTCATCGATTGTAAAAATTCGTCGAAGTTGACCTCGCTGATGGCGTCGATATTCGAGATTTCAAGCCCGACTTTTATTATCCCGCTTTCATGAAAGACGGTATTCCGCGCCACGATTCCCATGGTGACCTTGTTTGAATCAGGAAGCATCATGTCGGCGACCAGGTGGCTGTCTTTCACGAAGAACCGTATGAGCCGCCGGTCCTTGAACACGATGCCGAGGCCGCTCTTTGAAACATTGGCTACGATGAATTTCTCCTCCGCAGAAGCGAAGATCTTCTCCTTGAGAAAAAACTCATTCACCATCACCGCGATTCTCTTGATTATGGTGAGGTGGCCGTCGTTCATCGGCTGGGCGCCGTTCACCTGTATATAGCCGTAGGGGATCGTGTTTTTCAGAATTATCGGCACCGATATTTCGGATATGATTTCATTCTGGCTGGACAGCTTGTAATCCTTCGCATATATTTCATTGATGAAAAAATTAAAGTCCGTCTCTTCTTTTTTCTGCGGGCCGGTATTCATGTCTTTGATGAAGATCGGCGTCCAAGTCTCCAGAAAATGCTTCATCCGTACGTCGATGCTCGATTCATTGATAAACATGATCCGTATGCGGTCGAATTTTCCCTTTAAATCCTGGGCGATCATGTCCTTGATGAACCGTACCTTTTTTTCATTGACGTCCAGGGAATTTTTCAGCATTCCTTCCGATATGAGGTTGCTGATATAAATGATACTTTTATTCTCCGCCTTGCCGAGGTCGGCCCGATTCTCCTTCCGCTCTTCAGAGATGATCTGAAATTTGAGGGGCAGGAATACAAAGGTATCCGCCTTATTCTCAATAACCTTGAGGCCCGCGTAAATGGTATGGGCATCATGGCGGGTAAAGACCAGTATTGAATCGGGCACGGTTTTAACCCTGGGTATCCTGAAAGCGACATTGCCGTCATGATAGCCGAGAAATTGGATGATCATATCTCCGCTTTTTGTCCTCAGGTAGATGTCTTTACCGGTGAAATATTGTTTGAATATTTCCTCAAACTGTCCCCTGTCCGTGATGGTTTTTATTGTTTCCGCCATAGGTAATTACCGATTAAGGTAAAACAGAAGGATTTTATAAAACCTTGCGGTGATGTCAATAATATTACTATATCCTTTCCTTAATCCCCCCTTCGTAGCCAATCATTACCCGGATTTTTAAATCAAGCCTCACGGCCCCCTAAATCCCCCGAAGGGGGACTTGGAGAGTATGTATTATTACTCTTAGAAATCTATATGAGCCCCCCTCCGGGGGGTTGGGGGGCATGAGTGAATGAGGGTGGATAATGGGTAGTTTCGTAAGGGGAGAATCAGCCTGAAATTTTTTTGTTGCATTTAAACATAACATTGTTATGTTTTGATTTTGACCAGTGGAAAAGGAGGCAGGCAGTGGCTGACGAAGTATATTATCGGCTGAGGGATGTCCTTGATTCAATACCGAACGGTTTCCCCCCGACCAATGACGGCATTGAGATACAAATATTGAAAAAAATATTTTCCGGGGAAGAGGCGGATATCGCGACGAAGATGAAAATGAAATTCGAGACCGCCGAGGACATGGCCGAGAGGACCGGCATGGATGAGGCGCATCTGAAAAAAAAGCTCAAGGAGATGACGGACAAAGGCCAGATATTCGGCGTGACCATCGGGGACGCAGCCATCTATAAGCTCGTCCCCTTTGTCATGGGCGTGTATGAATGGCAGGTCAAACGGATGGATAAGGAGCTGGCCGGCTTGATAGAGCGGTACTTCAGCAGGGATTTCGGCATGAACTTCCACGCCACGCCGCCGCCGCTCATGAAGGTTGTACCCGTGGAACAGGAGATACCGCGTACTTCAGTGGTCGAGCCGTACGAGAGCGCGAGCAGGCTGATAGAGAACGGCAAGGCGTGGGCGGTGGAGGAGTGCATATGCAGGAAGGAGAAGCGACTCCTCGGCAAGGGGTGCGATAATCCGCTCGAGGTATGCCTGGGCATTGCGCCTTTGGAGAATTTTTTCGACACCTGGTTCTGGGGCAGATCCATCACCAAAGAAGAAGCGCTGGATATACTGAAAAAGTCCGAAGAAGCCGGGCTTGTGCATCAAACCTCGAACACGAGGGAGGGCCAGGTATACATCTGCAACTGCTGCGGCTGCTGCTGCAACATCCTGCGCGGCATCAATGAGCTGGACCTGCCGGACTCGGTGGGGCGCTCCAATTACCGGGCCGCGGTCGATCCCGGGCTCTGCACCTCGTGCGCCGCATGTCAGGAGCGGTGCCAGGTGCGCGCCATAGACATAGACAGCGTCGCCGTGGTAAACGAGCGCTGCATCGGGTGCGGCCTGTGCGTGTCCGCCTGCCCGGCGGAGGCGATCAAGCTTGTCCGCAGGGATGAGGGCGAGATCGCATACGTACCGGCTGACGAAAAGGAGTGGATGAAGAAGCGGGCGGAGTCACGGGGACGGGACGACTACAAGGAGCTTTTGTAATAATTATCGATATTCGAGATGCGGTTAAAAAAATTTGTAAATCTCCTCAAAAAGATAGGCGCATTTCCCTATCTTGTCGCGGACCTGAAAAACATACGGTACCTGACCGGCTACACGGGCACCTATGCGTATCTGGTGGTCGGCCGGGAGGAGTCGTATTTCATATCAGATTCCCGGTATGAGGAATACGCGCGCTCCATCCTCCCGGAGACGGTTGCGTTCGTTCTGCAGAAAAACGATTTTTTCGATTCGCTGAAGGCGGTTTTGAAACGCCTGGGGACGAAGGTGCTGTATCTGGAAGCAAGCTCCACCTCCTTATCGGTATACCGGAGCATGGCAAAGCGTTTAAGGGGAATCAGGCTCAAGCCGGGCGGGGAAGAGGTAAACCGGATCCGCATGATAAAGGACGATGAGGAGCTTGCGCTGCTGCGCCGGGCGGCCCGGATCACCGATGCCTGCGTGGAGCACCTGCGCGGGATCATCAGGCCCGGTGTCGGGGAATGGGATATAGCCGTTGAGATCGAGCATTTTTACCGGAGCCACGGGTGCCGCAGAAGCTCGTTTGATTCGATCGTCGCTTCCGGACCCGGCTCTTCCATGCCCCACTACGTTACCTCAATGGAAAAGAAGCTCCGGGCCGGAGAGGTGATCCTCATCGACATGGGCTGCGAGTATAAAGGCTATAATTCAGACTTGACAAGAACCATGTTCGTCCGTAGCGTTGATCCCCGTTTGGAGCGGATTTACCGTATCGTGAAGAAGGCCCAGGAGGAGGCCATCCGCTCGGTGCGGCCGGGGATAACCGCCGCCAGGCTGGACGCGGCTGCGCGGGGCATAATCACCGAGGCCGGTTACGGCGGAAATTTCGGCCACGGCCTCGGCCACGGCATAGGGCTGGAGGTGCATGAGCCCCCTGCCGTCAAGATGACGGGCGATCTGAAATTGAAAAAAAACATGGCCATAACCGTAGAGCCGGGTATATACCTTCCCGGAATCGGCGGCGTGCGCATTGAGGATATGGTCGCGGTGACCGCTGCCGGGTGTGAGGTGCTGACAGAATCGCCCAAGGACATTATCGTGATAGGGTAACGGGAATATGATTTCCACGAACGATCTCAGAAGGGGACACGTGATCAAGCTCGAGGGCGAGCTCTTTTCAGTGGTTGGGCAGCAGCACGTGAAGCCGGGCAAGGGCGGGGCCTTTGTCCGGACCAAGCTCCGAAACGTCAGGAAGGGCACGGTGATCGACCGTACCTTCAGGGCCGGAGAAAAACTCGAGGACGTGCGCCTTGAGAAACGGCCGATGCAGTATCTGTACGGCGACGGCGGTTCGGTCGTGTTCATGGACACGGAGACCTACGAGCAGGAGCAGATACCGGCGGAGGCTATCGGCGACGCGCTCAAGTTCATAAAGGAAGAGGATATCGTCGACATCGCCATGTATGAGGGGGAGCCGGTCACGATCGAGCCTCCGCTTACGGTTGTGCTCAAAGTAACGTATGCGGAGCCGGGCGTGCGCGGCGATACGGCGACCAACGTGCTCAAAACCGTGAAGGTTGAGACCGGAGCCGACGTCAAGGTGCCCCTTTTCGTAAACGAGGGCGATTACATAAAGATCAATACCGAGACCGGCGAATATCTGGAGCGGGCTAAACAGTGAGGGCGTGTAGGGG
>MIBJ01000016.1:0-10954 GCA_001829495.1 Spirochaetes bacterium RBG_16_49_21 | reverse complement strand
TTTCAAAATAAAACGTGATTGACGGGCCGCCGCCGGTCATGCTATAATCAATCGTGGACTCGGCAAAAAGCAATTACCGGCTCGTCAGGCGCGCCTATTCAAGCTTGAACAAGAAAAAATTCCCGGAAGCGATCGCCATACTGGAAGATCTCCTGTCCTCAGGCGTCGGGGATGTCTATATCCTCCTGCTCTTGTCGGTGGCGTATCTGTACACGGATCAGTTCGGCAGGCTCGCCCGGTTCATCACCAAGATGAAGGAAAAGAATCCCGGGTATCTTCCCCTCATCCAGCTTGAGGCTTTTTTGAGAATAAAATCAGCGGCGCGCTACACTGAGGCGCTTAAGGTCTATCTCGATCTTGCGGCACAATACCCGGCGGATCCCCATATCCACCGGGGCAGGAATCTTCTCCGCGACGTCAAGGACTTCGAGAAATTCCAGAAGGATGCCCTGCTCCAGGATTTTGTGTATATTCCGCGGCCGCCCAGGGCTTTATCGGCAGCTGCGGGAAAAGCCGCGCTTCCGTTAGCGAGGGGTTTAAACCCCTCGCTAACGGAAGCGCGGCTTCCCTCGGGGCCGGCCTTCATTATTGTATTCACAACAGCTCTGCTGGCTCTCTTCATCGCCGGGGGCTGGTATGTGTACGACTCCGATTTTTTCCGTAAGGGTTTTACCCGATTAAAAAAGCCCGGCAGGGATTTCAGCGTCATCGACATGATCTCGGTGAGCGGCACGGATTACGATCTGATTAAAAACATGAAAAGGGAGAATGTCCCGGTTTATTATCAATCCGCGCTCCAGATGACCGATGACTTCAACCGGGCCCGCAGATTGATCAAGTCCGAACAATACAACGAGGCTCTTTCCCTTCTCAACGGCCTGTACAACAGCAACGTCAATTTCGTGGTGAAAGAAAAGGTCAATTTTCTCATAAAGTTCGTGATCAATCTCGAGGACCGGGAATTCGTGAATATCCCTTTTGAGACGGTCAGGATGAAGAAATTCCTGTACCGCGGCTATGCGATCCGGTGGAACGGCATAGTCGGTAAGATCAGGGAAAAGGGCGACAGCCAGATATTCACCCTTCATATTAACAGAGGCGGCGAAGAGGGTTCGGGCGAAGCCGATGTTTTTTCAGACCGGATCATTCCCGGTTTGAAAAAGGGATCCCCGGTACTGCTTGAAGGGGTGATTGCCGATTTTCTCGGCAAGGATAAGACCGTATATATTGTTTCAAGAAATGTGCGTCTGTTGCGGTAGGCGCTGTTTGAAGGCGAGGATGATCATCCTCGCCTTCAAACAGCCGCGCATCACACCTTTTTCAGCAGAATCGCCGTCAGATCGTCGGCAAGCTCGCTTCCGCCCAAATAGTTGACAAAGTCGCCCATGACGGAATTCAACTGCTCTTCCGCGGTTGCGTCAGGGGAAACGCCGTCAAAGGATTGAATAAGGCGTTTAATCCCGTATTGCTCCCCCTCGTTGTTTGCGCTTTCGATCAGCGAATCGGAATAGATCAGAAGTGAATCGCCGCGGTTTATCGTAAATGTGTACACGCCATAATCATCCTCATTGAAGAAGGGGACACCCATGAAGTGGCCTTTGAATTTTTTTCCCTCTTCGCCGACAATCTCCGATTTTCCGGATTCTTTTCTTTTTATGATTATGTCCGGATGGCCTGCGTTAACGTAGTCGATGGAATCCTGTCTAAATCTGAGCATGACGCCGGTGACGAAACTCCCTACCTTGCCGATTTCCTGAATCAGCTCGGCATTGATCTTCTGCATTATATCATTGAGGCCGACCGAGTAGCTGCCGATAAAATTTCTGTGGCTTATGGATTTTGTGATCATGGTTATGAGTCCCGATGCAGCGCCGTGACCGGATACATCGAAGAGGGATACGCCGGTGAGCCGGTCGCCTTCCATGTAGAAGTCATACAGATCCCCTGAAATGATCGAGAGCGGCTTCATAATGAAGACGATGTCCCAGTCCTTGGTCCTCGGAGGCGCCGGAGGGAAGTATTTTGCCTGCACGCTCGCGGCCATCTCCATATCCTGCTCCATTGTCTTGTGGGCGTTTTCCAGCTCGCGGGTGACCTGGAGGAGGTTGTCGTTCATCTCGCCGAATACCTGGAGAAGGGTTTTCATCTCATCCTGGGATTTCTCGAGCTTCCGGCTCCGTTTCTGCACGATCTGCTCCAGCCGTATGTTCAGGTTTTGCAGATCGTCGGATTTTTCCGCAAGCTCCGTTGAGAGCCGCTCCACCGAGGTAAACGCCCGCGCATGGCGCACGGAGAGGATTACGGACTGGGAGATGAGAAAGATGAAAATCCCCCAGGGGATGAAAATCCCTGTATTGATTATCCCGTTGTCGTACATAGAGTCGTTAAGGATGGCGAGAAACAGAACGAGAAAGCCGGTCAGGAATATGATTGAACCCTCCCGTTTTCTGGATGAGGATACAATCAGCACGTAGATCACGTAGATGCAGGCGATGAGAATGAAAGCCTCGTACGCTTTGAGAGAATAAAAAAGCACCTGCGGTCCGGCTGCGGCTGCGACGATGAACAGCGCCGCTCCGATAGCCTGTATGGCGCGGAGGATTTTTTTCGAAAACTCCTCCGGGTACAGGGAATGCCAGTACATGGCGAAGATCGGCGCTCCCAGGTAAAACAGCACAATCACTATTTTCATGAGTAATGTCCATGAAACATGGGGAAAAAGATCCAGGAGATACCTTTCTCCGAACGTGAGCGAGTAGGGTGATGTCGCAACGCAGAATATCCCGAAATAGAGCGATGACCGGTCCGTCCGTCTGATGGCATAGTGGAAGAGATGATAAAATCCCATAAATATGATGCTGCCGAACAGAAAAATTTCATAAAATAAATTTTTTTCCCGGATGTCGCTTATAGCCTGTTCCTCACCGAGCAGAATCGGGCTGTCTATCCCTCCATTGATATCGTGGAAGTTTGATACATTGATTATAATCTCCAGATCAGTGCGGTCGGCTGAAAAGGCGATCACCTGTGAAAGCGGCCTCGGCTCTTCATGTTCAGGATCCTTGCCGAAAACGCCGCCAGAGCCGAGCCGAGAGCCGTTTATGTAGATACTGTAAGCTGAATACGCTTCATTGACCTTAACAGCCAACTGCCGTCCGGCTCTGCCGGTAAGAAGCCTCAAGCGGAAGGTGGCGTATCCGTCAGGGCCGAGCTTTTCACCCTTCAACCTATATCCGTTCCAGATCCTCGGGAGCCGGATAAAGCCGCTCGGCTCCGGCGCTTTATGATTCAGGAAATCGGCAGGCTTCAGCTCCTCTTTCCAGAAAAACTCCCATTCCCCTGACAGTTCGACCGGGCCGTTTAATTCAAAATTCCAGGTTCTGAGGTCAAGAATTCCCTTACGGGCGAGCGGCTCATTTTCTTTTTTGGTGCATGAGCTGATAAGGAGCGTGGAAAATAAAAGAAAGATGGCAACGGTAATGAAAATTAATTTATTATTGATGGAGCGGGGACTTATTTTAACGAGTTTTGTATTGATTATGGTCATTATCGGATATATTGAAGAGACAATTATAATCAGATGTATTTTAAAATACAACTCAAATTTGATACCGATCTTTCTATTTGCAAAAAATAAAAAATACGCTTGACAGTAGCACGAAAAATAAAATAATAACACCAACTAATAGGAAGGAAGAAGATAATCATGCACATACCTGACGGATACTTAAGCCCGCAGACATACCTGCCGCTCTATGCCGCGTTCGCCGGCTTCATGGCCGCAGCCTTGAGAAAAATGAAGAAGACGCTGTCGGCTAAAAACATCCCGTATCTGGGAATGGCTTCGGCCTTTTCATTTCTCATCATGATGTTCAATGTGCCCATACCGGGCGGCACGACCGGCCACGCCGTGGGCGCGGGAATCGTTGCGCTCATCCTCGGCCCCTGGACCGCTCTGATCGCGGTGTCGGTCGCTCTCATCATCCAGGCTTTACTTTTCGGCGACGGGGGAATCACGGCAATCGGCGCCAACTGCGTCAACATGGCAGTAGTGATGCCTTTCGTGTCCGTATGGGTATTCAAGCTTTTCAGAGGGAAGGCCCCGGGCGGATGGCGGGTCTATACCGCCGCGTTTTTATCCGGGTATGCGGGGCTTGCTGCTGCGGCCGTTACCACCGCAGTTGAATTCGGGATCCAGCCGCTCATCGCATCGTCAAACGGCAGGCCCCTGTATGCGCCCTACGGACTTGAGATTGCCCTTCCGGTAATGGCTCTCGAGCACCTGCTCCTCTTTTGCGTTATCGAGGGACTGGTCACCATGCTGGTGCTGCGCTACTTTTTGAAGAACGATCCCGGATCAGTGTATGCCATGCCTCGGCAGAGCTCGGCACAAGCGCCTCGGCAGAGCTCGGCACAAGCGAAGGAGGTGAAGTGATGAGCGCGTTTCAGAAGAAAATTCTTATCATTTTGATCCTGCTCGCCGTACTCGCGCCCGTGGGTATCTGGCTGCCGAAACAGTTCAACGCAGGCGACGCATGGGGCGAATGGCCGGCAGAGGTTCTCGAAAACATGATAGGCTTCATTCCCGAAGGCCTTAAAAAGTATTCGGATCTATGGAAGCCTCCGATTCCCGACTATAATCTCGGCGGTGAAAAATCTTCGTTTACGCTTCAGGCGCTTTCCTACATACTGTCCGGAATCGTGGGGATTGCCGTGAGTATCGGCGTTGCGTATGCATTGTGGAGGTTTGTGATTCGGAGGAAA
Organism: Spirochaetes bacterium RBG_16_49_21; assembly: GCA_001829495.1. Lineage (GTDB taxonomy): Bacteria > Spirochaetota > UBA4802 > UBA4802 > UBA5550 > RBG-16-49-21. The sequence goes on along the minus strand of MIBJ01000016.1, from coordinate 6,190 downwards.
GAGTGATATTTTTAAGGAAACTAAAATGACTTTCATAGATACAAGCATCACCAAGATCGCTGAGATCGTTAAAACAAATTATGTGCAATGGGAGACCGCTCGAAAAAACGGGCTGTTCCAGAAGCTTGACCCGCGTCTTAAAGCCGTGTTCATGCTGGGCTGCGTGGCCGTAATCAGCGTGAAGAAGGAGCTTCCGGCGGAGCTCGCCATATCCGGCTTTATTTTTATACTTATCCTGTTGTCGCGGCTCAATCTTATCAGGATATATAAAAGAATATTGTTTTTCGGTTTTTTTTTCGGATTTTTAATAGCCCTGCCGTCGGCGCTCAACGTAATAACCCAAGGGGATATCATCTTTCGCGTTGCCGCCTTGTCGCGGCCCTATCATTTTTGGATATACACGATTCCGGCCGAGATAGGGATTACCCGGGAAGGGTGTTATGGAGTCGGGATCCTGTCTCTCAGGGTCGTCAACTCGGTATCGGTCGTGCTGCTCATCCTGAACACAACCCATTTTTTCGAGCTTGTCAGGTCGTTCAAGATTCTCCGGATTCCTGACACGTTTCTCATGATCATTATCCTGACGTATAAATATGTGTTCATTTTATCGAAGACGATTGAAGATATCTACCTGGCCATGAAGAGCAGGCTCGTGGGCTCGATAAGGAACTCTGAGATACGTGAGATAGTTTCAGGAAGAATTTTTTATGTTTTCAAGCTGTCCCGGATGCGGTACGAAGAGACATATAAGGCTATGCTGGCAAGGGGCTTTACCGGAGAAATTTCATTGAACGCCGGCCGCGGATTCGCCGGACGAGACATAGTCGCCGGGATAGCTTTAGCGGGAGTGCTGATAATTATTATTATACTGTGAATGAAATATGAAGAATATTATTGAGCTTAAGAATGTGTCGTACTCTTACTACGATATCGTGCCCGCCCTGTCGGGCATCGATCTGGCGATATCCGAAGGGGAGACGCTCGCGGTCATAGGATCAAACGGCAGCGGCAAGTCGACGCTGCTGCAGATCATGAGCGCGCTCATTCATCCGCAGAGCGGAAGCCTGTATTACCGGGGCGAACGGGTCACGGAAAAGAAGCTCAGGGAGCGGCAATACCAGAGGATGTTCCGCTCAAGCGTCGGGTACATCTTCCAGAATTCCGATGTCCAGCTTTTCTGCCCCACGGTGTACGACGAGATCGCGTTCGGCCCGCTGCAGCTCGGATTGGACGAGAGTAGTACGGCGGCGCGCGTTTCCGACATCCTCGCGCTCATGAACATAGAATATCTGGCCGAAAGGCCCACGCACATGCTTTCAGGCGGAGAGAAAAAACGCGTAGCCATCGGCTCAGTGCTCGCGATGAACCCGGAGCTGCTCCTCCTTGATGAGCCGATGAGCGGGCTTGACCCTAAAACAGTATCCTTTCTCACGGATCTGATCTTCTCCCTGGCTGAATCGGATAAGACCATCGTGATCGCTACTCACGACCTGGAGCTGGTGGATCATCTGCAGCCGAGGATCGCGGTGCTCTCGGAGGATCACCGGCTCGAGAAGACGGGAGCGGCCCCGGAGATATTGGGCGATAAGGAGCTCCTTATCAGAGTGAACCTCATTCATGAACATAAGCACCGCCACGGTAAACGAGTCCATTCGCATCTGCATTCGCATTTTTTGTTCCATGACCACAAGCGCTGAAGGCGGGGTTGCGCAACCCCGCCTTCACGGGTTTATCCATCATCCCGTATCCGGTCGTATATATGCCCCATGCGCCTGAGCCGCTCGATGATATCGCCGGTGATGCTTTCCCGGACCAGCTTCCAGCGCCAGTTCCCCTCTGCAGTGCCCGGCCGGTTCATCCGGAACTCCTCGCCGAAGCCTAAAATGTCCTGAGCAGGGATTATGACGACATTGGCCACCGACCGGTACGCCTGGCGGATGAGCTTCCAGTGGAAATCGGAATAATCATCCACTCCGAGGTACTCGAGAACATATTTGCGGGCGTTGTCGTCGATCTCGCGTCCGTAGAACCAGCCGTTCGTGGTGTTGTTGTCGTGCGTTCCGGTGTAGAGGATGCAGTTGCGGTTGTCGATATTATGCGGCAGGTAGAAGTTCTTGTTGTTGAAATCAAAGGCGAATTGCAATATCCTCATGCCGGGGAGCCCGAGCCCGTCCCTGAGCTTTTCAACCTCCGGCGTTATCACGCCCAGATCCTCGGCTATGAGCGGCAGGCGCCCCAGCTTGTCGCGGATCGTGTGGAACAGTTGCGCGCCCGGAGCCTTGATCCATTTTCCGCGGACTGCTGTTTTTTCTTCAGCCGAAATCGCCCAGTACGCCTCGAATCCGCGAAAATGGTCGATACGGGTAAGGTCGACAAGCTTGCACAGATGAGCGATCCTCTTTACCCACCAGCGGAAGGCTGCGCTGTTGGGGCCGCGGCCTTTCTTCCACCGGTACACCGGATTGCCCCAGCGCTGCCCGGTTTCGCTGAAATAGTCGGGCGGTACGCCCGCGACCGATACCGGCTTCCGGGTCTTTTCATCAAGAAGAAGGATATCCGGGTTGGCCCACGCGTCCGCGCTTTCCAGGGTTATGTATATGGGGATATCGCCGATGATCCGCACGCCGCGGCTGTTGCAGTAGTGCTTGAATTCAGCCCATTGGGTAAAAAACAGATACTGCAAAAATTTGTGGAACCTGATCCCGTGTGCAAGCCTTTTCTCCCAATGGGAAAGGGCCTTGGGATTGCGCCGCGATAGGACAGGCTCCCATTCAAGCCAGTTTCCGGTGCTCAGCTCTTGCGTAAGGCTCGAATACAGGGCGAAGTCGTCAAGCCAGGAGGACTCGCTTTTACAGAAGCGCTCATATTCCTGCTTCTCATCGCCGCCTGCTTTGGAAAAAAAATCATCGCATGCCTTGTCCAGAATCGGGCGCTTATGAGCGATCACCCGGTCAAAATCCGCGAAATTCCCTTCCGGGAAGGCGTCTCCCGGATCGCCGGCGAACCACTTCTTCTGAGAGAGTTTTTCCAGGCTTATAAAGAGCCAGTTGCCGGCGAAGGTGGAGGAGGAGGCGTACGGCGAATAGTCGAACGCCTTGCCGACCGGGCCGATTGGAAGTATCTGCCAGTAGCGCTGGCCTGCGGTCTTGAGCGTGTCGGCGAAGGCCAGCGCCTCCGCTCCCAGGGTGCCGAGGCCGTGCGTCCCCGGCAGGCTGGTGATGTGGAGAAGTATGCCGCTCGATCGTTCCAGGTTCATTAGTTCTATTTCAGATTATTCATCCGTTCAAGCGTTTCCCTGAGCATATTGATCTGCTCGCCGTATTTCGCCCAATTCCCCTCCCGCGAGCTTGCCTCAGCCTGGTTGTAGTAGTTGAGCGCCTTTATGGAAAGCTCCCTGAGGCGTTTTTCGAGAGTCCCTTCCATGGAGGAAGACTCATCCCTGAACGTGCCGCCGAAAAAGAGCCTCTCCAGCGCCGCGGGAAGGTCCTTTTCCATCACGATCTTGTCCGAGAAGGACACGATGATCCGCTTGAGCTCGGGCATATCGATGCTCTCCGCCTTCAGGTACAGGGGCTCGATGAAGAGAATCGATTCCTCGACCGGTATGAGAAGCATATTCCCCCGGATTATGCGGGAGCCCTCCTGGCTCCAGAGGGTGAGCTGTTTCGAGATCTCCGGATTCGAATCGATCCGGGATTCAATCTGGAGCGGTCCGGGCGAGAGCTTGTCCTTAGGCAGGAGGTAGAGCTTGAGCTCGCCGTAGTCCGGCATGTCGCATTTGGCGGTGAGGAACGCGGTCATGTTGTCCTTCCTGAACGGCGTGAACGGTAAGATAAGGATGAACTCATCCCGCTGCTCGTCCGGCAGCTTCGTAACGAGATAATAGCTCCGCACCGGCTCTTTCTTCTTTTCGTAAATCTGTCTCGCGATATGCCAGGCGTCTTCATTGTTGTAGAACACGGCGGGGTCGGTCATGTGGTAGCGCAGGAGTATGCGGGACTGTATCATGAAATATCCTTCCGGATACCTGATGTGATTTTTCAAATCCGCGGGCATGTCGGACATTTTTTGTATTATGCCGGGGAATATTTTTTCGTACGCTTTAAGTATGGGATCCTTCTGGTCGGATGCGTAGTAGGCCATGGTGCCGTTGTAAGCGTCGATCACGACCTTGACCGCGTTGCGTACGTAGTTGATCTTCCTGTTCCTGAAGGTCGCCGGCGTGGAATAGGGGAATTTGTCGGTGGTCGTGTACGCGTCCATGATCCAGTAGAGCTTCTTATCGGATATGACCAGATAGGGATCGTTGTCAAAATCCAGGAAGGGCGTGAATTCGCGCGCCATCTCCATGATATTTCTGCGGTAATGGATCCTGCTCGTATCCCGGACGTTGTCGGATATGAGGATATTGATGTCCTTGAACGCGGCTGCGAAAAGAAGCTGCTTGAGAAAAGAGCCGAGCACCGCGCCGCCCGTGCCGGAATAGGTGGTGTATTTGTTCGCCTTGCCGGAAGGATAATCGAATTCCTTCATGGTCGTGTTGGTGATAATATATGAGTCGGCGTGTTCGCCGTAGTATATTTCCGGCCTGTCGGCGTGGAGGTCGATCGTGTATTTCGGCGGAATGTCGTAAATGAGCATCTCCGGCTGTCCCTCTGAGGAAACCTTGTCCACCCGGGAGAGGACGAGCCCGTAGCCGTGCGTGTATATGAGGTGGAGGTTCTGCCAGGTCTGGCTGTTTTTGCTCAGCCGCTCGACGGCAAGCTCGCGGCCGGAAAGATTGACCGCTATCTTTCGGTTATCAATTGTATACCGGTCCACGTCCACGTCCTTGAACAGGTAATACGGCTTGAGCTCCTGCAGCTGGTGGTAGCTTTGCTTGAGCGGCCTCCAGTCCCAGATCCTCACGTTCTCCAGGGTGTTTCTGTTTTTGATGATGTCCCGGTAGGTGAGGTTCTGTCTGTTCGCGAAGGGGATCTCCTTCACCTTCTCGATATCGTATGCGATCCGGGTGTACTTGATGTTATTCTCGATGTACGGCTTTTCCATATCCAGCTCATTCGGCTCCACGATAAAACTCTGCTGGATTGCCGGATAGACTTTTCCCAGGAGAAAATAGACCGGGATTATCGAGGCGAGCACGACGAGCGGAAGCTTGAAGCTCCGCTTGAATATATTGAACAGGAACAGGCCCGCAGCGACGAAGGAGATTATCATCGCAGCCATGTAGGCGGCCAGATTCGCGTGAACCGCCGTATAGCCTGCCCCGTAAAACTTGCCGATTTTCGAAAACAAGAGATCGTACGAATCGAGCCGGTAGCTCAGCCCGTACAGGAGAACGGATATGGCGAGAAGAGTGGATATGTGGGCTCTGGCGAACAGGGAGAATTCAATCCTGGCGTTTTTTACGATTATGCCTCCGTTAAAAATATGGAATACTATTGAAAAGAGAAGGGTGATCACCAGCGCCGACATCAGCCAGCTGTAGAGAAACTGCAAAAAGGGGAGCTTGAACACGTAAAATCCGAGATCCATGCCGAAAATGGGATCTTTGGGGAATCCCTCGAAGGGGACGGCGTTGGTGAAGAGAAGATAGTCCTTCCAGAAACTCGCCGCCGCCCCGCCCATCATGAAACCCGCAATCAGGACGCCTATTGCGAGTAGTATGAACAGGGCGCGCTTCGGGGAGCCGAGAACCGGAAGCTGCAGCCGGGAAAGAATTGTGCTCGTAAAGATGCGGCCCCTGCCGCCGAGCAGGCGTATGAGCAGGAAGTTCAGGGAGAATATGAGGACGAAAATCAATCCGAACATGAGGTGAACGTTGAATTTCGTAAAAAAAAGCACCTTGAAAATATTAATGCCCCGGTGTATCCTGAACCATTCGTAATCGATATATACCCCCGACAGAATGGATATCAACATATAAACAAGGATGAAGACAACGACGCCGATTATCAGTTTTTTATTCATACCCGCACCATTGGTAATCGATATCTAACAAGATTCAGGCGAATTGGATACTATCATTAACCTCCTGCCGGTTAATCAAGCTATTTTTTAAATTGTTCAAGAGCCGACCTCATCCCCCCCTTCCCCCCTTCTCCTCAATAAGAGAAGGGGGGTGAGGTCAGATGGAGATTTAGGGCCGAGAAGGTTATGCCGGCTAATTTAGCCTTGACACAACAGGGAA
>MIBJ01000015.1:43324-62251 GCA_001829495.1 Spirochaetes bacterium RBG_16_49_21 | reverse complement strand
TGAAGCTTGGTCACTTCATTTTCGTCACAGGAGTCTCTTATTTTTAGCCCCCAGGTCAGGTTATTGATACGCGACTAATATTTTACCGACCGATTCAGTGGGCCGAAGGCCGGATAGGCTTGGGGGATCCTATTTGTTTAATTTCATATTGACTTTTAAATGGCAATAATGTATATTTATTTTCATTGTAGCCGAGATTCATGAATTTCATGAATGCGGGGGACCCGGATATTTGGGGCGAATTCCGGCTAAGGATAGGGTACTTCCAGGCCCGAGCCCGTCAGCTAACCTCGTAGGCGTATGGAAGGGCATTTGACAGAGAGAGAAAAGAATGCTGCGGCGTCAGCGTTTTTTGTGCCTCCGCCATGCCTTGAATAGGGAGGTACTATGGCCTCAGATACTGACGGCGAGCTATCATTCGTTAAAAAAGCCATTCGAAAAATAATAGGACCGCCCCGCGACATCAATGATCCGGGGATTTTTCACCGGATAGCGCTTATTCCATTTTTTGCGTGGATCGGACTGGGGGCGGACGGGCTTTCATCGTCGGCGTATGGCCCGGAAGAGGCATTCAGGGCCCTGGGGAGCCATACGCATCTGGGGCTTTTTTTGGCCCTTGCGATCGCCCTGACGGTTTTTATCATTGCGTACGCATATTCGCGCATCATCGAGCATTTCCCCCACGGCGGCGGCGGTTACATCGTGGCCACCCACATGCTGGGCAATCGGGCGGGCGTCGTGTCCGGCAGCGCCCTCATCGTCGATTATATCCTGACCATTACGGTATCCATCGCCTCGTGCGCGGACGCCCTGTTCAGCTATCTGCCGCCGGGATTCCAGCCGTACAAGATCATCTTCGCGGCCATTGTCATCATGCTGCTCATTATCTTAAATATACGGGGCGTGAAGGAATCCATCCTGGTTCTCGCGCCCATATTCATGGTTTTCATCATTACGCATGCAGCTCTCCTCGGGTACGGGCTGTTCAGTCATACGGAGAAATTGCTGCCCATGGTCGGCGCGGTGCGCTCCGGACTTTCCCGTGATCTTTCCACAATCGGGGCGGCCGGCATCATCCTGCTCTTCCTGCGCGCCTATTCCCTCGGCGGCGGTACCTACACCGGCATCGAGGCGGTTTCCAACGGTCTCCAGATCATGCGCGATCCCAAGGTGCACACGGGCAAACGGACCATGGCGTACATGGCGACGTCCCTGGCGATAACCGCAAGCGGCCTGTTTCTCTGTTACCTTCTTGTCGGGGCCCAGCCGGTTGCAGGGAAAACCCTCAATTCGGTCCTCGTCGACGCTTTGTACGGGGAATGGAGATGGGGCGGCTGGCTCGCGGTGATAACGATTTTTTCCGAAGGGGCGCTCCTCATGGTTGCCGCACAGGCCGGATTCATAGACGCGCCGCGGGTCATGGCGAACATGGCAGTCGATTCGTGGCTGCCGCACCGGTTTTCCGCGTTCTCCGAGCGGCTCACCATGCGGAACGGCGTTATCATGATCGGTGCGGCCGCCCTGGCGGTCTTGTTCTACACCAACGGCTCCGTATCGGCCCTCGTGGTCATGTATTCCATCAACGTCTTTCTGACCTTCTCGCTGTCGGAATTCGGCATGTCGCGTTTTTTCATCAAGAACCGGAAGAGGGAAGCGAAATGGAAGCGGCACCTTGCCGTCCATGTGACCGGCCTCACGCTCTGCGTGACCATTCTCGCTATTACGGTTTTTGAAAAATTCACCGAGGGGGGCTGGCTTACGCTTGTTATTACGTCTCTTCTGATCGTACTCTGTTACCTGATCCGGAATCACTACGGCCGGATCAGGGGCGGTATGCGGAAGCTTGACGAGCTTCTCTCTGATGTGCCCACGACCGGCAAGCTCAACGCGGAGCCGCCGGATAAAAAGAACGTGACCGCGATACAGCTCGTGGGAGGATACAGCGGTTTCGGGGTCCACACGCTTCTTAATATAACGCGCTCATTCCCCGGATTGTATAAGAATTTTATTTTCATCTCCGTGGCGGTTATTGATCAGGGGTTATTCAAGGGAGAAGAGGGGCCGGAAGATTTGAAGAAATCGGTTAAGGAGTCGCTTGAAAGGTACGTCGATCTTGCGAGAAGATTGGGTTTCCCGGCTGAATACCGAATGGCGGTCGGCACCGACGTGGTCGATACCGCCACGCAGCTCTGTATAGATGTATCACGCGAATTCTCTCGCTCAACGGTGTTTTCCGGAAGGCTGGCTTTCCGCGTGGAAAAATTTTATCACAAACTCCTCCACAATGAGACCGCTTTTGCAATCCAGCGGAGGCTGCAGTGGAGCGGCATCACCAATGTCATCCTGCCGATACGCATGGAAACGTAGGCGCGGTTTCGAAGCCGCGCCTGCGTTTCCATGAATTTTTTATTTGATTTATACGGAGCCCTGCATGATTATGCAAGAAGATACAATTTGTCATGGATAAGCTGAACATCAACGAATTCTCTAAGCAGAAAGTCTTATTTTATTCCGACAAGCTGTCCGGCTTTGATTTCGGCCCGGCGCATCCCTTCAAACCGTCAAGGGCGAAACATATGATGGACCTTCTGTCCCGGTATTCCCTCCTGAATGCAAAGAATCAGCAGATCATTGCGCCGGAGCCCGTTCATGAAGATCTTTTGTATCTGTTTCATACCCGGGAATATATAGAACTGCTGAAAAGAGCGGGACAGACCGAGTTTAGCATTGATATGCTCAAGGCCGGTCTCGGCACCGAGGACAACCCGATAGTCCCGGGGATATATGATTTTTCACGCACCGCGGCAGGAGGCACCCATAGGGGGGCCGTGATGCTTGCGGCCGGCGATGCTGATATCGTATTCAATCCCATCGGCGGATTCCACCATGCAGGCACGGACCATGCCGAAGGATTCTGCTATATCAATGACTGCGCGATTGCGATAGCGGATATGCTCCGGAAAGGAAAGAGGGTGGCCTACATCGATATTGACGTCCATTTCGGGAACGGCGTTCGCGACGCCTATGCTTCGTGCAGCGATGTTTTGACGGTTTCTATTCATGAATCCGGCGACACGATCTACCCCTGGTCCGGATTCCAGAACGATACCGGCGTCGGCCCGGGCAGGGGATACACGGTCAATATCCCGCTCTTGCAGGGCAGCGATGACGAGGTCTTCCTCTATGCTTTCGAGTCGATTGTGCCGCCGCTGGTAGGCGCATTCAAGCCGGATATCGTTGTCGCCGTGCTCGGCGCCGATATCCATCGCGAGGATCCGCTGGGGCACCTTAACGTTACGAGCTACGGGTATGAAAAAGCCGTCAGGATCATCAGGGATATATCGCCCCGGCTTCTGGCAACGGGCGGGGGAGGCTATAACGTATATAAGACCGCCGCGCTCTGGGCTCTCGCCTGGGCCGCGATCTGCGGCCTTGAGCCGGTGGACAATTATGCGGGTTTGGTGGGAGGCATGATGTACGGACCCGAGGCGCAATCAGGCTCCCTGCGCGACAAGCCGTATCTGGCGTCCGGCGATTTTAAAACCAAGTGCTTTGAGCATGCGCGCGACGTGGTGGCGTATCTGAAACAGAATGTTTTTCCCGTACACGGCTTATAGGCTGCCTGTTCCGTAGACTCCCCCTCTCCTTTTTTCATTTCTTAATGGGAGAGGTCGGCTTCCGCCCTCCTGGCTCCGCCGACATTGGGACATCCTGTCCGGCAGGGGCCGGGGGGTGAGGTCGTCTTTGCGAGAGATTATCCCACTAATTGCGTTGAAAGTATATTCGCAATTTTAGAAAACTTATCCACGCTGTCAAAATCATAAGCGCCCCTTATTATTTCCCCGCGCAATTCATGAATCCGCGCGTTTCGAATTCCATCATTCGGGACGTGATTATCAATCAGTTTTCTTATTTCACTTACATTATCCGGGCTCATTTGTAAGCCACTCTGATGTTTTTTCAAAGCATTTTTTTCAAGAAGATGTAACCTCGCTTGTTCAGAGATTTCAACAGCATCAGAGACGGTTTCGCCGGCGCTCGTGTTTTTGAAAGAGGCATGGCTTCGCGGTGTATAGTTGTTGTATAGCTGGTTGTAATTGATAAATGCCATTGCTTTGTTTATTCTCATGATTTTCCTCCCCTGTTTTATATCATTTCTTTAATGATCGGTATAACTATACGAATGTTAAGCAAAAATTTGTTTATATTTAATTTTTTTTTCTGGCAATCGGATGCAATAAGCAGCATAAAAATGTTTTTCACTCATCTTTTTTTGCCGAAAATAAAAGGGGGTCAGAGCATTCACTATAAGCCCTTAGAAAAGGGTGGAGTAGTGCATTACACTTTTGAAAAAATGAATAAATTAATTGACATAAATAATTACATATGGTAATTATGTCGCATATTACTATGTTAATTTGCTTATGACATTTTTTTTACGGTGTTCATAATTAAGTTTTTTAGCGCACTATTAATATTATATTATAAATGATTTATACGGAAAATAATAAACAACTTCAGGCAAAAGGTCGCTGGTATGGGTGAAGAAGAAAAGGAAGAGATAATCGAGGAAGAAGAGGAAGCGCCAAAGCAGGAAGAGGCGGGCAGACGCTTTGAAGCATCGAAGATTATTAAAATCCTGCTCTATGTAGCCGGCGGGATTCTGCTGGTAGTGCTGGTCACCGGAATATCATACCTGGTTTCAAAATATGTCCAGGAAAGCAGCTATCAAAAGCGTCAGGATATAGTCGCGGCGCCGCCTCCTCCGCCGCTGGCCAGCTTCGAGCTGCCGGATATATCCAAGACAACCGCTGATGCGGAGCCGCATTTCATCAAGGCGAAGATATCCCTTGCCTACGAGCAGAACGTTGAATTAAACAACGAGCTGGTTCAGCGCAGGGACCAGATAATGCATATTGTCAATATAATTCTCCAGGGCAAAAAATACGAAGACCTTAATTCCGTGAGCGGAACGGTCGCCCTGGCTGAAGAGATCAAGGCGCACGTTAACGTAATAATAATATCTGGCAAAGTAAAGGAAGTCTACTTTAAGGAGCTGGTGGTTAACTAAAGTTCCTTAATCTTCCGGGAGGAGCATATGGGTGACGGATCATTATCACAAGACGAAATAGATGCCTTGTTAAAAGGCGCCGACGACATGTTGTCCCCTACCACTGCACCTGCCGCCGCCGGCCGGTCACGGGGCAGCATTTTCCCGCAGAGCGAATTGAACTCGATACGGGATGCGCTCAATGCAGCCGTTGGATCGATCGCGCCCTCTCTGGCCGGTTATCTGGGCGGAAGGAATTTACGGATATCCCGGCCCTTTATCGAGACCAAGACCCAGAACGCGCTGAAGTCTGATTTTCCTTCCCGGTATATTCAGGTATCAATGGATTACAGCGGCGCGCTGAACGGAAGAAACCTGGTCGTATTTAATTATTCCGACGCAGGCTCCATATCCTCTCTCATGATGGGAGACGACCGGGGAACTCCCCCGGCTGAGCTGTCGGAGGCGCATCAGAGCACGATACAGGAGTTCACCAATCAGCTTCTCTCATCCATGGCTACCCATTTTTCCGGCTCCCTCGGAGGAGGGATCAGCACCAGCCCTGCCATGCTTTCGACGGCATCAGGCGGGGGCGAGCTTCACGTGCCCCCGGGGCCCGACCTCCTCAAGGTCACCTACGATTTTGTGATAGACGGCGTGCTGAATTCCAAGCTCTATCACATAATGGAGATAAGCATCGGCCAGGGGCTTGCCAGCGTGACCGGAGCCGTCGCCCAGCAGGTCAGCCAGCCGCAGCAGTTCCAGCCGCACGGCGGGTCGGTGGGGATAAGCCCGGTGAAATTCCCGCCGCTGGATGAGGGCCTGCCGCTGAGCATCGGCGGCAACATCTCCCTCATTCTGGATGTGCCCATGACGCTCACGGTCGAGCTGGGCCGCACGACACAGCTCGTGCAGGACATACTGGGCCTGGGCGAGGGATCGATCATAGAGCTCGATAAGCTCGCCGGCGAGCCGGTTGACCTTCTGGTAAACGGAAAGCTCATAGCCAAAGGCGAGGTAGTCGTCATAGATGAAAATTTCGGGGTTCGGGTTACGGATATCGTCAGTCCGGCAGATCGGCTGTCCGGCCTGCAGTAATAGTAATATGGCGATTCCATTTGCCATATTTTTTTGCGTATTTATTAATGCGACATAACATAGGAAGTCGGATGAATAATTTTAGGCCGTACATCATCGCTAACATCGGCATTATTATTTTTACCCTCACAGCGGTATTGTGTCCCGCTGATACATCCGCCAGGAATAAAAAGAATGAGGGGAAGGCGCAGGTAACGGCGCGGAATGAAACAAAAAAAATAGCTGATGCAAAAGAAATTAAAAATGAGGGCGATAAAAAAGGTGCAGAGGGCAAGATCGATGAAAAGGCTGCGGCAGCAAGAAATTCGGAAAAAGATGAAAAGATAGGAATTCCGACCAGGGAGTACAAGGAGGAGGATTTCAAGCCCCCGGTTGAGGAAGAGTCGTATGTGTGGTCGTTCATAAAAATGCTCCTTGTGCTGGGATTGTTCGCCGGAGGCTTTTACTATTTTTACCGGTTCGTCACAAGGAAGACGGGAGTAAACGTGTTCGGCGGTGAGGCCATCAAGGTGTTGTCGATTGTTCCCCTGGGCCAGAATAAGTTTCTGGACGTGGTTGATCTGGCGGGCAAGGTGCTCGTGATCGGGGTCTCGGAAAACAGCATTAATCTTATAACCGAAATAACGAACAGGGACGAGATAGACCGGATCAGGATACTCTCCGCTAAAACGCCTCCGCACGACCGGGGAGCCGGGGGATTCCAGGACAATGTTCTGAAACAGATCGGAAGGATGATCGGCAGGGTACATGAGTTTAAAAACAGGGGCCGGGGGCTCAAGTCCGCTGAGGTTGATTATCCGTCGGATATCGAGTTTCTGCGGCAGCAGAAGAGCCGGCTGAAAAATTTAAACGGGATGAATGATGAATAAAAAAATCGTATGTATCGTCGCATTCGCCCTTCTGTTTTTGGGGGCGTTTTCATACGCCCAGGACATCGGCGGCGGGGTACGCATGCCGATCCCGAAGATCACCTTCGACATCAAGGAAGCGGTGGGGCCGAAGGATGTGGCGCTCTCAATGCAGATTTTGTTCCTTCTCACCATTCTCACGCTGGCACCGGCGATCATCATGATGATGACCGCCTTTACCCGGGTGGTCATTGTGCTTGATTTCATCAAACGGGCGCTTTCCCTGCAACAGATGCCGCCGAACCAGGTGATCGTGGGCTTTTCCATATTTTTGACTTTTTTTATTATGGCGCCAACATTGACCAAGATCAACGAAGAGGCGCTCCAGCCGTACCTGAAGGGAAGAATAAACAACGAGGCCTTTTTCGAGAAGGGGATCGGGCCCCTGCGGAGCTTTATGTTCCGGCAGACCAGGGAGAAGGACATAGCCCTGTTCATCCAGCTCGCCAAGATCCAAAAGCCGAAAAATCAGAAAGAGGTGCCCACCTATTGCCTGATCCCCGCGTTCATGATCAGTGAGCTGAAGCGCGCGTTTGAGATCGGGATATTTATCTTCATCCCCTTCATCGTCATTGATATGATCGTGGCGAGCGCCCTCATGGCCATGGGCATGATCATGCTTCCGCCGGTCATGATATCGCTCCCGTTCAAGATCATCCTGTTCATTCTCGTGGACGGATGGAACCTTCTGACTTACGAGTTGGTGCGGTCGTTCCGATAAGGAGGAGCCGGCATGACTGATGTGACGATATTAACCATAATGCGCGATTCGATCATGGCGATCCTTATCGTGTCCGCGCCCCTGCTCGGTGTCGCGATGATCGTGGGGCTCATCATATCCATTTTCCAGACGACCACCTCGCTGCAGGAGCAGACCCTGACCTTTGTCCCGAAGATCATCGCGATTTTCGCCGTGCTCATCATTTTCGGCGCATGGATGATCCGGACGCTGGTGAATTATACGAACCATATCTTTATGATGATCGAGAAATTGTGATGTATTACTTCGTCTATCATTTCCAGGTTTTTCTCCTCATCATGATGCGCATGAACGCCATGATCATGATCGCTCCCTTCTTTTCAAGCGACGTGATACCGTTCCGGATCAAGGCCCTCGTCTCCTTTCTCGTGACCCTGGTCTTGTTCCCGGTTGTCGCGGCCCGGGGATACAAGCTCCCCGCCGACATGGCCCCGTATCTGCTCCTCGTCGTACAGGAAGTATCAATCGGCCTTTTCATCGGGTTTCTGGTTTCGGTCATATTCGCCGCTTTCCAGCTTTCAGGCCAGTTCGTCGCGGTTCAGATCGGCTTCGGGATCAATGAGGTGCTCGATCCGATAGGCCAGGTGAGCGTGCCGCTCGAGGGCCAGTTCAAGAACCTCATCGGCATTCTGGTGTTCCTGGCCATAAACGGCCACCATTTGCTGATCCAGGGGATATACCGGTCGTACGAGGTCGCGCCCATCATGAGCGCGGACAAGGCTTTCCTCGGCGGACTTTTGCAATATATGCTCCATGCCTTTTCCGGCATGTTCGTCGTCGCCATGAAGATCGCGCTTCCCGTTGTAGCGATCGTGTTCCTGGTGGAGGTCAGCCTCGGCATTCTTGCCCGGGTCGCTCCGCAGATGAACATCATGATGCTCGGTTTCCCGTTCAAGATCGCGATATCATTTGTCGTGCTGCTGGTGATCACGCCCCTCATCGTGAGGATAATGAGGGTATCGCTGGAGAGGGCGTTCAGCTTTATGTTTAAAATGCTGGAGCACTGGCCGGGATGAGCGAATTCATAAACACATTCACCAAATACCGCCGGTTTACGGCCGATCCCTTTTTCGATCGTTTTTATTTCGACCTTCAGCTGTTCGCCGCGGAGGATGAGGGCAGAACCGAAGAGCCGACCGAGAAGAAGCTCAGGGAGGCCAGGGAAAAAGGGCAGGTCGCCAAGACCACGGAGCTTCCCCAGGCGGTTGTCGTAATATTCGGATTTCTGGTGCTTCTGGTCTTCGGCTCATGGATCTATGATCTCATAGCGAGGATCACCCGGTATTACCTGTCGTCGTTCTCCCGTTTTTCCCTGGACGAGCGGAGCATATACCGCGAATTTATAGCCGTCTCCATTGAGTCCGGCAAGCTGCTCCTGCCGATATTCATCGCCACGGTTGCCGCCGCCATACTGGGGAACGTCCTTCAGGTCGGATTTCAGGTCTCGGCCCATCCCCTCAAGTTCGACTGGAGCAAGATGAAGTTTGATCCGGCGACCGTGATGAAGCGGATATTCTTTTCCAAGCAGGTGGCCATGAACCTGTTCAAATCGCTCTTCAAGGTGGCTGCGATCGGTTTCGTATCGTATCTCATTATCATGAATGATATGGATGACCTGCTGCGGACCCCGGACGTTTCGATCGCCGCCGCGTTCCGGGTCATCCTCATGACCTCGTTTAAGATCATAATATGGTCCGCGGTACTGCTGCTCCTGCTCTCGATCCCTGATTATTTTTTCCAGAAGCGCGAGTTCATCGAATCCCTGAAAATGACCAAGGAAGAATTAAGAGAAGAGTTGAAGGAGACGGTCGGGGATCCGTATATCAGGGCGAGGCTCCGCGAGATGCAGCGGCAGAATCTGCTCAGGAGCATGATGAGCAGGGAGGTGCCCAAGGCGGACGTGGTGGTCACCAACCCGACCCATTTCGCGGTGGCGTTGCAGTACGACCGGCATACCATGCCGGCGCCCCGGGTCGTGGCCAAGGGGGAGGATAGCATCGCCCTCAAGATTCGTGAGGTGGCTGCCGCGCATGACATCCCCGTCGTCCGGAACAGGCCGCTTGCGCAGGAGATGTACCGGCGCCTCAATGTGGGGGATATCATACCCGAGGATCTCTTCTATACGGTGTCGCTGGTGTACGGCGAGATAATCAGGAAGTATCCCGATCGCTACCGGAGGCTTCAGGAGGCAATCTGATTGAGGTATTGTTATGGCGGATAAAAAAGTCGGCGGCTTATCTTTTTTGATTGAAAACACGCGGTGGATGCAGAAGACCGACATCTTACTGGGGATCGGCGTCATTTCCGTGGTGAGCATGCTGGTCATCCCGCTGCCCACCTTCCTGCTGGACTTCCTCCTGTCGATCAGCATCATGTCCGGGATTCTCATACTCCTTATCGTCATGTTCATCCAGCGGACCTTTGACTTTTCGGTATTTCCCTCGCTCCTCCTCATCACCACGGTCTTCCGTCTGGCGCTCAACGTTTCCTCCACGCGGCTCATCCTCCTCCAGGGAGCCGCATTCGACGGCAAGATCATCAGGGCATTCGGCCAGTTCGTCGTTGGGGGAAACTATGTCGTCGGCTTTATCATATTCATAATCCTGGTGGCGGTGCAGTTCATCGTCATCACCAAGGGCGCAACGCGGACCGCCGAGGTCGCCGCCCGGTTCACCCTGGACGCGATGCCCGGCAAGCAGATGAGCATAGACTCGGACCTGTCGAACGGCCTTATCACCGAAGACGAGGCGCGGAAGCGCCGCGAGGAGATCCGCCGGGAGGCCGATTTTTACGGAGCCATGGACGGCGCCTCGAAGTTCGTGCAGGGCGACGTCCGCGTGTCCGTCGTCATCACCTTCGTCAATATAATAGGAGGGTTCATCATCGGCATGGTGATGCGGGGCGAGTCGTTCGACGTGGCGCTTCGGACCTATACCCTGCTTACCATCGGCGAGGGCCTGGTCGCACAGATTCCCTCCCTGCTCATCACCACGGCAACCGGTATCATCGTGACCCGGTCGGTATCCAACGAGAACCTGGGCGCGGACATGGGGAATCAGCTCGGATCCCAGCCGCGCGCGCTCCTCATCACCGCCGCGACCCTGGGTGTCGCGATCTTCATTCCCGGGTTCCCCAAGCTCGCGCTCCTGTTCCTGTCCGCCGGGCTCGGCGTGCTCGGCTATATCCTCATACAGTCCCAGTCTGAGGAGCAGCAGAAGGCCGTTCGAAAAGAGAAGGAGGCGGCCCTCAAGGAGCACAAGCCGGAGGAGGTCACGCAGCTGGTGCAGGTGGACCCGCTTGAAGTGGAGATCGGCTATAACCTGATACCGCTCGTCGATCCGGAACAGGGCGGTACGCTGCTCGAGCGGATCACCAATATCAGGAGGAGGAGCGCTCTGGACATGGGCCTCATCGTGCCGCCGATCCGCATACGCGACAACATGGAGCTCGAGCCTGAGGCCTACTCCATCCTCATCAAAGGGGTCGAGGTGGGCCGCGGCGCGCTCCAGGTGGACAAGCTCATGGCCATGGATTCGGGCGAGGTCGAGGAGAAGATTGAGGGCGAGGAGTTCACCGAGCCGGTGTTCGGCCTTAAGGCGATCTGGATCAAGACCGACGTGCGGGATCTGGCCGAGAGCAGGGGCTATACCGTGGTGGACTGCCCCACCATCATCGCCACGCATCTGACCGAGATCATCAAGCGCCACGCGGACGAGATCCTGGGGCGGCAGGAGGTGCAGAAGCTCATCGATTCGGTCAAGGCGGACTATCCGGCCGTCGTCAACGAGCTCATCGAGGATCGCAAGATGACCCTGGGCGACATCCAGAAGGTGCTCCAGTCCCTGCTCAGGGAGCGCGTCTCGATCCGGAACATCGTCACCATCCTCGAGACCCTGTCAAGCTATGTGAGCTATTCCAAGGATCCGAGCTTCCTTACCGAATACGTCAGGATCGCCCTGTCCCGGCAGATCACCAAGGATTACATGGATCAGACGAATACCCTGTCGGTAATCACGGTTGATCCGGAGATAGAGACCATTGTCAGAAATTCAATTCATGAGGATCCGATTGAGGGGCCGGTGCTGGCGATGGATCCGACCACGCATCAGACCGTGACAGACTCGCTTCTGGATGCGTACCGGCGCTCGAAGAATATGGGCCATACGCCGGTGTACCTTGTTTCGCCTCAGATACGGCGCGTGATGTTTACGCTCCTTGAGCGGGAGGTTCCCGCTCCGGTGGTTCTTTCGTATAATGAGATCACGAGCGCCGTCAAGGTGAACGTGGTCGTATCCGCGCTCCTGAGCAGTGCGGCGTGAGGGGACCTCACCCCCCGCCCCCTCTCCAAATTGGAGAGGGGGGGACGGGGGGGATGAGGTCGAGCGGGCGAGTGAAGGGGAAAGACGAATTATTACATGATGGTATTAAATATAAATTTTTTAGGAGAGACGCCATGAAATATATCAAAATTCGGGGCAATAATTATAACGAAGTCATGATGAAGCTTAAAATGGAGCACGGCGACGAGGCGATCCCCATCAGTCATAAGTTCGTGAAGGAGGGGGGTTTATTCAATTCCCGGCTGTTCGCGCGCGAGGTTGTGGAGCTTACCGCCGCGGTTCAGGAGCGGAGATTCAAGTCAAGCCTTGCCGGGGGAAAGAAAAAGATAGATTTCACCATCGGGGACAGCGATAAGCTCCGGCCGGATCCGTCGCCGGCACCGATGAGCGAGGGGATCGGCCGGCCGGCCGTATACGCCGCGCCTGCATCCGCGGTTGGGGAGGGACGGACAAAGGCTGCCGGGTTCGCTCCGGCTGGCAGGCATTCGAGTTTAGATCCGGCCGGATCGGGAGCGGCAAGAGCCGGACATGAGCCCGTCCCGCCGGCTCCGGCGACTGCGACGATCGAGCCTTCCCGGCCGGAATCCGGCGATGGATCCGGCCGTTTTGAAAAAGAGCTGGAAGAGATCAAGCGGGCGATCTACAAGATCGGCGGGAGCCGGACGGCGGATGCAGAGCCGGCATCGCACGAAGAGATAAATATCCGGCCGTTCCGTCAGATATTAAAAAATAATGATTTCGACGACGATCAGTGCAATACCATAATCGGCAAGATGAAAAATTCCATCAGCAGGGAAGATCTTAAGGATAAGTACAAGATAGAAAAGAGCCTCAAGGATCTATTGAAGAGCAAGATAGTCACCGCCGGTCCGATAAAGGCCGGCAACAAGAAGAAGATCGTCATCTTCATCGGCCCCACGGGGGTCGGTAAGACGACCACCATGGCGAAACTCGGCGCCATCAACTCGCTCCGGGAGGGCCACAGCGTATGCTTCGTAACCATCGACAACTATCGGATCGCGGCAACCGAGCAGCTCAAAAAATATGCGGAGATCATGAACATACCCGTACATGCGGTCAACAACCAGAAGGAATTCAAGGACACGATAGCGGCCGAAAAAGCCGACATCATCATGGTGGATACCTCGGGACGAAGCCACCGGAACGACCTGAAGATTTCGGAAATCAAGAACTTTGTCGACGCTATGGAACATGATTGCGAAAAAATCCTGTGCGTGAGCGCTAACACGAAAAAGAGCGATCTGAACGATGTGTTCATGGCCTTCGATGCAGTCAACATCAACAGCGTCATCATAACCAAGGTTGATGAAACCTCGTATATCGGCAATGTCGTCGATATCGCGGAAAAATATAACAAGCCGATCTCCTATGTTACCAACGGGCAGGAGGTGCCGAACGACATAATCATCGCCGATGCCGATAAGATTGTTGACATGATGATCGGGAATGGTTAGACTGATTTCAGGCGGATGCGTAAAGGAGGCCCTCGGTGGATCAGGCTGCTAATCTCAGACGATTGGTCCTTGAGACCGATAAAAGGCAGAAAAGGACCAAGACAATTGCGATCACGAGCGGAAAGGGTGGCGTGGGCAAGACGAGCGTGGCGGTGGGCCTCTCCATAGCCCTTGCCCGGGGCGGCTCTTCCGTGACGCTTTTGGACGCCGACCTGGGGCTTGCCAATATCAACGTCATTCTGGGGATCATCCCCAAGTATAATCTCTACCACGTGATCAAGGGCCAGAAGAAGCTCAAGGACATCGTGATCGACGTTCCGGAAGGCATAAAGATCATAGCAGGCGCGTCAGGCTTCCACCAGCTTGCAAACCTTGATCCGAAGCAGCGGGCGGAGTTCATTTCGTCCGTATCGGAGCTTGATTCCGATGATTACATGATCATCGACACCGGAGCCGGCGTGTCGCAGAACGTGCTCTCGTTCGTCATGGCGTCGGACGAGATCATAGTCGTCACCACGCCGGAACCCACCGCGATCACCGATGCCTACGGCATCATCAAATCTATCGCGGCCCAGTCGCCGGAAAAGATAATAAAAATCGTCGTAAACCGCGTGCTGTCGGTGGCCGAGGGCAACCGCGTGGCCCAGCGGGTCATCAATATCGCGGGCCAGTTTCTCAATATCAAGGTCGAGAACCTGGGATTTATCTATGACGATATCTATGTGCCTAAATCGGTGAGAAACCAGAAACCCTTTATCGTCAGCTACCCGAAGTCGAAAGCATCGGGATGCATCGCCATCATTGCCGACCGGATCGGCAACAAGTCCCTGGGTTCATCAAAAGGATCGGGCATTGCTTCATTTTTTAAGAACCTGTTCGTATCTCATGAAAATGAGGAAGAGGAAGAGCAATAGAAAAAGGCTTGATTGAATACGGCGGAACGGGCATGCTTAATCTTAAGAATTTGAATCTGGAATATAAATCAACCGTATTATTCGGCGCGAGCGCGCTCATCATGTCGCTCGTGACCGGAGTCCTCATGGGCATACAATGGGATACCGCGGTTCTGCGCTCGTTCATTTTAGCGGCGGTATTTGCCGGGATCGGATTCGGCGCGTGCGCGGTGCTGAAGAAGCATGTCCCCGAAGTATACGCAGCGCTGGTATCCCTGGCATCGAGAGCCGGACGGGAGGCTTCCGGTTCACCCGCCGCCGCTCCGGATGAAGATATAAAAGATGACCGGGTCCATGTCGAGAGCGCTTCCGTTAGCAGCGAGCCGTCTACTATGAAGGCCGAGCCGGCGTTTAAGGATATGGATAAAGAAATACTGGATCATTATGCGAGCTCGCCTTCAAACGCAGGCGTAAATACCGCAAGCGGAAAGCTGGGGAAGCACGTTTTACAGAAAGAAAAACTGGCAAAGTATGAGCCGCAAATCATGGCCAAGGCGGTAAGAACAATGATGAAAAAGGATGAGTGATAATGACAAAAGTCCGGGTAAGCTGGCATGGATAATAAAAAATTTAAAAAACTGGATGCGATCGGCGAGGAAAAGCTGTGGGAGAAGTTCATCAAGAGCAGTGATCAGGACATCAGGGATTATTTCGTCGTTAAATACGCTCCCCTGGTGAAATACGTCGCCGGCAAGATATCCATGGGGATGCCGTCGAATATCGAATTCGACGACCTGGTTTCGTACGGCATCTTCGGGCTTATCGACGCCATAACCAAATTCGACCCCGCCCGCGGCATCAAGTTCAAGACCTATGCGATGACCCGGATCCGGGGCGCCATTTTTGACGAGCTGCGCTCCATCGACTGGATCCCGCGCTCCATCCGCCAGAAGGCGAAGCAGATCGAGGTCGTGATCGCGGAGCTTGAAAACAAGCTGGGGCGTACCGTCGAGGATGAGGAGATCGCGCGGGAGCTCGGCGTATCCTCGGATGAGTTTCAGACGCTTCTCTCGAAGCTCTCCGGAACCTCCCTGCTCTCCCTGAACGATATCTGGTATCTCGGCGACGACAGCGACGAGCTCTCCATTCTCGAGACCCTGGAAGCCCCTGAAAACATGAATCCGGACATTTTAATTGAAAAGCAGGAAATACGTGACTATATTATTGATGCGATAAAGAAGCTCCCTGACAAGGAGAAAAAGGTGATCGTCCTGTATTATTATGAGGATCTCACCCTGAAGGAGATCGGGGACGTGCTCGATGTAACGGAGAGCAGGGTATCACAGTTGCACACCAAGGCGATCATGAGGCTCCGCGGCCGCCTCGGAAGAATAAAGTCGAATATCATGGGGTGATTGAAGAACGGGCGGATAGAAATACTATGGCGGATGTTAAGGATATATTCTCGGATCTGGAGGTGTCGGACCTTCGCTCCGACGCCAATGCGGTCGAGGTTTATGCCGACTCGCTCACCCAGGCATTGGAGCTTGCTGCAAAGGAGTTCGGGATCGATATAACGCTTCTTGATTACGAGATACTCGAGAAGGGCACCAAAGGCCTCTGGGGGATCGGCCGCCATCCCTACCGGGTTCTGGTCACCCCCCTTGCCGATAGAAAGGAATACGGCGATCTTGCCGCTCTGGAGCAGAAATTATCCCGCGATCATATCCCCCACGTCAGCGCCATGAAGAAAGGGCCCGTAGACGGGAGCTACAAGGTTCACGTCACGAAATCCGGGATATGGCTCACCGTGACGGCGCCGGTGGGGAGCGGCAAGAAGATCGCCGTCGAGGAGGTCGGCAATAAGCTCTCTTCCATGAAGATTACGCCTTCTGATACGGGAAGGATCGAGAAAGAGATCGCCGGGGCTTCCGGCAAGCCGGTGAAGATCGGCTCCTGGGCCCCCAATCCTGAGTATGACGGAAGCATGAGCGTTGAAATCACCGATGACGAGATGAAGGCATACTGCCATTTTACCCCTCCCCGCTTTTCAGGGAAGCATCTGGAATATGAAGAGGTCGTGGGCGCGCTGAAAGCGGCCGGGGTGAAGGTCGGCGTCAGGGAAAAAGAAATCAGTGAATATCTCAATACAATGGATTATACCCGGCCCCTCATCGCAGCCGAGGGAACGAAGACGATCAACGGCAAAGACGCCTCTATTGAATACAAGGTGCGGGTTGACACTAAAGGCGTCTCCTTTGAAGAGGATGAATCCGGAAAGGTGGATTTCCACAACCTCGAGCTCTTAGAGAACGTCGTGGTCGGTCAGCTCCTTGCGGTCAAGGTTCCGGCCGAGCAGGGAGTTCCGGGACGCACGATAACGAACAGGATACTGCCGGCAAAGTCGGGCAAGGATATCAAAATCCTTCACGGCAAGGGGACTATCCTGTCGGAGGACGGCACCGAGCTGACCGCGGAGCTCAACGGCCAGGTCGTGTACAAGGCGGGAAGGCTCTCGATCGAAGCGGTTTATGTGGTGAACGGTGATGTTTCCCTGGAGACCGGCAATATCGTTTTCCTCGGCTCGGTCATCGTGGCCGGGAGCGTGCAGGATAACTTTGAGGTAAAAGCCGCCGGCAACATCGAGGTGCGCGGCACCGTGCAGAAGGCGTTTCTTGAAGCCGAGGGCGATATCATCGTGTTTCAGGGAATATCCGGCCGTGAAGATTCGCGGATTGAGTCCACCGGCGGATCGGTGTATGCAAAATTCATTCAGAACGCGACCGTGTTCGCGGAGAACGACGTGATCGTGCCCGAGGGAGTGCTTCATTCAAACGTGGACGCGGGGAGCAGGATCTGCTCGACCGGCAAGCGGGCCCGGATAGTCGGCGGCGTCATTCGGGCGGGCTCGGAGGTCAATGCGCGCTACCTCGGTACGGACGTATCCACCAGGACCGAGATCAGGGTCGGGATTCATCCGAAGATATTGCAGCAGCTGTCGGATCTTACCGCGATGAAGGCGAAAATCGATGAGGAACAGATACAGCTCAAGCTTAATATACGGACCCTTGAAACGCAGAAGCGGAATGCGGGAAAACTCCCGGCGGAAAAGGAAAAGGTTTTAAAAGATCTGACGGAGCGGAATGCGAAATTGAACGAGCGCACGGAGGAGATAAAAGCCCAGCTCGAAGAATTGAAATCCTATATCGGTATGATGGAGCACAAGGGCAAGGTGTGCGCCGAGCGGACCGCATATCCGGGCGTTGAGATATACATCAAAGACAAGGCCTTTCTTCTTAAAGATCCTTACAACCATATCAAATTCTCCCTGCAGGGCGATCAGATACGGATATCCGAATACGAGCCTCCCGAGGGGATCGGCGGCAGGGTACTCATGATACGGAGAAAGCGGTGAGGGCGGCATATGGCAGTCAAACCGATTGATTTACAGTCGAACATCTCCCAGATTATCGAGGTGGGAAGGAGCGAGCAGGCGCGCGCTGATGCCGTTGTGGGGCAGCAGCACGTTCTGGAGAATGAATCAGGGGACAAGGCGCGGCTCACCCCTTCAAAGATGGAGGAGTTGAAAAAAGGTGAGAACGCGGTTATCCGTGATCAGCAGAAAGAGGAGAAAAAGCGTGAGCAGCGGAGGGAATCCAAGCCCGGCGAAGGCGGCGGTACGGGTAAAAAAGAAAGAAGGAGCGATGACCGGATGGGTCATATAATCGATATTTTGAAGTAACTATCCGGATTTTTTTATGAGACATAATCTCGCAGAGACCCCCTCCCTTGATGGGAGGGGTTTGGGCAACCCTCCCCCATGTAGGGGGAGGGAGTAAGTAACACAGAGGAAATCAGATGCAGTTTTTTTTCTTGCTTCTTTTTAATATCTTCATGGGAGCTGTTATGTATCTCATCATCAGCCTGAAGCTTGAGCGGTCGGCAACCGAATTCAGGGAGCGGAAGCTCAGAAAGGAGATGGAGAACGTCATCCATGAATTCAACGCAGCGGCTGAGAGAAACATTTCCATCCTGGAAAACAAAATCAAAATCCTGAGGAGGCTGTTGGAAAAAAGCGGAGATATGAAATTGTTCGACGTTACCATAGACGAACAAGGGCGGAATCTCGAGGGCGCGGCGTCTGCAGCTAAAGGAACCCCGCGGCCGGAACGGGAATACGAAAAAGGGTCTGAGGCCGGTGTCGTCCGGTCCGCGGATTTTTCCCTGCGGGGTGAGGCTGCCGGGCTTACGATAAAAAAAGGCTTGCTATTATTTTTTGAAAAAATAATGGATATAACGCCGTTCAAAAGGACAAAAGACACGGCGGATTACAGCAGCGGCGGTTATGTCCGCGCCGGGACGCAAGCGGATGAGCGAACCTCCGGCGCCGGTGAAGAGGAAGG
>MIBJ01000015.1:32947-43310 GCA_001829495.1 Spirochaetes bacterium RBG_16_49_21 | reverse complement strand
AACCCCCTCGCTACCAGAAGCACCCGGCTGCGTCGCGCGGGAGCCAGAGCCGGGCTCCCTTTCCGAAGAGGAGATACGGCATCTGATCTCTATCGCGCAAGACCGGTATTCATTGGTATCGGTTCTGCATGGAAGGGGCTGCAGCGTTGACGACATAGCTCAGTATTCAGGAATCCCGGTCGGAGAAGTTCGCCTGGTTTTAAATCTCAATAATTCACGCTAGCGTTTCCCGGAAATCATGCAATGCTCTCACAGGGGTGATCAGATCGTGGATCCATACGTCAAGCGGCTCACTGAAGATGAATTTCAAAAATTCGCCCGGCTCATCCATGAGGAAAGCGGAATCTTTTTAAAAGATACCAAGATCACCCTCCTTTCGAACAGGCTTCGGAAAAGGCTTCTTGCCTTAAACATTGCTGAGTATTCCGACTACTATCGATACATAGAAAACCTTCCGCCCCGTGAAAAGGCGATTGAATACGAAAAACTGCTCGACGTTGTTTCGACCAACGAGACGTTTTTTTTCAGAATCGAGCGGCACTTCGACGCGCTTTCGCAGGTCTGCCTTCCGAAGATCGCTGCAATAAAACCCCATAAGAGACTCCGTATCTGGAGCGCCGCATGCTCTTCCGGCGAGGAGCCGTATACCATCGCGATATGCGTAAGGGAAAATATGCATCTCTTTCCGGGCTGGAATATCGAGATCATCGCAACGGACATCGCTCCGTCGGTTCTTGAGTTTGCAAGTATCGGCGAGTATTCCGGGAGACGCATTGAAAAGGTTCCTCCCGCAATTCTGAATAAATATTTCAATAAGAAGAAGGATGAGCCGCCCGTGTATGTCATCAAGGATGACATAAAAAAAATGGTCACGTTCCAATATCATAACTTTTTCAAAAGTCCCTTCCCAAAAGATATTGACATTATATTCTGCAGAAATGTCATGATCTACTTTGATAAAAATCACCAGATAGATCTGATACAAAAATTCTACCATAGCATACTCGATCACGGTTACCTGTTCATAGGTCATTCTGAAACGCTGCACGGCATATCGGATGATTTCACCTATGTAAAGATTATGGATGCGCCGGTTTATCTGCCCGTCTCCAGGAGGGATCAATGAATTTCAATCTTATTAATGTGGGGATCGCCGATTACCAGGTCTCTTCCTCCCCGGACATCCTAAGAACGATACTCGGATCATGCGTCGGGGTCTGCCTCTACGATCCGGCATTGATGATCGGCGGGATGTGCCATATTATGCTTCCGACGTATAAGGATGACTCACGATTGTACAAAAAGTACGCGGATACCGCAATCCCGTTAATGCTCCAGGACATCGAAAACAGGGGAGGGAAACGGGAGAGGGTTACCGCGAAGGTGATCGGAGGAGCTATGATGTTCAAGATGTCGGAGCGGAGCATAATGGGCGAGATCGGCTCCAATAATATCGTCAAGGTACATGATGTTTTGAAAAACCTGAATATTGTCGTGATCTCGGAGGATACGGGGGGCAATTACGGCAGAACGATCGACTTTTATCTTGAGAACGGCGCAGTGAAAATACGGTCAATGGGCAGGACCGAGAGGAGCATTTAGGCGTGATTGTATGGAGAGCATGACGGGATACGCATTTTTTGAAAAAAACGCCGAGCACTTTTCGTATTCGGTGGAGTTGAAATCATTGAACTCGCGGTACCTTGAGATATCGGTCAATCTTCCGAAGCTATTGAAAAATGAAGAAAATGAAATGCACGGCTTTTTAAAGAGCCGCTTCGGCAGGGGAAAACTCGAGCTGACCGTTGATATCTATGACTGGGTCGTTACGAAGCCGATCTCGGTGAATGCGGATATGATCAAGAAGTATTACCGCCAGTTGGACCTGATCCGCAGGGAGCTGGGCCTTCCCGAGCCTTTGCGGTTCGAGTCGATACTCTCACTCGATGGGACAAGCCAGCGGGAGCGGTCGGTCGTGTCCCGTAAGTCCCGGAACGATATCTACGGCACCATCGCCCGCGCCGCTGCCAAGACCATCCAGATGCGCAAAAAAGAAGGGGCCGCAATTAAAAGAGATGTGGCCGCAATCATAAAGGAAATTTCAGGCCGGATCACCGCTATCAAAATCCGTGCGAAAAGCGCGTCACAAGAGAAGAATGAGCTGCTGAAAAAAAGGATCGATACCCTGCTCGGCTCCAGGGTTGATGAGGCGAGGCTTTATACG
The DNA here is from genome assembly GCA_001829495.1 of Spirochaetes bacterium RBG_16_49_21. Lineage (GTDB taxonomy): Bacteria > Spirochaetota > UBA4802 > UBA4802 > UBA5550 > RBG-16-49-21. Next base: position 41,086 of record MIBJ01000015.1, on the reverse strand, counting down.
GAATTCGCGTTTCTTTCCGATAAGCTTGACATCAATGAGGAGATCGTCAGACTCAACGATCATCTCGGCAAATTCAACAAGCTTATGCAGAGCGGCGGCCAGATCGGGAAGAAGCTTGATTTCATTGCACAGGAGATGTTTCGCGAGATCAATACGATCGGATCGAAGTCCGGCAGCTCGGAAATCGCTCACGCGGTGGTTGATGTCAAAAATCATATCGAAAAGATACGGGAGCATTCCAGGAACATCGTATGAGAACAACGCTTATTAATATCGGATTCGGTAACGCCGTTGTTGCGGAGCGCGTGGTCGTCGTTATTACCCCCCAGTCGGCCTCGGGAAAAAGGCTGCGCGAAGAGGCGAAGGAGAACAAGCTCCTCGTGGATGCGACCCACGGCAGAAAAACCAGGGCGATAATCGTCACGGACAGCAATCATATCATCCTTTCAGCCATGCAGCCTGAGACGATTGCTAATCGGCTGATGAACATCGAAAATGAATGATCTGTCGCTCGTGATAAGCGCCCCCTCCGGCGCAGGCAAAACAACGCTGATCGCCGAACTTCTCGCGGCCGACGAGAGGCTCGAATTCTCCGTCTCGACCACGACCAGGCCGAAGCGGGAGGGGGAGGCTCAAGGTGCAAGCTATAACTTCGTCGGCCTGGAGGAGTTCCAGAAAATGATCCGGGAGAACGCCTTTCTCGAGTGGGCGGAGGTGCACGGCAACTATTACGGCACGACCAAAAAAGAGATTGACAGAATTCAGAGGGCTGGAAGAATTCCGATATTCGATGTCGATGTTCAGGGTGCGCGGTCGCTGAAACGCAGGTTGGGTAAGGCGACATCCATCTTTATTGTGCCTCCGAGCCGCGGGATTCTCGTGTCGAGGTTGCGCAACAGAAAGACCGATTCAGAATCGCAGATACGGATTCGGCTGAAAAAAGCCCGCTGGGAATTAACACAATTTCAACTGTACGATTATATTATCATCAACGATGATATTGACGTTGCTGTGGATCAGGTCAAATCGATTGTGACCGCGGAGTTGTGCAGACAGCACCGGGCATCGCGCGTTATATCAGATATGCTGGAGGATTGGAGTGATAATTCCATTGGATAAGCTGCTCACCTACGAAAAAAACAGATATATTTTCACCAGATCCACCATGGAAGCTGTTGAAAAGATCGGCAATATGAATAAATTTCCCGAGGATGATACGAACTGGAAGGTCGTTCCCCATATACTGCGCCTGATGCTGAACGATGATGTAAAGTTTGAATATACAGAGGACGGCGGTAAGGATTAGGTAATTATTACCGGCAATCAGGGACATATCAGGTATGTGGTGTTGGCCGGCCCTACGGCGGTTGGAAAGAGCGGCGTTTCCATCAGCATAGCGGGCGACCGGTTCGAAATTATCTCAGCCGATTCGGTGCAGGTTTACAAATATCTGGATATCGGCAGCAACAAGCCGAGCATCTATGACCGGGAGCGGATACGGCATTATCTGATAGACTGGGTTGAGCCTGATTTTTCTTTCACAGCCGGAGAATTTTGCCGGGAAGCCCGCAAGGCGGCAGATGATATTTTTGCCCGCGGACGGCTCCCCTTGATCGTGGGGGGCACGGGTCTCTACATTGATTCTTTTTTCCAGGGATTGTCGGGAATACCGGAAATCCCGGGTGATCTCAAGCGTTCGCTCCGCGATGAATTGAACGAGCGGGGCCGGGAGGCCCTGTATGAAGAGCTCGTGCGGCTGGACCTTGAGTTCGGGAAGCGGATTCACCCGCACGATACCCAGCGCATTTTACGCGGGCTTGAGGTATACCGGGGTACGGGGAGGCCCCTCAGCAGCTTTCATGGCTCCCGGCTACCCTATGGATCAAGCGCCGTTCTCTATATAGGCTTGCATGAAGAGCGCGAGCTTATAGGGAAGCGGATCGAGGAAAGGGTTGACCGGATGATTGCCGTCGGATTGGTGGAGGAGGTGCGTACCCTGCGCCGGCTGGGATTCGGTCCCGGGCTCAGATCAATGAAATCCATCGGGTATGCTGAGATCAATCAGTATCTCGAAGGAAACATGAGCCTCGATGAGGCAGCGGAAAAAATAAAGATTGCTACAAAAAAGTATGCTAAAAGGCAGATGACCTGGTTTCGGAAAAATGACCGGTTTCATTGGGTCAAACCGGCGGAAACGGCGAAAATCAAGGAGCTGTTGCTGCGCTGGCTCGATGGGGGCTCCGGGTGAAACAGATCAATTCAGCAAGAATCAAGAATAAGGATAATTACCATGGCAGTACAATACAATAGTTTACAGGATCATTTCCTGAATTTTGCGCGGAAAGAGAAAATAGAGCTCAATCTCTATCTCGTCAACGGCGTTCCCATAAAGGGACGGGTTTTAAGCTTTGATAATTTCACGATACTGCTTGAGGTTGATAAAAAGCAGAATCTCATTTACAAGCATGCGATGTCGACCATTGTACCGTCCCGTCCGATACCCTATAAAGAAGAAGAAGAAAATAAAAAAACTCCGCGCGATCAATAGTCAATGAAACAATTCTTTAGAAAATTTTCAATCTTTGTCTTAATCCTGCTGGCTGCCTACGTGCTGTTTTCTTCCATTGAAAAGATCGACAATGGGAAAATCGGCGCAGTCGAGGACCTCCGTAAAAAAAAGATCGTCCGTATCGTTAGACCCGGCCCGGGCGGATATGCGTTTGTCTGGCGGGCTTCTTTCCCCTGGTGGTTTTCATTCTTTGAAACGCCGGTGGAGAGAGTCATGCTTTATGAGATGAAGATAGCGCTTCCCAATTTGGAAAATTTAAAGGAAGATTATTATCACATAGTGATACCGCTCAGGGTGAATTATCGCATCGACATGCAAAAATTTTCCGATATCGGGAAGCTCGACGGCCGCAGCCGGCAGTTGGATGATCTTGTGGAGCGCCTTGTCAAAAATTCCCTGGAGAAAGAGATGAGGGCCTATCTGTACCCGGTGTACCAGAGGGAAGCGCTTGCCGCTCGGATGAATGCAGTTCTTGATAAAATCACCGGCGATCTCGGAGAAGAGTTCCGCGTCTACGGCCTGGTACTGGTAAGCGCCGTTGTATCCGGTGCGGTTTCCCTGCCGGACAAGGCTCTGTATAATGAAGGCGTTTTGTACGCGACGGATCTGCGCCAAAAGGAGAGGGCTGTCGCAATGGGGTTGATGGACGCGCGCAGCAGAGTGGAGCGTCAGAAGATTGAAAATGAGCAGTTCTACACGAAGCTGCTGGAGGTTTCAAAAATCATCAGTAATAATCCGGAGGTCTTGAAATATATTTATATTGACAAAATGGGGGGCCAGGTGAAGGTGATACTCTCATCAGATACTACCGGTCTACCCGCCATGTTTGACAAAGAGACAAAGCCGAATAAGGGGAAGCCCGGAGAAATCAACAATCTGAAATAATTAACAGCAAAGGAGTTACAAGGAGCTGCCTGTATGCCCTGTGGAAGGAAGAGAAAAAGGAAAAAAATAGCGAAACATAAAAGGAAAAAGCGGCAAAGAGCGAACCGTCACAAGAAGAAGCTACCATGATTGAGATGAGATACTAAGAGAGATTGGGGCGCTGTAGGGGCGGGGGTCAACCCCGCCCCTACAGCGCCCCAATCTCTCTTAGTATGGTCGGCGTAATATGTTAAAAAAACCAACCTCAAATATTATGCTTGATGCCTCGCAGGCCTGGAAGAGGCGGCCCTCCGAGATTCGGGGTTACCAGAGGGCATATTACATGACCACCGAGGACGGCGATTACCTTCGCATAGACTACAACATGCGCGAAAAGCGGGTCAGGCTGTATGTGGAGATCGAAAGCGAAGGCGGGAACGCCTACTATGCTATTATTACCAATGGGAAAATCACCGCGGAGAAGAGCGTTTCCACCGGCAGGTCTTTCAGCTTTGCCGATAAGTTCCGGGAACAGGCCCACCTGTTCGCCACTATCCCCAACAGGGAAGTATATCGCCTCATAAATCTGAACTACGGCATTAAAAAGGGCAAGGCCGCTGATGAAAAGCAGAAATCCGAGAAGGAAAAGCTCATTAAGGAAACCAAAAGGAGATATTTTAAGAAAGAATTTTATGATGCTGAAGGTGACCAGGAGGATGACCGGGGAAAATTATTCAGAAGAATAACGCTGCTCGATCTGATTGATTTCCTCATCGGAATCATGATCTCCGGCTCCGCATTTTTGTACTTCAAATACAATTTTCTGGCCATGGGCGTGACCGCTGCCTTTTTCGGCATAATAATCGGCTTTGTAGACATGTTTTTTCGGGACCGTTCTCCCATGTTCACAAAGGTTGTTTTTTTCACCGTCGGCGGCGCTGTTTCTTATATTTACGGATACTTCCTATAATAGACTCGACTTAAGTGAAAATTGGTTTAAAAGCCCCCTCCCATCGAGGGAGGGGAATAAAAAAATCGCCTAAGTCGAGTAATAATTTCCTCATCATATATATTTTATACTTGAAAACTATGTTTGGTTAATTAGATTAATACCTATTGCATATTTTGATTGCAGCCGCCGGCTGCGGTAGGAAAGGGTAGCATCAATTATGGAAAAAAAGGAAAATCTTCTTTCTTCTATTCAAATCGTATGTTTCAAGATTGGAAATGAAGAATACGGATGCAATATACTGCAAGTGCAGGAGATTTTGAAGCTCCCCAAAGTGACAAAACTTCCCCGGTCCAAGCCGTATATCATGGGCGTAATAGATTTGCGCGGCAAGGTGCTGCCTATCGTGGATTTAAGCAGGCGGTTCGGCATTGAGACCAGCAAAAGCTCGGAAAGAAAAAGGGCTATTGTCGTCAACATAGGAGGGAAAAAGGTCGGACTGGGGATTGATTCCGTCAGCCATGTGATTAAAGTGAACTCCAATGATATCGAGGAACCGCCCGCTGTCGTGAAGGGCATTTCCGGAAAATATATCGTCGGCATTGCAAAGGTGGGCGATGGATTCGTCGTAGTGCTCGATATCAATCAGATGTTTTCATCAGAAGAGCTGAAGAATTTTTAATAAACTATGAAGGCGAGGATGCGTGAAGGCGGGGGTGCGCAACCCCGCCTTCACGCATCCTCGCCTTCAATATGCCGCAATCAATATCGTCTCGATCTCATTAACATTGACCTCACGCGGCGTATTATTAAGAAATGGATAGGTCATGGCAAGCTCGGCGACTTCCTTGAATATGGATTTGGGGACATCGTAGCTTGATAACCGCTGAGGGATATCTATATCCGTTTCGAGCTTCCGTATCGCTTCAACCGCCTTTATCGCCGCTTCGATGACCGTTATTTCCCGGACATCCTCGCCCATAACCTTGGACATCTGGACATATTTTCCCGGCGATGAAGTCAGATTGAACTCCATTATGTGGGGTAGGATAATGCTCATGGAGCTCTCAATATCGAGTTTTGTCTTGGAAGCGAGCGCCAGGGACACGGCAAGGTCAATTGAAAGAAATGAAACCGCAAAGGCTATGCCGACCATGATTGACGCGGTAGAGAGGAAGGCGCGCGGCACGCTGTTCTGAGGCTCCCGGTACATTATGGGAATATTCCTGAAAATCAGGTCGATGGACTTCAGGGCGTACATGTTGATGAAATCGTTGTCGACTTTTGAAATGATCGATTCCGCGGCTATGGCCAGGCTTGCGATTGTGCCTTTGATGATTTTTTCAGCCGGGCACATATGGGTGATGAGCGGATCCACGATGGTCGCTTCAGGATACAGGGTCGGGTTATAATAAATTTTTCTTGTCAGGTCATGTATCTCTTCGAGGTACAGGAGCGGAGCGATCTCAAACCCGAATAAGGGGCATCCCGGTATGGTGATGAATTTCAGGGGCTTCTCGGTGAGTTGGGGATTCGACAGGAGATCATGGCAAAAAATATAATTGTTAGCCAGTACGGCGAGCGCTTTTGCTGAATTGATGGAATCAACGCTGCCAAAGCCGATTACGAGATCGCACTTGGTTTTTTTGAAATACGCGGCCGCGTTGTCGATGCTCTCGGTATCCGGGGGTACGGGGATCTCGTCGTATACGATGCAGCCGATGCCCGCATCCCTGAGCTGCCGTGATATGATCTCGATGGTGGAGCCGTAGATTTCAAGATCATGAGCGGTGACCAGTAAAATCGCGCGCGAGCCGAACCGGGGAACGATCTTACCGATATCGTTGATGATTCCCTGCCTGATATAAATCTGGCTGGGAAGATGAAAATCTGGCTTAATTTCGGTCATCAATCGTAATTCGCTAATTATTACATAAAAAAAGCGGATGTTGTATCTCCGCTTTTCCCCCATTCGTACGATGTATTTTCACGTGCTATTTTCTAAGAAGAAAGTTCGCTATCCTGTTTGCTACCTGCTCAAGTATTTTCGCATCATTAAAGTTATATGATCCGTTTGCAATTTGTTCCTTGATTTGCTGCACACGGTCAACTCTGATGTCAGGGGTTTCCCGTACTGTTTGGGTTAATTTTGCAACTTGAGCCGCCATTTTGCCTTCAGACGATATTTGAACAGAATCCTTTTTTTTCGTTTCCTTTGCCGTGGTCACGGGATTCGATTTCTTGGGTTCAATAATGTTGTTTATATTGCCTATTTTGTCGATAGCCATATTCTTAACCCTTATATAATCTAATACTAATATCGGTATTTTTTGTCAATACTTTAATAAAATTCAGGGCCAATTAGTCATAAAAGGTGCCTGCGTATGGGGCGGGCAGTGCCCGCCCCATACGCAGGCACCTTTTATTTAACAAAAATTGAATTTTTATCATATTTTATTAAAAATTGCAATCGCGAATTCTCCCTTTTCGGTAATGTTGTCGGTGTATTGTGCCCGGTTTTCACCGGAATATAACAAGAACTCCTCGTGGATTTTCGATAATTCCCTGCCGATGAGCACCCGGCTTTCGGGAAAAACCTCGTGGATCGCGATCATCAATTTTTTTATTCGGTAGGGGGATTCATATAAAACTATCAATCCGTCAAATTCTCTGAGTTTTATGAGCTCATTTCGCCGTTTATTTCTTTTTTTGCTTAAAAAACCGGCAAAGATGATGTTTTTCCCCTGATACCCGGATGCGGACACGAGCGAGGTCAGGGCAGAAGGTCCGGGGATTGGGCATATCTTGAGTCCCCTGTCCCGCACTCGTGAAACAAGCTTTCCTCCCGGATCTGAGAGGCCAGGGGTTCCGGAATCGGTAACATAGGCTACGGAGAGCCCCCGCTCGAGAAGATCGATAACCCGGTTGATTTTCAGGTCGGATGAATGAGCGTGGAGGGATTCCATGCGCGCGGTAATGTTATAGCGGCTGAGGAGCTTCCGCGTCTGACGCGTATCCTCGCAGAACACGGCGTCCACGGTTTCTGATAAGATCCTGATCGCCCTGAGGGTAATGTCCTCCAGATTGCCGATCGGCGTTGCGATAATGTAGAGCGTTCCTGGCTGCATTACGGCTCCTCTGACCTCACCCGCGCTGCCGCGCACCCTCTCCCGTTAAGCTCGGAAGAAAGGAGAGGGTTTCCGCTACATTAGCTTCATCCTGCTGCCCCCCTCTCCAATTTGGAGAGGGGGCGGGGGGTGAGGTCCTCTTTGCGAGATTTATTTGAGCGCTTACGATTTTTTTTCTCTTATCACAATGATTCCTTTATCCGGCGCGGTGGGGCATTTAAACTCGCAGATGCCGCACCCGATACAGAGCTTATTGTCCATGATCGGCTGCATGACGATTTTTCCTTTTATCATTTTTTTCCTGAGCCGTATCGCTTTTTGGGGAACCGGACAGTGCTCTTCGCATACGATACAGTCTTGAGCCTTGGCGTAGGGGAGGCATATCTCTTTATCGAAAACCGCGATCCCGATCCTCGCCTTCTTTTTTTTCTCGATCGGCAGGTTGGCGATCGCCTCTGTGGGGCATACCTGGCCGCAGAGATTGCACTGATACTCGCAGTATCCATGGCGTAAGTCCAGAATGGGAGACCACGCGCCGCCCACTCCATGCCCGATCGGAGAAGGCGTAAGCACATTGGTCGGGCATACCTTCATGCAGTTGCCGCAGCGAATGCAGCGCCGCATGAACT
>MIBJ01000015.1:13267-32900 GCA_001829495.1 Spirochaetes bacterium RBG_16_49_21 | reverse complement strand
CTTTGGGGATACCGGCTTCCCTGCTGCGGCGAATCCCGCTGCTGAAGCTATTATGCCGGCGGTCAGTGATAAAAACCGGGCGCGCGACATTAACGCGCCGGATGCCTTCTTTTTCACGGCTTTACCGGGGATTTTTTTAAATGAGAAGGTTGATGCCCCGGTCGGGCACAGGGCCATGCAGTCGAGGCAGAGGATGCATTCCTCAGGACGGTAGGTGTTGTCGCTGCGAATCGCGTTCATTCTGCAAATATTTTTACACGCGCCGCAGTTTCCCGCGCACGCATGTGCATCCCTCCTGAGGAGAGAGCGCCTCGCGGGCAGCGCAAGGAGGCCTCCCAGGGGGCAGACGTATCTGCACCAGAACCTTCTTTTTACGAGTGAGAGGAGAAGAATGACCGCCAGGATGATCAGGATGATGTTCGTATGGGGGAATTCCGGCGCTGAAAGGCTCAGGAATCCTTCGCGGAGCCGGTCATAGAGCGTTTCGAGCGCTTCGGGATACCCGGTTGCGGCGGAAAGCCGGGACAAACCGGAATCAACGGCCCTGTTGATGAGCGGATGCACGTTAAATGCAACGGAGCGCACGAAAATGGTGACGGGATCAAAGAACCAGGCGAGCTGTACGCCGAACAGCGCGGCGGTAAGGATAAACAAGAGAACAATGAATTTGAGATGCCGCAGGGCATGAGGCTCCGCTTCCCTTGTTTTTTTGCGGAGTAATTTCATAACCCGCGACCGCGCAATTCCCAGGAGGTCCTGGAGCGCGCCCAAGGGGCAGACAAAGCCGCAGAAACCCCGCCCGAGGATTACGGTAAGGATGACCAGAAGCGCGGAATAGATCAATCCGGGCAGGAAGACCCTTTCCGCGATCGCGGTCATGTACATGACAAAGGGATCGACCATAAAGTAGAACCGGGGATTGATGAACCCGGACAGGGGATATTGTGTATTCCAGATGATGTAGACGAGCATGAAGACCGACGCAATCTGCGTCAAACGGCGGAGCGGTAACAGGATTTTCGGCGGTGCGCTCATTGATCAGATGACGATTGTTTTTATATTCGCCTTCGAAATCTCGGCGGTCCCGATTTTGAGTTTCTCGGCCACGCGGATATAGCCGATGTCCCGTGGATTCATGCTGAACAGGGTGGCCGCGTATGAATCCGCGAGAACGGGATCCGTTCCGGCGATAACGGTTTTTGCCGCCTTCACATCTTCGAGACTGCCTCCCGTGGGCCCGTGTTGAAGAAGGATGCGGTATGCGTCAATGACCGTCAGGTCCGGATTTATGAATTTTGTGAGCTCGGCCAGCTTTTGTTCCATGTTCCAGTGGATCATGCCGCGGTTGCCGCCGCAGACGCCCATGAGGTTCTTCATGGACAGGGTGAGCTTCGCCAGGGAATGATGCTTCGCGACCGGCACGTTTATAAAGCAGTCGCATTCAACAGCGTCCAGATAAATCGGCCATTCCTCCATTGCGCTTCCGGCAGGAAACAGGGCAGGAATGAATTTTTCCTTGTTTACGTACGAGATACGGCCGCCGGCTTTTGAGACCGCATCGGCTATTCCGCTTGTGCTGTAGCACAGGGCAGCCTGGTTGCAGGTGTTGTCGAAGACCTTCACTCTTTTAGCTCCTGCCGCGCGGCAGAGCCGGATAAGGCTTGCTACGACCTCAGGATTGGTATTGGCGGCGTATTCAGGGGCGCGGTCCCACCCGATGTTCGGCTTGATCACGACGACGTCGCCCTTGCGGACGAAGCGGCTCATGCCCCCCAAGGCTTCAACAGCCCTTTGGGTTATGGCGCCGGGGGACTCTCCCCTGACCACGACCAGGTCGTGGAGGGTTGCGGCCGTCCTTTTTTTGCGCGGCGAAATTTTTTTCCCGGACTCCGCCCATGCACCCGGGATAAAGTTTTTGAGCAGACTGAACGAGGCGAGCAAAAGAATCGCGGCGCGGATGAAAAGCCGCCGCGATGATCGGAAACCCGGATCTGATAAGCTGTGCAATGTTTTTTCGAATACGGTTTTCATCAATGATCCTCCGTTATGCGGGCTGCCGGAAGCAGGCTTCAGAATGCGGTTGTGCATATCGGGCACATTGTAGGAACCTGCTTCTAATGATAAAGGATTTTTTTGGGAGGCGTGAATTAAATTTAAATATAAATTTTTGTTTGTATTTTGCCAATAATGGTAGTATACTATCACCATTTAGATTGTATGATGATTAGACTTGTTGCGAAACTCCCGTCTCGCGCTCGCAGGGAGCCCCTGCGGGGGGCTTTTTAAGGGGCTCCGCCCCGTATACCCCGTAAATAGTTAGGCAATAAGTCTAATGTTTATTATGTACTCGAGGTCGGCATGGACAGCAGGGAACGGGTTGAGATTATACGGCGCGGAAATGAATATTTCAACGGCGGGGATGTGCACAAAGCCGCTGTTCTATTTGTGAAGACCGGTTACCGGGACGGGTTGACCCGGGTGGCTGATTATTATTTTTTTGACAAAAAGCAGCCGCTCATAGCGCTGAAATATTACAAGCTCGTGAACAGGCAGGATAAGGTGATTGAGATTTTCGAACGGATGATGTTCGCCTTGTCGAAGCTTCTCGGAAAGGAAACAACCCTCAAGGTTGAGCTTCCGCCGCTCAAGGTATCCCCGAAGCTTAAAATTGTCGCTGAAGAGATTTTAAGGAAAAACAGATCGTCATCATAAGTAAACTTCTAAAAACCTTTTATCTTACGGAGTCGTTCAATGAATAAGCCTGCTCGTGCGCTTGCGCTATCGATATTGCTTTTATTAGGGGCGGTTCCGGAATACACCGCCATCAGGGATCCGGGCGAGTATCTTAAGAAGAATGTCGTGACCAGGAAGCTGCCGAACGGGATAACCGTCATTCTCTTGAACCGGGGGTATGCGCCGGTGCTGGCTCTTGAGATATCCTTCCGGGTCGGATCGGTTGATGAGAGCTACCGGACCATAGGCGCCGCGCATCTCCTGGAGCACATGCTCTTCAAGGGAACGGATAAAATCGGCACAAGGGATTACCGGAAGGAGCGCCCCATTATCGGAAGACTGGAGGCTCTGGGGGAAACCGTTGACCGGCTCAAGCTCACCGATCCGGAGAATGTGCGCCTTCCGGAACTCGAGGCCGAGATGAAGAAGCTCCTCTCCGAGCAGAGCAGGTACATCGAAGGCTCGCCCTATGACAAAATCTATACGGAAAACGGCGGCGTCGGATTTAACGCGTCAACATCAAAGGACATGACCGGGTATTATATTGAGCTGCCGGCATCCAAGCTCGAGATCTGGGCGAGGGTGGAGTCCGAACGCATCATGAGCCCGGTACTCAGGGAATATTACCTTGAGCGGAATAATGTTCTTGAAGAGCGGCTCATGCGCTATGATTCAATAGGCACGGGGCTCCTGTTCGAGAAGTTCATCGCAACCGCGTTCATCGCCCATCCGTACCGCCACCCGATCATCGGATGGCGCTCCAACATACCCTATCTCTCCGTGGCGGATGTCAGAAAATTTTACCATGACTATTACATCCCGTCGCGGATGACCATAACCATTGTCGGCATGCAGGACACGGAGCGGAGCTTTGAGATGGTCAGCAGATATTTCGGCAGAATAGAGCCGCGGCCCGATCCCGAGCCGATAGCGATAAAGGAGCCCCGCCAAACGGGCGAGCGGCGCTTTACCCTTGCTTTTGAATCCCAGCCGTATCTGGTGATCGGATGGCACAAGCCGGCGTTCCCATCCCGCGACGATTATACCTGCGAGGTGATAGCGGAGATTCTCGCAGGAGGGAAGTCCTCGCGGCTGTACCGATCGCTCGTCATGGAAAAGAAGATCGCCTCGTCCGTCAGTGCATGGAACGGCGGTCCCGGGTCCCGGTATGATAATCTCTTTTTGATATTCGCAACGCCGTCGCCGCCTCATACGGCGCAGGAGCTTGAACAGGCCATCTATGCCGAGATGGACGGCTTTTTTGATACCGCATCGGACCGGGAAATAGCAAAAATGGTCAACACGATCGAATCCGGCATGGTCTTCGGTCTTGAGACGAACAAGGGGATTGCGGGATTACTGAACGAATATCAGACCCTGTTCGGCGACTGGAGGCACGCGGTTGATTACGTGTCCGTGATCAAGAGGACGAGCGTCCGGGATATCAAGGGTATGAGAGATAAATACTTTACCGAAAATAACAGAACCGTGGGCATTCTGACGAATAACCGCGGGAATGAAGGAAGGCGTTGATGAAGATTCGGTTTGTTTTCATATCTCTCCTCCTTTCTGTTTTTTGCACGAGCGGCGCGGTCTCAGCCGGAGCGCGGCGGCCCGCATCGGGAACCGTCAGGATGCCGAAGGTTACCACCGCCGGGCTGGGGAACGGCGTCAGGCTCTTCTATATCAGGGACGAGCTTCCGCAGATAACCATCCTGGCTTCGGTTGGTTTCGGGAAGCTGTATGAAAATAAGAACAGTGCGGGGATATCCGAGCTCATAGCGAAAACAATATCCCTGGCAGGCTCGAAAAAATATCCCTCAGCCGCACTCCACGAGTCGATTGATTCGATGGGCGGAAGGCTGTCCGTTGATGCATCGTGGGAGCATACGGTCATATCCATCAAGGTGCTGGAGCGCTTTAAGAAAGAAGCGTTCGCAATCATGGCCGATCTCATCCGGAATCCGAATTTTGATCCTCGGTATTTTACTATGGCCAAGGCATTGCTCTCCGATTCGTTAAGAAGAAAATATGAGGACCCGGCTGAAACCGCTTTTGGGAAAGCCCGCGAAATTATTTTTGGCGGAGACGGATACGGATCGTATCCCACTCCGGAATCAATTAACCTTCTGACTCTGGATCAGGCGCAGGAAGCATGGCACAGATATTTCTGCGGCCGCAACATCATGATCGGCATATACGCCTCCCTTCCCGCATCCGAGATCGACAAGCTCTTCGCCGGGTCTTTTTCTTCCATCTCAGCCGGAAGCATGCAGCAGTATGCCGTGGATAAACGGAAGATCGCCGACGCGTTACAGGGCTCAAATAATACAATCTTTTTTTATCCCCGGGATATTCCCCAGTCCACCATTATCGTGGGGAGTGCGGCTCCGGACATCGGATACCCCGGAAATTATCCCCTGGAGATCATGAACTATGTGCTCGGCGGCGGCTCCTTCAACTCCCGGCTCGTGGCTGAGATCAGGGTGAAACGCGGCCTCGCCTATGCGGTCCAGTCGGTGATCAGGTTCAGGTATAAAACCGGCGTGTTCCTCGCTTATGCGCAGACCGAGAACAGAACCGCGGGCCGGGTGCTGGCCATCATGAAGGAGAATATCGAAAAGCTGGGGCGCGAGAGCATGCACCGAAACGAGATCGTGTGGGCTAAAAATGCGATCAGCAACAGCTTTATCTTTCAGTTCGATACCCCCCACAATATCCTGTCCAATTACATGGAGATCGCATATAATAATCTTCCGGTGGATTACTATGCCCGGTATTTGGATCATATCCGTGCCGTGCAGGAGACCGATATTGTACGCGAGGCAGGCGAGCTTTTTCGGTACGGCACCATAACGGTCGTGGTCGGCGGAGAGGCCGCTGCCGCCGGGCTCGCCAAATTCGGGAAGGTTGTTGTTATAAAAAATTGAAGCTGAAGGCGAGGATGATCATCCTCGCCTTCAACTTTAATTCAGGTAAGGTGCATGAAAAAAAAAGTGATTGATTTAATGACCTATCGTATTGAAAGAGCTCTTAAGAAGAACGGTTTTATTGTAAAAAGGGATGACAATAAGAATATCAAAATCCTGATAAAATTGAATAACCATTTGGAGTGAGTCATGGCTGTGGAGCCTGATGCAAAGAAACAAACGATTCGAGAAGAGCTTGATAAGCTGAATTATGAATATAAAGTCGAGATTCCCAAGCGCATCGCTGAGGCGCGCGCATACGGCGACCTCAAGGAAAATGCCGAGTATCACGCTGCACGCGAGCGTCAGGCTTTTGTAAAAGCGCGCATCGCACAGCTGGTCGCCCGGCTTAATCAGATGAAAGAGCTAAGGAAGGATTCAATAGCCGGGGATAAGATCGGATTCGGAGCCGCGGTGACGGTTTTTGATCTTGATACCGGTGACCGGATTGAGTTTGTTTTTGTTTCGCCGGATGAGATTGACCCATCCGCGGGGAAAATCTCCCTTTCATCGCCCATAGGAATCGCTCTGCAGAACCGGCAGGCCGGCGAGGAGGTAGAGGTCGCCATCCCTGCGGGAACAAGAAGATATTATATCGAGAAGATAGTCACTATCCATGGGAATAAATTCGAAAAGAGATACGGCGGATAAGAATTGGAGACGAGGGGAATCGAACCCCTGACCTCTTGAATGCCATTCAAGCGCTCTCCCATCTGAGCTACGCCCCCGGTGTGTGGTTTTCAGATAGAGGAAGCACTTTTTTTTGTCAATTATTTTTGCATTCAATCAGGATAAACCGATAAATTAATCGGGGCAATAGTGAAAATATAAAAGCACGGGCTTGCATGTTCAATGGTTTTGACCTATACGATCATCGTTCTGTTCGTCATTATTCTGGCTCTGGTAATAGTGTATGTCATGCGCACCTATGTTCTGCCTCGGAGAGTCGAGGAGATTGAGCGGATGATAGAGGCGGGCCAGACCGGGCTTGCCATAAAGAAGCTGACCGAAATGCTGGAGACGGACGAGCGGAACTCTTATGCGCATTATCTCCTCGCACAGGCGTATGTGAGAGAAAAAAATTTCAAGTTCGCCATCCTGGAATACCGTCAGGCCTTGAAGTATAATAATCATCATGAAGAAATCACCGAGAAGGAACTCCGGTTCAAACTGGCGAAACTGTACCTCGATCAGAATTATGCCGAGGACGCTAAAAATGAGTTTCTCATACTCACGAGGATCGAGCCGGACAATTTCCAGAATTATTATGAGCTGGGATCGATATTTTTCAATTTAAATACGTATGAGAAGGCAACGGTCTTTCTTAAAAAGAGCATTACCCTTAACCCGGAGCACGCCCCGTCCTACTACTATCTGGGCCAGATCTATTACCAAACCACGCTCTATGCTGAGGCAAAACAGGCGCTCCTTGAAGCTATCAGGATAGACCCCTCTGATTACCGGGCCCACTACTTCCTCGGCCTTGTTCTCAGGCAGATGTCCGATTTCGAGTGGGCGATTAAGGAATTCGAGATAGCCCAGAAAAGCGAGGATCTCAAGGTGAAATGCTTTCTGGCAAAGGGAGCCTGCCATCTGTCGATGGGCATGATCCCGAAGGCGCTCATGGAATTCGAGCGCGGCCTCAAATTCTCCCGTCGCGGCAGTTCCACCGAGCTCGGGCTCAGATATTATCTCGGCGAATGTTACGAGAAGATCAGGGACATACCTTTGGCCATACACCAGTGGGAGAGGATAATCGAGATTAAGCCGGATTTCAGGGACGTCCAGCAGAAGCTGAAAACTTACGCGGAATTCAGGCAGGACGACCGGATCAAGGATTTTCTCATATGCGGATTGGCCCAATTCGAGCATACCTGCCGCAAGATCGTTGAAGCCATGAACTTCAAAGTTACCGATATCGAAATCATAAGCGATACGGAGATCGAGGTCATTGCGACCGAGAGCGAAGGCAAATGGCGCAATACCCGGTCGACAAACAGGCTTATACGTTTCATCCGGACGACCGATTCCATACAGGAAAAGTTTTTACGCAATTTACAGGAGAGCATGAAAGCCAAGAACGCCATGAGGATAATTCTCATCACGACCGGCGATTTCGCTCAATCAGCTATCGATTTCGCGAACACCCGTCCCATTGAGCTGGATGGCAAGAATGAGTTGATAAATCTGCTGAAAAAAATTTAACGATCCGGCTCCTTCATGAATATGACCGGCAAAATACTCATCGCACTTCCCTTCTTCCGCCACAGCCTGGCTGATGAGATCGAGGGGCTGCAGAAAATCGGGAAGACCTCTTCGGTTAAGAAGGGGGATGAATTTGATCTTAAAAAGGTCGATTCGTTCAACGTCATTGTGAGCGGCGCCTTCGGGATAGAGTCCTCGGGGAAAAACGATACCGTATATCTGAAGCCGGGATCGTTTTTCGGCCCTCTTCCATTTACTGAAAACAGGCCGGCCGGAAGGATCAGGGCGCTTGTTGATTCGACCCTTTTCGTCTTCGGTATTGAAGACCTGTACAAGTTCTTCCTTGTATCATACAAGTTTCTCAGGGGATATCTGAAAATCATAACCAGGATGGGATACAGTCTATCGGAGGTCGGCAGGAAATATTCCGGCGGCAAAAGTAAAATAATCACCGTGTACAGCCGATCCCATCAATCGGGGAAATCATTCCTGTCCTCACTTATTGCGCTCTCCCTCAAAAAAGATGCGAAGACGGTGGTCCTTGATATGAGCATCTCGGGGGATTCGATTTTTAATTTTTTTGAGAAAAAGATCACCGCACCGCTGTCTCAGCGTTCTGGAGAGGAAAAAGGCTTCGAGGGGATACTCAATGAGTGGATCGTGCCGGTGAATGAAAACCTCGATCTTATCAACATTGCGTTCGGATCTAAGGTCAAGGTTAATCCCGACATTGTATCCCCGCTCCTTTTTATTTTATCCAAAGAATACCGGTACGTCGTGATCGATTGCTCCGATGATGATGTTGATCTGCGGAACAGGATAGTGGGCCTCTCGGATCAGATATTTGCTCTGGTTAAAAATAAGAAGGATCCCGGCCTCCAGTTCGAGATTTTCGACGCCCATGCGAAAGAAGGTCAGAGGGTTTACTATGTCGTCAACGAGCGGTATGCCGGCACGGTAAGGAATTTTTCCGGCGGGTTCGTGCTGCCGGACTTCGGCGCGGGAGAGCCCCTCGGCGGGCTCGATCGCAGGACTCGGCTCGTGGAAGAGGAGGCGGTGTCGGCCCTGGCGGCCCTGATTACCAAAAAAAGGCGGGCGGTGGTTTTGGGGACGGCGTTGCTTCCCGCGCTGTTCTACGGAGGATTCCTGGATGCGCTGCGGAAAAACGAGAAAAAATTCGATGTCTATTACACATCGTCTTTCGGCTATATAATCCTGTCGCTCTATCTCCTCAGCGGAAGCAGCAATGATTTCAGAAAAGGGATCGGGCGATTCTTCTCGGATGAGCGGATCAATAAGCTCCTGGACATCACCTTCCCCACGGAGCATATATTTAAGAATAGTCTCATCGTAAAGCTCGCGGAGGAGATTTGCGGCTCAAACAGGATAGAGATGCTGCGCGATATGCCCGTGGCCGTTCTCGGCCATAACGGCGTAACGGAGAGAAGGCTTTTCAGCACCGGCTACCTCAAGGATATTGTCGCGGCATCGTTTTGCCTGTATCCGCTGTTCGAACAGGTCGGGATCATGGGCTCCCCCTACAATTCAGGATATCCTGATTTCAAGGTGCAGATCGAAGATATGTTCAGAATCGACGTGGAGGAGACGCTCCATGTTTCGGTCGATAACGGCGCGGCAATGAATTACCGCAACGGAAAGCTGATACAACTATTCGTCAACTATATGGATTTCATCCAGGAGCGGCATGCCGATGATAAGAGAAATGATCTCTCCGATGCCAATTTCGTACTTGAGGTATCGGAACGGGATGTTAACATCGGCAGAATCCTGGAGGTATCGCAGGAATTATCGGATAAGCTTTTGGCAAAAATTGTATAAAAAACAGATGTAATTTCTTAAAATTTATTTTATAAATTCCCCCCAACCCCTATTGAAGGCGAGGATGATCATCCTCGCCTTCAATAGGGGTTGGGCGTCTACAAAAGCGATGTAGACATTTGTTTCCTGCTTTATGAGCAGTCGCTAAATTTTAAGGAATTAATTTTGAAATTCTTATTGATTTATAATCCTGTGTGGATAAAAAGAGTAAGTTTCATTACAATTATTTACGCGAGGTGCTCCGGATGAGGTCTGCGGCGACAAACATTCTTCAAGGCGTGGTGATTCTTACCGGCGTAGTGTATATCGCCGTCGGGGTCTTTTTTTTCATTTCGCCGTATAAGGCTTTTAAGCTCTTTTCAGTGATCTCCGAAGAAAAGAACACTGCCGCGGTGCATGACTTTGAAAGCAGCGGTACGAAAAATGTCGTGGTGGGGAAGGTTACCGAGGAAGACTGGCTGAATCAGATCAATGGCGATGATATCATGTCGCCGCTCTATTATATTTTCCGGATATTTTCCGTGCTGTTGTTGATTAATGGATTGGCAATGATCATGCCCCTCTTCGATCCTCTGCGCTACCGGGGCCTCGTTTACTATAACGGGCTGTGCTATCCCTTTGTCGCGGCCGTGCTGATTTTCATATTCATTCATACGCAGCAAGCGACCAGCATGAAGATCGCAGCGGATCTCGATCTCGAGTCCGGTGCGCGGGAGGCTTTGGCGAGACAGGAAGCGCCGGTGGTCTTGATCATACTTGCCGCTGTTTTTTCAGTAATTTTCATTGTAACGGCTGCAAGCCTTATCATAACCAAGAAACAGACAAAAGAGGGGCGCGAGTAGGGGGCGGCCCATTTTTTAATTGATTTATAGGCCGCGGGTATTTACAATTGCCATTCATTATGGTATGCAAGTGGAGCGTGATATGGATCTGAAAATTAAGAAGGTCGGGAACGTCAATGTCATCTACCTTTCAGGCAGGTTGGATGTGCACCTTTCAGCAGAGATAGAGAAGGAGATCAATGGTTTGATACAGAACGAGCCGGACACGCATCTGCTTCTGAATTTAACGGGGGTCGAATATATGAGCAGCTCCGGCCTCAGGATATTTGTTTCCACCATGAGAATATTAAATGAGCAGAAGAGGCGGCTCGCCCTGTGCAATATGAACAACGCGGTTAAAAAGATATTCGAGGTCGTTGAGCTTGTGGACATGTTTGATATTTATGATACGGAAGAAGAAGCGCTGAAAACATTTTAGATTTGAATGAAATCCGTGGTCGCCATTGAGCCATACGCCGATTAAAAGCAACGCCAAAAAAAGATTATTTGATTTTACGCGCGCCTGCAAAGTCAATGTTGATCCAATAAAATTCCAGTCATCTCAACACCTATATTTTGCGGGTCTCAATAATTATATTCTCTTCCAGAAATTTTCATATTTTAGATGGCCGGCCTGGGTTACCGTGCCGGGCGATCCGGAGCGCGCAGCGGCTTTTATCCCGCTGGTGCTGATCAACAGCACTATGAGAGATTGCTGCTATTTCACCAACTTCCTTTCCCGTGAGGGAATCTTCGTCGACCCCTCGGGCATGATCTCGCCGTCATACGACCACTGGTCCGTGGAGCTCTGGGTTCTCCACGGCGATATGGTTTATCGGGCTGCGGATAATTTGAAAAAAGTCGCGCAGGACAGAGATACGAAAAATTCGATCATTCATTCCTCATGGGGGACGGGGCTGTTCACCCTCAATCAGATCGTTTACGGGGCGCGGAGCAGTATTGATGAGGCCATCATCGAGACTCAATGTTTCCTTAAAGAGCGCAAGCAGGCATCGCTCCTGTTTGTCGTCCGGCCCTACGACCTCTACGCGCTGGGGGGGCTCCGGTCGGTTGCGTATGAAAGGGATTCATTTTGCGTAAGCATCGCGGGGAGAAAATCAATATGCTCGGTCAGCAAACCGGATTATATAACCGCCGGCGGGGGGAATGACGGCCGGGATATCGGCATGGCGGGACCGGAGCAGGTCCGCAGCGACTCTCCGTATGGACTGGCGACGCTCGGGCTGGGATTTGAACTAAAAAAGGGCGAAAACAGGTTTATATTCCGCATCGCACTTGACCGGAGCGCCGGTTTACCGGCGGGAAAGTACGATTTCAGCAAGGTCAAGGATGATTTTGCCTCATTCGCCGGCATCAAGATCAGGAATGGAGCCAATATCCATCTTCCGTCAAAACTTCTGGAGAACTGGTTTTACGGCTCCAAGATTTCCCTGCTCAACGGCTTGCCGAAGGAATTGGTAATTGAAGGCGGCGCTCGTGGTCTTCGGACGGCGTATTTTCTGATATATGGAAGCAACCGGATGGGTTACTTCAATGAATCGATCAATTATATTAATGAAATGATAAACGCTTTAAGCGTCGGCGAAAAGAGCCTTTCCATTGATGACGTCACCGGCATCTGTTATGTAATAGCCGCGATTGCGGATTATTTCATTCATCTGAGGGATATTGAGTTTCTGCGGACAAGATTTGAATTCATTAAGAAAAAAGCATTCCTCTTGAACGGCTATTCCGCAAAAATCAGAAAGCCCGGGGTCCGCAATAGAAATACGTTGGGGGATTACTATATTGCGGAAGAACACCCTCACGATTCCATACTCATCGCCTTTGCTCTCGCGCAGTATTCCTACCTGGCCCGATGTCTGGGAATATTCGGCGATGAGATCAAGTTTAAAAAGGAATCGGAGCGGATCGCGGGCATCGTGTCGGAGTCGGCCTTTAATGCGGACGGCGGCAGTCCCGATAATGAATTCATGATATTCAATATCTGCGCGGGATTTCCCTTCAGAATCGATTCCATCTCCGAGAACGCCATCCGATCCCTCCTCGGCTCAATGGAGGGGCATATTTCAGAGAAGCCGTTCTTTATCACCTCGCTCGGCTGGGATATTTTTCTAACCTTCATAATCGCCAATAACCTGATTTTCCTCAAAGACATGAGGGCGTACGGGATGATCGATAATCTGTTACAAACGAAGAACAGGAGATATGTCCTTCCCGAATATATCCATCCCGCCAGCGGCAGGGGCAACTGGGGCGAGGGCGCTTCTATAACGGTCAACTCGATGATCTATGCCACGATCCGGAATCTTCTTTTTGTCGATTATCCGGAGCGCCTTGATCTCTTTCCGCTGCCGAAGCCGCAATGGTTCGAACCGGGCAATGAGATACGGATCGAGGACGCGCCGTCGAGGTTCGGACTCCTCACCATACGGGTCGTATCCACGAGCAACGAGATACAGATACATTTTGAAAAGCTTCCGAAATTCGTTCCGCCGGATATCATGATAAACCTTCCGATGAAGACAAGGATAAAGCATGAGGATGATTTCATCGTCAAGAGAGAGGATGACCGCTCTGTTGTCATCAACGGCTGGCCCGCTCTCGTAAGGTTCATACGGAAGTAGTATGCTGGTTCCGGCCCTCATATCGCTGTTGGTAATCGTCGGGATAATATTCGTGTATCTGTATATCCTGGCTCCCCGCCTGAATCCCCTGCGCCGTGCGGACTCCTACCTGAATCAGAATCTTGTCGATCAGGCCATGTTGGAATACGAAAAGATACTGCAGTTTGATGCCGGCAACCCGATTGCCCATTACCGGCTCGCCCTGATTCATTTGGACCGGAGTCAGATCGAGGATGGAGTCCGCCACCTCGAGGAGGTCATACGAATCAACAAATACGACTCGGAGGTCGATAAGATAGCGGTGGAGCGGAAGCTCGCCGAGGCCTATATATCGTCTGAAAAGACGCTTGAAGCTTTCCAGCTTTTTTTCGACATCTTGAAAAATTATCCGGGCGATGTGAAGGCCCTCTACCACGTCGCCTTTATCTTGCTCGGCCATGAGTACTTTGATCTGGCCCAGCGGTATTTTGAGCGGCTGCTCCGGCTCGAGGAGCGGGATTTCGAAATCCTGTTCGGCGCCGGCATTACGAGCTACCAGAATCAGAAGACGAACGAAGCGGTCGATTACTTCAAGGAGGCATTGTCCATTGATCCTCATTCCGATATCGGGAACCTCGCCATGGCGTTTGCGCAGCAGCGGAAACACGATTATAAAGCCGCCCTCAATTATGTGCGCATGATCATCGATACCAGCGCCGATGAGAACGCCCTGTTCGTCGCCAAGAGGTTATACGCTATACTCTCGGTTCAGGCCAAGCGGCCGGCGGACGGGGTGAAGGTGCTGGAGGAGCTTCTCAGTTACGCCAGAAAGAAAGGAATGACCGAAGAGCTTTCCGTAATTCTGTATGATCTCGGATTTACCGCCCTGAACGCCGAGATGACGGAGCCCGCGTATGAATACTGGAACCAGCTGTATCAGGCGGAGCGTGAATACCGGAATATTCAATCGCTGACCACCATGCTGCGGAAAGAAATGGATTTCAAGACCGGCCCCCGGGATGTCGAAGGATCGGTGGTCGAATATACCGAGGAATGGCTCAAGGATTCCTTTCCATCTGACTTTGTCTGGCAGATATGCGGGCTCAAGAGTGAAAGGACGATAGATTTAAGCCCCCTGCTTGCGACGGCGCACGCCGAATCGGCGCGGGATGACGGTGGAGAGAAAAAGAAGGCCGTGTCGAGCATGGCCGCTGAAAAGGTTAATGCCTTTATTCAGCTCGATGTGGAAAATTTCAGGATAATCGCCAGCAGGGTGATGGCGAGGCTGGGGTACCGGGTGGACGAGATACTGCAAACGTACCGCGAGGCGGACGGCGTCGACTTTTTGGCCTATTCCCAGTCCGTCAAGGATAAAACATTGATCTGGGTCAGACGGTGGAAGGATATCCGGGTCAGTGAAATACCGCTTAGAAATCTGGCCCAGGCCGTAAACGATATGAAGGCCCGGCAGGGGATCTTTATATGCACGAGCGAGCTTACCGACGCCGGAGAGGCCGCCATGGGGGGACTCTCCAAGTTACGGGTCATTTTGCCGAACGAGCTCGGGAACCTGCTTGCGGATCTGCTCTGACACGCGTATGCGACTATCGTTAAACGACATCGATCTCGACGACCGGTATTTCAAGATAAGCAGGGATTATATCGATGAGGGCTTACGCTCCTCGATTCGGGATTTCGGCGTGCTTGATCCTCCGGTCGTTGTCCGGGAACCGGACCGGCTCCGGGTGGTGTTCGGCTTTAACCGGCTCCGCATTCTTAAGGAGCTGGGACATGACGCGACCCCGGCCGTCGTTCTGCCCGGCATTGACGCCGAATGGTACGTCAGATCCGTTCTTCTGAAATGCCATAGGAACGAAGCAGGCCCTGTCGGAAGGCTCAAGATACTCCATATTCTTAGAAATACCTTTGACGGGGGCGCTGATCTGATCGCTCATGCGGCGAAAAACGGATTGCATATCCCGGAGTATTTTATAAACAGCGAATCCCTGCTCACCGCCGCCATGAATTTGCCGCAGCCGCTGAAACGATACCTCGATCACAAGGATATTCCGCATAAAATCATAAGGGAGCTGACGGAACTGGCCCCTGATGCAATCGACATGATATCCCGGTGGCTTGAGTATGCGCCGATCCGGGTGAATATTTTTAAGAGCCTTATTGGAATGCTCCCGGATATATACGACCGCGCGGAAGGCGCAGGCACGCTTCAGAATATCGCGCCGGATGAAGCCGGCGGCATACAGCGGTGGGACGAGTACCTGTTCGGCCGGATATACCGCCTCAGATATCCCTCTTATTCATCTCTCAAGATGAAGGCTGATGAGATCGTCCGCCGTTATTCTTCGGAGGGGATCAGGATAGAGTACCCTCCCTATTTTGAAGGAGACAGCATCAGCCTGACGCTTTCTCTGCGGAAGCAGGATGATCCGGAAATCATTAAGAAAAAGATAGACGGCATGGATAGGGGAGTTTTGCGGGAGCTCCTCGATTTATTGTAAATTTGTTGCTATGCCTTCAATGAATCCTATTTTGCCCCTTCGGGTCGTCCGCCGGCTGAGAGCCGCTCAGCGTCGGCAGGCAGCAGATAATGCTGTTGAATAAAAATCCGGTAATGATAAAGCGCGAGAAGTCTTCGCGCTCCTTCGCGATCTCGAAGAGCTGGTGCGTCACGAAGATGCAGTTGTCCATAACCTCTTTCAGGAATAATTCATTGGGGGAGAGCCCCTCGTCCTGAGGACGGGATTCGGCGGATTTGCGGGATTCAGTAACTATTGACGCCATGAGATCCTTACAGAATACGTCAAAGTCCTTATTATAGGGGACCACAAACCCGTTTTTCAATGTTATCATCTATTTATCCATTTTTTTCCGGATATCCTTGAATTTGTCTCCCAACAGGGCGCCGAGGGTTGCCGATTGGGACGGCTTTTCCTTCCACAGCTCCGGCTCGTCAGGCACGAGCTCCAGGGAGATTTTATGCTCTCCCGGATTGATGCCCGTTATGGCGGCCTTTACCCGGGACCCCAACGCGACCGCCTCTTCAGGCTTACGTATCTTATCGACATGGCTCATGCGGGAGACATGGATGAATCCGTCCATACCCGGCTCGATTTCGACAAAGGCGCCGTTTTTTATGATATTCACCACCTGCCCGGTTATCGTCTGGCCGACTTCATAGTTGTCGATATGCTCCCAGGGATCAGGGAGAAGGTCTTTGATGCTCAGGGTGATCCTTTTGGACGCCCAGTCGATGGACTTGACCGACGCCCGTACCGGTTCCCCTTCGCGGAAGGCTCCGGTATCATCAAATCTGCTCCGTGAAAGCTCGGATTTCGGTATCAGGGCCTCGGCGCCGCCGATGTCAACGAATACGCCGAAATCGCGGACCCCGGTCACGATTCCGGAAACAGCATCGCCCTGTTTCAGATTTTTTTTCAGGGAGTCCAGGGCCTGTTTCCTTTTCTCTTCAAGGAGAATACTCCGCGAAAGGATGATATTTTTTCCCCTTTCCGTGTATTCCAGTATCTTGAACGTGAATGATTTGTTCAGCACGGCATTGTAATCGGAGGGGGGCCGGGAGTCGATCTGCGAGAAGGGGCAGAAACATTTTATCCCTCCCACCGAAATTGAATACCCGCCTTTAACGACGCCCCGGACGGTTCCGTAAACCGGAATGGACTCACGAAAGGCCATTTCCATAATGGCCGGGCTTGTCGCCCCCCTGCCGATGCCGGTGGTAAGATGTATCTCACCGCCGGCAAGAGAGACGATAAAGGCCTGGATCGCGTCCCCCACGCCGGCGGTTACCTCGCCGCCGGCGCTGCGAAATTCGCCGATATCGACGACCGCTTCGCTCTTACCGAGTATGTCCACGAACACGCTCTCGCCGGTTATGTATACGACCGTACCCTCCACCCTGGTGCCGACGGTAAAGTCGTCCCTCCGGCTCATCGAGTGTTCAAGCATCTCTTCGAAGTTTTCGCCGTTCGTATCCTCAGTATGGTTCTGTTCTGTCGACATGGTCATCCTATAGGTGGAAATCAGCGCCGTCATCCGCAGCCGTTTTATCGTACGGGCCTATGACGGCCAGAAGGCAGCATATATCGGCCTGCCGTGTACTGCAAACAAAATATTTATATGATTCCGGCGACCTCATCCCCCCTTCCCCCCTTCTCCTCAATAAGAGAAGGGGGGCGCAAAAAGCTTAGCTCTAGGCTCCCCCTCTCCAATTTGGCTAACTTATACCCAGATTTCACACGTCAATTCTTTGGCCCCCTGAATCCCGGAGGGGTCGGTCTCGTACCCTCTTTTACCCGGAATTTAATTCACACCCGGTAAATATTATATTACCTGGAAAGAAGAAAAATATCTTTACATTTTTTAATAAAAACATACTATTTTATCACTTTATTTATCACCTTTTTCCCCTTAACGGATACATACGACATACAATGTTTATCTTACTATCTATTACATTGAATCAAGAGGAATTGATATTACTGAAAACCTTGCGGAGGTCGGAATGCGCAACAAGCAATTTATTAAAGATATCAAACATGAACTCGAAGAGGAATTCGGGGACCTTATATACAGAGTAACTCTCTTCGGTTCCCGCGTCGCTCGTTCGGCGCATAATGATTCAGACTATGACGTGCTTATCGTGCTGAGAAAAATAATCGGATGGCGGGCAAAAGATAAAATTTTTGATGCTATAGCTTTATTAAACATAAAGTATGATTGCATAATAGACGCGCACATCGTAGCGGAACCTGAACTCCTAATGCTGAAGGGAAAACAACCCTATATCCAGGCAGCCCTCAAAACGGGGGTAACGGCATGATGCTAAGACCAGAAGAGAAACGCGAGCTCGTACATCACCGATTGAATCGCGCGAGAGAGATTCAAAAGGAAGCGGCGTTGCTGCATCAAAATAATATGCACACCGCGGCCGTCAGTCGGATTTATTATGCTATGTTTCATGCGTTATCGGCGCTGGCGCTTTCTCGCGGTTTCCAGAGCGGCAAACACAGCGGGCTCATAGGCTGGTTCAATAAGATATTCGTTAAAACCGGAAGTATCGATGCTCGTTACTCGAAAATCATTACCCGCTCATTTGAAAAACGAATGGACAGCGACTATGATGATTTCGCGGAATTCGCAAAGGAAGAAGTGAAGGCCATGCTTGAGGAATGCGAAGATTTCATTTTACTTATGGAGAAAATGACAGAAGGCTGATAGGATCATATCCGAAGACAGGGGAGCACGCGCGAAACTTCCGCGAGGAGGATTGGCCCCAATCCCCGCGGCGCAGACGGTTCCGCAGAGACGCAGCATGCCGCGTTTCCGTAGGAGATAGTACCATGAGCCAGACCGAGCGACTTGTGTATATAACGCAATGCCTCAGGGATTACGGCCGCGTCGATATACGCCGCGTGTCGGAACGGTTCGAGGTGGACCTCCGCACGGTAAAAAGGGATATTGAATATCTCCGCGACCGATGCGATTGTCCGATCGAATACGACAGAAAAACGCGCACGTACCGATCCTCAAAGCCCGTGGATATTTTCTCTCCCGGACGTTATCTTCTTTTTTACGCCTATGCCGCGGGCATGGCGAAGTCGCTTTCGCTTATGCCCCTTGTCGCGAAAGAAATACAAAAACAGGCAACAAGAATCCTCGATCCCCGCCATCGTGAGCTCGCGAACGCCGTGATTTACGAGTTCCCGTCCGTTGAAACATTCGACGGCACCGTGCTGGACGAGCTTTTCCAGTCCTTCAAGGAGCGCGTTGCGTGCGACATCGCGTATGCCAAACCCGGAAAAGACGAGGAGCACAGAATGATCGAGCCGCTCCGATTCATCAACTACGACGGCCGGTGGTACGTGCTCGCGTTCTGCCGCGCGTCCGGCGAAAAACGCCAGTTCAGCCTTTCCCGCATACGCTCCGCGATGCGCACGAGATCGCCGTTCATTGCCGCGGTGGACGATCGTGAGCTGGACGGGATCATCGGATCGGGTTACGGCATTATGCGCACCGCGTTCGCCGAGACGGAGACCGTATGGGTCACGATACGCTTTACCGGCAAAAGCGCGGGGATCGTCGCGGCCCAGGAATGGCACCCGAAGCAGAAGGCGGAGCGGGATGATGCGGACGGAGAGCTTAACGTTCTGCTTACCGTTCCCGTGGAGTCGTACGAGGAGATCGTGCGGCGCGTGCTCTTTTACGGGCCTGAGGCTGAGGCTGTTTCACCCGGCGACTTCAGGGAATTGTGGCTTGCGAAAATCGGCGAAATGCACAAAAAATTCTGCGGGGATTGAATTTTTTTCTACAGGGACATTTGGTGTCCCGGCGGGGGTGTATCATAAAATGGGAATGTTTCTCCACAATTTCAGAGGAAATGTGAAGATCGGCTTGTCCT
>MIBJ01000015.1:0-13013 GCA_001829495.1 Spirochaetes bacterium RBG_16_49_21 | reverse complement strand
TTGAAATTGTATCTCGATACTTCCGTAATATCCGCGGTATTTGACAATAAAAATCCTGAAAGACAATTATTGACCAAAGATTTTTTCAAAACCAAAAAACGTTATGATATTTTCATATCTGAAATTACTCTTACTGAGATAGAAAACACTTTGGATGATGACCTGAAAAAAGATATGCAACAATTTATTTCAAAATTTAAAGTTCTCAAAATATCCAGTGATGTCGATGAGCTTTCAAATGATTATATTCACTATAAGGGTATTACTAAAAATCATAAGGATGATGCTAATCATATTGCAATTGCAACGGTCAATAATATGAGTTATATATTAAGCTGGAATTTCAGGCATATTGTCCGCAGACAAACGAAAGAGGTTGTAATCAAGGTTAATAGATTAAAAGGTTATCCTCATATTGAAATATTGACACCCGGAGAATTATTATAAGGGGGAAGAATATGATTCCATTAACCGACAAAGAATTGAAGAAGATCCAAAGGGAAGTTGAAAAGGAGTTTCCCGGTGATTTTGCGTTGCAGCAGGTTCATATAGCTCGAAAAATAATTTCAATGAAGGCCAAAAAAGAGGGATTGAGTTCTTTGGAATATATCAAACGAATGAGAAAAGCGAAATGAACGCTGTCGCTTCTGCGATCGTAAAGATGGAATACCCATCGCTTAAAAAATTTTTTGATGAACTAAAAACCCGAATTTACCTGATTCATTTGCCCCAGGAGGAACAATGTCATATTGGGATTACCGGGTTATAAGAAAAACTCAAAATGACGCCGTCTCTTATGAGATCCATGAAGTATATTATAATGACAAGGACGAAATAGAAAGCTGGACCGAGGAACCCGTATCTCCTATGGGAGAAACCTGCAACGAACTAAGAAACGACATTTTTTATTTCATGTCTGCTTTCAGACATCCGGTGTTGAATATGGTTCAGGAAGACAAAAAAGAACGGCTGGAAGAATGTGAGGATGAACAAACCGTCAATCCGGGCCACTATTTTGAGGTCATGGACCGCGCGTCCGTGGTGCTTGCGCACTTTGATGAGTTCATCGTTTCTCATCCGGTGGTGAGGAAAAATGATCATCTAAAAGAATCGGCTCAAAAAATTATCGAAGCGTTGTATGGCTTTTACAATGAGGCCGCGGGGCTTTGTTGTAAGAAAGATGCTGAAGGAAAATCTCAATGAAACTGATGCAGAAAATTTTTATTGAGGAGGATATTAATGCCAAACACAAAAGGAGATCTATACATTCATGAGGCCGTAGCCCTGAGAAACGAATACGACAACCACATCGGACTGCTCAAAAAGCTTCTGTCTGAGCCGGAAGGGAAAAGGGGCGGTTTATTATCCCGCGATACCGGCGAAACGAGGCAGCCTGTTGAAGATTTCAATCAGGCGAATTTTGAAGATATGCTGAAAAAACTGCAAACAAAACGGCTGAAGCTCAATCAGGAGATCCAGACGGCGAATTTCACGACAAAATTCGATTTCGAAGGAAATTCCGTCAGCATCGCCGAGGCGCTGGAAATAAGAAAAAGCATTTTGGTGGATATTCAATCAACCTCTGCAAAGACGATCGAATCCGCCTACAGCACCGTTATTCACAAAGAGGAGCGCGACATTGTGGAGCGGCCGCGGTATTCCTTTAAAAAATCATATGCCGAATATCTCGATACCGCGAAAAGGCTTCGAAAAATCGAGGGATTGATCCATGCGGCCAATCACGAAAGCACGGCCAATTTCAAGGATGAATAGCACTCATATCCGGAGACAGGGGAGCAGGCGCGAAACTTCCGCGAGGAAGGTTAGCCCGAAGCCCCGCAGCGCAAACGGGGAGCGGTTACGCTGTCTATCCGCTTTAAAGAATGACGGCAACGGCTGGAAACCGATAAACTTTTACATCTTACGATTAAACGATTTACGTTTTACGGACTTACCGGTTACGATTTATTTGAGGGCTCCGCGTCTCCGGATGGTATTATATTTTTATCAGTAAAGGAAGGGAAGTATTGCATGAGACATTCTACATGGAATTATCAAAATTCCGGTTATTATTTTATAACCATCAATACAAAAAATAAAGAAGAATATTTTGGCGTAATTATGGAAAATATAATGCATCTTTCAAATATTGGAAAAATCGTTGATGAGGAATTGAATGAAACTGGGAAGTTGCGCTCCTATGTGGCGATAGATACATATGTAATTATGCCTGATCATGTTCATATGATTTTAATTTTAGATGCAAATGGTGCCGTTCGCGGCGGTTTCCATCGTGGCGGCGGTGCCCATCGTGGCGGCGGTTTCCATCGTGGCGGCGGTGCCCATCGTGGCGGCGGTGCCCATCGTGGCGGCGGTGCCCATCGTGGCGGCGTAGCGCGCTACGCCGCTACAGGGGGTACCATGGGTGGCAATGTAAGGAATCCCTATTTTTCGTCAATTTCACCGAAACCTCGTTCCGTATCGTCAATAATCCGGTCGTTCAAATCGGCCGCAACGAAAAGATGTCATGAAAATGGACATGATAATTTTGGCTGGCAGTCGCGTTTTTATGATCGCATTATCCGTGATGAAGAAGAATTGTATAATGTCCGCAAATATATTGAGCAAAACGTTATGAGGTGGGGGATGGAAAACGGGTAAGCGGCGGTGGCATATCAGTAGTGGTGGCAGTAGCATCTTCGTAGCGGCACCAATTGTGGCGGCGTAGCGTAGCATCACCGTGGCGGCGTAGCGCGCTACGCCGCCACAGCGGTTGATATGGAATGAGAAGGTTGAACATGGGTTTATTTTCATTTAATGAATAACATCAAATAAATATATAAACGATGTGACTAATTGAGAGGATCTGTGGATATGATGGTTGACTATTGTTATTTAGTAGCTGGGTTATAATTGATAACCTTGCATTGGGGAATTTCTAATAGAAACAACAGGGCAATTAATGAAATTTTATGCGCACACATTAGACAACAGGCCTGAAAGTGACTGGCAATTGCTTAGGAACCATTTAAATAACACCGCTGAATTTGCGCAAGACTTTGCCTGTGATATAAAATACAAGCCATTATTTAAACTTGCCGGTCTT
The DNA here is from genome assembly GCA_001829495.1 of Spirochaetes bacterium RBG_16_49_21. Lineage (GTDB taxonomy): Bacteria > Spirochaetota > UBA4802 > UBA4802 > UBA5550 > RBG-16-49-21. The sequence continues at coordinate 9,907 of MIBJ01000015.1, read as the reverse complement.
TTACATGATCTGGGCAAATACCAGCCTGCATTTCAAAAATATTTAAAAGAAGGCGGTCGGCGAGGAAGCGTTCCCCATTCATCATGGGGTGCAGGTTATGCACGATCTCTTGGAATGAACGAAATTTCTTTTGTAATTGATGGACATCATAAGGGGTTGCCTGACGCGAGTGATTGGAAAGCAGACACCGATGAGTATAAGGGAGGCGAGGTGCCAGGCTATGAAACTGTCATAAATGTTTTTACTTCTGAAATATCTGTTGATGAGGAGAAATTATCAAATGGGAAATTTTATTTTAAAGATACATTCGAGCGCGAATTATTTATCAGGTATCTTTTTAGCGCACTGACGGATGCTGATTGGCTTGATACTGAGGATTTCTGTAATTCTGAAAAAGCTAAAACAAGAAACTCAAGAAATCTGAATTGCGACCATTTTATTTTAAAACTTGATGAGGGGATTGCAAAAAAGTCAAAAGACGGGGAGTTAAATCTTCTGCGTAACAAGGTTCGGGAATACGCTATATCAAAAGCAGAAACGCCACCTGCCTTTTATTCAATGAATCTTCCCACGGGAATGGGAAAGACGCTCGCCTCGGTTGCATGGGCGCTTCATCATGCGAGAAAAAACAACCTGAAAAGAATTATAATCGTTTTACCGTACATCAATATCATCGATCAGACGGCAAAGGTTTTAAAAGAAATATTCGGCGAAGAGTGGATACTGGAACATCATTCCGGATACAACGAAACAGAAAAAGAAACAGATGACGATGTGAGAATTGAGGATATTTCCAAGCAATTAGCAACGGAAAACTGGGATTATCCTATTATCGTAACAACGACAGTACAGTTCTTTGAATCGATATTCAGCAACAAGCGTTCAAAGTGCCGCAAGGTTCATAATATCGCCGAGTCTGTAGTTATCTTTGACGAAGTGCAATCTCTTCGCAAAGAAGTAGTTCTTCCAACATTGTCGATGCTGAAAAATATAAATTTGATCATGCGAACATCGTTTTTATTCTGCACTGCAACACAACCGGCATTTGAAAAACGTGAAAAATTTGAAGGCATTGAAAATATTATTCCTCTCGTTGAAAATTGCGATGAACTCTTCAGTAAAACACGTCGCGTGACATATTTTCCGGTCAATGGATATGAAGACGTGAGCATGGATGATCTTTTTATGACTGTTGCGGAACAAAATTCTTCGGCATTATGTGTCTTTAATACGAAGAAATCCGCGTTCGAATTTTTTAATCGTGCCAAGGGCAGCGACTCATGGGGTATGATATATCATTTATCAACCTCAATGTGTCCGTATCATCGCAAGTTAATTGTTCAATCAATTCGGGAAGACCTTGCTAACAAGAACAAAATACTTGTTTCTTCAACACAGCTTATCGAAGCAGGAGTTGATTTCGATTTTCCCTGCGTTTTTCGTGAATATGCGCCTCTGGAGTCGATTATCCAATCTGCTGGAAGATGTAACAGAGAAGGAAATCTGCCAGAGAAGGGAAAAGTCTTTGTATTCAAGCTTGATGGTTCAGGAATGCCTGATAACCAATATCGCAGTCTTTCGGGACATACGCTCGATATGATAATGGAATCACCGGAAAAATTGTATCAGCATGATTTTTTTTACGAGTATTATAAATCGGCACTCAATCTTTTTGTCGATGCGGATAAAAGAAAAATAAATGAGGCGAGGAATGCTCTTGATTTTAAAACAGTTGCCGCTAGTTACCGGATTATCGACAATGCAACAGAAGGGCTTTTTGTATGGAGGTATAATAATGAATCAGCCGCTCTGCTTGAATTGATTCGGAAACAGGAATATATAAGCCGAGAGCAGTATCGTCAAATGCAGAATTATTCTGTGCAGGTATATAGTTATTTCTTAATAAAGTGTAGTGATTTATATGAAAGTTTGCCGCAAGGGCTCAAGGTGTGGCATGGAAAATACTGTGAAGATACCGGAATAATAGATAATCCAATATCGGCGGATGAATTTGTAGTCTAATAAGGAGGATATCATGCTTGATAAAGAAGTGGTGAGAGTCAAGGTTTCAGGCGAGTTTGCCTGTTTTACCCGGCCCGATCTCAAAGTAGAGAGAATGACATACCCTTGTATGACTCCATCGGCGGCGCGGGGAATTCTCGATTCAATACTATGGAAGCCGGAGTTCCAATGGTATGTGCGAAAAATTCTTGTTCTTGAACCGGTGAAATTCTTTTCGGTTAAGCGAAATGAAATCAATTCCAAACAGGGAACTAATCCGATCATTGTTGATGAGGTCGATTCACAAGGTAAACCTAAATATCGTACACAAAGGAATAGTATTATTCTGAGAGATGTTGCATATATTATTGAAGCATCAGTATACCAGAAGGAAGTGTCCGATAGTAATCCACCGAGAAAATATACGGAAATGTTTAAACGTCGAGTTAAAAAGGGGCAATGTTATCGAAGGCCATTTCTTGGTACCCGTGAATTCGCGGCTGAATTTACTGAGCCTGACAACTCGGATAAAGCGCGAAATGAAACAATTCCAGTAGGCAGTATGCTCTTTGATATTTTTTTTGATATTACCGGAAAGCCTTCCCCGCTATTCTTTTACGATGTTGCAGTCATGGATGGAATTCTTAATTGCGAAGTTCCTGAAAATATGAAAATGATGGAATCGAGTCATATCAGTCCGCCTGCCGATTCTGAAATATCCGCTGTTATCTATGATTTCAAGACGCAGGAGGAATCATTATGATCCGTGAACTTAGTGATCTTGGAAAATCATTACGAACAAAAAGCATAAAAGATAAATTTATTCATGATGCTCTTAAAGATGAGCCTATCTCAATTGATTTGATAATTAAAGAAGACGGTTCTTTTGAACGATTTGATGTAATCGAGAAAATCATCCGTCCGGCAGAAGCGCTTACTTCAAAAAAGGGGAAAGCGCGCCTTTTACTTGATAAAGCTGAAGAAGTTTTAGGCTATCATGAGGAACAAAAGAAACATACTTTGTTTCTTAAAAAAATGGAAGAATATCGAGAGTTATCAGAACTAAAGGCGGTTTTTGCTTTTTATGAGAAAAACAGTTCGGAAGGACTTGATAAAGCACTTTCACTTTTTGAAGAACAGGTTAGGGAGAAAGAGCGAAAAGGGAACATTGCATTTCGAATCAAAGGAAAAGATATTCGAATTCATCAAGAGACAAGGATATATAAAGCAATAATTGGAAAATACAAAATTTGGGAAGAAGATGAACTTAAAAAAAGTAAGAATAATTGTTCCATATGTGGGAAGCCTGATCATCCAGTGATAGATATTCCCCATGGAATGATTAAACACGTACCCGATGGACAATCAAGTGGATGCGCTCTAGTCTCATATAACGAAAAAGCATTTGAGTCATACAACTTGATCGGTAATAATAATTCTTCGATTTGTACTCATTGTGCCCTTACATACGTTGAGGGGCTTAATTGGCTGATGTCAAATGGATCATCACAAATAGTCCAAGATGCTAATGGCAAGGATAAAGAGGTATTTAAATACACAAATCGCAGGAAATTTGGCTCTGATACTGCGATGGTTTTCTGGACAAGAAGCCATACACCTGTTGCTGAAATTGATATGCTTGAGGAACCCCAAGCGGGAGATGTTGCAAAACTTATTGATTCTGTAAGTGCAGGAAAAACAAAATCACATATTAAAACTGATCAGTTTTATTCATGCACCCTGTCCGGAGCAGCAGCGCGAATTGCTGTCCGCGATTGGATAGAACAAAGTCTTTATGATCTACAGCAATCTATTGCAGCTTGGTTTAAAGACATAGCTATTGAGCGATATAACTTCGATCTAAAAAGAAATGAGATTTATTATTCGCGCTTATATGATCTTGCGCGTTGTTCCCGTAATGAAAAAGAGAAAAATGATCCAACTCTTTCACGGGTCGCGGTATATCTTTGGAATGTCGCACTTAAAAATAATTTTCCGCCGATGTGGATTTTGGCATCAGTATTAAAAAGGATTCGTGTTGATGATAAAGGGGTTACGCCTGAACGTGCAGCTTTGATCAGACTAATTTTAAACCGTAGTAACAAAAAAGGAGGGTTTATGTTAAAGGAAAAAATTGATATGGAGAATACCTCTACTGCCTATATTTGCGGTAGAATATTTTCCGTCTTGGAAGGGATTCAAAGAGCGGCTCTTGGAAAGGATTTGAACGCGGGTATTCGAGACCGATTCTTTTCGTCCGCATCAACAAATCCATCATCAGCCTTTGGACGACTTATGAAAATGTCGCAGAATCACCTTTCCAAAGTTAAAGGGGAAAAGCCCGGTCTTGCTGTGATTTTCAATAAAGAATTAGCAGAACTTTTCAGCAAGGTTAACGGATTTCCGGTTGTATTTAACCTTGAAGAGCAGGGGCAATTTGCAATCGGGTATTACCACCAGAAACATGATACATTTAAGCGTGCGGCTGAAAACAAAGAATTGAAAGCCGCGCTTGAAATTAACGATGAAAATAATGAAAAAGGAGAATAATTATGAGTGAAGCAATTAAAAACCGTTATGACTTTGTATTTCTATTTGATGTAAAAGATGGCAATCCGAATGGAGACCCGGATCAGGCAAACCTTCCACGCGCAGACGCTGAGAATCAGGAGGGGCTTGTCACGGATGTTTGTATTAAACGTAAGGTCAGAAATTATGTAATGCTAAAGCATGAGCTGAAAAGCCCGTATGATATTTTTATACGTCAAGGAAATGTTCTAAATCCAATAATAAAAAGTTCCGGGAAGGAAACCGAAGACAGGCAAATAAAGTTAAAAAAAGAATATTATGATATAAGAACATTTGGTGCAGTATTGAGCACAGGGGAAAAAGGCGAAGGTGCAGGAACCGTGCGCGGTCCGGTTCAGTTTACTTTCTCACGTTCAGAAGATAGAATTTATCAGGCGGAACATTCCATTACAAGATGTGCAGTAACAACCGAAAAAGAAGCTAAAGCACAAGAAGCTCGCGAACATGCCTCGACCTTCGGTCGAAAATCCACGGTCCCCTATGCGCTCTATCGTATGCACGGTTTTATTTCAGCCGTTGATGCAATAAAAACTGGATTTTCCGGTACTGACCTTGATCTTCTCTGGGAATCGCTGATAAACGCTTTTGAGCATGACCGTGCGGCGGCTCGTGGAGAAATGAACCCTCGGAAGCTGATAATTTTCAGGCATTCAGGTCATTTGGGAAACGCCCGTTCAGGAGAACTCTTTAATAAAATATCAATTCGCAAGAATGTCGAGCTTCCCCGTAATTTCAGCGATTATGAAATAGTGTTTGATAAAAAAGTACCAGAAGGTATTGAGGTAATCGAAAAATTATAATTGATTTTTCCAGGTGGCTTATGAAACAAAAAACACCACAAGTTCTCTTAGAATTCTCTAATCTGTCCTCCTTCGACCGCGCCGAGCTCGTCGAGCCCCTCATCGAGAGCTTCGACGCCGAGCCGGACGACGAGATCAAAAAGGCCTGGGCTGAAGAGGCGGAACAACGTCTAGCGGATTACCGAAACGGCATGGCAGATACGGTTTCAGAAAAAGAAGTTTTTTGGGCCATTAAAAACCATAGTAAAGAGACAAGATGATAGAATACTACTTGTGCTTGAATTATTTTATGGATAATTGCATATTTACACAATGAATTCATCCGGAGGTTTTATATGAAATTAATTCTCGAGATAGAGAATGAAAAGGAACAAAAAAAACTGGAGAAATTCCTAAAATCATTTTCGGGGAAAATCACATCCTCGCGGCGATCAACGAGGCCCATAGAGTCTTTGCTCTTGTTCGCTGAAAAGAACGCCGTGCATGTGCAAAAAGTGGCGATACCGTCCAGGGAAGCGCGGAATGAGCGGTAAAATATTCATAGATACCAACCTGTGGGTTTATCTTTTCAGCGATTCGGAATCCTCCGATGATATGAAAAAAAACGCATCAGTGAAACATCTCTTACGTGAATCACCGGATATAATCGTTTCAGCGCAGGTTTTGTCCGAATTATCGAATGTGCTATTGAAAAAAATGAACTTCCCGGTCGATAAAATCCGGAATATTATCTATGAAATGACGGAAAGTATCGAAATCAAGCCGGTCGATGAAAGGGATATCTCGTATGCGCTTGATATTGTGGAGCGTTATAAAATTTCATGGTTTGACGCGCTGATTGCCGCGAGCGCCATTAACTCAAAAACGGATACTCTATATTCCGAAGATTTGCAACACGGTCTCGAGATTGATCGGTCGATCAAGATTATTAATCCATTCGTATAGCCATGTACCCCGAAGACGACTACATCCAGCTCTCTTCTTTGCAGCACTACCTGTTCTGCCCGCGCCAGTGCGGCCTGATCCACGTGGCCGGCCTCTGGGAGGAGAACCGGCTCACGGCGCGGGGAAGGGTGCTCCACGAGCGGGTCGATTCCGGCGAGGAGGAGACGCGGGGGGAGGCCCATGTTGTCCGGAGCCTCAACGTTTACAGCAGCATATACGGGCTTTCCGGCAGAGCGGACGTGGTCGAATTCAGGGACGAGCGGGGAGTCGTGACGCCGTATCCGGTGGAGTATAAATCGGGCAAGCCGAAAAGAGACATCTGCGACGCGGTACAGCTCTGCGCCCAAGCACTGTGCCTTGAGGAGATGCTCGGTGTATCCGTACCGGACGCGTCCCTCTATTACGGGAAGACGCGTCATCGGCTTAAGGTTGACTTGACGGAAGAATTGAGGAGATCAACCGTAAGTGCGATAGAGGCGGTTCATGAAATGGTAAAAAAGCGAATCGTGCCGGAGGCGCGCTACGGAAAGAAATGCGGATCATGCTCGCTGTACGATTCGTGCATGCCGAAACTGGGCGCAAAAAAGATGAGCCAATACGTACGGGGGTTGTTCGAGCCGAATGAAGCGACATCTTAATACCCTCTACATCACGTCTCCCGACGCCTTTATCCGCAAGGAGGGCGAGACGTTCGTGGTGGAGCTCGATAACAAGAAAGCCCTGCAGGCGCCGGTGAGCACCATAGAGAACATCGTATGCTTCGGTTTCAAACCGGTCACTCCGGCGCTCATGGCTTTTTGCGCGGAGAACAATATCGGGATCAGCTACCTTTCGAGAACGGGACGCTTTCTTGCAAGGGTCTACGGCGAACAGAAAGGGAATGTGCTGTTACGGAAAGAGCAGTACGCCGTATCCGATTCGGATGAACGCTCGCTCCAAATCGCGAAGAACATCGTGGCTGCGAAGATAGCCAATTCGAGGAACCTGCTGCTGCGGCATATACGAAACCACGGCGAGGACATGGATTGTTCCGGCATTGATAGTTGCGTTAAGTCGATGGCGCATGCCATAGTAAAAATGGAAAAAGCCGCGACCCTTGACGAGCTGCGCGGTCATGAGGGCGAGTGCGCTTCTCTTTATTTCAATTGCTTCAACTCGATGATTACCTGCCAGAAGGAGGATTTCGTTTTTAACGGCAGGTCCAAGCGCCCGCCACTCGATAACGTCAACGCGCTCCTCTCGTTCACGTACATGATTCTGGTCAACGACATCAGGTCCGCCCTGGAAACAACCGGCCTTGACCCGCAAGTCGGTTTTTTTCACCGGCTCAGACCCGGCCGTCCCAGTCTGGCCCTTGATCTCATGGAGGAATTCAGGGCGTACATCGCCGACAGAGTGGTATTGAATCTCCTGAATCTGAAACAGGTAACCAGGGATGATTTTGAGAAGAAAGAGACCGGAGAAATAAGATTGAGTGATAAGGCTAGGAAGGAAGCGATAATCGCATATCAGAAAAAAAAAGACGAGGTGATAACGCACCCGCTCCTTGATGAAAGAACGACCATAGGGCTGCTCCCGCATATTCAATCGATGCTGCTTGCGCGATTCATCCGGGGCGATATTAAGGAATATCCGCCATTCTACATTAAATAGGGGGTTCCGGCAAATGATGGTGCTTGTCTCTTATGATGTATCCACAATCGACGCACGGGGGAGGCGGCGACTGCGGCTTGTAGCCAAGGAATGCGTAAACCACGGTATTCGCGTTCAGAAGTCTGTTTTCGAATGTTCAGTTGACCCGGCCAAATGGGAATTATTCAGGGCAAATCTTTTAAAGATTTATGATTCAAATGAAGACAGCCTGCGTTTCTATTTTTTAGGCAGTAATTGGAAAAGGAGAGTGGAGCATCACGGCATAAACGCGCCGGTAGAGCTGGATGAGCCGCTAATCGTATAGCGCTAACCGCAAGTTAACGGCTATTATATGCCTGGTTAGCGGAAAATTGTCTACTATATACCAATGAATGCTATCGTAAGTTCTTTGAAAACGGAACGTGATTATTTATTGATTTAGCGATATTATAGCACTAACTCCTGAATTAGTCAGCAGTTAGGTGTGATACAGTCGCGCCCCACGCGGGCGCGTGGATTGAAACTATTTGGGGAATCACCATACAAAGTGACGGCAAGGTCGCGCCCCACGCGGGCGCGTGGATTGAAACTTTTAAATGCAATGGGACATAATCCTTAAGTTCTGTCGCGCCCCACGCGGGCGCGTGGATTGAAACTGCTATACCCTGGAAGATATCGTCAGGGAGCTGGGGTCGCGCCCCACGCGGGCGCGTGGATTGAAACACCACGGCACGCTGTGGATTCGCGACATACCTGGTCGCGCCCCACGCGGGCGCGTGGATTGAAACTTTGAAAAAATGTTGACACCGATCAATAACTATGGTCGCGCCCCACGCGGGCGCGTGGATTGAAACATCGATTTATCGGATTATTGGTTGACCCGAAATAGTCGCGCCCCACGCGGGCGCGTGGATTGAAACTAACATATCCAGATGGATCAACGAGGGAAATATGTCGCGCCCCACGCGGGCGCGTGGATTGAAACCAGACCAATGCCATCAATCCATGCAATCGCTTCGTCGCGCCCCACGCGGGCGCGTGGATTGAAACATCAACCAGCAGTTTCGGCAGATCATGGTTACCGGTCGCGCCCCACGCGGGCGCGTGGATTGAAACATGCGTCGTATGTGCAGAGGATGAAACTGATGCAGTCGCGCCCCACGCGGGCGCGTGGATTGAAACGAAAACTACAAAACAGAACAAGAAGAGGTTGGCGGGTCGCGCCCCACGCGGGCGCGTGGATTGAAACAATGACGACTGTATCGATGGCATGTCGACCGATAGTCGCGCCCCACGCGGGCGCGTGGATTGAAACAGGGAGTAGGCTGTTGTAGGGTTGAGAGGTCAGTGTCGCGCCCCACGCGGGCGCGTGGATTGAAACGTCAAGGAGTTATTATGAATTTAGCAGGGCGGGTCGCGCCCCACGCGGGCGCGTGGATTGAAACGCTCCTGACGGGTCAGCAACCCGCGATTATGGGGTCGCGCCCCACGCGGGCGCGTGGATTGAAACAGGGATGCGGCAAAACTTGCGATACAATGGATGCGGTCGCGCCCCACGCGGGCGCGTGGATTGAAACTATGTCACGGGACACGAGGAGGCTGGGAACAAAGTCGCGCCCCACGCGGGCGCGTGGATTGAAACATTTTTATGGTCAGAGGATTTTAATGTCGTCGGCTGGTCGCGCCCCACGCGGGCGCGTGGATTGAAACCTTTGTTTTCACAAGAAGAATGGCAACGGGTAAAGTCGCGCCCCACGCGGGCGCGTGGATTGAAACGCGGGCAATCAGTTCGTCGCGGGCGATCAGCGCGGTCGCGCCCCACGCGGGCGCGTGGATTGAAACTAAAGAATGGGCGAAGCGTATTCCCCATGCAGGTGGGGATGAACCGATGTCCTTTACTAAGGGAGGCTAAAATGAAAAATATATTTATTACCGCATGT
>MIBJ01000014.1 GCA_001829495.1 Spirochaetes bacterium RBG_16_49_21 | reverse complement strand
AAATAGTTACCCCTTTTTAAACATCGTGTTTAAAATTGCTGCGTTATTTGATTGTAGTGCCGCAGTTTTTATGATCTTTAAATACCTCCATTCCCTTCTCAGTCATTTCTGAGATTATAAAAATAATTGGCACTTTACGAGAATCGTATGTATATTTCAAAATTATATTGTTATTTCCGGAGATCGGCATGATAAAAAACAAAAAACTCGCCAAATGGGTGGAAGAAACAGCTGCAATGACCTCTCCCGACCATATCTACTGGTGCGACGGCTCAAAAGAAGAATATGACCGCCTGGTAAAGCAGATGGTGGATGAGGGGCTGGCAACGCCCCTCAATCAGAAACAACTGCCCGGATGCTATCTATTCCGCTCCGATCCATCGGACGTGGCCCGGATTGAAAACCGTACCTACATCGCGTCCCGGTCCCCGGATGATGCGGGTCCCACGAACAACTGGATCGATCCCCGGGAGCTCAAGGCAGTCATGAAGGGCTTATACCGGGGCTGCATGAAAGGCCGCACCCTGTACGTCATCCCCTTCAGTATGGGCCCGATAGGATCCCCCATTTCAAAAATCGGCGTGGAAATAACCGATTCGCCCTACGTGGTCGTTAATATGCACATTATGACGCGCGTGGGCAGCACGGTACTCGAGGCGCTCGGGGAAAAGGGCGAGTTTGTGCCCTGTCTCCATTCGGTGGGAAAACCTCTTGAGCCCGGGCAGAATGACAACGGGGTATGGCCCTGCGCGCCGATTGAGAAAAAATACATCTCTCATTTCCCGGAAGAGCGTATGATATGGTCATACGGATCCGGCTACGGCGGCAACGCGCTTCTCGGTAAGAAGTGCCTGGCGCTGCGCATAGCTTCCGTGATCGCGCGGGAAGAAGGCTGGCTCGCCGAGCACATGCTCATCCTCGGCATCACTGATCCGGAAGGCCAAAAAAAATATATAGCCGGGGCGTTCCCGTCAGCCTGCGGCAAGACAAATCTGGCAATGCTCATCCCCACCATCCCCGGATGGAAAGTGGAATGCGTCGGCGACGATATCGCGTGGATGAAATTCAGAAAAGACGGGCGCCTCTATGCCATAAATCCCGAAGCCGGATTTTTCGGGGTTGCGCCCGGAACCTCCATGCAATCCAACCCCAACGCCATGAATGCGATCTGCCGTAATACCATATACACCAACGTAGCCCTTACCGGGGACGGTGATGTATGGTGGGAGGGGATCGGTTACAAGGCGCCGGGTAAGCTTATCGACTGGACCGGAAAGGAATGGGAGGATGGAAAAGGCGCGGGGCCGGCCGCCCACCCGAATGCGCGCTTCACGGCCCCGGCGCGGCAATGCCGGGGCATCGACCCTGCATGGGAAGACCCCGCCGGGGTACCGATCAGCGCGTTTCTTTTCGGCGGACGCCGCCCCAGCACCATACCGCTGGTGCACCAATCATATACCTGGAACCATGGCGTATTCCTGGGATCCATTGTCGGCTCGGAAGTTACCGCAGCCGCCCTCGATCTTGCGGCCGGGACCGTGCGCCGCGACCCCTTCGCCATGCTGCCGTTCTGCGGCTACCACATGGGCGACTATTTTAAATACTGGGTAGATATCGGAAAAAAAGCCCCCGCGGACAAACTTCCCAAGATATTCTACGTCAACTGGTTCCGTAAAACCGCGGACGGCAAATGGCTCTGGCCGGGATACGGTGAAAACAGCCGTGTGCTCAAATGGATCTTCGAGCGCTGTGACAATAAGGGCACGGCAGTTGAAACGCCGATCGGCTACATGCCGTCCGTTGATGCGATTGACCGCACCGGCCTGTCCGGCATCAGCGACGCGGACATGGAAGAGCTCCTTGCGGTCGACCGGGAAGGCTGGCTGAAGGAAATCGGCCTCATCAAAGAGCATTACGCGAAGTTCGGTTCCCGGCTTCCCAAGGAGCTCTATGATGAGCTTGCCGCGCTGGAAAAACGCCTGTCGTAAATATTTTTTTAATTACATAATTTTCTTATTGATTTATGCAGCGGCTCGGCTATTAGAGTATTAAATTTATTATCCTTGTTCTGCAAGGATAGTTTTTCAATTTTTTGTTGAATTTTTTTAATTATGTATTATATTAAAGTTCAAGATGCGGGAAGAAAATTTTTTATTCTTCCCTGTTCCGGTTTAATTTAAATTTAGAATTTGACGCGGGAGAAAAAATTGAAACCAAGCTTTAAAATTTCCAGCCTGCTATCGGAGCCGTCATGAGCGAAGATAGCGAGGCTCAGGGGCGGAAAAAAATAACCGCCATTCCGCCCGGTAATGAGGAATATAGCGCTTTTATCAATAGCAGCATATCAACCATACCCATCTCTGCACTCCAGGCACTTTTTCAATTCATCAATCCGACATCGTATCGGCAGACGGCAATAGGCGAATCAGATATGCACGCTTATTCTTATGATTTGCGATGGTTTTTCTTGAATCGAATACCGGGAGGTAACAGGATAAGATGAAAACGAATGGAATCGGCATTTCGCTTGCCAAGCCGAAAAACGGGACGTCGAGAAAATCATACGGCCCGGTCTCCAACCTGGAGGAATATGTCCCTCCCGACTGGTGGAACAAGATTTTCAACGCGGTGTATCTCAAAACCGACGCCGATGTCGTGGACGACCCCAGCATCACCGTAAAGGAGATCGACCTTTTTTCCCGCTACATCAATCTTAAGCAGGACGACAAGGTACTCGACCTTTCCTGCGGCCAGGGCAGGCATTCGCTGGAGCTGGCCCGGAGGGGCTTTAAGAATGTCGAGGGCCTCGACCGCTCCCGGTATCTTATCCAGAAGGCAAAGGCCCAGGCGAAAAAGGAATACCTGTGCGTGAAATTCAGAGAGGGAGAAGCCCGGGTCCTCCCCTACAAGCCCGACACCTTCGACGTCATCTTCATCCTGGGAAACAGCTTCGGTTATTTCGAGACCATCAACGATGATCTGCGCGTTCTCCGGGAGGTCTTCCGGGTGCTCAAGCCATGGGGCAGGACTCTCATCGACGTGGCCGACGGCGACCACCTGCGTAAGCACTTTCAGCCCCGCTCATGGGAATGGATCGACAAAAATCATTTCGTGTGCCGCGAGCGCTCCATATCTCTGGATAATCAGCGCCTGATAACGCGCGAGGTGGTGACCCACGTGGAAAAGGGGGTCATAGCGGACCAATTCTATGCAGAGCGGCTCTATAACAACGAGAGCATGCAGGAGCTCCTCAATGCCGCCGGCTTCAGCGACATAGCTTTGCACGGCGAAATGGACACGGATTCGCGGCGGAACCAGGATCTGGGCATGATGGAGAAGCGGATCATTATGGCCGCGGTCGTCAAGAAGGAGTGGACGCCGGCGCGGCAGAAAAAGACCGACATTAAGAACGTAACGGTTCTTCTGGGGGATCCCGCCAAAAACGATCCCCTCAAGCCCTCCTTAGTGTTCGACGACGACGATTTTTATACGATCGACCAGCTTAAAAACGCTCTGAAAAGCCTTAAGAGCTATAATTTCAACTATATCAACAACCACGATTCGCTGATCAATGACCTGATCCGGGTCAAGAGAGGCAATGATTTCGTCCTGAACCTGTGCGATGAGGGATTCAACAACGACGCGCGCAAGGAGCTCCATGTGCCCTCGCTCCTTGAACTGCTCGGCATCGAATACACCGGCTCGGGCCCCCAGTGCCTCGCCTTCTGCTACGACAAGTCGCTGGTGCGCGGCATAGCCAAGGAGATGGGCATACCGGTGGCCAAGGCCTTTTTCATCAAGCCTGAGGACACCACCTTCGATCTTCCCTTCGGGTTTCCGGTGATCGTCAAGCCGAATTTCGGCGACTCGAGCTTCGGTATCACCCAGAGGAGCGTAGCCGGCAATATCGAGGAGCTGGTCAACGCCATATCGGAGATCAGGGACAAGCTGGGATATGAAAAGCCGATCCTGGTGGAGGAATTCCTTATCGGCAAGGATATCAGCGTCGGGATCATCGGCAATCTCCCGGAATCATACCGGGTTCTTCCGCTAATCGAGGAGGACTACTCGATGCTTCCTTCAGAGCTGCCGAAGATATGCGGGTATGAGGCAAAGTGGATACCGGAATCGCCCTACTGGAAGGTGCGCTCCATTCCGGCGGTCCTATCGGAGGATACGCGGAAATTTATCGTCGAATGCTGCCTCAAGCTTTTTGAGCGGCTTGAATGCAGGGATTACTGCCGCTTCGACTGGCGGCTCGACCATAAGGGCAAGCCGAAAATCCTGGAAGTGAATCCCAATCCCGGCTGGTGCTGGGACGGCCATATGGCAAAGATGGCGAAGATAGACGGGCTTTCATACGCGGAGATGCTGGGTGAGATACTCCTGGCTGCTGAACAGCGGATCGGCATCAACGGAACTAAAAACAGCAACGGCCATTGCGAGGATTAAATTCTGCTGTCTCTTATAGCCGTCGTGTTCCGATCAGACTCACCGCCCGCCTGGGCTGGGCGGAGACAAAGAGAAAAAAATTTTTTAATAAATGTGGGATTTATCTTGACTTTAAATTAATTTTAAATAACGTGTTCATTAGATTTGCTGTGAAGGCGGGGATGCGCATCCCCGCCTTCACAGCAAATCTAATAATCCGCTCACCTGTAAATTCTGATAATATCTATAAGAGTTCATGCTGTGATTTTGCATAGTTTAAGTGAAATAATTTAGAATAAATGAAAACCACTCGAGAGAAAAAATCAGATCAATCCATAGAAATTGCACAATCAAATAATAATTCCACGCTTACCCGAGAGTGTTTCCAGAACCAGAAAATCCAGACAGACCGCTTCCAAAGCATCGTTACCGTAGAATCAATCAGCCGGTATTATAACATACTGGGCAATTCTCGCGAAAATGGAACAGATATCGAATTAAACGGCTGTTTCGCAGTCCGTCTCGCGCTCCTTTTGATTGATGTTATATCAAAAGGCAGATTTCCGGTCACCAAGAGCGGATGTTTCAAAAAAAAATTTTATAATCAATGCATGAATAAGGCATCTGAAGATCAGTTGCTGGATACAATTGACGACCATGAGCTGTTCATCATATATACCAAACAATGCCTGCACCTGTTGCGGCTGAGCGGAATTTTAAGGCAGAGCGGCGGATATGCGATGATAAGCGACGCCGGAATTTCCGGAAACAGCGTATATTTCAGGCTTTTCACTGCCTTCTGGGACAAGGCGGACTGGGAAATCATATTCCCGTCAGATGTTGATTCCGCCAGGGAATTAAAAATAAACAGAAACATTTTAAAGGATCTCATCCTTAAAAATTATGGAAAAACAAGATTAGACCGGGTCGCCAATGAATTTTTCGACATGACCGGGTTCGCCTGCTGCAATGATCTGATCATGATATCATTCCTTGATTTTTATTTTTTCACCTGGCTGAAGCACTTTAATATGATCCTTTATACGGATGGTACCGCGCATGCTCCGGTGTGCATAGCAGTGACCGATGTAGGAAGAAAAATACTGAATTTAGTCCTATGATCAAAAAACATAGCATTATGGTCTGCGCGATCATGCTCGCCCTATCCTGCTCGCACTTCCATGTGACCAGGGAAATAAGAGAAGGATCCGGCCTGTCCCAATTGAAGAACAGCGGAATATTGTTCCGCATACCCCACAACAGCCCTATCCCCGTTGAAAGATTAACTGAAAGCCTCACTAACTGGCTTCAGCCATATAAAAAGATCAACAATCTTAAAATTATCGAAGCCGCGCCTGAAAATCTGACAATATCAAAAGGAGAGTACGACCGTTTTTTGCAATTCTCGATTGACGGCGATTTCCAATACAATCAAGCCGTGGGAATTATTACAAATTATATAACAAAAAACAAAGATGAGATTGAGAAAATTCAAAATGAATATGGCCTCGACAGCTTCATCATATACGAAGTTGACAGCTTTCTCTCATCCGAGATGCAGGTTATCAATTTCAGCTCGATGATCGTGATACTCAACGCCAAATATCAGATTTTATACATGGATCATCAGTTCGACACCTACAATGTGTACGAAATCGACAGCCAATTTTTAAAAGAAAATCTGCTCGATCAGATGAGTAATAGATTTGTGGAATTAATGATAAAGATGGACTATTCTGAAGAAATATAAATAATATGTGGAGACGGCGGGAGTCGAACCCGCGTCCTACAATCCAGCCCTACAACCTCTACATGCTTATCCTTTTCATTTTATTTAGAATGTCCCACCGGGAAAAGGCGCCGTTATGAACATCCGAGCCCCGTATTGATTCGCCTTCTTCCCCGGGGCGGGAGAATCGGGCTATCCCCTGTATATGACGCCTTTAGATGTCCCAGAGGAGCAAACGGCCTAAAGACGTGACAGTTAATTAAGCTGCCAGTGCAAGATTATTGTTTGCACGTATGTTTAAGCCTGCCATTTTTTACGAGTTGCCAGCGCACTCGGCATGCAGCTGTAAAACCGCTATCGCAGTCGAAACCAAAATCGTCCCCTGCACGTACAATATATAGCAATCCCGTTTTTGAGTCAAGGCATGATCGATATTTATCCCGGAATTTTTAACGGTTCATCGGAATTTTTTCTTTACAATCCAAAGCTCCGCCTCGCATAATCTCCGAATGGAAAAGATCATTTCAATAATAGTGCTGGCGTCTCTGTTTATATTTTGCATTAACACCTCCTCGAGTTCAGCGAATAATCAGAAGAAAAAAAATCCCCCCTTGGGAAAATCCGGACAATCGTCGGAAGAGGATGCCGAAGTACCCCTGTCCTTTAAGAACGTCATCGGCAACTGGCGGTTGAAATATTCCGGAAACTACGGCTACTACTTCAGCCTGTCTCCAAACTACCGCGCACTCGTCATCATCTACCTGAACACGCAGGCTCTGATATTCAGGGGGGTGTACACGATAAACGACGAGAATAAATTAAGAATAAACATCTCAGAGATGAAAGACGAGCCCCGGGTTACCGCGCTCAACCTGTACAAAGGATTCATGAAGGCGAAATCGTCATACTTTCTTTTTGCCGGATATAGAGTCAAAAAAAACAACAGGGCCGCCCTGAACCTCCAGCCGCGCGCCATCGTAATCGACGGTAACAATTCCGACGGATATTTTGAACCCAGCATAAAGCTTGCAAAAGAGCCGTAATGATCGTCGAAGACATTGAATTTTACAATAACCTGAAGCAGCGTCTTGCCGGAAGAATCTATAAAACAGGAGGAGCGCCGGATTCCGGGGTCGTGTTCAGCCACGGACTCTTCTCAAATAAGGACGGATATAAAATAACCAGGCTCGCAAAGGATATTGCGGCAACGGGCCAAATGCTTTTGACCTTCGATTTTTCCTTTTCCGGAGAATCGGGCGGCAGCATCTCGGAATTGTCAATACTGCAAGAGGCGAACGATCTTGCATGCGCCGTGGAATATGCACGGCGCCGGGGTGCTAAAACAATCCACCTGATGGGCTCCAGCATGGGCGCTCTCGTCACCCTTATCTACGCCTCCCGGCACGGCAAAACCGTCGCGTCCCTGATCCTGATCGCCGCGCCGGTTGACATAAAACAAATCTTCCTTTCCGATGCCGGGGTTACCGATATCGATTCGCTTCCCGAAAACGGATCCACGACAATTGAAAATACGGCGATCAACAATACATTTTTCAGGGAAATCAGCGCAATCGCCATGGCTGAGGCGCTCAAAAAAATTACGGTCCCGGTCATGGCTATCCATGGAGGCAGGGACGCGGTGGTTGATCCTGCGAACGTTGATCTGCTGGAAAAATATCTTACGTATCCCCTGAAAAAAATCATCATAGAAGGCGGCGATCATAGCCTTACCCGGGATTCCGATATAGAGGTGCTGCGCCATGAAATCGTGTCGTGGCTGCAGATGTTCTAAAACAGCTTCGGCAGTTTTTTAATCAGCTTCTTGCCTTCCTTTTCAACCGCCTTCTTGCCCTCTTCCTTGCCGGCTTCGATCAGGACATTCCCGACAACCTGCTTGATGACGGCGTCAAGCGAGCCGAGCGAAGGATGAACGAGCTTTGAATCCGGTTTGCTCATGGTGCCGGTAACCTTGAACTTCATATATATCATCCCGCGGTCATTGACAAGCGGCTTCGACGCCGTTTCAGCTATCTTTTCCGGATTTGCGTATTTCTTCACGCCGAGGCGCTTCAGGCCGGATTCCACCTGTTTCCTGATGCCGGCCATGACCGCGCTGTTACGGGCCTTGCTCAGCTCCAGGTCCAGGTCGGCGTCAAGAGCCGTGGTGGCGGTATTGACGGTGCCGGCGAACAGAAGGCTCGCATCCTTGATACTGAGATTGCCGTTGGAAAGCTTTGCACGATCAGCCTTATACCATATATCCACGGAGGCGGCTTTGGAGCCCTTCCACTCCTGTTTCCCTTTCAGAAAGGAAAGCTGATCCCCGATATATTTGGTCAGGACGGTGTCGGCCGCCATGGTGTTGAAGATCTGAAGCCCGGTAAACTGCCCCTCGGGCGACCCGGCGTGGAGCCGTGCCTCCGGATCGAGTTTCCGGGTCTTAAGGTCGAAAGGCTTCACGTTCCCGGTTACGTCAAAGGTAATGTCGAACGACTTGACGCTTCCGGTTTTAACCGGGCCGACTGACTGAATCGCCATGTATATCTTTACCTTGACGTCATCATTCTTCTCCAAATTTTTTGGATCGATCCGTATGTCATAAACGAGCGCGGTGAGCTTATAAACCTTGAATCTCTGGTCGAGCTTGCCGTCGTAATAGTTGACGCTCCCGTTCTTTATGCCCAGCTCGCCGACCGTGACCGCCACCGGCAGATCATCCGCGGTAAACGGCTTTTTCGGCTT
Source organism: Spirochaetes bacterium RBG_16_49_21 (assembly GCA_001829495.1). Classification (GTDB taxonomy): domain Bacteria; phylum Spirochaetota; class UBA4802; order UBA4802; family UBA5550; genus RBG-16-49-21. Next base: position 33,751 of record MIBJ01000014.1, on the reverse strand, counting down.
GGCTGCTTCCGCGGCCTTCTTTTTCTCAAGCGCCTCCCGTTCCTCCTTCGTCAGCTTTTTCGGACGAAGGAGATCGTCGAAATTGAACACGCCATCCCTGCTCTTCGTCACATTGACGAACGGGGCGTACATAACAAGTTCCGTAAGCTCGAACTTTTTCCTCAGAAGCTGCATGAGACGAAACTTCAGCCGCAATGCTTCCATGCTGACGAAGATATCGCCCGGGGGAACCGGCTTTCCCTTGAGCATCGCAAGCTGCTTTTCAGTCTTGAAATTCGAGATTTTTACGTTCTTCACCTCAATTCCCGAAACTATCGAGAATATGCCCACTCTGATCTTTTCTATTTGCACGCGCCTGCTCAGGGCCTTCTCCATCTGATTCTCAACCATCCCTTTATTCACGATAAGGATCAGTGCAACACTCGCTATAATGACCAGTAGGACGATAACCGCCAGTATGCCGCCAAAAATCTTTACAAGCTTTTTCCCCATTTTGCGCTTCTCCTTTATATCAGAAATTTTGTTTATGTAATTACTCGATATAAGCTAATTTGGTTAAATTCTTTTTCTCCCTCCCCCTTGATGGGGGAGGGCTGGGGTGGATTATTCTGTATGCCAAAGCTCACCCTCCCCTTGCCCCTCCCATCAAGGGAGGGGAACTACTTTAATCACCACACTACGCCCACGGTAACGCCGACGTTAAAGCCGTCGTTAAAGTAATAGGTGAAGGGAATGTCGATAATGACCGGTCCCAGGCTTAAGCCCGGGCCGCAAAATATCTTTGGCAAAAAGTTGGTCGGTCCGGTGCCGCCCTGCCTTCCGTATAGCGTGTATAAGCCGATACTCGGGCCTGCGGTATTGATGACAAGGCCGGTACCTGAATAATTCAGCCGCGATGATCCCAGAGCGAAGTCGATGCCGCCGCCTGCATGGAGATTGAGGAACCAGAAAAGGCGGAGCGCAGTCGATACCTCCACCGGAATGACGTACGATTCGCTCCGGGAAAAAATTTTCATATTGGGTTTAATGAGAAACGGGCCCGAGGTTATGGAGCCCGCCTTATAATTATAGGCGGTTTTGTTGTACTGCCAGAGAAAGCCGGTACCGATGGAGATGCCCCGCCACAGGATGATCTTGACCGGCGGCGACACCGGTTTGATGACCTGGTAATTGATCATGAAGCCGGTGTTGGTGCCGTCGAAATCATACTCCTGGTAAGAGTATTTCAGCTTTCCGAATTTTCCCGACAGGTACAGGTCCGCGGGAAGCTTCACTCCTACGTTGAGCGCCCAGGCGTTCCATGCCAGGCCCACATACACGTCTCCCTGCTTATTGAGCTTATCGGCAAGATGCTTATAATAGGACAGGTTCGACGTGGTGGCCGGCACCTGCGCGCCGGCCATGGTACCCAGGGTGATGGCGAATTTATCGTATCCCTGAAATCCCCGCTGCGTTGCCGTGTGCGAAGAATACGCGCTCGCGTTGGCGAATCCCTTCACCAGTTTTGCCTGGTGTTGATACTTTAGCAATGCATCGTTCAACGCCTGCTGCGATGCGGGTGTGCCGAAACTGCTGTTAAAAATAATCCATGCATTCGCCTTATGAGCGGCGAGCGCCACGAGCAGTGCAGCCGAAAGGATGCCTCTATATAATATTTTTTTCATTATAAGTCCTCCCAAAATCGTGTTTAATCGAAGACTAAATTTATTGCAAAATCATGATTCTTGAATTTTGCAACAAATCCGCCAAATATCTTCAAAATTACAAAATAAAAAAAGTAAAATCCATTCTTTTTTTGATTATTTGCCGAAAATTACTTTCTTCCCGTCCGAATCGACCTTGATCTTGTGCTCCGGAAGCGCCTCGCCGGAGAGAAGCTGCACGGACAGCGGATTCAGGAGGTGCTTCTGGATTCCGCGCTTCAGGGGACGGGCTCCGAACTGCGGGTCATATCCTTCATGAGCCAGAAAATCAAGGGCGCGCTTGGTAAGCTCGAGCGAAACGCCCCGCTCCCTGAGCCGGGAAGCAACCTCATGAAGCTGGAGCTTCACGATCTCCATGATATTCTCGCGCGAGAGCGGATTGAAAATGATGACCTCGTCCACCCGGTTCAGGAACTCGGGCTTGAAGTGAAGCTTGAGCTCCTGCTCCACGCCCCGGCGCCGCTCCTCATACGGGATCGAGGCGTCGCTGATATATGATGTGCCGATGTTCGACGTCATGACGATGAGGCAATTCTTGAAATCCACGAGCCTGCCCTTGGAATCGGTAAGCCTCCCCTCGTCAAGGATTTGTAAAAAGATATTGAACACGTCGCCGTGCGCCTTCTCGATCTCGTCAAAGAGAATGACCGCATAGGGCCGGCGCCGCACCGCCTCGGTCAGCTGTCCCCCTTCTTCGTATCCCACGTACCCGGGAGGCGCGCCTATGAGCCGGGACACTGAATGCTTTTCCATGTACTCCGACATGTCTATTCTGATGATGGCCTTTTCGTCGTTGAACATGAACTCGGCCACCGCCTTTGCGGTCTCGGTCTTGCCCACGCCGGTGGGGCCCAGGAATATGAACGACCCGATGGGACGGTCCGGGTCCTGAATGCCGGAGCGGGAGCGCCGGACTGCGTCTGAAATGGCGGTTATGGCCTCACGCTGGCCTACGACCCTCTTCTCGATGATCGATTCCATCCTGAGAAGCTTCTCCTTCTCGCCTTCCAGCATCCGGGAAACCGGGATTCCGGTCCAGCGCGACACGACTGAGGCGATCTCCTGCTCGGTCACCTCTTCTTTAAGAAGGGTCTTGCCGCCCTGCATCGATTTGAGCCTGTCGTTCGCCGCCGTGAGCTTCTTCTCAAGCTCCGCTATCCTGCCGTAACGGATTTCGGCTACCAGGTTCAGATTCCCCGCGCGCTCGGCGCGCTGCTCCTCGGTGCGGAGCTGGTCGATCTGCTCCTTGATCCTGCGTATCTCGGTGATGACCCCCTTCTCGTTCCTCCACTGCGCCACCAGCGTGTTCTTCTTCTCGTTCAGGTTTGCGAGCATCTCTTTTATTTTATCGAGCCGCTCTTTGGACGCCTTGTCCTTCTCCTTTTTAAGCGCCTCGGTCTCGATCATGAGCTGGCGGATCTTCCGCTCGATCTCGTCGATCTCGATCGGCATTGAATCGATCTCCATTTTAATGCGCGAGGCCGCCTCATCGATCAGGTCGATCGCCTTGTCGGGCAAAAACCGGTCGGTTATATACCGATCGGACAGAACCCCCGCGGCCACGCAGGCGGAGTCGGATATCCTCACCCCGTGATGGACCTCATATTTCTCCTTGAGGCCGCGCAGGATCGCGATGGTGTCCTCCACGGACGGCTCCTTGGTAAAGACCGGCTGGAACCGGCGCTCCAGAGCCTTGTCCTTCTCGATATATTTCTGGTACTCGTTCAGGGTCGTGGCGCCGATGCAGCGAAGATCGCCGCGCGCAAGCGCCGGCTTGAGCATGTTGGAGGCGTCCACCGCACCCTCGGCCGCCCCGGCCCCCACCAGGGTGTGAAGCTCGTCGATGAAGAGCATCACGTCGCCCGCCGATTCCTCAACCTCGTTGATCACTGCCTTAAGCCGCTCCTCGAATTCGCCGCGGTACTTTGCGCCGGCTATGAGCGCGCCCATGTCCAGGGCGACCAGGCGCTTGTTTTTCAAATTTTCCGGCACGTCGCCCTCCACTATGCGACGCGCGAGCCCCTCCACGATCGCGGTCTTGCCGACGCCCGGCTCGCCGATGAGCACCGGGTTGTTCTTGGTGCGCCGGGTGAGCACCTGCATTACTCGACGTATCTCCTCGTTTCTGCCTATCACCGGGTCGAGCTTGTTCAGGCGCGCGAGCTTGGTCAGGTCCCTGCTGTACCGCTCGAGGGCGTTGTATTTTTCCTCCGCGTTTTCGTCGTCGGCCCGCTTGCTTCCGCGGATGTCTTTCAGCACCTTGATGATGTTATCCCGGATAAAACCGTGCTCGTTTAAGATCTTCCGGGCCTTGCCGCTTCCCTTGGATGAAAGGGCAAGGATCATGTGTTCGGTGCTCAGGTAATCGTCCTTAAGGGCCACCGCCTCGTTCCAGGCCTCGTTCAGGATATCCCGCAGTGAGGATGAGAGCGCGCCGCCGCCCGGTCCGGCTCCCACCTGGCGGGGGAGAGACTTGACTGCCGCGTCCGCCTCGTTTCTCAGATCAGGGACGGAAGCGCCGATCTTCTGCGCTATGGAGCCGAAAATGCCCCCCTCCTGGTCGATGAGCGACAGCAGCAGATGCTCCGGCTGTATCTCGTAATGATTCATGTCCGTCGCGATATTCTGCGCCGTATTGACGGCATTCTGCGCCTTCAAGGTCAGCTTATCCATCCTCATTGCATAGGGGCTCCAAATATAAAATGTAGATCTCTTCTTCCTGTATCCCTATGTGCAAGATAAAGGAACACGGGAACGATCTTATTCCCCTCCCTTGATGGGAGGGGTGAGGGGAGGGTGATTACGCGGCAAATCCCTTTTCACCCCCACCCCGGCCCTCCCCCATCTAGGGGGAGGGAGTTATTAAATAAATGCAAGGATTAAAAGCAACAGGAAAGGAAATCGACCAGAAGGCGAGGATGCGCATCCTCGCCTTCTAATATAAAAATAAAAGCAATTTATCCGATCGTCAAGCGGTCGGGCTATAAATTTTTTATCCTTTCTTCCATGGTCACCGCCATGTCTCTGATATAGTGAAAATTATTGATATCGTCGACAAAAAGAAAAACAGCGAGGTTATCTTTGGTGAGAACTATGCACCGGTCGCTGTTGAAACCGGTAAATTCGGCCACCTTTTTGATTTCGTCCCTCGTGGATTTATCGTCCTTGAACAGGATCAAATAGCAGACTATGTCATCACCGTAAGGTCTCTGCTTGGCCGCTATGATGGTTACATACATGCTTTCAATTTTATGGTAATCTCCGCCCGGATAAATTTTATCGGCAAGCCGCTTTATTGCATCCTTGTCCATCATCCATGGATTATCCTTGAGCGTCTTTTTATATACCTCCGGAACCTTGCCGAACGTAAAGCCCGCAGGCAGGTCACTGCTGGTAATCTTGATGGTATCGATCACGGTGGATTTTAGCCGGGTATTGCCTTTAGAAACCGTCAGCGTCACCAGAAAAAGTATAATACCCGCAGCAATCATTGCCTTTTTCATCGCAGATCTCCTTAATAACATGACATCTGGTATATTCCATTATATTATATCGGGAAAGATGGCCGGAAAATACATTTAAATATGCTCCGTACCGAAGGCGAGGACGTGCGTCCTCGCCTTCGGTGCGGAGCATATTTTCTATATTTTTTTCAAAGAGACATAATTTTATTGACTTTTTTTATATTGCGCCGTACACGTAGTTGTACTATTTTTCAAGTATTATGTCTCATTAGGTTTCCCATACCTGTAGCGGTAACCGCATCCGGTTACGGGCGGATCGTATTTTAATTTTGTACATGCAGAAATCACCGCAACCCCGGAGTTTTTACATGACCGACGGCACTGTTTCAAATTTCATACGAAAACGTGATGGAAGAATCGTCCCCTTCAATCCGGAAAAAATCACCGAGGCCATTTACAAAGCAGTCCAGGCAGTGGGTGGAAGCGACCGGAATACTTCCCGTTCCATCTCGGATTCAGTGGTGGGGATACTGACTATCATCTATAAAGACGGAAGGATCCCCACGGTTGAAAATGTGCAGGACCTTGTCGAGAAGATGCTCATCGAACGCGGGCACGCGAAGGTAGCCAAGGCGTATATCCTCTACCGCGAACAGCACCGGAAGATCCGCGAGGGAAAAAGCCTGCTTGCCGAAGGCCTTGCACTGATAGAAAGCTACCTCGACCGCTCCGACTGGCGGGTGAATGAAAACAGCAACATGAGCTACTCCCTCCAGGGCCTGAACAACCACATCGCCACCGCTATCACCGCCAAGTACTGGCTCGAGCGGATATATCCGCCGGAGATACGGAACGCCCACGTGAACTGCGACTTCCATATCCATGACCTGGGGCTTCTCTCCGCTTACTGCGTGGGATGGGATCTCAAAGACCTTCTCCTGAAGGGATTCGGAGGTGTGCAGGGAAAAGTTGAAAGCAGCCCGGCGAAACATTTCCGCAGCGCTTTGGGGCAGGTGGTCAATTTTTTTTACACCCTCCAGGGGGAATCCGCCGGCGCTCAGGCTTTTACGAACTTTGATACGTATCTGGCGCCCTTCATCCGTTACGACAACCTTTCCTATGAAGGGGTCAAGCAGTCTCTTCAAGAGTTCATCTTCAACATGAATATCCCCACACGAGTCGGCTTCCAGACCCCCTTTACCAACGTGACCCTGGACCTCACCGTGCCCTCCAACATCGCCGGCGAATTCGCGATAATAGGCGGGGAAATCCGCGACAAAACATACGGCGAGTTTCAGAATGAGATGGACCTTTTCAACACCGCATTTGCCGAGTGCATGTCGGAAGGCGACGCCAAGAACAGGATATTCACCTTCCCGATCCCCACATACAATATCACAAAAAACTTTGACTGGGGAAATCGAAAGCTTGACCGGATCTGGGAGATGACCGCCAAGTACGGCATACCCTATTTCGCCAATTTCATCAATTCCGATATGGATCCGGAGGACGCGCGCTCCATGTGCTGCCGGCTGCGGCTCGACAACCGCGAGCTCCGCAAGCGGGGCGGAGGCCTTTTCGGCGCAAATCCGCTTACCGGCAGTATCGGCGTGGTCACCATAAACCTGCCGCGCCTTGCGTACCGGTCAAGGAATGAGAATGAATTTTTTGAATCTCTCGCTCAGCTCATGATCACGGCGAAATACTCGCTTGAGATCAAGCGTAAGGCATTGGAAAATTTTACGGAAAACGATCTGTATCCGTACACCAAATATTACCTCTCGGATGTTTACCTGCGGGAGAAAAAATACTGGATAAACCATTTCTCCACAATCGGCCTCATCGGAATGAATGAGGCGTGCCTGAATATACTCAATGAGGATATCGCTTCTGCTAAGGGGAGAGAATTCGCCGTCAGGGTGCTCGATTTCATGAGGGACACAATCATGCACTTCCAGGAGGAGACCGGCAACCTGTTCAACCTGGAGGCCACCCCGGCTGAAGGCGTAAGCTACCGTTTTGCACTCCATGACCGGAAGCTGTACCCGAACATAAAGACATCGGGCGGAAAAGAGCCCTACTACACCAACTCAGTACACCTGCCCGTGGGATACACCGATGACCCGTTCGACGTGCTCGATCATCAGGACGGGCTGCAGACAAAATTTACCGGCGGTACCGTCGTTCACCTGTTTCTCGGGGAAAAGATTCATGACCCGCAGGCGGTAAAGCTTTTGGTGAAAAAAATCGCCGCCAACTACGCGCTGCCCTATTTCACCATCACGCCGACGTTCAGCGTGTGCCCGGTTCACGGGTATATTCCCGGCGAGCATAAGTACTGCCCTTATGATCATACGGCGGAAGAGCTGATACAGCACGGCATTGAAGTAGACAGCGCGTAGTGCCGATATGGAGAGATTGAGCTAAGCGATTTTTAATTAAAACATTCCCCTCCCTTGATGGGAGGGGTGAGGGGAGGGTGAATGAGGAGTAAAGATTATTTGATTGCTGTAAATTCATCACCCCCACCCCAACCCTCCCCCGTCAAGGGGGAGGGAGTATAGGTACAGAGGAGATTTTATGAACAATGCTAAAGAACTAAAAGTCCCGGTTGAAGTCTATTCGCGGGTGGTCGGATACTTCCGGCCGGTCAATCAATGGAACAAGGGAAAGCAGGAAGAATTCCGTGAGCGAAAAGTGTACCGGTTAGAGCAGACACCCGCATATGAATATCAGGGGAATATATAAAACCTCCCTGATCGATTTCCCCGGGAAAATAAGCACCGTCCTCTTTTGCGGAGGCTGCAATCTACGGTGCGGATATTGCCATAATCCGGAGCTTGCCGACAGCTGGAAACAACTTGCCCTGTTGAGCAATGAAGAAGCCCTCAAGGTATTAAGAAAGAGAAAGAATATTATCGACGGGGTTACGATCACCGGCGGCGAGCCGACATTGTCGGAAAACATCGATTCTTTCATAGAGCGGATCAAAGAGATGTCCCTTGCGGTCAAGCTCGACTCGAACGGCCTGCATCCGGAGGTGATCGCCCGCCTGTCCGACAAAAAACTCATCGACTACGCGGCCCTTGATATCAAGACCTCCCCGGAAAAATACCCGGAGCTGACGAAGGCGGATATTGATTTCAGCCGGATCGCGGAGAGCGTCGATGTTTTGAAAAACAGCGGAATCGAGTATGAGGTCCGCTCAACCTGCATTCCCGGATACATAACCCTGGATGATCTGGCCGGCATCGGCAACGCCATCGGCCATGTGACTAAATACTGCCTCCAGCAGTTCAACCCCTCCGTCCGTCTTCTGGACAGCTCATGGGAGCGGCTCAAGCCTTATTCCGCAGAAACGCTCTTCCAGTTCAGGGATTTCGTCCTGTCTTTCGCCGATAGGTGCGACGTAAGAGGGGTATAATATAATCTCATTCCGCAGGCCTGATGCACGGCCACGGATGGCCGAGAGCGGCCCCGCAGGGGGACTTGACCTCACCCCCCCCTTCTCCTCAATAAGTTCTCTTGTTCACGGTAGCGAATTAGTTTGCTATCTTTTTCATGTATTTTGGTTATGGGTATCACCGGTAAAATTTGTTGACAATACAGGCTAATTTTAACTTATGGAAAATGACGACACCCTGATAAGAATTGTTTAAAAATAAGTTTTTCCCGAAAGGAAAATACAATTCCCGATAAACCCGGCAGGGAGACGCCTGTATGCTTTTTCAGTTTCATTGCTTAGTTTAATTTGGTACCTAAAATTTAAATATACGGGGTGATTCTATGGAGATAAATCTGTTTTATCTTGCTCCTATCGGATCAGTTATCGCCCTCATTTTCGCTTTTCTGTTTTATAAGCTGGTGATGAAAGCGAACGAGGGAAATTCAAAAATGATCGAGATAGCGAGCGCGGTTAGAGACGGCGCTTATGCCTATTTGAAGCAGCAATACAAGGTCGTGGGCATCGTCTTTTTTGTTCTTGTCCTCCTTTTCTCGCTTCTGGCGGTAATAGGCATCCAGAACCGGTTCGTTCCCTTCGCATTCCTCACCGGCGGCTTCTTCTCCGGTCTGTGCGGTTTTCTTGGTATGAAGACCGCCACAAACGCTTCGTCGCGAACGGCGCAGGGCGCGTCCGAATCCCTCAACAAAGGCCTCAAGGTGGCGTTCCGCTCAGGAGCAGTTATGGGTCTGGTCGTGGTTGGATTCGGCCTCCTTGACATAGCGATCTGGTACTTCGTCTTGAATTATATGTACGACCACAACGTGTGGAATCTTGCCAAGGAAGTGTTCGAGAAATATACCGCAGCCGGCGCCGTTTTTGATCCCGGCCAACTGGCAGACATAATCAAAACCGAAGAATTCAGGCACACCAAGCTCGTCGAGATAACGACGACCATGATCACCTTCGGCATGGGCGCGTCCACGCAGGCGCTGTTCGCCAGGGTGGGCGGCGGCATCTACACCAAGGCCGCCGACGTCGGAGCGGACCTGGTCGGCAAAGTGGAAGCCGGCATTCCCGAGGACGATCCCCGGAACCCGGCCACCATCGCGGACAATGTGGGCGACAATGTCGGCGACGTAGCCGGCATGGGTGCAGACCTGTACGAGTCATACTGCGGGTCGATCCTGGCCACGGCCGCCCTCGGTGCGGCACTGCCGCTTCTCGGGGAGGCGAACCTGAACGCCGTCATGGCGCCGATGATCGTCGCCGGCCTGGGCATATTATTCTCGATATTCGGCATCTTCCTGGTACGAACGAAAGAAGACGCTTCCATGAAAAGTCTGCTTGCCGCGCTGAACCGCGGCGTATGGGGCTCCTCGCTGCTCCTGATCGTGGCGCTCGCAGTCATGGCGAATTTCAAGATCATATCATGGGGCGTGTTCGGCGCTACAATCGCCGGCCTTATCGCAGGACTGGTCATCGGAAAATCGACGGAGTACTACACTTCCGACGACAACAAACCCACCCAGGGCATTGCGGAGCAGCACGTCATGGGACCGGCGACCGGCATACTTGACGGTATTTCCACCGGTATGCTCTCCGCCGGAATCCCCGTCATAACCATCGTTATCGGCATCCTCGTGGCGTTCGGCGTGTCCGGCGGCTTTGAAAATATTTCCCAGGGCCTGTACGGCATCAGCTTCGCCTCCGTTGGCATGCTGGCGACCCTGGGGATCACCCTGGCCACCGACGCGTACGGCCCAATCGCCGACAACGCGGGCGGCAACGCTGAAATGAGCGGCCTGGGAAAAGAGGTGCGGACCCGCACCGACGCCCTTGACATGCTGGGCAACACCACCGCGGCTATCGGCAAAGGATTCGCCATCGGATCCGCGGCCCTCACCGCCATGGCGCTTTTGTCCGCCTATATCGAGGAAATCAAGATATGGATAGGTAAGTACGCCATGGAAAACGGCGGGATTTACAAGGTCGGACCGGTCACTTTCCATTACAACTTGACTGAGGGCCTGAAGCTTGACCAGTTCAACGTTATCGCCAGCAAGGCGGGCATCGCCGATTTCGTGCGCGCCTATGACATCAGCATCATGAACCCGCTGGTCCTCTGTGGCCTGTTCCTGGGCGCCATGATGGTGCTCGTGTTCTGCGCCATGACCATCAAAGCGGTCGGCCGCGCGGCCGGGGCCATGGTCGAGGAAGTCCGCCGGCAGTTCAAGGAAAAGCCGGGTATCCTGGAAGGAAAAGACAAGCCCGATTACGCGCGCTGCGTCGCAATATCAACGAAAGGCGCGCAGACCAAAATGATCGTGCCGTCTTTCATGGCGCTCATCGTCCCGGTTGCGGTCGGCCTCATCCTCGGCGTATCAGGCCTCATGGGACTGCTGGCCGGCGCTCTCGCCAGCGGCTTCGCAATCGCCTGCATGCTGAACAACGCGGGCGGCGCGTGGGACAACGCCAAAAAGTACATTGAAAAAGGACATCATGGCGGCAAGGGCTCTGCTGCCCATAAAGCGGGCGTCATCGGAGACACGGTCGGCGATCCCTTCAAGGATACTGCGGGTCCTTCGCTCAACATCCTCTTAAAACTCATGAGCATGGTTTCCGTAGTATTTTCCGGCGTGGTGGTAAAATACTCAATGGTTATCGGAAAACTGCTCGGTTTTGTTAAATAGCTCCGGTTTTCTGATATATAAAAAGGGGGGCATCTTTAAAAGGCGCCCCTTTTATTTTTAACTATTCGACTATTTAAAAATCTCCCGCAGACACGACCTCCCGTGATCATTTAATACGACCTCACCGGTGATTTACTGATGTGGATAAATCAGGCAGTTATATTAAGTTCGCATAGTACTTCATCCTGTCGCTAAGTGTGCTCCCTGCGTGCCGAAACGGGCGAGATTAAAGCAAGAGGTTGTCCGCGCCTTCGTGAGAGTGCAACACGACTTTGCAAGTGCCTTTATTTTTTATTAATACCAATTTTATTATTGAATTGTCCGCCGCACGCATATACTAGTGACCATTCAGCCGGCATTATGAATTCCGCGTATCACATCATATACCTGGATAAGGTCGATTCCACAAACACCTATCTCAAAAACCATCCTGAGCTGTGGGAGCATGATCTCATTACCGTGGTCGCGGCGGAGCAAACCGGCGGCCGCGGCCGCCATACCCGGAAATGGCATTCCGAGCCGGGATTGGATCTGACCTTTTCGACCCTCTGCATCCCGCCGCGTCCCCTGAATGACCCGTCATGCATAACCATCATCGCGGGCCTTGGCGTGTACCGGTGTTTGCGGCGCTATTGCGATAAAGGCCTGAACCTGAAATGGCCCAACGACATCCTGTACGGAAATAAAAAAATCGGCGGTATATTGTGCGAGATGGTGCCCAAACACGGAGCTCCGGCCGTGATCATCGGCATCGGGATAAACATCAACACCACCGCTTTTCCCGATGAGATCAGCTCGACGGCGTCGTCCTTGAAGGCCGTCACCGGAAAAGAGCACGATGTTTTTACGATATGCGAAGGCATCCTCGACGAGATCGGCGTGCTTATGCGCGATTTTCGCGTCCCGCTGGACCGGCTGCTCCTGGATGAGTGGATCAATGCCTCCGCCTCAATCGGGAGAAAAGTACTCTTTTACAACAACGGGAGGGAAGAATCGGGCGTCATATCCGGCATCAATCCGGACGGCTCGCTCGTGCTGGTCAGCTCAACCGGCGACCGGATCGACTCTTATAAAGATGAGATTATCTATAAGCTCGAATAATCCTAATGGACTACGCTGGCGTCAAAAAGGAAATAGATGAAGCGCAAAAGCTGCTCCGGTCGCTGAATCCGAACATTTCGGGCAGCAGAAAATCGGATTACCCTTCAGTGACAAAGTCGCGGCCGCACCGGCTTCAAAAGGTGCTGGTTGCCAACCGGGGAGAGATCGCGAAGCGGTTCTTCCTGGCGCTCCATGAAGAGGGAATACCCTCGGTAGCGGTCGTGACCGATCCGGACCGGGGCCAATCCTGGTATGAATTCGCGGACGAGGTCGTTTTCATCGGAGCCGATGACCACTATGCCAGCATACCGGTCATTATCGGAGCCGCACTGCTGGCAAACGCCAATGCCGTGTATTCCGGATACGGATTCCTCTCCGAGAACAGGGACTTTGTTGAAGCCCTGGAATCAGTATCCGCCAACTGCGGCCGCGAGATCATCCATATGGGACCAGATTATGAAACCATGCGGAGGGTGGGGAACAAGTCGAGCGCCCGGAAGCTCGCCCTGGAGCATGATATCCCCCTGTTTGAAAGCTCGCATGCGTTAATACCGGATCAGCTAAGGAAGGCGGCGGCAGAGGCGCAGAGAATCGGTTATCCGGTAATCATCAAGCCCTGCTGCGGCGGCGGGGGAAAGGGGATTTCCCATGCGGGCGATGAATCCGAGCTGATCGGCGCCGTTGAATCCACCGCCCGCATCTGCCGGGATCTGTATGATGATTCCTCTTTTTATATTGAAAAGTTCATCAATAAACCGGTCCATATCGAAGTCCAGATCTTCAACGGCCGGGCCATCGGAATACGCAAATGCGCGGTGCAGCGCCGGAACCAAAAAATCATAGAAGAGAGCGGACACGCCCTCCATGACGACTATATCGGCCTGGCGCTCCTGGCCGCCGCGGAAAAGATGGCCCACGTGTCCGGTTACGGCAGGGGAGGAGGCGCCGGCACCGTTGAATTCCTCTTTGACGCGGAAACCGGCAGATTCGGATTCATGGAGATGAACACCCGGCTCCAAGTGGAATACGCGGTCACGGACCAATCCCTCGGCATAGATATAGCCAAATGGCAGATACTCTACTATGACGAAAGGAAAGACGAGATCGTCGGCCTTGACGTTCTCAAAAGCCGCATGGGCGAAAACGATCATTCGATCGAGTGCCGCATATATGCCGAGGAGCCGGAGAACGACTATCTCCCCTCGCCCGGGACGATCATCGAGATCGATCTTCCCACCTTTAACGGAATCCGGTGCGACTTCGGGTTCGGCGAGGGGGACGCGATCCTTCCCATGTACGATCCGATGATCGGAAAGCTTATCGCTCACGGTCCGACGCGGAAAGACGCGCTCATCCGACTCGAGCGCGCCCTTCAGGAATTATATATCAGCGGCGTAAAAACCAATATAAGCCAGCTTTTGCGCATTGTCCGGCACCCCGTCTTCGTTAAGGGAGACTACACCAACAACCTGCTCAATGACCACCCCGAGCTGAACTTCCGGGAGCCTGATTCCGGGGGATCCGCTTCAGCCGACCGCCGCAGCGTCAAACATATCATGTTCGGCGCTTTCGCCGAACATATGCGTATGATCCGGCATGCGATAAACGAATTTATCGTTATCGCCAATCTCGGGAGCATCATCGACGCGCCGACTGTATCAAATATTTCATGCAGATACGCCCTTGAGTACCTCGACCGGCGCTTCATGGTCGAATTTCTGCAAATAGCGATGGACACCTTTCTTGCCTACGTGGACGGAACATACAACGGCTCCATTATCCTGACCTCGGTCAATGACCGCTGCGACGACTTTCTCCTCATCTTCGGCAACGGCTCCTACCGCATCAGGGTGGGCCGTCACGCGAATTTAATCGTTCTCAGGATGAGGGACGAGCTCAACAAGGTCAATTACTACCGGATGAAAGTCCTGCCCGATGGCGCGGAGGACAAGGAGCATATCAAAAAAATAGTATCGCCCTTCCAGGGAACGTTCATATCCTTCTGCAAAGAAGACCTTCGCGTCGGAACTATGGTCACGGCGGGCGATCCGCTTTTAATCCTCTCGTCGATGAAGATGGAGACGGTCATAAGCGCGCCGGTAAGCGGAAAGATCATCTATCTGATCGGGGAGGGGGAGCGCGCGAAGCTCCTGATCTCGAGTCCCGGAAGGGTAAGAATCACCGGCAGGAGCGTGCATGAGAACGAGATCCTGGCGGCCATTGAAACGGACGCCGGCCGTGAGGACCTGCATGCGGAAGGCTCCCGCGCCGACCCGCACGGACGCATGAGCTATAACCCCGAATCAACCCTGGATTATATCTTTCATGATAATTTTGACGAGGTGATCGCGGGAAACCTTGAAAAGCACTTCAAAACAGTTTCTGAATTATCCCACGCTGCGGCGCAGGGGTTCATCTATCAGCCGCATATCGTCGAAACCCTCGCGAAGGCGTTGAATAAAATACCGGCCGCCGTCCCGGTCGCGGACGACGTTGTTGAGGTACTGAACAAGATCATCCGGCACTATGCAGACATTAAGAGATTATTCTCGCCGGTAGTGGGTAATGAGGGCCTGTCGTTCCAGGAAGAACTGCACCTCTACCTGCAGACCCGCAGTGAAAACGCGCAGTCCGGATCAAAATCATTTGAGTCATTGCTCAAAAAGCTGTATGAATCATACGGAGTCTTGCGATGGGAGGACCGGTCGGAGATGAGCCGCATGGTGCACCAGTACGTCTTCATGCTGCTCAAGCGATCGTACCAGTTCAACATCGATCGGACTACTATCATAAAAAAAATAGTTCAGATCATATCAAATATCGAAAAACCGGGGAAAGAGATCGTCCAATCGCTCGCCTGGCTCATGGAACAGGAACAGGCCGAGCGGGACGATTCCCTCCTCAAATTCATAAAGAAAATCCTGTCGTCGAAATTCCCGCTGAACGGCTCTGTTCTGCTGCAGAATCAGACGCTGAAGGAGGCTCATCCGGAAAACATTCAGAGCGCGGATTCCCCAGGCCCGGGGAATGAGGCAGGGCTCAATCCGTTTGAGCGATCGCTTCATTCCCCCTCTTCCGACCTGACAATCGACCCCGGGACGATCCCGGACCCGGCGGGGACACACGTGCGCAAGCGGCTCGCGGAGCTTGAGAATAATTTCACGATACACAAACTCCACTCACCGTATGAAGGCGTGCTCGTCTACCGCCTAAACTCCATTGGAGGCGCCGCAGAATCATACATCGCCTTTTCCTGCGCCGAGGCAGGAACAGCCGGCTCCATAGAATCCGTTTTTTCCCGGGCTGCGCAGATCGTACGGATATATCAGAAGATCCGCTCATGCGATACCTGCTGGATAGAGCTCCTGGTCTTCGGCGCAACGCTCGCCTGGGATGGAGGGGGCGACCGGGTCATCAACTATCGTGATTTTAAGAAGATCTGCGCCTCGGCGATCAGCGCCTGCTGGGAAGAGACCCGCATCAGGGGGATAATAACCATTGACGTCGCCTACCCTCATTCACCGGGGATCAGGAACAGGAGCGTGCTATTTCACCGAAAAAACGACGCGGTGATCATTGAGCTGCTTCTCCCCTTTGACCGGAAAAATCCCTTTCATCCGCCGGGGGATGTCAACCTGCCGGATCAGCGCCTTGTCGACGCAGGCAAGTGGCCCATTGAGGTATGGGCGCAGGAGTGCTTTGATCCGGGCACGATGAAGGAAATACGGATCCCGTCGATCGACGATGCCCGGGCCGAGCCTACGAGCGCGCTGCAGATTATCAGCAGGCCGGTGGCGGCCAAAATCTATCGGGGCGCGATAAACGGAACGCCGGCCTGCTTTTACATGAAGGACTCGCGGGTCAGCGGCGGGTCAACCGGGAGCAGGGAAGGCTTGAAATATATAGCCGCGGCATACCTCTCATACCTGAACGACTGGCCGCTCTACGTGTGGAACGACAGCGCCGGCGCGAACATCATGGAGGGAGTCGTTTCCCTGAACAGGGGGGCTCAAGGATTCATGATGAACGCGCTCCTCACGGAAAAGTCGAGCGGCGAAACCTTTCGCCGCTATACGGCGAACACGGCGGATCCGGAACTCACCAGGCTCTTTCAGGAGCTGGACGGGGAATTTGGCCTCTCCAGCGACGGGCTCGACGGCCGGCACCGGTCGTTCCAGCTCATTGCCGTGGGGATCGGATCCTCCGCCGGATTGGACGTGTACGGCTCAAGCCAGGCCTCGATCCAGATTCTGCTCGACTCGGAGGAATCATACCGGGTGCTCACCGGCTCAAAAGTCGTGCATACGGTGATCGGCGAGGATATAACGAATTACGATATCGGCGGCGCCAAGATCCTCGGAAAATGGACCGGGATCGTTGATATCATTGCCGGCGACAAGATCGAGCTTGCGGCCTGCATCTATCAGGTGCATAAAATCTTTTCCGGGGAAGATACCCCGAAGGCGGGGTTGCGCAACCCCGCCTTCGGTGCGCCTTCCCCGGAAAAAACGAATGAATCGATCGTGTTCACGGAATCCACGGTGCGGAACAATGTGGATGACGGATTTTTCCTTCCCTTCAAGGAAGACTACTACGCGGCCGAGACGCTTATCGGCGGGTTTGCCAAAATCGGCGGAAGGCGCGTCCTCATCATGGGACCCCGCACCCTGTCCGGGCTCCGGTCGCTTGCCGCGGTCATCAAGGCGCGGGAGATATTGAGAACGGCCTATCGGACGTCGTCCCATCAGATACTCATTTTCGGGAAAAAGTGGCAGCAGGTTCCGGATTTGCATGAAAGCGTCCAGATCCGGTCACACCTCGATTTCATGAACACGGTTCAAAAAAAGTCGGGCCTGAAGATCTATATGATTACGCATCCGGATGGATTAAAATGCTTCGACATAAACAGCGCAGCCGACGTCATCATATATGTCAAAACCGCGGGGGGATCGAGCGCCGAGAAGATTCTCGCAGAAAAAAATGCGACCTTCACGGTCGGGAGCTTCACCGAGGCTTTTGACCTTGCCGGCCGGCTCATCCGCATGATCGATCCCATCGATACAATAAAAAAATTCAGCGCTCCGGCCGCCCTTCCGGACATACCGGCGGACCCGTCGGTACCGTATGAGATCATCGAATCGGTGATACTGAAGGCGTTCGACGCCGATTCGTTTCTGGAGTTTTACCGGGACATGAACAACCCTCTGACCGGCCCGAACCTGATCACCGGCCTGGCCGGCCTTGCCGGCCGCTTCGTTGGCGTCATAGCGGATCAGCCCCTCATCAAGGGCGGCGGAGCGGACGCCTTCGGCACGGAAAAATTCCGGGTATTCGCCGAGTTCCTGAACCGAAAACGGATTCCGCTCGTGATGCTGTCAAACTCGTCAGGATTTGTGCCGGGATCCTGCCAGGAGCGTTTCAGGATCCAGGCCATCGGCGCGGAATCGCTGGACGTCAATATCCTCGGCACCATTCCGGTGGTGAGCGTGCTCCTGAGCCAGAATTACGGCGGCAGGCTTATCCATGCCTTTAACAAATTCTTACGGCCCGGCATCGTGTATCTGGCGCTTGAGAAGGCCGTCATGGCGGTCATCGGCGTGGATGCCGCCTTCGATCTTCTCTTCGGCAAAAAATACGGACGGCTTATGGATCAGGGCAAAAAGGACGCGGCTGAAGAGCTCCGGAAGAGCTTCACCGATAACTATCTCGACAAGGCCCGGCCGAGCAGGGACGGCATTGCATCCGGCCTGGTTGATTGGACGATCCCTTCAGTGGCGGAACTGAGGGAGCATCTGGTCAAGGCGCTCGAGCTTGCTCTTCAAAGATGCGCAGAGGCGTTCGGCACCGAACGGTAACGGCTCACCCGCCTATCATCGCGTCAACAGCCTGCCTGCTTATCCGCTCCCACTCCGGATCGCTGAAGCGCGATCCGTGCCGGCGGAAACGCACGAGGTCGAACGATTCCTTATAATGTTCAAGTTTCGAGCCCCGGTCCGGGCAGTGCTCGACAAAGACGATCCTATCCGGGTCAAGGCTGAACTCCTTCACCAGAAGCGCAGCCAGCTCGCCGGTAAAATCCGTCACCGATGTGCCGGGATTTTCCTCATACAGCTCGGTGGCGATGACGATGTGGCGGTCGGGATTTTTTATGATTTTCAGTCCGCATTGGGAGGGGGCATCCCAGCGGCCTTTGAAGTGGTAAATCTGATCAATGTAGTTCATAAGAACAATGCATAACGGGCTCTTGTTTCAAAAAGATAAGATTCTGAAAGCGCTGATTGTTTTTCAACCATATGATAATATTCAGGAATAATTTCTATACCAATAGAATTTCTTTTCATTCTTTGCGCAACTCGTATTGTGGGTACCGGATCCCATAAATGGATCTAACACCATATCACCTTCTTTTGTAAATAATTTGATAAACCACTCTGGCAATGCTTCCGGGAACGTTGCACTATGATTTCTATTGCCGCACTCAGTAGCTGAATGTATAACATTAGTTGGATAAACCTTGTCGCGACCTACCCAATTAGATACATTTTTCCCAAAACCGCTGCCTACCTTAGAATTATCACGCAGTTTATCAATTTCACTAAGGTTTCTTAGCCGAGCTTTTGACCAATCCCCCATAGGAAGCATTACAGCTTCCTGATACATTGTAAATTGTTTGTTTTTATTGAATTGTAAGAGTCTTTCCCATGCATCGCGAAAACGATTGGGCCATTTCCCCGGGTAACAGTTTTTTTTATGCCATATAAATTCTTCAGTCCACATCCAGCCTTGTTTTCTCATCTCTAATATCAATTCGATTACATAGGTATGCCTTTCACCATTGACGACTTTTTCTTTAATATTTAAAATAAAAGTGCCCGTAGGTTTTAAGATTCTTAATAATTCGTATGTTATAGGTAAAAACCATTCAACATATTGATTTGGTTTTATTCCTCCATAGGTATGATTACGACTATCGGCATAAGGAGGTGAAGTAACTATAAGATCAACAGTATTGCTTTCGATCTTTCTAAGTTCCTCTTTGGCATCACCAAGATATAATTTTGATCTGATTTTCATTGTTCCAGTAATAATATAAAAATTATCAATAATAATTCCTTAAAATTATTTTTAAATACTTCCCCCGCCGCCGGAGGCGGCGGGGGAAGTATTCCATTAATATTTTTGTTATGAAATCAGTTTAGGAATTAACACTGAAAAATTATTATACTTATCAAATGTATAGATATTTTAAATTATGTCAAGTAATAAATATGACATAATATGGGTATAGTCAAGATATTTATTGTGTGATGAATATGCAATTTTTTAACAAGAATTGTAAAAAAGATAACCGATAAAAGGTCTCCTCACAGCGTATCCGCAAAAACCCGGCGCATCAGATCCCTGCGCCGGGGCTTGTAAGTACCCGATGCCATTTCCCGCTCGATCGCCTTTTTCAAGAGCTTGAACATCTTGTACTGCTGCGGCTCGTCCTCGTAGAACTTCTCCCACGCGTAATAGTAGAGCTCCTGGAGCCGCGCCGGGGTCATCTGCTTCGGGTAAAACACGACCTTGCCCGCGTTGTAATCGTTCCAGTCATGGTTGAATATCCTCTTCTGCTTGCGCATATCGTCGTACGCCTTGGTATGCGGGAAGGGGGTGAGCACCGTGAACTCCGCCAGGTCCAGCCGGATATCAAGGAGAAAATCTATGAGCCGCTTGATATAATCCTCATCATGGTTGTCCATGCCGAGCAGAATCGTGCCCTCAACCGCGATGTCGTGATCATGATAGCGCTTGATCCGCTCCCGGATGAAATCGGAGGTATCAAAAATCGCCTGGTACACGTACCAGGCGCCGGCCCGGCGGGCACAATCGAGCACCTCGGGCTTATCCTCGATGGTGTGGCAGCACCAGTTTTTTTTAAGCGGAATCATCTCACGGAAAAGTTCCATCTCCCAGTCAGTGTCCTGGGCGAGTGAATTATCCACGACAAAGAGGCGGTTGTTGCCGGTAAGCGCCATCTCCTCGATCGCCTTATCGATCGGCCGCGGCCGGAATTTTCTTCCGCCCAGATAGGACACGGCGCAGGGATAACAGCTGAACCTGCATCCTCTGGACGCATGGACGAGGTCAACCATCTGCACGCCTTTGTAATAATACAGGTCGCGCTTGTAAATGCTCCGGCGCGCCGGCCCCACGATCTCTATGGGCGGCAGATCGTTGAGATAGTTATACACTTTTTTCAGATCGCCCGTCCTGAAGTCATTGAAAATCTGGTCCATCCTTCCCTCAGCCTCTCCGAGAAACAGTGAATCCGCGTGCTCAAGCGTTTCTTCGGCATGGAGCATGGCGGATATGCCGCCGAAGATAACCTTCACCCCCCGCTTCCGGTACTCGTCCGCTATGGCCCAGCCCCGCTTGGCCTGGGTGGTGAGCATCATGGATATGCCGACAAAATCAACCGGATCGTCGTAGCTGAAGCTCTCAAGGTTATCATCGATGAAATCAACCTCGACATAATCGGGCAGGGCCGCCGCCATGACCGCAGGGCCGTGCGGCGGAAGGTTGAAGGTCGTCTGCTCCTTCAGCTTCTCCCACCGGGGGTAAATGAGCCTGAACTTCATGTATAACTCCTTGAGGCGTTCAATAGCTTTTTTATCATTCACGGCGGTGTCAAGACATTTTCTTGGACCACACATCCTCCGGCCCCTTCTCCTAACTAATACCTCCATTTTTAAATCACGCTTTTCGGCCCCCTAAATCCCCCGGAGGGGGACTTAAAAAATTCTATCAAAAGAACCTTGTAGCTGATAAACACATATCATCGTCTCCTTGGGGAGCAGGAAAAACGATGAGCTGACTTACAAGCGAACGTAAGCCCCCCTCTGGGGGGTTGGGGGGGCATGAGTGTATATAGATCCAATACAGTCGATATTTATAAATTGACTAAATTTTCCGATTATATTAATTTATTTATAACATGAAACAATTAAGATTGTCAATTATTCAATAAGCAACTATATAGAACAAGGAGGTCCTATGGCAAAACAAGACGTCCTCATCGTGACCGACATTCAAAATGATTTCTGCCCCGGCGGCGCGCTCGCGGTTAAGGAAGGAGACGCCATTGTGCCGCTGGTTAACAATATCATGGAAGGCTTTTACCGCGTAGTCGCCACCCAGGACTGGCACCCGAAGCACCAGGTTTCATTTGCATCGAATCATCCGGGAAAAAAGCCGTATGACGTGATACGTCTCGGCGATATAACCCAGGTGCTCTGGCCGGACCACTGCGTTGCCGGCACGCCCGGCGCGGACTTCCATCCCGGTCTGCAGACCGATAAATTCCACCTCGTGGTTCGAAAAGGGGTGAATCTGGCAGTGGATTCTTATTCAACATTCCTTGAAAACGACAAAAAGCTCAAAACAGGTCTGGACGGCTATCTTAAGTCGATCGGCGCCGACCGGGTGTTCCTGTGCGGCCTGGCCACGGATTATTGCGTTTTCTACAGCGCCATGGATTCCGCATCTTTCGGGTTTAAGACATACGTCATCATCGACGCATGCCGCGGCATCGACGTGCCTGAAAACAACATCGAGCGCTCAATTCAGGCGATGAAAGATACGGGAATAGGGATCATCAGCTCAGGCGATTTATAGATCAACGGGAGTAGGCATGAATCTTTCCCTCCTAACGGATTTTTACGAGCTCACCATGATGCAGGGATATTTTTTCTCATGCCCGTACGATCATGGCGTGTTCGAGATGTTCTTCCGCCGGCAGCCCTTTGAGGGCGGATATACGGTATTCGCCGGCCTGTGGCCGCTCCTTGAAGCCCTTCAGAACCTGCGGTTTGCAGAGGAAGAGCTTCAATACCTTGATTCGCTCAAGACCTTTAAAAAAGAATTCATCGATTATCTGAAAGATTTCACCTTTCAGGGAGACATCTACAGCGTACCTGAAGGAACGGTAGTGTTCCCGTACGAACCGATCATGCGGGTACAGGGGAATCTCATGGAGGCCCAGCTCATTGAAAGCATGGTGCTCAATTTAATCAATTTTCAGTCCCTCATCGCCACCAAGACCGCACGGATCGCGGCCATTGCCGGGGACAAGCCGGTGCTCGAATTCGGGTTGCGCCGGGCGCAGGGAATAAACGGGGCGCTCATGTCGAGCAGGGCCGCGTTTATCGGCGGCGCATCAGCCACCTCAAACACCCTCGCCGGCAAGACCTTCGGCATTCCCGTGAGCGGGACCATGGCCCACAGCTGGGTGATGAACTTCAATACCGAGCTCGAGGCCTTTAGAAAATATGTCGAGCTCTACCCTGACCGTTCCATCCTTCTGGTGGACACCTTTGATACTCTCAAATCCGGAATCCCCAACGCCATTTCAGTATATAAAGAGCTGAAGAAAAAAAAACCCTCCCTCATGGGAGTGCGCATCGACAGCGGCGACCTCGAGTATCTGAGCAAGCGGGCAAGAAACATGCTGGACGCGAGCGGCCTATCCGAAGTGAAGGTATTCGTGTCCAGCGACCTGGATGAATGGATCATTCACCAGCTTATCCAGAGCGGCTCGCCCATAGACGCATGGGGTGTGGGCACGCGGCTCGTGACCGGATGGGACGATCCCGCCCTCACCGGCGTATACAAGATCGTTGCCAGAAGCAGCGGCGGAGTATTTGAGCCGCGCATTAAAATATCCAATCAGGCTGAGAAAATCACGAACCCCGGCGTGAAGAATATCATCCGCTTTTACAATGGCAAAAACCAGATTCTTGCCGACCTGATGTTTCTGGAGGAGGAGGGAGAATTGCTGCAACAGAAGATATCGCGGCGCGAGCCGATCAGGTTTAACCATCCGGCAACCGAATACGCCCGCTTCACCCTCGCGGAATACAGCTCGACGAGAATCATGCTTGAGCCGGTCATGCAGAAGGGCGCAATCGTGTGCGGTCAGCCGTCGCTCGAGGAGATGAAAAAATACCGCCAGAATGAAATCGACTCGCTCGATGACACCTTCAAAAGGCTCCTGAATCCGCACATATATAAGATCAGCTTGTCGGATGAGCTCAAATCGTTGAAGACTCTTCTCATTAAAAAGATAAAAAGCGAGTATGATGAGATATATAAAAA
This sequence comes from Spirochaetes bacterium RBG_16_49_21, assembly GCA_001829495.1. Lineage (GTDB taxonomy): Bacteria > Spirochaetota > UBA4802 > UBA4802 > UBA5550 > RBG-16-49-21. The sequence goes on along the minus strand of MIBJ01000014.1, from coordinate 10,209 downwards.
TTCGTAAAATTAATGACTAATAATTCCTTGGGGCGGTCTGCCCCCTTGGGGGGATTTAGGGGGGAATTAGACAGCTCCGGGAGTATTAAAATAATCTCATGGAGGATTATAATGTTACAGCTCGACTTCATCTTGACGTACGCAATCGGGGCAACCTTGGCGGCAGCCTCGGCACGGCAGATTGAAAAGGAAGACAATCCGTTCAACAACCGGTATTATATTTATCTGCTCATTTTCCTCTCGTGTTTATACGTTCCTTTTACCATATATTTTCTCTGGAAGTTCCCGCACTGGCAGACAATGCAGGTCGCGGCCGGTCATGAGGAGATCCCGGCCTGGCTGGTCATTCTTTTTGCGGCAACCAATATTACCCAGGGTATTCTGGGATACTGGATATCCTTCAAGCTTACCAGGAAAAAAAGATACTATGTCGTCCATCTGAACTGGATGGCTGCATGGATCGTTTTCTGGTTCATGTTGGTCTGCGGATGGGACGGCACGGGGTGGCAGAGGCTCCTCTATGACCCGACCATGTTCAATGGCGAGCTCTGGGCGCCGGGCAAATATATGGGCATAGACTACCTGAAAAGCAATGTATTCCTGAGCCTTGTCGTAATGGGGATATTCCTCTCTCCGCCGTTCATCTATGCTCTCATTACCTGGACGAGGGAGGGGTTACGATCGGACGCCTCCGTTTCTCCGGAAGATATCCCCGGCGCGGCTAAAACCGCCACTCTTGTCCTGGGCACGATATTCGGCCTCTGCCTTGGATTGGCAATCCTGGCGTCCCTGCTGGTCATGAGAATCGGCGAGGCATTCGACAGCATGTGGATAGGGTATTTGAGCGGAATCCCCATTTTCTTATTTTTGTCATACTACATTTTATTTAAGAGAAGGATGCCCTTCTACATAATTGCGCGCCAGCTCTTCATCAAGGAGCCTTAAGGATTAAAAGGGCGGGATCATCCCTCAAAGGTACAGCGGCATTCGCCCATGTACATGGTGGCGACGCAGCTGTTGCAGGGGCCGCAGGCCAGGCATTGAGAAACATGATTATCGTTCTTCCTGATGAGGTTTATGAAATCGGGCTCCGCTATGAGGGAACGGGCCATGGCGATGAAGTCAAAACCCGCATCAAGGACTTCATCGATTTTTTTCTTTGACGCGAGGCCGCCCACATACACGAGGGGAAGAGCGACCGCCTTTCTCACTTTAAGCGCCTCCTCGAGAAAATAGGCCTCCGTATAAGGATAATCCCGGATCATGATGCGGGAAAAGGCCGCCATCCCGAGCTTGATGAGCGGGTCGGTCTGGCAGCTGATGAGCTCTTGGTGAGGGGTGAGTCCCCGCAACATATACAGGGGGGTCTTACTCACGAATCCGCCGGAAAGAACCAGGGCGTCCGCTCCCTCGTTTTGCAAAATACGCGCGACCTCTATCCCATCCTCACTCCCCATGCCGCCGGGAAACCCATCCTCAAGATTGGTCTTGACCAGGAGCGCTGTCTGTTTGCCCGAAGCTTTCCGGGCATACGCCATTACCGTGCGCAAAAACCTGGTCCGGTTCTCGAATGAGCCTCCCCACCGGTCCCTCCGCCGGTTTGTGTAGGGCGAGAGGAACTGGCTTATCAGGTATCCGTGGCCGGCATGAATCTCGACGGCGTCGAAGCCCGCCCTGGCCGCAAGCTTCACGCTGTCCGCATAGGCCCGGGCGATATCCTCGATGTCAGCCTCCGACATCGCCCGCGGCAGAGTCAGGCCGTAGAGATTGAACCTGGCGGACGGCGCAACGGCGCGCCTGCCCGATACTTTGCGGTCAGCCATGTTGCCGCCGTGGCCGAGCTGGATCGAGGCTGCCGCCCCGCGCCGGTGCACCGCATCCGTAAGCTTTTTGAAAAAGGGAATGATTTCAGGCCTCATCCAGGCCTGATGCCTGAAGGTGCGGCCGCCGTCGGTGACGGAGACATACGCAACCGTGGTCATGCCGATCCCGCCGGCAGCCACAGATGCATGATACCTGACGAGGGAATCGGAAGGAACTCCACCGGGGCACATCCCCTCGAACGCAGCGGACCGGATGCTCCGGTTCCTAAGCCTGAGCGGGCCAATGGAGCCGGGAGTGAAAAGTTTATCTTTCGGCATGGCGGTATTCCTGTCAAAAAACCGATTTAATAAGGCTGTTAAAAAAAGCCATCAACCCCTGGTTATCCACTGCCCATATATCATTCTCTCATGCCCCCCAAACCTGTTTCCGACCTCACCCCCCGGCCCCCTCTCCCATTAAGAAATGAAAAAAGGAGAGGGGGAGTCTAAGGATGAAGCCTAATGTTTCGAAAACCCTCTCCTTTCTTCCGAGTTTAATGGGAGAGGGTGCGCAGCGCGCGGGTGAGGTCAAGTCCCCCTCCGGGGGATTTAGGGGGCCGAGAAACTTGATTCAAAGATGTGGGTAATTGGTAGCAACCCCCTGGGATTTATCAAACAGCCCGCACGAGACAGCTATCTCACTATATCCTCAATCCACTCCACCGTATTATCCGTAATTGATATGAGATCAAACCGGAAGGTATAATCCGGGCGATTATATTCAGGATGGAAGCTTAAAAAGGCTTTCGCCGCAAGCTTCAGGTTCCGCTTCTTTTTACTGCTGATGGAATAGAGCGCGCCGCCGAACCGGTCGGAGGTGCGGTTTTTAACCTCCACGAAAACAATGAGGTTATTCCTTTTCGCTATGATGTCTATCTCACCCGATCTACCGTAACGGAAGTTGCGCTTGAGGATATCAAAACTTTTCTCATTCAGGAACGCGGCAGCGCACTTCTCGCCGCTTTCCCCAAGCTCTTTGCTGCTCTCGTTTGACATACGGCGCTCTAGAGCACGTCGAAGATGTTGATGCCCACATCGCTTTCATTCAGGGCCTTGACTATATAGAGCGAGGATTCGGTCAGGAGATTTATTATGGCCGTGTCTGTTATGCGGCTCTTATTCTTGTCGAAGATGAGCTTGATGATCGGCCGGAGGGGTTTCTCAGGCACCGAGCCTATGATTATCCCTATGGCTCCGTCGTTCAGCTCAACGATGGAGCCGATCGGATACACCGACATCCGCGACAGAAAAACGCGCAGGATAACCGGATCGAATTTATTCACTCCGCTTGAGAGGAGATTCCGCATCGCATGGTAGAAGTCGACCTTTTTCCGGTAGCTCCGATTCGATATTTGGGCTTCATAGCTGTCGGCGATGGAGGTGATCCGGGCGAATTCATCGATGTCGTGTCCCCGGAGCCCCCGCGGGTACCCCTTGCCGTCAAATTGCTCATGGTGCTGAAGGCAGATGGTAGCGGAGCTTTCCTTGATTTTCCCCATATCCTTCAATGCCCGGTACCCGAGCAGCGGATGAGTTTTAATCTGATTGAACTCCTGTTCCGTCAGGTTCGACTGTTTATGGATGATGTACGCCGGAAGCTGCACCATCCCCGCATCGATAAGGAGGGTGCCGAGGCCGAGCTCAGTGAGCTTGATCTGGTTATACTTGAGCGCGATCCCGGTTATGAGAGAATAAAAGGTTACATTGACGGAATGGGTCAGGGTGTGGTCCTTTCCCTCGTCGAGGCCGTACAAAAACAGAAAAATGTTGCTGTTCTCTTTAAGGAGTTTAACGATATTTTGGACCGATTCCTCAAGATCCCCGGTCTCGAAAGGGGTATTGTTGCGGATGGCCTTATAAGCGGCGTCGACGGCGGCGCGGGCCCGGCTGTGTATTTCGATCAGGGTTTTCCGTTTTTTAAGAAGGTCGTTGTATTCAGAGACGATCTTCTTTTCGCTCTCGGAATCCGACGGCGGGTTTTTTTCGTTGGCCACATCTATCATTTTCAGCAAAACGCCGGCCGTCTCAACTGCGGTGATCCCCCAGGTCGTCAATTTTTTTATATCGCTTTCCTTGATCGGAGCATTCGCCATTATGAGGATATTATTGCTGTCCACATAAATTGGCTTGTCGTATATCATCCCCGGCCGGAGTTCTTCCACTGGTATTTTTTTCATTTTCGACATTACAAAATACCCATGCTGTCCAATTTTGATTTGAATTTTTCATTTATTCTATAGCAGTACGCCAGCACTTCCGAGACCGCTTTAAACAAAAATTCAGGAATTTCACTGCCAACCGGCAGCGTGGATAGCACACGAGCCAGATCTACGTCATGATAAACGGTTATGCGGTGTTCCGCTGCGATCCGCATCAATTGTTCAAATAATTTCCCCCGAGCGATAGCCAAAATTTTCGGTAAATCGCCTGAATACTCAAGCGCCACCCCTACGTTGTCGTCCTTCATGCTATAGTATTACTCTGCATTTTTTGCGTCTCTTGCGTAAAATCTTTTACGGGGTCTAATGGGCGAAGCCCGAGCGAACACGAGGTTCGCCTGGCAAGCGCATTTTAACCATCCTGGTTGCGCTTGCAGGCGGCTGTCCTGGCCGCGCCCGGCATGAAACAGGATGTTTCAATAAAGCCGGCCTTAACAGCCCCGCAGGGCCTCCTGCGAGCCAGTTTGGGTTGAGGGCAAAGCCCATATTATGCCTTTGCATCAAATACACTATTTAGTGAGTAACGGGAATAAATTTCAACTATTTTATTTACACTGCTGTGCATATTATAAAAATTTATATGAATATTTGAATTGATGGATTTGATGGCGTCCAGCAACTGATCCTGCGCTTCGAACAACAGACGGATAACATCGCTCTGTTCGCAAAAAATTGATAGATAGTATCCGGCTTCAAGATCCCTGGCAAGGATATCGATCCTGCCAATATATGAAAACTCTATACTGAAAACCCAGGTGTTTTTTTTCCCTATATACCGCACCGGATAAAACAGGCCTTCATGGAAGAAAGCCAGTTCCCCCTGCTGATATTCCGGATGCCCGCGGCCCCCCTCGGCCAAAATCCGCACAAGATCGCGTACAATTTCCTCCTTTCGGCTTTCATCCCCTATGCCGTCGATATCGCTCACGATATCATTGACGAGTTCATCAGGCTTCTTTCCCCGGCGGGATGACCATCGGTCGAGGCCGTCGCCGAATCCGAGCAAAGACAATAGTGCCCATATAGTTTTAGAGCCGAGGTCGGCGCCCGACAATAGAATCGACAGCTCCGATACCCGGTCATGACTCATTCCGAGCGCAAGCAGCCTGTTGAGGAGGAGCGCCATGCGATCCTCTCTTTTCTCCGATTTTGCTATCAGACTCAAGAGAGCAGCGCTCAATTCAAAAATTCCGGAAGGCTGTTTCGAAAAAAAGCCGCTCGCAGCATGCAGGACATTCTTGGCGAAATCCTTGGGATCGAAAATGGTGAAATCCAGGATCCGTTTGATCGATTCATCGAATCCGTACGGGTCGACGATTTTGAATATGTAGAGACTATTCTTAATATCCTCGAGCTTCAAGAGAAGGCTGCCCGCAGAGGGAAGGCCCTTTACAAACTCGGCGCGGACCCGCTTCCCGCCGATTTCAAGAAGTGCGTCCCTTTCGCCCAGGCGCTCAATTATCCGCGCGGGCAGTTCCGAGCCCTTTTTCAAATCCTTTATCGAATCGGCGCCGGTCGACCGACCTGCTACCTTGATGATGTTTGACGATTCAATTTTCATGATATGCGTCCGCCGGAAATCAGGCTTTTGACCGGTTCATAGGATTTCCGGTGCAGCGGCGAAAACCCGATGTCATAAATAGCCTGTATATGCCTTCTGGTCCCGTATCCCTTGTTGGTTTTAAAACCATATTCCGGATACCGGGCATCGAGTTTATCAAGGATCATGTCCCTTTGCACCTTGGCGACGATGGACGCCGATGCTATCGACACCGATTTCGTATCGCCCTGCGGTATTGATAATACCGGAACCGACACTTTAAACGAGAAATTTCCGTCCAGAAGCACGACATCCGGTCTGATCGGAATCCTCTCGAGAAGCCGCACCAGTGCGAGCTCGGTCGCCCGATTGATATTTATCCGGTCAATGGTGCGGTGCGAGACGAGGACCGAAAAAGCCGTGAGGCAGCGGCCGGCGATTATACCAAGCGCCGCGGTCCTCTTTTTGACGCTTAATTTCTTTGAATCATTGATACCGGGCATGCCGGAAGAGGAGAGGATACATGATCGGTCGTATATGACCAGGCCCACGCACAAGGGGCCGGCCAGAGCCCCCCTGCCCGCTTCGTCGACGCCCGCAATGACGTCATGCCCGCAGACGAGCAGCTGCTTTTCAATATCGAATGACGGCTCAACAGAAAAGGCGGAGCATTCCGCGGCCGCCTTTTTGATTTCAGACAGAGAATAATTGTTGGCTACATCCTTCAACGAATATCCTTATTCAGAAGCTTTAGGATTCGTTCTGCTGATCGCTTCCGGAAGGCGCTCCTTCGCCGGCGCTTTCGGCGTCGCCGGCATGTTCACCCGGCGCATCCGCCGCGCTGACGCTGTGCTTTTCCGCTTTCGGGCCCTTTTCCCGCAATTTGGCGGATTTGCCCTTCCGTTCCCTCAGATAGTAGAGTTTTGCCCTGCGGCTTTTCCCCTTCCTGACAACCTCGATTTTCGCGATTCGTGTTGAATACAGGGGAAAGATGCGCTCAACCCCGACGTCAAATGAAAGCTTTCGAACGGTGAACGTCTTACTCAATCCTTTGTTGTCCGACGCTATGACGATGCCTTCAAAGACCTGTATCCTTTCCCTGTTCCCTTCAACGATTCTATAATGAACACGGACGGTATCGCCGATTGTAAAATTAAGCTTCCGTTTGACCGGCATGATCCTTTGTTCAACTTCCCGCATGATATCCATTGTTCATTCTCCTAATAATTTTCTGGTGATATATCTTTTATACAGATCAGGGCGAACCCTTTTTGTCAGCTCTATGCTCTTCTCGAGCCTCCATTCGGAGATCTTTTTATGGTTCCCGCTTAACAATATGCCGGGGACCTCCATGCCAAATATCTCTCCGGGCCTCGTATAATGCGGGTATTCCAGCAAGTCCATCTCAAAGCTCTCTTCACGGAGGGATTCAGTATTGGACATGAATCCCGGAATATACCGTGAGACCGCATCGATTATCACCAACGCGGCGTATTCGCCCCCGGAAAGTATATAATCGCCGACTGAAATCTCATAATCCACGCAGGCGTCGATGAATCGCTGGTCAACCCCTTCGTAATTGCCGCACACAAGGCACAGATCCTCGTATGCGGCGAGCTCCTTGACCATATCCTGCGTAAGCAAGCTTCCGGAGGGTGCGGTGAGCACTACCTTTGTGTGCTCCCCTTTTACATCCTTCACCGCCCTGATCAGAGGAGCCGGCATGAGAACCATGCCTGAGCCTCCGCCGTAAGGGTAATCGTCGCAACTCCGGTAGTTGTCCGTGGAATACTCCCGCACATCAATAAGCAGGACGCTGAGTATTCCTGACTTTATCGCCTTTCCGAGAAGGCCGGTCTCGAGGGGAGAATGAAAAAATCCGGGAAAGAGGGTTACAATCTTAAATGTCAATCAATCCCTCGATAGGATGAATTGTAAGCTTGTTCTTCCGTATCTCGTTCGTATCCACCATCGATTCAACAAAGGGAATCATATACTCTTTCCCCTTGTCAATCTCTATTATGAGAATCTCTCCCGCGCCGGTCTCCATAATGTCGCTTACGCTGCCGAACAATCGCCCTTTATAGTAGACGGAACAGCCGATGATATCGTAAAAATAATAGCTTTCTTCTTCTAATGTTCTGCCTCTCGTTCTTTCGGCTTCAGCTTTCTCAATATAGATGTCGGATCCCTTCAACGAGAGCGCGGTGCTGCGGTCGTCAATCCCCTCGAGCTCAAGCAGGCCGCCTCTATCCTTGTAAAGGCTGTAATTGAGTACGGCGAACTTTTGATATCTGTCGTTGATCTTTATAAAAACAGGTTTTTTTCTTTCAAATCGATCGCTGATATCCGAGATAACCAGGATTTTAAGCCGCCCGGACAATCCATGGACTCCGGTTACGACAGCGATACGTATATAATCGTCATCTGGCATCAATCAAGTATTTCCAATACGACCCTCTTCCCCGATTTTGTGGCAGAAGCGTTGATAATAGTTCTAATCGCCCGTGCTATTCTTCCATGTTTCCCGATAACCTTGCCGATGTCTTCTTTGGTTACCCGTAATTCGAGGATGGTAGATTTTTCTCCTTCAACTTCCCGTATTTCCACCTCATCCGGATGATCAACCAGGGACTTGACCATATAGTCAACGAGATCTTTGTAGTTCATTTCAGCCTCCTGACGAATTATTTTTTGCTTTTGAATTTCTGCCACACCCCCCTTTTCTTTAACAGCTGTTTGATCGTATGTGTCGGCTGAGCACCGTTTCCCAACCAGCGAAAAAGCTTCTCTTCATTGATGATAAATTGTTCTCCGTCGACAATCGGCTGATACCGGCCCAATTGCTCAACGAATTTGCCGTCTCTTTTCTTCCTTTCGTCAACGGCGACGATCCGGTAGAATGGCTTCTTGTTCGTTCCCGCCCTCTGCAAGCGTATCTTTACCGCCACAATCTCCTCCCTCCTGAAATGATTAGGAACTTATTTATTTTTAAGGCCGTTTTTTTGTCAACAGAAAATAGACGATGTCAACGAATTAATTATTCTTCTCTTCCAAAGCGGCGCTGTCCAGCAGTTCCCTGATATTCTTACGAGCTCCGTCAGATCCGTGGCGATGACGGAAGGCGAGATCAAAAGTTTATCCGCCTTCTTAATCGACATTGACTTCCATTTCATCAATCTGCTTTTTGTTGCAGCGGATGGTTATTTTGGCGTTCCCCTCGCGCCTGAAGATAAACACGATTTTTTGACCGGGACGCACATATTGGGAAAACCGTATTCTCTTTGAACGGTTATCGTCGATATAGGCCTCATACAGGCCCGGCTTCCCGTCGCTCGGGATAGGGTATTCAATTTTTTCGTAAGCCGCATACGGATGCTTGTCCAGCGGATGCCAATTCACCGTGACGGTGGCCGCGCCTCCCTTCTGAATGAGCGCCCCATTCTCCGGCGTCTGCGCCGCGATCAGGCCGCTTTTATTCTTGTCATCGGTCAGCAGTATCTTTTCTGAAAGCGAAAGTCCCCGGGAGCGGACAAGGTCAAAGCAGAGCTCGATTGACTGGCCTACAATCCCGGGCATGACGCTTTCCGCTGCCAGCTTTCCGGTTGATATGAGAATATTGATCTTTCTTTCAGGAGTAATTTTTTCACCCGGGAGCGGACTCTGATCGATGACGATATTATCCGCGATCGTGTCCGAGGGGATATAGGATATGACGCCGGTGCCGAGCGATATGCTCTTGCCGGAGCGGTGGATCTTCTTGAGATTATTCAACGCGAGGGGAAGCTCCTTGCCGATCAGATTCGGCACTTCAATGGTGTACATCGATCTGCTTACCAGGAGTTTAAGCTTCCTGCTTTCGGGAATGACCGTCCCTTTTTTCGGGTACTGTTTCAAGATCATGCCGTCGTCCAGGTCGGCTATGTCCTTGAAATTGATCTCCGGCTGTATCCCCTTACGGATCAAACCGCTGTATGCTTCGATAAAATTTCTCCCTTCCACCTCCGGGACCACCACCTCGCGTTCCGGTCTGGTGAGGAGTATAAGGATGATGGTTGAAGCAAACAGGAAAAGAGAAAAACCGATGAAATAAATAACCGCAATGCGCACAAAAGATCCGAAAAATTTCAGTTTTTCCCCGGAAAACGCTTCTCTTATGTCCATGATGCATCTCTTATTTTATATGAGCGAATAGTAACCATAAGCCACTGATCGCCGAAAACTAAATTAGTCTTTTTGGCTCTGAATTGGTATTTGTCAATTAAAAAAAAATGTTTTACCTTGGTATGGAACGGGTGTGAATTAAATTTTCGGGAATCCCGCACTTTAGACCCCCCCCCATCCCCCTGCTATTCATTACCCACATCTTTAAATCAAGCCTCACGGCCCCCTAAATCCCCCGGAGGGGGACTTGGAGATTATGTATTATTATGAAGAAATATATTGAAATATTACATTATTTCTTAGAAATCTATATTAGCCCCCCTCCGGGGGGTTGGGGGGCATGAGAGAATGAGATGTGGGTAATGATTAGGCGGGGGACGGGGGTTAAAAAATGTGAGTGCCTCACAATTTGCCCGAAAAATAA
>MIBJ01000013.1 GCA_001829495.1 Spirochaetes bacterium RBG_16_49_21 | reverse complement strand
TAACAAAGTTCGCATTTTGGTAACTTTATGGTTGACAGAATAACTAATAATCAGTGTATGATAATCCATGAGGATAATTAAAGTCAACACGCTTAAGGAATACCGGACAAAGCATAGGGAAACGGAAGAACAACTGCGGGCGTGGGTTGGCTTTGTAAAAAAGGCGAAACGGGAAAAACCGGCCGCCATAAAAAAGCAATTTGCGAAAGCCAGCATTTTAGGCTCAAACAGGGCGGTCTTTGATATTTGTGGAGGCAACTACCGGCTTGTCGTCAAAGTCAATTACGGCCATCAAATTGTTTACATACGGTTCATAGGCACCCATTTACAATATGACAAAATAAACGCCGAGGAGATTTAATCATGAATATTAAGCTGATTGGAAATAAAAGAGATTACGAAAGCGCCCTCAAACGCATTGAAAAGCTTATGGATGCAAAGAAAGGGACGGCTGAATATGATGAGCTGGGAATATTATCAATTATTGTCGAGCAATACGAGAATGAACATTTCCCCATTGAAGCACCCGATCCAATTGAAGCCTTAAAATTCTACATGGAGCAAAACAATCTCACCAATAAAGACCTCATAGGCATAATCGGCTCGAAAGGGCATGTATCGGATGTTTTGAATAAAAAACGGCCGTTATCGATAAATATGATACGCGCTCTTTCCGCTAAATTTTCAATTCCCGCCGAGATTCTCATAAAAGAGTATCCGACTAAAGCCGGGAGCCATTACACGAGGATCGGTCATCATAACGTCGTTACGGCTGAATGCTAAAAAACTTATTATTCCCTTTTGGTAGTTTTTTGCATGCAGAAGCCGTATAGGCGAAGCTTTTGAAGGTTGACTATGAACACTTTCCGTGTTTAACTGAGAATTAAGAGACGCCGGTCGTCCGGTAGCCTCATTTTCGGCTTGTTTGATTTACACAATTTGAAGATGTGTAAACATAATAAGCCGTTTTTTGTGGGCGATATTGGACTCGAACCAACGACCTCCTGCATGTGAGGCAGGCGCTCTAACCGACTGAGCTAATCGCCCTTGTTACAAAACCAGGTAGTAATTACTGAGCCAATGCCTGTCAATAACAAAAAAATCATCGTGATAAATCCCGGAGAAAATCCGTCTTTATAGTTGACATAACCGCATGCTTTTCCAATAACGTATCGCATGTCATCCTGATTAATTTTAAGTGGGACAGTCATGATTTATCAAAAAAACATTGAGCGGATCGAAGAGCTGGTTGAAAATCAGAATGAATGGCGCTCGAGCACCATCAATCTCATTGCGAGCGAAAATGTCATGAGCAAGCGCGCGCGGAGGCTCATGGGATCGGATTTCTGCCACCGTTACGCAGAGGGGCACCCGGGCGAGCGCTACTACCAGGGGACCGAGATCATCGACGAGATCGAGTCCCGCGTCAAGCAGCACCTGAAATCGCTCCTTGACTGCGAGCACCTTGAGGTGAGGCCGGTATCCGGGACCGTGGCAAACGATACGGTCTTCAGCCGTTATATCAGGCCGGGAGACATCGTGATGGTCAACTCCACCTCGGGCGGCGGCCATATCAGCCATCACCGCCACGGCTCCGTGGGAAAATATTCCTCGAATATCATCAATTTTCCCCTCATGCCGGACGGATATCATATTGACGTTAAGGAGACCATCAATATATTGGAGAGGGTTCCGGTCAAGGTTTTGATCATGGGCAAGAGCCTGTACCTGTTTCCGGATCCGGTGAAGGAGCTTGCGCCCCTTTGCAGAGACAAGGGTATCGCCCTGATTTATGACGCCGCCCATGTCCTGGGGCTCATTGCAGGGAAGCGCTTCCCCGATCCCCTTAAGGAGGGGGCTGATGTGGTGATCGCAAGCACGCATAAGACCTTCTTCGGGTCACAGCGGGGCATCATCTACAGCAATATGAAGGATACGGATTGGATCAAGATCGACAAGGGCGCCTTTCCGGGCAGCTCCAGCAATCATCACCTGGACACCTTGGTGTCGCTCGCCATGACTACGTTCGAATTCATAGTCTTCGGCGAGGCGTACGCGGATCAGGTCGTGCGGAACGCGAAAACCCTGGCCGGGGCGCTTGAGAAGCGCGGCTTCACTGTCGAAGGCAAGGAATTCGGATACACCCAGAGCCACCAGGTGGCGCTCAACGTCAAGGATCTGGGCGGCGGCGACGAGGCGGCGCGCGTTTTAAAGGATAATAATATCATATGTAACATGAATCTCCTCCCTTTCGATCCCCTGAGCAAGGCCACCAACCCGAGCGGCGTACGCATCGGCGTGCAGGAGATGACCAGGGTGGGTATGGAGGAGAAGGAGATGGAGACCATCGCGGAGCTCATGAAGCGGTGCCTGCTGGACGGCAAATATGTGGGCGAGGACGTAAGGGATTTCAGGAAAAACTACCAGATCATCTGGTATTCCTTTGACGATGATTTTATTGCGTTGGAAAAAAGCAAGCAGCTCAGTTGCACCCACGGTAAAGTGTGAGCCCCTGCGCCATTAAATAATAATTTTCTGCAATATATCTTCTATCCGCTCCGGAGAATCCGCAGGCGCTGCCAGGCCTGCAAGATCAGCATCTACTAATGCTTCATTATAGGGGAGAAAGCCCAGTATATTCGAATCAGGAAGATTGCGCCGTATGAAGTCCTCGTCTCTTTGGCTGCGGACTTTATTTCCCACAATCCCGATACGCTTGATGCCGATATCGGCCGCCAGTTTTTTAATTTTTTCCGCCGTCTCAATGCTCCGCCTGCCCGGTTCAACCACAACGACAATCATGTCCACCGCAGTGGCCGTACCCCTGCCTAAATGCTCGATCCCGGCCTCCATGTCCATCACCACCACGTCATCCCGGTAAAAGACCACGTGTGATACCAGCGCTTTGACCAGCGCGCTCTCAGGGCAGACGCACCCGGCTCCGCCCTTCTTCACCGTGCCCATGACCATGAGGCGGATAGTGCCGTTTGTTATGGAGAGCTTTTCCGGCAGGTCGTCCACCTTCGGATTTATCGTAAAGAAGGAGCCGGACTGTCCCGGCTTGGCGCCGGTCCGCTCTTCGATGAGAGCTTCCATTTCAGCTATCGGAACGATCTGGTCGCTGCCGTGAAGCCCCAGGGCGGAGGCCAGGTTCGCGTCAGGATCCGCGTCTATAGCGATGATCCGCTTCCCTTTATCAGCCAGGTTTCTTATTATGAGCGCCGCGATCGTCGTTTTGCCCACGCCGCCCTTGCCGGTTACCGCTAATTTCAATAGAAACCTCCCTGCAATACAAGTATCTGTCGGGTATGCATAACAATTGCAACCATTGTTTATAGAAAAGATATAGAAAGGGGGATCGGATGTCCATAAGAAAATTATTATAGAAAGATAAAGAGCTCCTGTATGTACTCAGGACAGCAGCGATTCCAGTTTTAAGGCATTATCGCCCTTAATATCGCCGAGTTCTCGGCACCGGTCGATTGTGGTTTCCTTTTTGCTTAACGCGTCTGCATACGCCATGCAGGATGCAAATCCGCAGCGAGCGCAGTTATTACGGGGGAGTAATTTCAAAATCTCAAGAACGGGAATTTGCCTGGTAATTGTGTGATTCGGCTCAATGGAGGTTTTTTTTGAATATATATCATTGAGAAAATCAATCAGATCTTCGATAAAACAGACAGCCTCGGTTCTGTCTCTGAAGGGCGCCGCAACCGCCTTCTCCGGGTATAAGGCGCATTGCACGTCTCCCCGCCTGAATTTTACATAATAGGGATTGTCATACAGCGATGCATTGTCAATCACGGCGTTTATGTATGAAAATAATTTTGTTATATCGCCGTCTGTTTCCAGTCTAAACTCCGCGACCCATGCGGGGATGCCCGGACGACAATCAGGTGTTCTTATCGTAAAATCTGTAAATCCCTTAACGAGCATGCGAATCCCTGCCTCTGGCCGCGTATGAGCGCGGTCATCCTCCGGAGATCAAGATCAATGATAGTATCACCTTCACCCTGCGAAGAGGGTCGCGCGGTCAATCGGAGACCGCTTTCCTTATCAGGTGAGTATCCTGCCTACCATCTCTTCAAACCGCTGCACGGTCGCGGAACTGCCCGGAAGGTGCATGAGCGGCACCGCCTTTATCTCGGACTCTTCAATCTCCCTGTCCATAACCGTGTATCCCAGCAAGGGCATGCCCATATCCCTTACTCGGTCCAGAAATTCCTGCTCCAGGGCCTCGGGAGTCCGGTTCACGAGCAGATATTTGGCACCGACAGCGATTTTGAGCTCGTCGACCATGTCCGACAAAATCTTTACTGTTTTGAGCCCCTTCAGGGAGTAGTTGGAGCAGAAAATCAGAATGTCGATCCGTCCGGCCGTCTTTCTGCTGAAGTGCTCCATGCCCGCTTCGTTATCAACAACGATATAGGGATAGTTTTTCGACAAGGAGTCGAAATAGTCTCGGAGCATTGCATTCGCCGCACAGTAACACCCCGGGCCCTCCGGAACCCCCATGGCCAGCATGTCAATATCCTTGCCCTCTTTAAGGATCTGGTGGAGCTTCATCTCGAGAAAGGCCTGCTTCGTGATTCCGGGCGGGAGCGCTGCCCTGTCGCGCAGAAAATCCGACAGCACTGATCCGATGCTCTCCTCGATCTTGATCCCCAGGGAATCGGCCAGATTCGCGTTCGGGTCGGCGTCAACGGCAAGCAGAGGGGTCTTCCCCCGCCGGAGCAGGGAGCGGATTATGAGCGCCGCTGCCGTCGTCTTGCCGGTGCCGCCTTTGCCGGCGACTGCTATTATCTTACTCAATTATTTTTTTCTCTCCAACTATTGATATATTTGAATCGATAGTAGAATCCATTTTATCTCCGTGTCTTTGTGTCTCTGCGGCACATTTTTCAATATTCCTGAGCCGCTCCATAACGGTCGGGAAATCCCTGATCTCCGTGTGCGGGAAAAACAGGGACGCAATATAGTAATCCATGAATGACTTGTTGTCCGACAGCTCGAAGTTTGTCATCTTGCCGGCGATCTGCATTGCGTCATCCCAGAGATCGGGCGACAGGGTCACGAGCTTTGCGCCGGCAAGCGAACTGTTGCCGATGAAGCTGAAGCGCTCGGTCGGCAGGTCGGGCAGGAGTCCGACGATGATTGATTTTTCGATGTCGATGTAGCTTCCGAATGCGCCGGCGATAATGACCTCGTCCAGGTCGCTGTACGCGAGTCCGACGCTTTCCAGAAGCGTCTGATAGCCCGCGTACATGGCGCCTTTGGCGCGCATGAAATTGTCTATGTCGACTTCGGTTATGACGATATCGCCGTCTATGCCGCTCTTCTCAGCCGGCACGAGCAGGTATTCCATGCCGTCGCTCCCCCGGCGTACCCGGCCCCCGCGTATGCCGGTTTTGAACTTTCCCTTTTGATCCAGGATGCCTGCTTCCAAAAGCTCGGCAACGATGTTGATGATCCCCGAACCGCAGATCCCCTTCGGCTTGTCCTCGCCTATGGTGAAGACCACCGGTTCGCAGGTATCAGGATCAATGCGTATCTCCTCGATGGCGCCGTCTGCTGCGCGCATCCCATGGCGTATGCCCCCGCCCTCAAAGGCCGGGCCCGCTGAACAGGAAGCGGTCACGAGCCATTCCCTGTTGCCCACCACGATCTCGCCGTTCGTTCCTATGTCGATGAAGAGCGTGTTCCTTTTTCTCCGGTACAGGCCTGAGGCGAGAACCCCGGAGACGATATCTCCGCCCACATAGCTTGCAACGAGGGGCACGGCGGAGAGGTACGCGTGAGAGCCCAGGTTTATCCCCAGCTCACGCGCTTTAACCGGGGGCAGGGTGTTTATTGTGGGCGTGTACGGCGCGGTGCGGATATACCGCGGGTCCAGATTGCAGAGGATATGGGTCATCACGCTGTTCCCGGATACGGTGATGTGGGATATATCCTGACGGTCGATCTTTTGTTTCTTAATCAAGACATCGATAACGCCGTTGATCGTATCCGCGACCGCCTTCTGTAAAATATGCAAGCCGTCATCCTTCTGGGTGTACACGATTCTGCTGATCACGTCATCCCCGTATTTCATCTGCCGGTTGTAATCCGAGGCCTCTGCCACAGCCTCCTGGCGGTTCATGTCCAGGAGCTCGGCGCAGACCGTGGTGGTGCCCACGTCAACGGCGATTGCGTAATGGCTGCCGGCAGTATTGCCCGGCTCGATATTGATGAGCCGCTCGCTGCCGGGGCCTTCTCGGAGGAGGCCGGTAGCGGCGCTGAGCAGGGTAGCCGTCGCGTTCCATTCACCTTCCCGCAGAGTGCGGGCAAGTTTCTGTATGACGTGATAATCAAGAGCTATGTTTTCGATAGTATGCTGTTTTTTCAAGGCGCGGAGGGTTCTTGAAAGATCGCTTGCGTTGTTTTCTATCGTCGGGGGATCGATGTTCATAAATTTTTTCTCCACGAGGAGGCGGTGCTGCCTTGTCTTGAGCGCATCTATGCTGAGCGTCGGTGCTAGCCTGCCGGTAGGCTTGTCTGAAAGCTTTCGGTCAAGTACGCCGCGGTGGAGGCGCGATTCAGGAGGGATTTCAACCGCAAGCGGCTCAAGAGCATGGCAGAGGCACGCGAGACGGTATCCCTTCTCATAGTCGTGATCCGATATTTTTTCCGTTTTACCTCCCTGAACGGACCCGCTTTTTATCAGGATGCGGCATTTTCCGCATGTGCCCTGACCGCCGCATGATGAGTTGATATGAACGCCGGCTGCGTGCGCGGCACGGAGGAGGCTCTCGCCTCGCTGTGCGGTTACGCTCACGTTATCCGGTAAAAAGGTGATGGTGATTTCGGGCATGGCTTCAATCTATATTACTATATCAAGATATATTGATATAATAATAGAAATGACTGTTCCTGTCAAGATTAATTTTTTAATTTTTGATCAATAATTCTTTGCCCGCATTACGTTTCCGGCCACAATTCAAAAGTCAAGGTATGGCGTTTTTTTCATTTTCTGCCTGCCGATCGCATTGATAATACAGGCGGTTCTGAATTTACAGTAGCCTTTGGGGTCCCGGCAGGATGCGCACTTCTCGCACAGATATTCGGCATACTTCATACAGTAATACCCTCCGGGTTTGTCCTGATGTCGGCTGCACAGGGGTTCTGATAACATATATTGTTTACTTTGATACTATCATTAAGTTTAAATATTTTATATATTACTAAAATATTTAAAATCCGTCAACTCTTTTCATTAGGCTTGTTGCATAACTAAAATTCATGATTTACATTTTTAAAATTTTTTATTGAACAAAAATTTATTTTTATATATTTTTTCGCCATCAGGGCTGATGAGGAAGTATCTTGTTAATTTTTTTGTATCTAAATTGCAAAAATTTGATTTTTAATCAAAAAATTTTTATTATAATTATACAACTATGTGTTTATAGGGGTTTATAATACATAGAGGAGACTTGTTGCATAGCTGCTTAATAATTATTCATTTTTGCTCCGCCGCCGGAGGCGACAGGGTAAAAATTCAATGATTATTGAGTTTCGCAGTAAGTCTGATTATTATAAATTAATTTTTTAGGAGTGGAGGCAGTAATGAAAACTAAAAAAACAACCTCTGCCGAGGAATCGAAGGGTAAAATAAGAAGATTCGAGGCCCCGGTTGAATTTCCGGGATATGGAGAAGAGATACGGCTCCAGGCATATTACAACTTCCTCGACAGGATGAAAAACAATATGCCCGGCAATGAGACGTCCGATTGGCTTGAAGCTGAAAAAATGGTACGCTCAAAAATAAAAGCAAGCTGAAACCGGTAAAATTTTTTAATCTCCCCTGGTTCAATGTCGCAAGCCTTCAAAATGATTCGATCCTGAAAGGGGCACCGTCTGCGTCCAACCGGCTCCAAATGGATCAGAATTAGAATATTGAAATGGAAAACAAGTTTTTTGCTTCACAAAAATCTTATATATTGTGTAGTTGTATACGGTGAGCTGAAGACAATGGACTGGGCATTTTTACAATTTCTGGCAGGCGCTCTGATTATATCGCTCTCCGGTGTAATGGCGCCGGGTCCGCTAACCGCGGTCACGGTCGGGAAGGGGGCGCAGTCACCCTCTGCCGGGGCGCTGGTCGCGGTAGGACATGGAATCGTCGAGTTCCCCCTCATGACGGCCATATTCTTCGGTTTCGGGTTTCTCTTCAACCTTCCGCACGTCAGGCCGGTTGTCGGGATGGCCGGAGGCATGTATCTTTTTTTTATGGCCGCAGGCATGTTAAAGGGCGTCAGGAATCATGATCTCCCGGCGCAACAAAAAGAGAGCCATTCACCGGTGCTGTCCGGCATCATACTCTCCGCGGGCAACCCCTATTTCCTTCTCTGGTGGGCGTCGGCAGGGGCCATGCTTGTGATGCAGTCTGCCGCATACGGGATCGTGGGGCTCCTATTATTCATGACCCTTCACTGGAGCTGCGATTTGGCATGGAGCTGGTTTCTTTCGGCCTTATCCTATAAAGGAGGGCATTTTTTCGGAAAATCATTCCAAAAGATCATCTTTGCCGCAAGCAGCGTGTTTATGGTCATCTTCGGCGGAAAATTCATTTATGATGCCCTGCTGGGCCTGCCATGTCCGTAGTCGATCTGATTATCATATTTGCAAGCGGTTTATCCGTTGTGATGGCACTGGGGCTCCTTGTGCGGCCTCTCTATTTTAGAAATGTGGTTCTGGCCGTCATCCTGGCATTGATGGGTTTCCTTACCTTTTCGCTTTACCTTCTCTATTCGCAGAAAATGTACGATTTTCCCATCCTCTTCTTTTTTCTGGTGCCGGTTGATTTAACGTTGGGGCCTTTCCTGTATTTTTATGTATTGAGCCTGACCGGCGACAAGGAGATTCTGAATCGACATGATATTTTGCATTTCATACCCCTCTTGTTAGCCGGGTTTTACATGATCCCGTATTTTTTGCATACTCCCAACATGCAGCGGCAGATACTGTATGAGTTGATGAACGAGAATAAGCATATCATGCTCAGGACGGTCTTTTCCGGCGGCGTATTTCTGCCGGTCATCTATATTGCAGCTCCCTTAATCCGTATCATCTTGAAGTTGAAAAAAGGGAACCCGGCGGAAAAAAAAATAATCTTGCTGTTTTCGATTTTATGCATCTGGCTCATAGCCGGCATCGTGGGGATCGGCGGCACCATTACGATGTCGCTGCCGGTCTTGAAGATCCTTAATCTTTTCGTCAGCCTGGTTATTCTCTGTTTTTATCTCCTCGGGCAGCGCTATCCCTACCTTCTGCAATATGGAACCGTTAATGTGAGCGGCCAATCCTATTCAAAATCGTATCTTAACGGCCTTGACCTGGAGAGTCTGGGCAAGCAGCTTGACACTATCATGAGCCAGGAAAGACTCTACTGCGACGAGGACCTCACCCTGCCGCGGCTCAGCCGGGTTCTGGGCGTGACTTCGCACCAGCTTTCTCAATTTCTGAATCAACATTACAATAAGAATTTCAATAATTTCGTAAACTCCTACCGCATTGAACAGGCGAAAAAGCTGCTTACAGATGAACCGAACATGAATACCCTGGCCATAGCTCTCGATGTCGGTTTTAACTCTTATTCGGCATTTCATGCAGCCTTCAGGAAAGCGGTGAGGCTTTCTCCTGCCGGATTTCGAAAAAAGCATATCAAACAGAATTAAACAATGCCGGAGTGTTTCCGGAAGTTACAGATTTATAAATCTGTAACTATTATTTGTTCCATATTTATAAGCTGAAGAGACTTGTGCCGTGCTTTATGTTAAATTTTTAATAGAATAAGCCTTAGTGAGCTGTGTTTTAGGCATATCCTCCTAAAATGTGTTTAATCACTATACTTCAGCATTAATGCTGAAGACACGTTACAGCGAGCTATAAGGTAATATTTCTTGGCAAGCTGACCGCCCGGTCAGCTCCTTTTTTATCTGCATCATCCTGTTCATCCGGACAAAGATTTTTTGGTCCCGACCTTGCCCGGTTAGGAGTGTGGAATTTCCAGAAATTTAATTCACACGCCCGGTTAGGCAATTTAATTAGCCATAAATCTCTTAAATCCGTAGAGACTGTTTCTTGGAAAAACACCCGATAAATGAAAAATTCGATTGATAAATTGTAAAATTGACTCCATTATTAATTAGAGATAATTATTGCATAATGCGGGCTTTGCCCGCAACCCAAACTGACGCAGGGGGGCCCTGCGGGGGCTTTTAAGGCCGGCAGGATATACCGTGAAAATTCGCTATAAATTAGTTATAATATTCATTTTCATCATCGTGGCTGCATCCCTGCCCCTGTCATTGTTTATTTTGAGCCAGCAGGAGAAGCAGAAGCTGGCGCTGGTAAAACACCAGGGTGAAACAAACAGCCGGATACTGGCGCGCACTACGCTCAATATCCTCCTGATGAACGGCGGAGACATACGGAGCTCCAGGGTTGACGCCAAGGATATGATCTCCATGCTCAAGCCGCTTACCAGCGACGGTCTTGTGTATGCCGATTCCGTGCTGGTTTCAACTCAAAAGCATCATAACGGCATGGTCGTGGCGCGCTTTGTGAACAATGATGTAATCCGGCATCTGCCAACGGCTGAAAAATTGACCGACGATGAGGTGGAGAAGCTCAAAAAGCATTCCGGCTTCCGTGAGACACGTTTCCCCGGTGTGGACGACATTTGCTACGAGTTTGTCTCAAACAGCTCCCTTGCCGAAAATACGCTGGTCTGCATCGGCAGGCTGGTCTTTTCGAAATCAGCGGTTTTGTCGCCTATAAGAAGCCTCAGGCTGCTGATATACGGCTCTATCGCCCTGGCGGTTTTTGTTACGAGTATTCTCGCCTTTTTTTTCAGCAATTTCATCTCGCAACCCCTCTCGCATCTTATCAGCGGGGTCGAGAAAATCGGCAGCGGCGACCTGGAATACCGGATTCCGGTAAAGACCAAGGATGAGTTCGGCGTGCTGGCCAACACCTTCAATCATCTTGCCCGGATCGTACAACTGGAAATCAACGAGCTGATGTCCGCCAACGAGGAGCTGAAGCGGCTGGATGTTCTCAAGGATGAATTTCTCGCCAATATGTCCCACGAGCTCCGCACCCCCCTGTACGGGATAATCGGCATCGCCGAGTCGCTGATCGGCGGCGCCGCAGGCCCGTTGGGCAAGGACTTCTCCCATGACCTCTCGCTTATCGTTACCAGCGGCAGGCGCCTTGCCGGAATCGTGAACGATATCCTGGATTTCTCGAAATTAAAGCACCGGGACATCATCCTGGACCTGGTCCCGGTGAACATGTATTCACTGGTGCAGCTTGTGAACGCGATCATGCTCCCTATTGCGCGGAAAAAGTCCCTGGTGATACGGAACGAGATCGACCCCGAGTCGGTCATCGTAAGCTGCGATGAGAACCGGCTTCAGCAGATCATGCTGAACCTGATAGGAAACGCCGTGAAATTCACCGAGCATGGCTCCATAACCATCTCTTCGTCGATCGACTCCCGGGACGACACCCGGTATATCATCACCGTGGCCGATACCGGCATCGGCATTCCGGGAGAGAGGATCGAGCGGATATTCGAAACCTTTGAGCAGGCCGACGGATCGACCGAGCGGGCGTACGGCGGCACGGGGCTGGGTCTCGCCATAGTGAAAAAACTTGTGGAGCTTCACGGCGGAAGGATATGGGTGGAAACGGAGGCCGGAAAGGGGTCACGATTTTCATTCACGCTGCAGAGATCGGCCGGCGTGCCGGTTGAGGAGCGGGAGGAAACACGGCTTTTCACTGATGAGGCGGCTCTCCCGCCCGGATTGGCTCAGGATGCGATACGGACGATTCATGATAACAAGCCGAAGGATAAGAACAGGAGGCGCATACTGGTCGTCGACGATGAGCCGGTGAACCTTCAGGTAATGATAAATTACCTGAGCCTCGAAGGATACGACGTGATTACGGCTTTGGCCGGGGCGGAAGCGCTGGAGAAGCTCGATCATGAGCGCGTCGATCTTGTGGTGCTCGACGTTATGCTTCCCCGACTGTCCGGGTACGAGGTCTGTCGCATCATACGCGAGAGTTATTCATTGTACGAGCTTCCGGTACTGATGCTTACGGCACGGAACAAGCCGGGCGATATCGTCACCGGGTTGGAGGCGGGGGCGAACGATTATCTGACCAAGCCGGTGGACAAACAGGAGCTGGTCGCCCGGGTGAGCAGCCTTATATCCCTCAAGGTATCGGTCAAGCTGAACAGCGAGCTTGTTCTGCTTAAGCGCGATATCCAGATCGCCCACGAGATACAGAACTCGATACTGGCGCAAACGTTCCCCCATATCGAGGGGGTTGACTTCGGCCTCCGGTACGAGCCGATGACCGAGCTGGGCGGAGATTTTTACGATGTCCAGATGATCGGGGATAACCAGCTTGCGATTCTTCTTGCCGACGTTTCCGGGCACGGCGTCGCGGCAGCCTTTATCTGCGCAATGCTCAAGGTTGCTTATTCCTTCCATCTTCATAACGCAGCCGATCCATCCGATCTCATGAAAAAAATTGCCGCCACCATGTTCAATTACGCGGGCGGGCAGTTCATAACCGGCTGCTATGCATGCATCGATCTTGAAAAGAAGAGGCTCTTTCAGGCAAATGCAGGGCACTGGCCTCTTCTCATTTTCAGGAAGAGCGAGCAGAGGCTTATCTATTCGAAGGATCACGGGACGCCCATCGGATGGAATCCGGAGGAGGAATATAACACCATAGAGATGGATATTCGCTCAGGGGACAGGGTCATCCTGTATACCGACGGCGTTACGGAGGCGCGCAACAGCGCCAATGTCATGTATGGAGAGGAAAGATTTTATGATTTCGTCAAACAGCATCAGGAGTGCCGGGCCAAGGAATTTGTCGATCGGATGATGGAGACGATCTTTGAATGGTCTAAAAGGGATGCCGATACCAACCTTCGCGATGACGTTACCATCGTAGCGGTAGATTTCCAGTAATGTTAAGCGCGCCTGCCTGTTCTTTTCAAGACCCGCCATTTTTTTTCCTCAAAAAGTAGTTGAAAATATTGTCAGCCGTATCTTATGTTATTGCCGGTCCGCCGGCTTCCGCGGCATTGCCTGCCGACCGATTCCTGAGGCAGCTTGCTGTTTCGTAAAATAGGATAAATCCGGAAGATGGTTGCGAGTATCATATACCTGGTAAATAGCCACGATGACATCATCGATTACGATTCCATAATTATCAGGGTGATGGCGTCTGATCTCATGAATATGAATAAATCAGGGAACATGCTGCTCTTGATGAAGACGCTCATATCCGGAGGGGCAAAGAAGATACTGGTGGATATGAAGGGGCTGGAGAGCATCGACAGCTCCGGCATCAGCGTGCTCATAGAGACGGCGAAATTAATCAGACAGCGCAATGGTAATTTGGCCCTCTCCAACGTGCCGTTATGGATCCAGAAAATATTCGAACCGTTCAAGCCTGATCTGTTCATCAATATCTACAATACTCATGATGAAGTGATCAATTTTTTCAAATTAGTTTGACCGTGGAGGCTGTCTAGTAACCCCCTAAATCCCCCAAAGGGGGACTTAAAAAAGCTGAAAATGAATGAAAATGCGGCAATTTCATCTTCATTACAGCAAATAGTAGCCCCCCTCCGGGGGGTTGGGGGGCTTTCGGGACAGCCCCTTAAAAGGCGCACCAATGCATGATTACGGAGTTTTTTAATGAATATCATTGTCGACTTATTAAAGATTTCGCAAACCGCCAGCAATAAAATTGATTTCAGCACCGTGATCTTCAAGATCGAGCTTACCCAGAAGGTCGATATCGATCATTCGAAGGATCTCTGGATTTTCCTCAAAACCCTGATATCCGGGGGAGCTCAGAAGATTTTCGTGGACATGAAAAATCTCGGGTATATCGACAGCTCGGGGATCGGGGTTTTGATAAATGCCGCCAAGCTGGCCAGGAAGCAGAAGGGCGATATCATACTGGCAAACGTATCTGATGAGGTGAAGGGTATTTTTAAAGTGATTAACCTGGAAAATTTCATCAAGATTTATAATTCAGAGGTTGATGCGATAAACTCATATAGATACCTATGATTCATGATTCTTATGCCCGTCACCCGCTGTTAGCGAGGGGTTTAAACCCCTCGCTAACAGCGGGTGACGGGCATAAATTGGCATTTTTATTCTTGACAACACCTCCCCCTGTTTTATGCAATTCTCTCATATAAATTGATGAAACGCCCAGGTGGTGGAATTTGGTAGACACGCATGGTTGAGGGCCATGTGGGAATTTCCTGTGCGGGTTCAAGTCCCGCCCTGGGCACAGTTAAACGGGCTGTTTGTAAGCCCGAGCCCCCTTGAGGGGGTTTTTTATTTGATGGTATACTAATACGAGGTAACGACGGTAAGCATGGAACAAACGCTCGTGATAATCAAGCCCGACGGCCTGATCAAGTCTTTGACCGGGAATATCCTCACCCGGCTTTCCGAGACAAAGCTGGTAATTATCGGTGCGAAGGTGCTGCACGTGACCGAGGAGCTTGCCCGGCAGCATTACCGGCATCTGTCTGACAAGCCGTTCTTCAATGAGCTTATCCACTATCTCATGGGGGATGTTCATCACACGCACCGCGTCATGCTTCTCATCTATCAGGGCGACGGAGCAATATCCAAGGTGCGTGAGGTTGTGGGCGACACGAATCCGGAGAAGGCGGATCCGGTCTCAATCCGCGGGGCTTACGGCAGGATAACCACTACCGGCGTTTTTGAAAACGTGGTGCATGCCTCCTCAAGCGTCGAAGACGCGGAGAATGAGATCAAACTCTGGTTCAAGCCGTATGAGGTGGTCGGCGATATATATCCGACGAAAGAAGTCGTGCGCGAGAAAATCATTGAGAGGGTCTGGGCTACGGGTTGACGGGTTAGGATTATGCGGATTATTCTATTAGGCCCTCCGGGTGCGGGCAAGGGAACCGTGGCGGAGCTGCTTACGGTGCGGCACGGCATAAAACAGATCTCGACCGGGGATATACTCCGGAGCGAGGTGAAAAACGGCACCGAGCTCGGGACAGCAGCGGAGGGATACATGAGGCGGGGTGAGCTTGTCCCTGATTCACTCATACTGAAAATAATGGAAAATCGTTTTCTTGAAGAGGACTGCCGCAAGGGTTTTATCCTTGATGGCTTTCCGCGCACCATCCTCCAGGCACAGTCCCTGAAAACGATTCTGGCCGGGCTCTCCATGAAGATCGACGCTGTCGTGAATCTGGAGGCTTCCGATGATCTGATCCTGAGAAGGCTTACCTCCCGCCGAACGTGCTCGAATCCCGGGTGCCAGGCGATATACAACATATACACCAAGCCCCCAAAAGTTGAAGGTATCTGCGACCGGTGCGGCAGTCCCACGATTCAGAGGGACGACGAGACTCCCGAAGCCATACGGCAGCGGCTCGCTACCTATCAGGAAAAAACCGCTCCCCTGATCGATTATTACAAAAACGATCCTGCGTTCTTATCCATTCCCTCGCTTACGCCTGAACCGGTGGCGGACGAGATAGCCAGGCTGGTGAGCGAACGCAGCCGGTAAAAAATACTTTACAAAGAGCGGCGCGGCCGCCAGATATGAGGACAAGTGATAATCGATCACCGCTGCGGCTCAATATGGAGAGATGCCCGAGTTGGTCGAAGGGGACGGTCTCGAAAATCGTTGTGGGCTTTGCTCACCGAGGGTTCGAATCCCTCTCTCTCCGATGCAGATGATAGGGGAGCCCGCCTCGCCGCAAGCGGCGGGGTGGGCTCCGATAATTATTAACTTTCTGGAGTAGCGCCGAGGCTGTTTAATAACACCCTCCGCCGGGGGGGTGGACGTATTCAGACTGTAATATGCCAATTAAGTCCCCCTCCGGGGGATTTAGGGGGCTTTTTTGACAGGCCTCAGGTGCGCTGAATATAAGGAGAGGTGCCCGAGAGGCCGAAGGGGCACGATTGGAAATCGTGTGTAGCGGAAGTTACCGGGGGTTCGAATCCCTCCCTCTCCGAATTAAAATTAGTGACGAGTGTCGTGTGACGAGGGTCGAGGTTCGCGGATCGAGTGCCGCGGTTAGCGGCCGCTACCCCGACCCCCGTAACACGATCCTCGACCCTTAATAATATTAATTCAACAGGATTGATAATTCAACCATGGCATATCAGGTGCTTGCCAGAAAATGGCGTCCCCAGACGTTTGACGAAGTAATTTACCAGGACAATGTGTCGAAGACCCTGAAAAACAGCATCGAGAAGGGGAGGATATCCCATGCCTATCTGTTTTCCGGGCCCCGCGGCGTGGGCAAGACCACTATGGCGCGGATTCTGGCCAAGGCTCTTAACTGCGAGAGCGGCCCTACGGCCCGGCCGTGCGGCCAGTGCAGTAACTGCCGCGAAATCCGCAGCACCACGTCCTTTGATGTGATCGAGATCGACGGCGCCTCGAACCGGGGGATCGATGATATCCGCGAGCTCAGGGAAAACGTCAACTTCGCGCCGGTGAAGTCGAAGTATAAGATATACATCATAGATGAGGTCCATATGCTCACGCCGCCGGCCTTCAATGCTCTCTTAAAAACCCTGGAGGAGCCGCCCGCCCACGTCGTGTTTATTTTCGCAACCACCGAGGTACATCAGATTCCCGATACGATCCTGTCGCGGTGCCAGAAATATTTCTTCAAGAAGATTCCCGTCGATCCCATCATCGGCCACCTGAAGCATATAGTGGAGCGCGAGGGATACCGGATATCCGAGCGCGCCCTGTACCCGATCGCCCGGGCGGCCCAGGGATCGATGCGCGACGCGCAGTCGCTTCTTGATCAGGTCATATCCTTTTCCGATTACCGTCAGGGCGGCGCTGCCGCCGGCCTTGAGATCGGCGAGGCCGACGCCCTCTCGATTCTCGGCGTCGTGCCGCTGGAGAGCTACGCGAAGCTCCTCGCCAGCATCGGAGGCACCGATGCGGCCGCCGTCATTGATGAGGTGGCCCGGGTGTCGACCCTGGGCGTGGACATACCCCGCTACATCGACGGCCTGCTCGATATGCTTCGGAGCGTGCGGCTTTTGCGGAACGGCGTTTCCGTGCGGGAGCTCCTCGGCCTGTCGGATGACGAGATCAGGATGGCGACCGAGGCTTCCCGGATATTCCACGACGAAGAGCTTTCGCTCATGTTCAGGATAGCCGTCGAGCTGCAAGGCGATCTGAAATATTCCGGCAATGAGCGGCTCAATCTGGAGATGTCCCTGCTGGACATGATCGCCGTTAAAAAATCGCCGTCTCTGGCGTCGATTGTAGCCAGACTGGAGCAGGTTTCTTCCGGAGCCGCGGACGGCCCGGGGGCTCCAGCCCTGCGGCCGCGGCACGGAAAGGCGGAGGCCGTATCCCCGGCAGCGCCGGAAAAGAGCGCGGCTTCGCCGCCCGGCGCGGCAATCGGGAAAGAGTGGGAGGATTTTCTCAATAGAATAAAGGATAACAAGCAGTATCTCCATTTTATCTTAAAGCCGGCGTCGGTTGAAATGCGGGATGACACCCTTTGCATCACGTATCCGGGCGGCGGCGACCTCTCCTATTATTCGCGGATACTTGAGGAACGGAGCCTCGATTTTATCAGAAACGAGCTCACCCGCCAGCTCGGCAAAAGCATACGGGTTCTGATCAGGAGCGGGGAGGCTCTTCCTGCCGGGCCTCCTTTGAATGAAAGCGAGATCGACGAAAAGAGCGGCCCGCCCGGAGACGAGAATTCAATTCCCGTGCCGGATGCCGAGATGCTCCCGAATCCGGCTGTAGAGGAGTTCGAGCGCCCCAACCCCACCGTGGAAAAGATCAAGGACGCCTTCCACGGCCAGATAATCGAGAAGGGAGGCCCATGAAATCTTCTTCATATCTGGACGCCCTTATCAAGAAATTTTCCAAGCTGCCGGGCATCGGAACGAAGAGCGCCTCCCGGCTCGCCTTTCATATCCTCTCCATGCCGACCGATGAGGTGGAGAGTTTGGGCAGGGCGATGGTCGATCTCAAGAAAAACACCTTTACCTGTACGATCTGCGGGGGGATCGCCGACAGCGAGGTATGCGCCATCTGCCATGATGACGCGCGCGACCGGAGCCTCATATGCGTGGTGGAGGACGCGAAGGACGTGCTCACCATCGAGGGCACCGGCGAATACCGGGGCATGTATCACGTATTGGCCGGACTCATCTCTCCTCTTGACGGAGTCGGACCCGAGAACCTGAATCTGCGCACGCTGGCACAGCGGTGCGGCAGCGGCGCCGTCCGCGAGGTGATCCTGGCGCTCAACCCGTCAATCGAGGGAGAGGCCACCTCGCTGTACCTGGCGCAGCTCATCAATCCCTTCGGCGTCACGGTAACGCGGATCGCCCACGGCCTGCCGGTTGGAGCGGACATCGAATTCGCCGACAACGCGACCATCATAAAATCCCTTGAAGGGAGGGTGAAGATCTCCCGATAAAAAGATGCAATCTTTTTTAATTAATTCCGACCTTTTTTACCCTCGATCTGGATTACGATGGGCACTCCCTTACAATCAAGCTCCTTCTGTAATAGCTTCTCGAAATACCGGATCGTGTCCTTTCTGAAATGCTCCGGTTTATTTACGAAAAATTTAAATCGGGGAGGGGCCGAGCCCGTCTGCGTGGCGTAATAGATTTTGATTCTGTTCCGGAGCTGCGGAATCCTGTGGGAAACGGCCCCGGCTATGAGCCGGTTCAGGTCGGATGTTTCGATCGTGCCGTTCGACTTTTCCTTGAGCTTCAGGGCGGTATCGATGATCCGGTGAATGCGCAATTTATTTTTTGCCGATATGGAGATGATGGGGAAGTCGGCAGCCTTGTAGAACTGGAACGTGAGCCGGTCGGTGAACGAATCAAAGGTTGTGTGGTCCTTCTCGACCATGTCCCACTTGTTGATCGCTATGATCACCGGCCTTTTCACCCGCATGATCTCATCGGAGATTTTTTTGTCCGTTTCGGTCAATCCTACAAAACCGTCGATGAGATGGATCGCCACATCGCACCGCTCTATGGCCTCCCGCGTCCTGGTGAGGGAGTAGTATTCGATATTTTCCGTGATGTGGCTCTTTTTTCTGATCCCGGCGGTATCGATGACGGTTATTCTTTTGCCGTGGTACATGAAATCCTCGTCCACCGAATCCCTGGTCGTGCCGGGGATTTCCGATACCACGGCCCGGTTATATCCGATGAATGAGTTTAGCAGGGTCGATTTTCCGCAATTCGGCCGGCCCACGATGGTTATTTTGAGGTCCGCCTCATGCCGGGAGGTCTTTTTTACCGGCAGGAGCGTGAGGACCTTGTCCAGAAGGAGCGTCAGGTTGAAATGCGTTTTCGCCGAAACGGGCACGATATCCGGGAATCCCATTTCATAGAAATTGGACATGTTCTCCATCTCCCGGTCGCCGTCCATTTTATTGACCGCGGCAATCACGGGGATTGAAAGCTTGCGGACGATCTCCGCGAGGTCAAGGTCGAAGGCCGCCGGTGCCGGATTTTCCACCAGCAAAATGATTACCGACGCTTTTTTAAGATAGTCCCTGGCGGTCGAGAGTATCGGCCCGGAGAGCATCGTGGAGTCGGGCAGATCGAGTCCCGGAGAATCGGCGAGCGCGAACAGCACCGATGAATGCTCGAGGTTATATGAAATAATGTCCCTGGTGAGACCGGGCATGGCGTCGACGATCGCTCTTTTCCGCCTGATCAGCGCGTTGAAGAGGGTCGATTTGCCGACATTGCGTCTTCCGACTATTGCAACGATTG
>MIBJ01000012.1 GCA_001829495.1 Spirochaetes bacterium RBG_16_49_21 | reverse complement strand
GACCTCCGATGATTTTTAGCCTGCTGAGCCAGCCAGGGATATATTGAGTTGTGAAAAAATTTAAGTCTGAAACGAGAATAGCCAGGAGCCCATTCAAGTCGTCCGTATCCTCGCCTTTGGCTTTTGCCTGCCTTATATCTGCGCGGAGCTTGGCGATTTGGTCTTGAAGCTCCTTAATGCGTTGCTGATGCTGTGACATTCTTTCTACCCTCCTTTTCCAACCGATATGCGCGAGTTATTGACACCTTCGCCCTCGTTAACTCCTCGATCTGGAAATCTAACATTTCGATACGAGCGTTATAATATGCGTCCTTCGCTGTATAAATTTCGTTTTGATATCGTGAAAATGGCATCACTCCGGCATTTGCAATCACTAGCAAACCATCGAGATGATTTTTTGCCTCGGTTAATTTTTTATGCGCGTTCATTGGTTCGCCTCCTTTTCAGTCTCGTCGAAAACCGGGCCAGTATAGCCGGGCGTGCCGAACACCGTCTGCTGATCCAATAATTTTTTAAGGTGATGATATTCTTTGGCTTCCCTATTATATTGAGCTTGTCGGCCTCGCAAGTCACGCAGCTCCGTTCTAACCCGAATTTCCCAATCGACGTTTTTTGTGGCGCGGGCCCTTCCAAAGTCGCGATTACATATCTGGATTTTATAAAGGATGCTGCTTTGATTAGCGAGCTTAGCGGCAAGGATGCCAATACGGACCTGTAGTTCTTGTGTCGTCATTTTTTCCATTTATCTACCTCCGCACTGAGCGCCGCATGCTGGGCAAACACCAGATTTTGGCTTAGTGGCTTCTTCCCAGAGAACATTCAATTTTTCTCGCGCTTTTTTCATGGCTTCAAGTTCAACTTGATTTTCCTTGAGTTTCGCATTGAAGGTTTTATATTCAGCCATAGCGATCAGATAAGCATCGTTGTCGCTGCGCGCAAGAGCCGCATCTGCAGCCTCACGCCAATAAATGCTTTTCATCAAATTTAACTGTTGCTGACCCACGCCAAAGTCTGTCCCAAGGTATCGGAGAACATCGTCGACGCGGCGCAAAAGCTCCAAATCTTGAGCCTCGCATTCGTCGACTTCCTTGATGAGGTTTTTAGTCTGGTCACGTAAATAGATGAAATTTTCAATTGATTCGATAATGTTCATTTTGATTTCTCCTGAATTATTATTCAAGCCCCAGAGAGGGCGCTTGTTGCTTATTTGGTTTTTTCGGCAAAGCCATTATCTGATTGCTGGTTGCATAATAAGGTGTGTAGATTTTTTTGTTTTCACCGAAGCCGATTTCAACGGATTTTACTATTTCATCGCAAATAACGAGTGTAACGGCATTCTCATTCGGAAAAATGATTTGTCGCGCCGCCATATCTTGGCCGGAATCCCATTCAAAAACGGCAACGGGTTTATAATATTTGCCCTCATCAATTAATAACCATAAGATTGAAAAATCGGGGTCAAAAGGCTCGAATTGTGGCAAGGGGGATGAGAAATTTAAAGTTCCACCATGCCTCAGGATATAGTCTTCATTCATGGGGTGCCGAATATCCAGCAACCCCGACGTATCGGGGAACAAAAGCCCATTTTGCACTGCTCGCGTGATCGCGGATTTGTCAACACGGGCCATCTGTGCAAAAAGCGACCTCTTAACCAGGACGGGAATTTCATTATTTAACATAACCTAGACCTCATTATGCAACATCGTTGACTTGAAAAAAACTTTCGACTTGCGCCCGCGCGGGCTTCGCGATTTTAGCGCGTTAAAAACGTCATAGTTGTCGCAGTACCTTGTAAATATAAATACAATCGAACCTTATTGAAACGCAATAGATAACAGCGCAATGCGTCCTCGGGTATGGCATTGATAATGTCCCCGTGTGCAGGCTCTCTATCTGTCTTTTGTGGACAGATACGGCCTGAAGGGGGTGGAAAGTGATCCACGTGGACCGGATTTATGGTTGTGATTATCATAATGCCCTCCGTTTGGTGCATAGGGTGCATAGAGTGCATAGATTCCAGCCCATACAGTTTTTCATTTTATACTATTTCTCCTTTATATCCTTATTATTTAAGAATAAAAGTATCAAAAAAAATCTGGTAGGGTAAAAACTAGGTCTTCTATGCACCCTATGCACCGTTATTCCCATGATGCAGCCTCCTTTGAGTTGTTAAAGAGTGTTTCTTTCGGCTTTTCCCTGTTGGATTTGTTGGGATCTTCCAGCTTCCAAAGTGACGAATGCTTGTATTTTCCCGCATCCATAACGCGCAACGTAAATGAAATGACTTTTTCTCCCTTTTTTTCTTCAAATGTGAATATCCGGCCTTTTTGTTTGGGCAGGAAATAGGCAAAGGAGCGGGCCTGGCTTTCCGCTGTGTTTCCTTTGAGCGAAAGTCCGTCTATTTTTTGAGCTATTGAGAATAAGGTCTTTGATTGCACTTTATCGTCGGAATGAGTTTCCCACCACTGATATATAAATTCCTTGATAGCTGCGCTCTCGATGTCTGATTTTTCGTAAAGGTCGAGGACATTATCAAGAAAACCCTTAATACCGATATGGGCCAAAATGCTACCGTGTACGCGGGTCCATGTTTCATAATTACCGAACGGTTTACATTTGGTGATGGGCGCGCCGGCCGCAATCCATGATTGCGTTAGAATCAAGACCGATTCAATGACCTGAGCTCTGTTTTTGCGTACCCATTCCCAAAGGTTAGGAATTTTAAAGTTGCTGATGTCTCGGGTCCAGGGTTTCTCCATCTTCGCATCAAGGCGGCTTTGTATGAAACGCCGCGCGTTTTCCGTTGATACCGTCGGATTATTGGCGGTAAATATAAGCATGGCTGACGCCGGGACGATTATCATCTCGTTCAAACCGAGGTGTCTGTCCTCCCAGGTTGTCGCGGTCATATAGTGGGCATATTGCGGACTCGATATATCGCTGACGTTG
This sequence comes from Spirochaetes bacterium RBG_16_49_21, assembly GCA_001829495.1. Taxonomy (GTDB): domain Bacteria; phylum Spirochaetota; class UBA4802; order UBA4802; family UBA5550; genus RBG-16-49-21. Next base: position 6,910 of record MIBJ01000012.1, on the reverse strand, counting down.
CCGATTATTATGAAAGCCGAGTTTTGGAGCAGGGCCGAGGTTAGGCGCTTTCGGATTTCTTCGTCATTTTCCGAGGGTGACAAAACAACCACGCTATCGCCTACCGCCGGGTAGGTAATGCAAAACGCATGGAGGTCTTTCCCTGTTCCTGGCCCTGGCGCGCTATTCAGTAGACCTGGCACCGGTCCGGGTGTCATATCACGGACAAAGGGTGTGAACAATGCAGCGTAGGCACTGCCTCTATCTGCCGGTGTTTCATAAGGCATATTATACAACATATCAGCGATAATTGATTTTGCCTCCTCCACCTGTTCGTCTGTGGGATTTTTGGGAATGGGTTTAATTTTCAGATTATCGGGCGCATAGTAGACGCCTGATTCCGCGTCATACCCTGGCTTTGTAAGGAGTTTCCCGGATTTAGTGAAAATGGGAGTGCGCGTGATTCGTTTCAAAGGAGGCAAGGGGATATGTTCGGCAGCGAGTGCCAATTTTACGATTTTTACCGGCGGACGTGCCGGTTTTTCTTCGTTCTGTTTGCGGGTAATCCAAAGGGTTGATTCAGCCGATTCAAGCTGTAGGCTGTTTTCGTTAAGATAGTCGATTGTCGTGATGCCGTCGATTTTTATGAGCCGCACCACCTTGCCGCCCCATGTGAAAATCCTGGCTGGATTATTGCATCGCTGTATCCCTTCCCAAAAACCTTTAACTACCCTGACCACATCGGGGTCGTTGGCATCCAGCACGATTCTATCCAGTCGTTTCATTTCTTTCATATCGTTTCGTAACCTGAGTTGATGCGCCGCGATTTCATCCGCCGGCCAGCCTTCCATTGTCCGTAATTTTCGGTCAGCTTCGTACCATTCAGGGGTGCCCACCTCATAGTCGTCTGAAACGTGGACATATCCATCAGGTTCTAAAACGCAGTCCTCCGGCGCCTCGCCGCGGAGCAAGGCGCGATTTAATTTCATTTTTTCAGTCATTTCGCGCAACATGGTAGATCCTCCATGACATAGCTTCCGCCCACCGGGAAGTCGTCATTCCATAAGCGTGTGCAATGACTGACGCGAATTTCAAGGGGGTAATCTCCGTGGGTTTCTTCTGAATCACAATATGGACATTTTACCGTTAAAAAGTGATATCCATTATTCGTATAGCGACGTAGTGCCGGGGCTTTGGGGAGGCCTTCCTCTATCGCACATTTACGATCATTGGTTATCTGCCGGAAGTGCCAGAGCAAATTTACGGCGTCCTCGTCGCCATTCTCTGCGAGAAAATCACAGATTTCAACCCTGGCCTCATGGACCGAAATTCTTTTTTCAAAGGCGAGAAATACCTCAAAAGAGGAATAGGATGAATCTCTAAAATCGTGACATTGGCCATCCGGAAAAATCTGTACTTTTGATTCCGGAAGGTGGTAGATGCCGCAAAGGGTGGGCACTGCCTCCGGGAAAAAATGCTCGATCAGTTGTGTCAAAGATTCGTTCATGATCTCATCCATTAAGATTTGAATATTTGACGGATAGGGCGGTTCCAGTTCTGCCGCCGTCGGACCGGAAAAAGCTGCTTGACATGTGCGTTCGCTTTCCTCTATAATTATGTTCATTAAGACCTCTGATATATTTTTTTTGACGCTCGGGTTGCTGCCCGGGCGTTTGGTTTTTAAAGCCTACATGGAATTTGCAGCAAGTCGCCCCAAGGTGCCAGCCTTGACAGTCTGCTTAACGTATCTATTCAATTCGGCATGGACGTTTGAGCATTCGTTTTTGCAGATTTCAGAAAAAGTGGTGAAGTCGTTTTCGCTGTAAACCCGAATTGACCGCCAAGCGTACTGATTTTTACTTTTCCGCTGATTCATATAAGTTGCCTCCATTGATTCATATTTGAATACAAAAACAAAAAGGGCTCATAAATCAAATAGTCACGCGGTTTCACTCAGTGAGTGCCCCCGCGTAAAACTACCCCCTTTAAGAGCCCTGTGAATTCTATATGTTGTGTCGCGTTACTTCAACTTGACTGTTTCCATAAATCACAGTATTTCGTTTCTGTCAACAAGAATACGTTATGTCTCATAATTTTTTTCGATTTCTTGATACTACCCTGCCATTTCCGCCAGAGTTTCAATTAAAATGGTTCGTAATTCGGTAAGTTCGGGGAGCATAACTTTACGGTTACGAACCTCTGTAATGTAGTCGAATAGCGGGCGGTATTGACGCTTGAAGACTATCTTCGCGGCGAATGGTTTAACGACATCTGCCGTTTTTTCAATTGATAGCGGCTCACCCGGGCCGCTATTATTATCTAATTCATCAATTATCCCTTTATCATCATAAGCGACATGATCTTTTACGTATTCAGGGATAATAATGTGATCTACTATTTCGCGTATTGACGCAATGTTTTCTTCTGCTGTATAGTTAGTTTCAAAAAATACATTTACGTTTTTCTTAAACTCATCCGCCCGTGTAAAATCATAATTGTCAATTTTTCGGAGCTTATCCTCGCACTCGTTACGCTCCCCTTTGATTTCCTCAATGGATTCAAGCAAACTATCTTTTGAAATTGCATTTTGAGAAAATAATTTGAGCAGACGTTTTTCCTCTGCTTTTAAATTTCCAATTCTCTGCTCCAATGATTTCTTCATGGGTCTTTTGTCTGTCGTGATTTCGTCAATAATTCGCCTTATATTTCCAGATACATCGTTATCAAATTTATTTTTCCGCTCTTTGCCCCATGCCTGAAGTTGCGTTATGGCTGCAATAATAGAAATAATTATTTGCATTTGACTAAACATTACATTCGGGTTTCTATGCCCATAGTAGACGTGTCCCTTGTGCATTTCGCCTGTGAGCATACGCCCGGTCTTTTCATACCGAAGGAGCCCTGAAAATAGATAGTTCGTATCACGTTTCCTGGTCCCCCTGAATGATTTCCTCATTTTATATTGACGTTCTTCAAACTGTGCGCGGGTGAAATACGCTTCATGGTTTGCGTTGTGTTCTTTCCCGTCCTTGTCGAAAAAATAGCCTGCATAGATAGAATTTGAAAGGATATAATGCAAGTGGGCCTTTTGCCACTTCCGGCCTCTCGGGCTGGTGTGACCTGCGGCGTTTAATTTATCGCATATCGCTTGAATTGAAAGTCCGTTATAATCATATTCCTTGAATATCTTGTGGAGAATCTTTTTCTTTTCAGGATCTATTTTGAATAGCTTTTCTTCATAGTCGAATACATATCCAAAGGGCGGACGGCCTGCAGGGGTGCCGCGCTGGGCTTTGTATTTATTTGCAGCCTTGACGCCTTGGCTTATCTTGTTGCTCCAATATTCCGCAAACCCGGCCATGTTATGAGAAAAGAGCTCATGCTCTGCGGTGCTGTCCTTATCAAGCACTGTTGCCGATTCATAAAAATGAATTACATATTCCTTTTCTTTTCGATATTTTTTTAGGCGCTGGTGATCGATTTGATTCCGCCCGAGCCTGTCGGCGTTCTTGAATATCAGGTCATTAATTCCGTGCTTTTCGGAAAGGGTCAACATATCGTTGAATTCCTTTCGCCCTTCTTTGAAGCCGCTTTCCGCTGCGCTGAAGTGGTGGACTATAAAAAGCCCGTTTGCGTCCGCATATCGCTGCCCGGCGTCGGCCTGGTATTGCAGGGACGATCCTGTGTCTGCCTGTTCCTGGGTGGACACGCGGTCATAACTGAACGCGGGCCGCTTGCCGGCCTTTCGAGCCTGCTCGATCATTTTCTTGATATCATCCATCTGCCCCACAATATCGGTATTATGTCGGATTGTCAACAAAATTTAGTTGTAAATTTGAGAATATGCAATAATACGAATTACGAACAAAATCCACTTGACGCCCGGAAGTTTTATGTGACATAATCCAGCCATGATTCTCCCCGATATACCCAGGCGAAAACCCGGTCCCCGCTCCCCGGATGAAAACGTGATGCCGCCGCGAATGGCGACGATCGAAAAGAATAAACTGCGAATTGAATTTTATGATACTTTGATATTTGCCCAGGCGGTCCAGTGCCTCGCTGAAAATTTAAAGCTGGAATTTTTTGCGGAAAGCGATCGGTAAGGGCGGAAATCCCTGCACCATTGCCCCTGTACGGGGTTTTACAGAGCCCGGACATATCAGGGAACATGGGGCCCGGTTAGCGGAAAGCACCGGGGAAAGCCTGGCCCCTCCAGGGGTTACGAATAGGCAGTCACAACTCGCGCGGGCGTGCGGAGAGTTGGCATCACCCGCGGCGCTCATACCTTAGTCACGACATGCGCGTGCGGGTGATGATCATCAAAAACCTTTTTCAGCCGTTCCTTACTCACATGGGTGTAAATTTGAGTTGTCGATAAATTTTTATGCCCCAGCATCTCCTGTACAGCCCGAATGTCCGCCCCGCCGTCCATCATGCTGGTTGCAAAGGAATGCCGGAATACGTGCGGGGAAACCCCGGAAAAACCCGCCGCGCGCGCCCGGTCTACCACGATTCGATATACCCCGCGAGAAGTAATCCGGGTGCCTCGGTTATTCACAAAAAGGGGTGCGGTCACTATCCCGAATTTTCCCTTCCGTGCCTCCAGGTATGTCTGAATAAATGAGGCGGCCCCATCGGTCAAAAATACGATCCGCTCCTCTGAGCCTTTGCCCATCACCTTCAGGCGATTATTGGTAAAATCCAAGTCCGTGACATCGGCGTCGCAGAGCTCGGACACGCGGCACCCGGTCGAATAGAACGCCTCCAGAATCGCCCTGTCCCGGTAATCAATGAATTTTTCCAGTTTAAAGTCCAGTATGAGTTCGATTTGATTAAGGTGAAGGAATTTCGGGAGCCGTGTTCCCCGTTTTGGAAATCCGATTTTGCTGGCTGGATTCGAGAGGATAAAGTCTCGGTTGTTAAGGAATTTAAAGAATGACTTTAACGTCGCTATCCGGCTTTCGATGGTCCCGGCCTTCAATTTGTTATCGTGTGAATATTCTATAAAGGCGGTGATATGGTCGCGCGTGACCCGGGCGATGGGTATATCGCCGTTTTTGACGCCGATCCGCACCCCATAGTCCTTGCGTTCATCGGAGCACAGGAAAAGGAAAAACTGCTGCAACGTGCGCCGGTAGGATACCTGCGTATTGGTTGCAGCATTTTTCTCGTTCGATAGATACTTGATAAATTTCTCGATTTCGGCTGTCATGGCAGACGCCGGGTTGCTTTCTTCAGTTCGTAGTAATCTGCGGTACTCGGCTTCTTAAAGGCGGAAGGCGTGTAAATTAAGTCGTCAAGTTCACCCCTGACGACTGCATCCACGACGCGGCCCATGACCCAATGCAACAAAAGTCCGCGATCGCGGCAATATTGACGAAACCCCTTGTTTGTTTCAATCGGTATCCAACACGTAAAACCCGTTAACCCCCTTTTACTTTTTGGGCCATTATTATTGTAATCAGATGGTACAGGTAAATTTTGATTGTCTTTCATAACTAACCCCCTTTAAGTGGTGCCCTCCCGGTCCAGAGGCGGCCGGGGGGCGCTGTCGGTGTTATTCGTCGATCTTAGATTCTAATAAATCTCTGACACCTTCTGCTAACTCTTGAATCAATGCGCCAATGGATGAAACCTGATCGTTGGTTACCGTCTGATTGCCGGCAACCAAACAGGCCCCTATACTTTCGATCATGCCCAGCCGTTCGTCTGCGACATGAATTTTCCGAATAATGTCTGTCATTACAATTCACCCCCTAATTTAGAATTGCCTGGCACCATAGAGGCGGACCGGGCGGGCTGTGGTGTTATTCCGCTTCCTGGCTGCTGCCAAGAGCCTTTGATCCGTTTTCTGCCGTTTCGGAAATTAACAATCCAAGCCAATTCAGATCGTTCTGGTCCAGCCCATCGGCACTGGCCATCGTGTTTCCGACGGCTTTAAGCTTGTGCAGCACTTCGGAAGCGCGATCCGTATCTATTTGCTTTTGCATGATACTACCTCCTTTGGATGATTATATTTTAAAATATCAATATAGTGTCATGTCGTCATGCCGTCAAGCAGAAAATAGACTTGACAAAGATTATTGATTATTGATTATCGATTATCGATATCAAGATTATTTGCAAGGGTTTGATTTATGAAAACAGAAGAAATGGCCAAGACGACATTAAGATTACCGCCGAACGAAATGAAGGCATTAAAAATGTTCTGCATCGAAAACGATACCACAGTACAGGAATTTTTGGCCAACCTCGCCCGGTATGGGATGAAAAATAAACTCCTGCCAAAAAATTTTTTGCCTAAAAAATAACTATCGATAATCGTTACACGTTACATGATAATCGATTTTTGAGCAAAAAAAAGCCCCGGCAAAATCACAAACCATTCTACCGGGGCCAGAGGAACTGACAACCCCTGCATCAAGGAGGGTATGATGCCTATATATAAATTTTCACCGATCGACCGGCCGGCAAAAGTAAGATATCGTTCCCATGAAGCGAATTCGATTCAAGTAGCAATGAATACAGTTCATCTGATTCGCCGAGGCCGCCGTATTCCGTGCAGCATATTTCGATGGGACTGCGTGGCACTTTTAGGATTATCGTTTTTTCAATTTTGAGATTATAAAACTGCAATATCAAATAATTCATAGCTTCGGAATAAAGGCCGATAAGCGCGCTGTACGTCGGTATCTGGCTAAAATATTGAAAATCAATATCATGCCCTGAAAAGGCGTCTTGGGATTCCTCAATCTGTGCCACGACAGAATTAAAAATATTTATAATATTCTCCATCGCGGACACCACGTCCGCGCGTGAGGCGAATTTAGATGTTGCCACGATCTGGGCGATCATGATAAGCGCGATCGATACCGCGAATTCTATGCCGGTGATTTTGTTATAATCGTCCGGGGTAGTGGTGGCCGGC
>MIBJ01000011.1 GCA_001829495.1 Spirochaetes bacterium RBG_16_49_21 | reverse complement strand
AGGGCGGTTATCTCAAAATCAAGCAGAAGCTGGTTGATCTTTGAAAGCTCCATGCTTCGTAAATGCACCCGCGCCAGAAAAACGGGATTCGTTGAAGGCACGTTTATATTGACGGCCCGCTCCGTTTCCGGTATCCGCAGCCGCTCGGCCAGGAATTGATTATTGGCAAGATCGCTGTATATGATCTCCTCCACCTTATACCGGTTCTTTATGATGATAACGTCATTGGGAGTGACGCCGTCGTCGACGACCACGTAATCGGGACGAATACCCGTGTCTATTTCCCGTACCATCTGGGGAACATTCGCGGCGGGCATCATACGGACCGGAATGGCGTCAAACCCCCTGTCGGTCTGGAGAAAAATGTATTTTGTCTTATTATCTTTCAAATCAAGATACGGGACGACGATAACGCCGTCCCGAATCTTGAGCATCCGGTATTCTTTATGAACCTCACTGATGACGGTGAATGTCGTGCCCACGAATATTATGACCGGCACGGGATGGAGAAGGCTTTTCCGATCCTTGTCGACGTAGATTGACTTTCCCCGCTTATCAAAGGCAAGATACTGCCACTTGTCGAAAATGATCTTTATAAGATATCCCTGCGGCGTTTTTTCTTCTATAAAATTCATGGCGTGTTCCGGGCGGCTAACCCCTGGCGCTGGCGGTCCGTTTCCGGTATCTTTCGAGCTCCTCCTTGAACAGCATGGCGATTTCGGTAATCTCCTTGAACTGCTTTACCGTGAAAAATATCTTAATAAGCTGCTTGATTTTTGAATCATCGAGCAGGTCGGCAATCTGCTTCTGGGTCGCGGCAAAGACGTCATCGGTGTTATGGAAAATCGACCGTAATATCTCATTCGCCGGCTTGGGCAGCTTGTTGAAAGGAGCGCCGGTTTTAAGATGGACGTTCTTCAATATCAGCGCGACAAGGGTCAATATCTTTCTCTGTTTATCGGCCGTACGGTCGACCAGCATCTTCTCGAATGCCGACAGGATCGCCTCGTTTTTTTCCTTGATTAAATCCATGAGCTCAAAACGGACGTCCTCGGGAAGCTTGCCGAATGAGGGGGCATGATGCGGGTAAAACGCCTTTAAATAGTGCTGCGAAAGCATTATCCTGCCCGCGAGCGAGTCGTTGATCGAACCGCCCGTGACATATTTCCTTAGCTCTTCCCTATCGATATCGAAAATCGTGCGGGCCTCTGAGATGAACCGGGGGAGGGCGAGGTTGTTTATAACAAGCTCCATGTTCCTGCTCGCGCTCTTTTCTTTCTCGAAAAAATAGCCGCTTAAAAGCTTCATGAATTGGTCCGTTATTTTTCCGGAGAACGCGGGATCCGCTTCAATTTCAAGATATGCGTCAATCAGGTTATCATAATTGCCGTTCTTATCGGCCATTTCGAGCTCCTCTCATTCCTTAACAAAAAGGCAACTATTCAACCATTTAATCATCTCTCGCAGAGTCGCTAAGAAATCTTTCTCTGACCTCACCCGCGCTCCGCGCACCCTCTCCTATTTAAGCCTGGAAGAAAGGAGAGGGTTTCCGCTAAACTAGCTTCCTCTCGCTACCTCCCCCTCTCCAATGGGGAGAGGGGGCCGGGGGGTGAGGTCGCCTTTGCGAGAATTTTCTCAATGGCTGAATAGTTACGCAAAAAGCGATTGTACAGCGCACCGACCCGATCAAATGCTAGACGCTCCCGGCAATTAAATCAAGTAAAATTATACGCGGGCGTGTACGTCGACAGAGCGGTCATCCGATCGTCCCGTAAGAAAATAATGATATCCGATCCCGGCAACCATGGCTGCATTATCCGTGCATAGGGCCGGGGACGGCATGATAACCGTCTCGTCCGGCCTCTTTTCTTCTGCCAGAAGCTCGCGCAACCTGCCGTTGGCCGCGACTCCGCCGGCGACCACCATCCGGCGCACCTCCCGCTCACGGGCGGCGGCAAAAATCCTCCGCACCATAATTTCGAGCACCCGCTCCTGGAAGCCGTACGCGACCTCCGCCCGCACGGCGTCCGGATGCTTTTTTAGATGGTTGATCACCGCGGTCTTTATGCCGCTGTAGGAAAACCGGAAATCACCCGGATCGGGAAGTATCTTAGGGAAAAGCACACCCCCCCGCGCTGCACTTCTCGCCAGCCGCTCTATAACCGGTCCCCCCGGATACCCGAGATCCATATATTTGGCTATTTTATCGAACGCCTCTCCCGCGGCATCGTCGGCGGTCCGTCCGATCAGCTCCATGTCGCCGGTTCCGCGCACATGATAGAGCGCGGTGTTCCCGCCGGAAACAAGGAGGCCGATAAAGGGGTAGGCAAGCTCGTTCCCCTCAAGAAACGGGGTGTACAGGTGCGCCTCCAGGTGGTTTACTGCCATGAGCGGTATGTCCATGGCGTATGATATGACCTTTGCCGATTGGAGCGCGATGAGGAGAGAGCCTACGAGCCCCGGCCTGTTTGTGGCTGCCACGTAATCAAGATCGCCGAAGCCGACTCCCGCAGCGTCAAGGGCCCGATCTATGAGCGGGTTGATAGCCTCCAGATGGGCGCGGGAGGCTATCTCCGGAACGACCCCGTAGTATTCACGATGAAGATCGATCTGGCTCGAGATGATATTCGACCGGATCAACCTGCCGTCCTCGACAACGGCAACCGCCGTCTCATCACAGGAGCTTTCAAGGCCCAACCCGATAACTGAAGATTTCATAACGAGAAATGCCTAACCCGGAAAATTCGGGAAAAGCAAAAATTAATCAAGAATTATTTATTTTATTAAAAAAATCTCAAATCCTACCGGTACCTCTTGAATTTCATAATCCCGGAATCGTGTCTCCGAAATAAATTCAACAAATTGCTCCCTCGTATACGCCCTTTTCCGCAAAAAAGACTTGAAGATCGATTTCATGATAAACGCATTAAAACCCTTCGCCTTCATGACCGTATCTACATACTCATTTATTTCTTCGGCGGAAGCATCATAACGCATATCGCCGATCCACGCGACGCCGTGAAGGGTTAAGACCCGGTACATTTCATGTATTGCGTTCGCCGGCTCCTTGAAATTTTTAAACGCGGCTGTACAGATGATATTGTCAAACGTCCCATCTTCAAACGGCATATTCGATGCGTCGCCGTGCATAAAATTGATTTGCACCTTCGCCTTTTTCGCGTTTTCTCCGGCGATTTCTACAAATGTTTCACTGATGTCCAATCCGGAGATTTTTAAGAAACCCCGCTTTGCCAGCTCGATCGACAGATAGCCGGGGCCGGGAGCAACCTCGAGTATCTTATTGCCTTTTGATATTCGTGCCGCCAGTTTTTGCGCCCATATTTTATATTGCTCCATACTATGCTCCCGGGCATTTTTATCATACCAGCGGGCGATAAAGCCTTCCATTCCAATTCCCTTATATCCTTTTAAAGCCATGGTTATTGCCTCCTTGGCGATGAAGTACCACCGGTCATCCGGCCTTCTATAATGATAGATCCGCGAAAGGCTTTTTTTGTCTCTCGAAAATTTATTTTTATTAATAGACCTGATATTGGTCTATCGGACCTCACCCCCCTGCCCCCCCTCTCCTCAAAGAGAGGGGGGTAGAAAAATTATGGCTTATTGCAGAATATTAAACGTATAACCATTAACATACAATGAAATCATTTAAATATCAAGGACTATGAAAATGAAAAGAATTGTGCAAGATCAAAAAATTACTGACGTAAAAGTCAGGCTTGCAAGGGACTTCAGGAAAGGCATGACAGAGGCAGAAAGAGCCTTCTGGTGCCTGGTCAGAAACAGGAAGCTATGCAATCTGAAATTCAGGCGTCAGCAGATAATAGACGGTTTTATCGTGGACTTCTTCTGCAATGAAGCCGGTCTGGTAATAGAGATAGACGGCCCTATACATAAAGAAAAGGAGCAAATGGTAATTGATAAGGAAAGGGGTGAAATATTCAAACGTAGAGGTTTGAAAGAACTGCGGTTCAGCAATGGTGAAGTCTTAAATGATCCTGAAGCTGTACGAGAAACAATAAAGCAAGTAGTATCTACTCCCCCCTCTCTTATTGAGGAGAGGGGGGCAGGGGGGTGAGGTCGAAGCAGCGAGACATGAGAGAATGAGATATGGGAAATGGGCAGTGAGAAGGAATGGATCATTTCCCCAAATGCCTGATCGCTTCATTGAGCTGCGTATCAAACTCCAGGTCATAGAGCGGCCGTTTCTTAAACCGGTAAATCCAGTCTCTTAAAACGAAGTCCGCTGTTTTGGCGGACAGGGAGACGCCGTTCTTTTTCAATTGCTGTTGAAACGATTCCCTGGTCTGCGGGGTATAATTAATATCCCTTGTTGCAAATTCCTCCACAAGCTTTTTTTCCCGCACGATTTTAAGATTCCTCAAATCAGCGGCGGACAGCTTTTCAGAAGGAACGATATAATCAGGCTTGATCCCCTTTTTATGTATCAGCTCGCCCGATGGCGTGTAATACTTGGCGACCGTAATGGCGACGCCGATGTTGTCGTCCAGGTTGAACGATTTCTGAACCGAACCCTTGCCGAATGTCGTAACCCCCAGGAGCTTGCCCCTGCCGTTGTCCCTGACCGCAGCGGAGAGTATCTCGGCCGCGGACGCCGTGCCGTTGTTGACCAGCACGATCAGTTCGTGCTTGTACAGCTGATTGTTTTGGGATTTGAAAACCTGCACTCTGCCGCTCCCCTCCTTTCCCCTGGTCGACACTATCGTTTTCCCCTTATCCAGGAAAAACTCTGAAATCTCGATCGATGAGGAGAGAAGGCCGCCGGGATTGTTCCTTAGGTCGATGACGATCCTGCCGGCTCCCCTGCTGTTGAAAAATTTAAGGGCCTTGGCGGCGTCCCGGGTCGTCTCTGATCCGAAATTCTTGATCCTCAGGTACCCGATATTTCCGCCCTCTATCATATCATACTCAACGCTGTTGATTTTGACCGGAGCGCGCTCCATTTCAAACACCAGAGGCTCGTCGAATCCCTCCCGCTTGATCTGAAGCTTCACGCTGCTCTTGGGCAGCCCGCGGATCATCTTCTCGATTTTTTCCAGCTTCATCCCCTTGGCCTGCTTGTCATTGATTTTGGTTATGACGTCTCCGGACATGATCCCGGCCTTCTTGGCCGGCGAATCGTCAATGGGGGACACGACCATGACCTGCCCGTCCCGGATGGTTATTTCAATTCCGACGCCCAGGAATTTGCCGGTCGTCATCTCCTTCAGCTCTTCATAAGACTTCTCGTCAAGAAACCGGGAAAACGGATCATTGAGGGCGTTCATCATGCCGCTGATGGCGCCGTAAAACATGTCCCGGGGCGAGGACTCGTCCACGTATTCGGTCACGATAAGCTGGTAGACCCGGTGGAAGTAATCGAGATATTTATGGGCGGGCTCGGCAGCCGACGACAGAAAGGAAGCGTTGATGCCGATAAAGAGCCCGGCCAAAAAGGCCAGTAGCAGCAGATGCACCTGGCGCTCTTTCAGTTTTTTTAACATTGCAAGCTCCGGATATTTAAAGAATAGGGCGAGTATGGGTAATGAGCATGAAATATGTAAAGTAAATTATTTCTTATTATGCGCTGCCGGAGCCGGGGTGAGGTCATTTCCCCTTCAACACGTACACGCCGTCCCAACCCCTCTTGGGAGGATTCTTCACATAGCTCTCGCACCGCTCGATATACACACGGCACGGCCCGTCGTCCGGCACGATCTTGAGCCCCTCCCTGAACATCTGCCGCGCCGACTTCCACTCCCTGTTTATAAAATACTCCCTGCCCCGGTCGTATTTCTCAAGCATATCGTAGATTTTATCGGGTATGGCCCCCTTCTTCCCCAGCAGCTCGTAGATCGACACCGGCTCGCTCTTGCCCACCACGCGGATGACGTCAAGATGCCGGACGTCTATATGATCCCTGGCCCTCTCGTACGTGGTCCCGCTCATCATGGCGCCGGTGCTGTAATACTTGTTCGCTCCCTCAAGCCGCGACGCCAGGTTGACCGCGTCTCCCATGGTGGTGTAATCCATGCGGTTGCGCGATCCCATGTTTCCCACAGTGGCGTTCCCCGTGTGGATCCCGATCCGGGCGTGAAGCTCGACGAGTCCCGCCGTGCGCCACTGTTCTTGCAGCTCGCGCAGCCGCTTCTTCATGTCAATGGCGGCGACGCACGCCTTCAGGGGATGATCGGCCATCATGACCGGGGCGCCGTAAAAGGCCATGATCGCGTCGCCGATGAATTTATCCACAGTGCCGCCGTAATTGAGGATGATATCGGTCATCTCCGTGAAATATTCATTCAAACGCTCGACCAGCTCCTGGGCGGAAAGCTTTTCCGATATGGTTGAGAACGATTGTATATCGGAAAAAAATATCGTGATCTCCCGGTCTTCCCCTCCCAGCTTAAGGGATTCCGGCTCCTTAATGATCTCGTCTATGACGCTGGGGGACAGGTAATACGAAAACGCGCTTTTGATGAACCGCTTCTGGCTCTCCTCCTTCATGAACTTGATGCTCACAATAGCCAGGGAAGGCATGAGCATGGACAGAACAATGCCCAGCTGCTGCAGCCAAACGTTATATAAAGCAAAAGCGGACATGATGGCCATATTCAGCACAATAAAGGTGGCCAGTATGGTGACGAGCGACTCCTTCGCGTCAAACCGCTGTACGGCAAATCCCATTGCCAGCGCGATGATCAGCATCAATGCCAGATTGACGAGCCAGTTGACCCTGATGATGAACTGCTTCTGTATGATGGTGTTCACCGTATTGTGATAGGTCCCGACCCGGGCGTATTCATTATGCAGGGGGATAGCGCCTATGTCCTGAGAGCCCGTAGCGGTAAGCCCCACCAGGATGGAGCGGTCTCTCAGGTCTTCCACGCGTATCGCCAAATCCATAGCTTTGGAAGTATACCGGAGTTTATTCAGATCGTCCCTGAGCTCCGCGGTATTATGCTTTTTCAATTCTTTTTGTACTTTAGCAATTTCATTCTCATAGTTCTTCAGATACCCCAGTTTGGTATGATTCATCTTCTTCTTTATCAGCGCTATTTTGTCCCACGCCTTCTTTTTTTGCTCAACGGTGCCGGACTTGTCATATTCCCGCCTCGCGCTTTTTAATTGTTCGGCCAGATCGCTTAAAAAGGGATTAGCGCCTGCGTTCCTGATTTTTTTCTCGATCTCCGCGAGTCCGTCCTTCAAAGTCTTCTTAAACGCGGGACCGGCCGCGTTGTATTCCCTGGTGAAATTTTCGAGCTGTTCGTTGAGGTCATTCAATTCATCCTGTTTAATCTTGTCTTCAATATTGAATCTATCCGATACAAAATCTTTCTTTTCCGCGTATTCCAGAAGGGCGTAAAAAGGAACAAGGTGAAAGGTTTTTTCCCTTCGTCCGCCCTTCCCCTGCCCGGAGCCTGCCCAGGTGACATACATCATTCCCTGATTATCAATGGGAATGGCGATGTCTTCAATATTCTGCGTTACCGGATGAACCGCTTTTTTTAGAACGATCCTCTCTCCGGGAAGCACATCAACCCGGTCAACGGGTACGCGGCAGAGGTCCATGAGCATCATCAGCGCCAGGTTGAAGTAAAGACGCCCCTGGTAAAGCCGTACCAGCTGTACCTTCCGGATGGTGCCGTCTATGTCGGTGTACCGGTTCACAAAACCGAAGGCGTGGCCGAAGTTCATGAGCTCGGGGATCGGATATGATATGCTCTCGATTTTTAAATCTTCAAGGTCCGAGAGCTTTTTTATCCGCTCCGGCGGTACTTTAGCGGAAGCTTTTTCCAAAAAACGCGCCCGCGCCTTTACAAAAAATGCTTTTTTCTGGCGCTCCAGAACGTCGTATGCCAGAGGCTCGTCACTGAAGGTATAGGAGAGGATAACCCGGTCCATTTCCTTGACGCCGTCGGCGAAGATACTGTCCTTGTTGATGCCTACGGTCTCTATCTCGGCCGGTTTGATACGAACGCCTGCATCAGCCTTCTTCACCAATTTGTCCAATTCCTTGGAGTCGATGCTTTTCGGCGAGGCGTCGGGGAACATGATATCAAAACAAACCTGCGACGCATGGATATCCTTCAGCGTCTTAAGTCCCTCGCTGTATATGTTCCGCGGCCAGGGAAACTGTCCCACGGTGGTAAGGCTGTTCTCGTCGATATCCACGAAATAGAGGCGCTCCCATTCCTGAATGGAGGGCCGGAGGCCGAACCTGAGGTCGTAGAGCTTCAACTCAAAAACCTCGTACACGCGGGTGAAACAGAGCAGCGCCACCAGCACGTAAAACACCAGAGCTATGGCTATTCCGGAGTATCTGTTCTGCTCGATGAATTTGTTGATGTTTTCGAGATATTTTTTAATCATTTGAAAATCTCCAGCCTGCACCCCCATGTGTAAGAAAGGGGATAAGGTGATAAAAGAGATTGTAGAGATATTTTTTTAATGGAATACTATTAAAATTAAAGAGGAAAAATAATTATAACCCACATCCCCCTTTCTTACACACTTGTGCCCTCAAAAGCTTATATTGAATCCTCCCATCATAAAATGCCGATACGATGTGCCGGAATAGGTGGTTCTGGCGTACAGATAATCACGGTAATAGCCGGATGCCTTGCCCGGAATGAATACTCCATAATTGAGGAAAAATGAAAAATCGGAGAAAATGAGCCATCTCAGGGCCAGGTCGATCCCGTGCCCGATATCACGGTTAGGCCGCGTTGCGTCCAGCCCGTAATTGATCGGCGAGAAAACCCTGTGCTTCATATAGTACCAGTACTTTGCTATCAGCGTCATATTTTTCACGTAATATACATTCAGCCAGGAAAAGGGCGAAAAACTTACGCTTCCGCCTATCACGTGCATGTTGGCCAGGAACGGCTTGAGGGCGTACCCGCCCACGAACGTGCCGAAATAGAGAAACCCCCGGTCCTTGCCCCAGGCGTTACCGTAGGGAAGCCGGTAATCGGTTCGGTTCACGTCACCGGACCCGAACGCGTACTGGGCGGCAAGAACCGGCTTCAGGAGGACATTGATGTAATAGTTCAGCTTGAGCTGGGCCGCATACGCTAATATATTCTCCAAAATATTATAACCGTAAAGACCCGGGATTAGGTTGACCGGCAAATAGCTTTTGCCGCGCTCCATGATGAATTCTCCTGAATACGACAGGCCGCTTACGATCACGCCTTCGAGTCCGGCGCCGTAATATTGCGAATTGTAATGGGTCTTCTGGCTGTAGTAGGTAAAGCCGTCCGTATACCCGCCCAGCGCCGAAATGGTTCGCTTGTTATTGTCGTACCGCTCCTTGCCGTAATCGAACTGTCCCAGGCCGTAAACATACAGGGTCTGGTTGAACCATTCGGTGGAAAGCCTGCCGCCCGCGAAAAGCCTTTTCGCTCCGGTCGCTATATCCCGGTCGCTCAGGCCGTAGGGATTGTCGTCCTTTACGAGCCACCCGCTCCAGGCCCCCAGGGCCTTGATAGTGATGTACCTCGAATAATAATTGAATTCGGCGCCGTCTCCCCTGCCGTCAAGCACCAGTCCCGATCCGATAAGAAAATATTTTCTGCCCGCGGTGAAGTCGACGTCCCTGCGCGGGGTCGCCATGGCTATGTAGCCTATATCAAGGTCAAGAACGTTTTTGTCCTTCACCTTTGAAACGCTTGCCTGGCTGATGACCGCGGTATACGTATCCTTGCCCCTGACATACAGGTAGCTGTTGTCCCAGAGATAGGTTTTCAGCCACACGCGGGAGGTGGTCACCGATGTTGCAAGCTCATCTGCCTTGAATGTATAGGACGGAATCGTCCAGGGAACCGAGACTATCGGGGGAAGCAGCTCAAACTGGGGAATTTCCTGATAGATGATGACGGGCGTTATCCAGCCGCCGTACTGCACGCCGCTCGAGAGCATGTTCTTTTTTGATTGGATGACCCGCATATCCTCGTCGTTCCGCAATTCAGGGTAATATTGATCATCCCTCTTATCTTCCTGCTTCGCCGCCAGGGCGGGCACGGCGGAGCCGGTCACCGCCATTATCAACAATATTATAACAGACATCCGTTTCATTGCTTACCCTCCATCCGCTCCGACACTATCGCCATGACCTCGAGAAGCTCGTCGCCGGTCATGGTGTCCCATTCGCTGGTGTTGACGTCCATGATCTTCTCAGCCACGCACGCGCGATGTCCGTACCGCTCCGTGTCGAACATCAGATAAAAGAGGGAGCCCTTGAGCTTCAGGTGGCGCGCCACCATCAGGGCCAGCATGCCGCGGCTGAGGGGCTTATCCTTATCGTACCTGTCCGCTTTCAGAAGCTGCATCTCCTTCAGGGTCTTGACGTTGGCTTCAAACCCGGCCGGCGCCCTGCCCAGGGCGTACAGGTACATTTTCACCCCGTCCTCAAAGGTGACCGTCTTTTTGCTCGAAAGCTCGTTGATGAAATTGATTTCCTGCGCTGACCCGTACGAGAAAAGAAAAAGAAAAGTCAGCAGTAGAGCATTATGTTTCATGGATACCCTCCAAGTGCACCTCAATGTTGTTATTCTATCCTCAATTCCGTCGCTTCACCAAAAATTGCGCCTCCGCGGTATCCGCCGCATCGGAATAACAGCCGTCATTGCGGCCAGATCAGATAGATCGTGACCGGTACCGGAACGCCCACGCTGCCCTCACTCCGCTTATTGGGCTGCTCGTAGACCAAAAAATCGTCGCCGAAGAGCTCATAGGCTTTCTCCTCGTCCAGGGTGATGAACAGGGAATGGGTTTGGGTAATAAAATCCTGCACCCCGGTCATGATGCTTTCCGGGTTTCCCTTTGAAAGCTTCTGCAAGAGCTGAAGATCGCCGGACAGGATTTTCATTCCGCTGTTTAAGCCTTCCCCAAACACGGGAGGCGCCAGCACGATAACCCGCGTGCCGAAGGTAGGGCCGGATATCGTGATCTGTCCGCTTCCGCGCACGCTCGATGTGGCCACCGGCGTTGAGACCTTGAACACGGTCTTGATCCGGGCGTCCCGGGTTACCATGGTCCGGACCGAGCCGCGCCGCAGGCCCACACGGGTCGTTGAGCTTTTAGCGTCGTCCCTGCTCTCGCTGATCTTCACAATGGTAAGGGGGTGCACCGTCATGGTGTGTCTGTTGATCTTAATCTCAACATTCGACCGCACCCCGGTGCTCACTTTTGCGCCTTCTTTAAGAAGGGCGCCCGCCTTGAGCGGTATCCACTGGCCGCCTTCCTTGTAAGCGGCCGTGCCCTTTACTGAAAGGACCCGTATCTCGGCGGATACGGTAACAGCAGAAAAGATCATTATTAAAAAAAACGTTAATGGGATATATCGTCTTTTCATGTTTGTCTCCTTAAAAAAATAGGATTTGTATATCATATAGATAATGAATTATAATTAATTGCAAACTTTTTTCCTTAATTAATCAAATTAATCATAAATTAATCATATATTTTATCGATTTCCCTCATTTTAAAATACTCCCAAAATACTCCCCATCCATCCACCGCGGAGTTGCCAACTTGATTAATGCATTTTTATTAAGCTGGGATCCTCCACGTAACATTATTTTATAATAACAAAAATTTCAGAAATTACAACAAAAAGTTTGCTTAAAAAAAAATAATGATTAATTTACTATAATGATTAAGTCGTGGAGAGCGTGTGACAATATGAAAAAGAGAATATATCTTGTTATATTAGGATTTTTTATCATTATTTCTCTCGGCCCCATATCCTGCTCCGATTCCGAAAGCAGGATGAGCCCCCTGCTCAATCAGGCCACGGTCATACTGAGCATCGGCCTTCCGCCCGAAGACCCGTCTGCGTATAACAATTCGCTAGGGAACAAAATTCGCCGTTTTTTCGTCCCTGACGCGATCGCCCAGACCGCGCCCGCGAGCTTCAGCTCAATCCTGGTGCGCGTCAGCGGACCAGACTTCGGCGTGATGGAGCAGACATTCGGGCCCTCCGGCACCGTGTCGCTCAGCGTGCCGTCAGGGAACTTCCGCCAGTTCGAGGTGATTGCAGCTATTGCATCGGGCGACCCGAGCGCCGCTCTTTCGTTCAGGGGAACGGCAGTGGCGAACCTTCCCGCGGGAGAGACCGTGAGCATACCGGTGCTCATGGGGCTGAATGAGACGAAGATCGTGGTGCCGGATTATTATAATAACCGTATCGTGACGATTGACAGCATGACTGGCGCAAATTGGAATGCGCGCGCCACGTTGGGCAGTACGTCTGTTACACAACCAACCGATGTCAGCTTTGACGCGCGGGGAAGAATATATATTTCCTTAAATTCGACAAACGGCGTTATCCGAGCCGATAATTCGAATGGAACAAATGCGACGCCAGCCTTCGGCGCGGGAGGCCTACAGACGATCGCGGTAGATAGAACCAATAATATATTATACTATGCAAGCTCCGGGGCATTATATAAGAATAGTCTCGATGGAACAAATGAGCAATCCCTGTTAAATTTCGCTCCAATCACTGCTATTTATGGGATCGATGTTTACAGTAACGGCCTGTTGTTGATCGTCGGTACCGGGGTCATCTCTACAGTAACTCCCTCCTATATTATTCTTTATGATCCGAATGCCGGCTCACGTTCCGGCCAGACCGTTGTCGGCCAATATACTTCAGCTTCTTTAAATACGCCCTGGGATGTCATGACGGTTCCCCCCTATATTTACGTTGCCAATTTAGGCGGCGGGGCTAACAATCAAATATTGCGCTTTTCATTGGACTCGAATAACAGCTTTATCCCTCAGGGAAATTACGGCACATTCGGTACTACAGCAACTCCGGGCATCTTTTACGGGGCACGACGGTTTCTGGCTATCAGAAACGATGCTTTGATTATCGCGGATTCCAATACCATTTCTCTCTCTCAACTGATTTCCATAAGCGACATATCCGGAGCCAACTGGACCCCCTTCGGCACACACGGCAGCCTCATCAACCAGTTCAAGCTCTGGGCTGTTTGCTGAACGTGCGGATCGTGTATTACACATCGGGCCTCACCGGGGTAGGCAGGCTCATTCACGGAATGGCGATCGGCAACGCGCTCAGGAGAAAAAATATCCGGTGCGATTACACGATCCTTCATACCTCCCCTATGGGGCACCTCGCTGACGACTTCGATCATCTCTGGATCCCCATTGAAATGCCCGAAGATTTGTCGGAAAAGAACTTCCATAAGTCGGTCCTCTATAAGACGCTGTCCCGGCTCAAGCCGGACATCCTGCTCGTCAATCATCTCTGGTACATGCTGTATCATTTCAGCCAGGAAATGCCATGCAAAAAGGTATATCTCTCCGACCAGGCGTACGAGAGCCATTTCAAACTATCCCTGCCGGGCGGCGATATCGCTTTTAAGAATGAGCAATACGACCGGGTATTTTCGATCGAGCCTTTCAAGACCGGCGTGCCGATGGAAAAAATTAATCCCCTGATACTGCGAAACCGGGATGAGATTCTCTCCAGGGAAACCGCGATGAAGCGCCTCGGGCTCGGCGGCAAAAGAAAAGCCGCATTATATAGCTTCAGCGCTTCTCCCGAACAGTATGACCGGTTTTTGGAAAAATATTCCTATCTTGACGATGAATATGAGGTCATCCGGACGTCGTCATACAAAAACGGCATTTTTCCGGCAGTGGATTACTTCAACGCCTTTGACCTGGTGATTTGCGGCGGCGGATATAACCAGGTGTGGGAGGCGGTCTATTTTAAAAAAAAGGGGATTTTCGAGCCCTTGCCCATGCAATTCAGCGACCAGTCGGTCAGGATAAAAGCGAGCAAAATTTTTCATTTTGAAGAGAACGGGGCCGATCAACTGGTTGATATAATTATGAATTTATAAGTTGCACCCCTCTCGGCCCCCTAAATCCTGCCGGACAGGATGTCCCAATGGCAAGCTTGATTGAGCCATCCTGGCTCATGCTTGCAGGCGAACCTCCTGTTCGCTCTCGCTGAGTACAGGAGGCATTGAACAGGATGTTCAGGTGCCGATGCCGCACAGGAAGTGCGAAAAAGCATCGGCGACGAGAGCGACCCCGGTGGGGGACTTAATAATTGACCTTTACGCTCTCAGTCCGGTTTTGGGAAGCTACAAAATTTTTAGAAAAATAGTAAAATAATTTGTTGAATATAATTAAACCTTTCTATATCTATAATATAGAAATAACAATTATCCCTCAAAAATTCCATCTCGGGTGACAACCATGAAAAAAACAGCGCTTAAGGGCGTCGTTGCGGTCTTTATCATACTATCGGGCATCATATCCTGCTCCGATTCCGAAAGCAGGTTAAGCCCCCTGCTCAGGCAGACAACGGTCATACTGAACATCGGCCTTCCGCCGGAAAACCCGAGCGCATACGACAATACGATATGGAACAAAATCCGGCGCTTCTTCGTTCCCGACGCAATCGCCCAGACCGCGCCCGCTACCTTCAGCTCGATCCTGGTGCGCGTCACCGGAGCGGACTTCGGCGTGATGGAGCAGACATTCGGGCCCTCCGGCACGATATCGCTCAGCGTGCCGTCAGGAAGTTTCCGGCAGTTCGAGGTGATCGCCACTGTGGCGCCGGGCGACCCGAGCGCGGCCTTGTCGTTTCGGGGAACGACTGCGGCGAATCTTCCGGCTGGAGAGACGGTGAGCGTGCCGGTGATTATGGGGCTTAATGAGACGAAGCTGATCGCACCCGATTATAACAATGAGCGCATTGTTATACTGAACAGCATTACTGGACCATATACCTCAAGAGACGGAGATGGTCTCGGACTGAGCTCCACTATGTCGCCGTATGATTTGGATTTTGATTCCAGAGGAAGAATATACATTGCTGATTCTAATTATCGTATTATCCGGGTAGATTCATTGAACGGCGGTAATCTAACGTATTTCAGTCTGGGGGGAGAATATACTCCCATAGCAGTAGCGGTCGATCGGAACAACAATATTGTCTATGCTTCGAGTTATTCTCAATTATGGAAAGGACCACTCAACGGATCGTTGTCTTCACTGGATCCGGATAGTCTCTACTCCATCTATGGAATGGATGTCGGATCAGACGGCATGCTCTACATAGCAGGCGCCAGATCCACAGACTCCACTGAAGGAATTTACAAATATGATCCAACAGAACAGAGAGTTGTAGGCCAGTATACTTCCGGAGGTGATGTCGGCACCATCTACGACGTTCAGGTCAAATTCCCCTTTATATTTGCACTGAACCCATCCCCGCCCAGCGAAAATCAAAATTATCGCATATTACAATTACAGATAGGTCAAAACAATACGATCGACCTTGTCGGCCATGGCCTTGACACGGGCATAGGAACGCTGAATAATGCCGGTCATTTTACCGCAATCATAAACAGCGGCCTATTAATAATGGAATCATATCCTAATCAACTTATATTTATTCAGGATGTCAATGGTACGGGCTGGCAAGTCAATACCGGCAGCGGTGAATTTGATTTTTACGACTACGCCGAAGGTGGTTGATAAAAGCGGCTCTTGACGATACTTAGGCTTTACAATAATCCTCCCCTGTCCCTTTGGCCACTTTCGAAGGTTTGTATTTTCAATAAAAAAATTCAGTTTTATTTCCTTAACTAATTTCATAACAAAAATATTGATGAAATACTTCCCCCGCCGCCGGAGGCGGCGGGGGAAGTATTTAAAAATAATTTTTTGTATAATGAATAATTTTAAGGAATTATTATTGAAAAAATTAGATTTTCTATTGTTTTTGTTCAGAAAAGTCTGATTTTTAAGAGTGCTTATAAAATAATTTCTTGAATATAATTAAACCCTTCTATATCTATAATATAGAAATAACAATTATCCCTCAAAAATTCCATCTCGGGTGACAACCATGAAAAAAACAGCGCTTAAGGGCGTCGTTGCGGTCTTTATCATATTATCGGGCATCATATCCTGCTCCGATTCCGAAAGCAGGTTAAGCCCCCTGCTCAAGCAGACAACGGTCATACTGAACATCGGCCTTCCGCCGGAAAACTCCGGTGCGTACGACAATACAATATGGAACAGAATCCGGCGATTCTTCGTTCCCGAAGCGATCGCCCAGACCGCGCCCGCTGCGTTCGGCTCGATCCTGGTGCGCGTCACCGGATCTGATTTCGGCGTGATGGAGCAGACATTCGGAGGCGCCGGCACGATTTCGCTCAGCGTGCCTTCCGGCAACCTGCGCCAGTTCGAGGTGACCGCCAATGTGGCGCCGGGCGACCCGAGCGCAGCCCTTTCGTTCAGGGGAACGACTGCGGCGAACCTGCCGGAAGGAGAGACGGTGAGCGTGCCGGTGATTATGGGGCTGAACGAGACGAAGATTGTGGCGCCGGATAATGTGCTCGCTGTTTCTGGACCATACAATAGTACCCGGCGCGTTGTAATGTTTAGTGATATGAGTGGTGCAGGCTGGTCCTCTTTGACGCAAACAGCGGTGACGTCGCTTGGTTTGTCATCCGGTTCTTTCATACCGTATGATGTTTCTTTTGATTCACGCGGCAGAATATATATAGCCAACTTCAGCACTATCGGAATAATCAGAATTGACAATATAAATGGGACTAATTTTTTGCAAGGCTCTGCAAGCCGCTTTTATACAGGCGGAGCCGCGGTGAGCTCTGTCAATACTGTAGCAGTTGATAGAATCAGAAATGTAGTGTATTTCGCTACAAACGCAGAATTGTACCAATCTAATCTTGATGGAACAAATACTCAGCTATTACCAGACCCCGCAAGCCTCGGTACTAATATAATGTGGGGTATAGACGTAGATAGTGCAGGTATGCTTTATATCGTTGCCAGAGGCGGCACAGTAACGCAAATGATAAAATATAATCCATATAGTGCACCCCCAGCGCAAATAGGATCAGCATTTACCGTTACTTCAACAGCCACTCCCTCTATGGTGTTTGATATTCTGATACAAGGACAGTACATATATGTCGCAAATGTAGCTGGAAATGCAGGAAATCAAATCCTGCAATTAGCATTTTCAAACAATGCTTTCACTATTGTCTCAAGCAATGGAACGCGGACCACTACCCCTACGGGTGCGGGTCAGTTTTTTGGCGCCACCAGATTTATCGCCATTCGGAATGATGGATTTATCATCATGGACAGCAATCAAGGAACATCCCCCACAGATTTTGACAGGGTAGTATCTTTTAATGATCTTTCCTTTAACGCCTGGACTACCTATGGTTCTTTTAATAATTCCGGCAATGGGGATGCCGTCGGTCTGTTCAGATTTTTCACTCAGTGTTGATGCTGCGCGTCGTCTACTACACTGGGGCATTGACTGGCGTCGGCAGGCTGGTGCACGGCCTTGCCATCGGAAATGCCTTGTTGAGAAAAGGCATTCAGTGTAAATACACCATTCTACACAGCTCCACGCTCGGTCATCTGGCGGATGATTTTCATCAGATCAGGGTCCACATCGAAAATGAAAAGGATCTCTCTCTAAAGAATTATCAGAAAACGATACTTTTCAAGACACTGAAAAGGCTTAGCCCGGATATCCTTCTCGTGAACCATCAGTGGTTCATGCTGCATCATTTTATTAATGAACTGAAGTGCAAAAAGTTATACCTTTCCGACCAGGCTTACGACAGCCATTTCAGGATACCCCTTGCAGAAGGGGAGATGGTCTTTGACAGCGGCCAGTATGACCGCGTAATCGCCATCGAGCCCTTTGATTCAGCCGTTCCGATGGAGCAGATAAACCCGCTCATAATCCGCAACAGGGACGAAATCCTGAGTAAAAATGATGCACTTAAAAGACTCGGTCTCGACGGCTCCAAAAAAATCGCTCTGTACAGCTTCAGCTTGAGCCCTGAAACATACGAAAAATTTCTCGGAAAATACGCATATCTCGATAATGAATATGAAGTGATCCGTACTTCCACGTTCGGGAGGAACCTGTTTCCGGCTGTTGATTATTTTAACGCCTTTGATCTGATCGTATGCGGCGCAGGCTACAACCAGGTATGGGAAGCGGTCTATTTTCAAAAAAAGGCGATATTCGAGCCGTTGCAGGTAAATTTCAGCGACCAGTCAGTCAGGATAAAAACAAGCAAAATTTTTCACTTTGACATAAACGGCGCCGAGCAACTGGTTGACATCATCATGAATATGTAAATTCTAGGACCATGCCCAGCAACAATCTAATTTCCATTTTCGACATCCTGGAAACAATCAGGCTTATCAACGCGAAGTCTATCCTCGACATCGGCGTCGGCTTCGGCAAATGGGGTCTACTGATCCGCGAGTATTTCGACCTGAGGCCTGATGAAAAGAAAGGCTACGACAAATGGTCAATCAAACTGGACGGCATCGAGGCAAACGAAAAATACCTTACGCCAGTGCATGGTTACGTATATGACCAGGTCTTCGTGGGAGAGGCGATCGACATATTGTCAAACAACAATTTATATTACGATTTGATATTAGGAATCGATGTTATCGAACATTTCACCAAGCCGGAGGGATTGAAATTCCTCAATTTATGCAGAAACCGTGCCCGTACTGTTTTTATCAATACGCCTAATATCTACTATAAGCTCCAAAGGGAATATTTCAACCCCTACATGCTCCATAAATCAGGCTGGGACGCCGACGATTTCACGAAACTAGGCGCGCGGTATGTCTGGCACTGCGACCTGTACGTGCTCGCGGTTTTTACGGAGGACACCATAAACCTTCCATTGACGAAGAACATTCAGGAATATCATTTCGAGAAAACCGATTTGATAAAAATAAAAGAGCTCATCAATATGTACTACCAAACCTCGCAGTTTCAGGAATGCCTCGACGCCTGCGAGAAGTATAGCCGGTTTTTCCCGGACGACCGTGATTTAAGCCGGATGGCGGCGCTGTGTCGTGAGCGGCTGGGCCGCTTCGGTTAGCGAGGGGTTTAAACCCCTCGCTAACCGAAGCGGCAGCGGGTCGTGCTCCTCTCCCGGTCATTGACTATGATGTCTCTCCTGGTCTCTGATGTCCCTGGTAATCACCGGAAACCGGCATTTGGTGATGAAAAGTTGTACGCAATTGCCGGCTAAAAAATTTCATTAAACTTCACTTGACAAATGATAGTATATTTGCTATCATATATCAATGTTAGTGGTACTTGATACCAATGTGCTATATCAAGCCCTACGAAGTAATAATGGGGCTTCATTTTATATTCTTTCATTAATTTGGAATAATAAAATATCTTTGGCCATATCAATTAATGTATTTAATGAATATGAAGAAGTTCTTAAAAGGCCTCAATCTTTATCAGATATTAACTTGAATAAAAATGATATAGAAAATATCCTTAGATTTATTTCATATATCGGCAAGCCATATGCTCCATATTTCTTATTTAGGCCAAATCTGGATGATGAAGATGATAATATGTTTATTGAACTGTCATTAGTAAGTAATTGTGATTTTTTAATTACTAATAATGTAAAAGATTTTACCACAAAATCTGAGTTAAAATTCGGGGATTTATCAATTATTACCCCAACTGATTTTGTGAAAATGTGGAGAAAGAAATATGAAAGCTAAGGCCAGTGTTTTAACCATAAGAGTGCCAAAAGAATTGAAACATAAAATTGAACAAGTTGCTGATCAACAAGGAGTTTCTATTAATCAATTAGCTTTATATGCATTTACTAAAGAAATTAAAGAAATGGAAACCTCTTTATATTTTAGTAAATATTTGAAATTAAAATCAAAAAATGAAATATTTTCTGATTTTGATAAAGTAATAAAAAAAATTGGTAAGTCGAAATTACCTGATTGGGATAAAATGTAAAGCCGGAAGGATTTTTTTATCTACCATTACCGTTAATGTATTCATAGGATGGGCTTTCCCCAACTAACCACGGAACCGGTAGCGCCCGTATCAAAGCGCGCTAATCGCACCACGGCATCACCCGCCGGGCCCCATAGTCTCGTTGGAACAATAATCAGCCCTTCGTTCTTATCAAAGGGAAGGCTCATAAAACGACAACCATTTCCTCAGGCACCCGGCCGGTATACGCTATAGCCGAATGTTTAGGCTTTAATTCTCTCGCTTTGCGGTATATTTCATCCCTGTCTTTACTGTGCCAGAGAACCTTGCCGCTTTTAACTTCCAATGTTTCGGTTGTCTCCGGGTCTTCAATAAGAACCCACTCCGATGCGAACCGGGTCTGCATTTCCGATATTGTCAAAAAATTCATGCCGAATTACCTCCTTTATCGGGCCCTTATAATCCGCATGGCGAAATTTTTTTGAATTGATTTAAGCGTACGATTGGCAACACTACATACACAAGTCTTTAAGTACCTCGTCTTAAATACATTGTCAATACAAATTATAAACTATTTCATTCTTTGCGGCATCACAAGTAAATAATAGCGTTCCGGTCATCGCCGGCAAGCCGCCTGGCGGGCGAATTCAGCGGAAGGCCCAACTTATGGCATGCCTCGCGGTTTTTTAATCTTTCATGAAGCACGACACTTTTATTTCGCGGGAAACCGGCTGAAATTGATTCGTATGTGCGGCCGGCACATTTTTAATGGTCCCGCATCATGAACCGATTATGATAAA
The DNA here is from genome assembly GCA_001829495.1 of Spirochaetes bacterium RBG_16_49_21. Lineage (GTDB taxonomy): Bacteria > Spirochaetota > UBA4802 > UBA4802 > UBA5550 > RBG-16-49-21. The sequence goes on along the minus strand of MIBJ01000011.1, from coordinate 141 downwards.
AATGCAAGTAAAAAAACAGAATGCCCTGACGGTGCGGTGAATTATGTCCCGCGTCGGGTCCGTAAGCAGTGATGCCATTGGCGGGAGAAAAAATATTGACTATCAACCACAAAAATAATAATAGTTTCTCAAAGCGGAAGC
>MIBJ01000010.1 GCA_001829495.1 Spirochaetes bacterium RBG_16_49_21 | reverse complement strand
GCTTCGCTTCGGCAGTGAATCCCGGCCCTGCGGCTACTACTGGTAGTAGCGATGGTTGATCAAGATACAAGATATACGATTTTCTTGACACGATAAGACGAGCTGATATACTATCGGCATGAACGAGATCGTTGCGGAACTTAGGTCGTTGCAAAAAGATATGCGGGACTTTTGCTGTCCGAATGGAAAATATTCCTGGCAGGATATCCCCGCTGAAAAAATCGAAATCTTCCGTTGGATTAACGAACTCGGATTCTGGATTCGACAATTGGAAACTTTTTCAAACGAGGAGAACTAAATGTTCAAACTTTGCCCCCTCTGGCGGGGGGTGACCAAGAATGGAAAGCAAATGCTTTCCGGTCCAATCGATGCCGGAATGCCACTTATGGGTGGTATGAGAGTACTGATTTTTCCGAACGAAAAAAAAGAAGGCAAGCAACCTGATTTTTTCTTGTTCCTTGCCGCGCCGACAGATACTGCGGAAACAACTGATACAATCGAACCGGACACCCCTTTCTAGGACACTATCTATGACAAATTTAAGAATGAAAATTGGAAATGTGATGACGATCGAAAGCAGGATCAACGACTGCAATGAGATCGCACTTTGGCCATCGTCGGTCGACATGATTCAATCGTTCGTGGAATCTCTGAGCGACAACGAATTTGCAATCATTCGGCAGCACATTAATCTCGAAGCTGTGTCGCGAGCAGATGACGCAAAAATCTGCAAGTGGTGCGGTGAAGTAATCGCGGAAGACGACGAGGTATTCCGGGTTTTTTCGGACGGGCCAATGCACGAAGAATGCTACCAAGACGACGTGGCAATGCAAGAGCAACGACAAGTCGAGGCCAAAGAGGATTATGGCATTCCATATTAACCAGTGGACAAAACAACACGCAAACCGTCCAAATCGACCATGATCTACTTGATTCATTTTGACGATCCCTTACATCACGCACAACACTATTTGGGCTCGACGGAAAACCTAATCGAGCGGTTGCGTGAGCACGCTTGCGGACACGGATCATGCCTGACTTACTTCCTGCGCGTCGACGGGAGGGAATGGATTCTCTCCCGGACGTGGCTGGAAGGCAAAGACTCTCCTCGGATCACTGAAGGAATTTTCAAGCGACGGCATAATGGGCGCAAGTTCTGCCCGTTGTGCGTCACAAATCCACAATCACCACGGGGAGCAGTCGAATACCCGCTCTCTGTGATTTCAACAATCACTCCAATTACCTCACAAGGAATTCGATTATGGCATCATACGGCATGACCGATGACGGAATTTTCAAAGACGGCGAACAATTAACAAACTTCACTGCGCAAATTGAAAAACAAATCAAGCGACACGACGGCAAAAAGTGCGAGACGTGGCTGGTCGTCTCCGGCAAAGTCGGCGAGACCGAACTACCACCAGTGACGATCCCAGCGACTCAATTCGCGAGCTTTACTTGGGTCCCACAACACTGGGGTGTGGAGCCAATCATTTATCCGTTGTCCAATTGCGAGAAGGATCTTAGGTGCTCGATTCAAGAGTTGTCGGAACCCGAAACTGTTGATCTGTACACTCACACTGGGTGGACCAAGATCAGTGGCAAGGACACCTACCTGCATGGTGGAGGAGGAGTCGATACAACCGGCGTAAACTCCGAAGTCAACGTCGAGCTACCCCATGACTTGCGGCACTATCGACTTGATCCCGGCACGCAGCAAGGCGCAAAAGGAGCATACCGCTCGTCTCTCAATCTATCGACATTAGCTCCACCGGAAATTTCGTGGCCACTGGTCCTATCGGCCTATAGATCCGCAGTCGACGAGACTGACTTTGCGTTACACCTCTCAGGTCGAACTGGTACTTTCAAGAGTGAGATTTGCTCTTTAATTCAATCGCATTTTGGCTCTGGAATGGATGCCAGACACTTGCCAGCGAGCTGGTCGTCAACCGCTAATGCGCTTGAGTGCCAATGTTACGCAGCAAAAGACGCTATTTGCGTGATCGACGATTTTGTGCCCTCTGGCACGACGTGGCAAGTGCGAGGGCTGCAAAAAACGGCTGACCAACTCCTGCGTGGACAAGGGAATCAGGCAGGACGAGCACGTCTCACTGACACTTCCAACCTGCAAACAACCTATTACCCTCGTGGTGTAATCTTGTCCACCGGAGAGGATGTGCCAAACGGACATTCGATCCGAGCTCGGATGCTAATCATGGATCTGTCTCCGGGTGATATCGCGAGCCAAAAGTTGACAGAAGCGCAAGAAAAACGATCCTCTTATCCCCAGGCTATGCACGGCTGGATAAAAAACCTAGCTGGCGACCTGACGGGAATCAGAAAGAGGATACAGGACCGTGCGACAACATTTCGAGACGGCCACAGAGACCTAGGACATGCCCGCACCCCGCAAATGATCGGCCAACTTCAGGCAACCCTAGAGGAACTTTTGCGGTATGGCATGGCCAAAAAATATATCTCAGTTGAAGAAGGAGCTAAGCTCGCAATTTCCGGCGAAACAGGGCTGATGCAAATCGCGGAACAGCAAACTCAGTACATGCGCGAAGCCGACCCGGCTGACAGTTTTTGCGAACTCGTCAAGCAGTTGATTGGTGGACACCTCTGTCATCTGCGATCCCGAAGCGGTGGCATACCAGACAATCCGGAATCCTTTGGGTGGACAGAAGTGAGAAGTTTGCACGGGATACCGTCCTACAAAGCTTCCGGTCCGACGATCGGTTGGCATGATGATCAAGCCGAAGAAATTTTGATCGACCAGAATCAGTTTCCGTTCATCCAAAAACACTCGAACGGAAAATTGAGTCTGAGCCGGCAGACAATGCTCAAACGATTGAAGGATGCTGGGGTTCTTTCACGAACCGACGAACTTCGAAATCGGAACACCATGCGCATCATGTGTGGCGGGGCCCAACGCTCCGTCTTGACAATTCCACAAGCGAAAATTTTTGGAGATCTAACAAATGGGAAATAACGAAAATGAAAGAATTGAGATCGTCAGTCACGCGAACGGGAATTGGCGATGGACATACTTCAGCCCAAAGGGGAGCTCGATATGTGAATCAAAGACGTATCAATCGAAAGCTGCGTGCGTCAACGGACTAGTAATCGCGAGGCGAGGCATCGCAAAAGCAAAAGCGCAGATCCTTTTCAATGAGGCCGGCGCTCTGTTTGAAAAACACTCGAATAAAATCGAAGTGACAGAAGGTGAGCCAGTCACGAAAGTCGAGGAAATCACGTGAGATTTCGATTCGCACTATCCGACATCATCGTCCTTGGGTGTCAGATCGCTCTCACATACGGATTCGTCTCTTGTCTGGTCTCCATCGCAGAGAGGATCGTCTTGAGTCTTCTTGAGTAGTTGGCCGGTAAAGTCCAATGAATCGCCGAGCCCCTCCCACTTGTCAGGGGGCTCGGGCGGAAAGAGCCATGCAATTAGCAGCATGCCGAGAGCGCACGCCGCGGCTCCGAGCGAAAATCCAATTATCGCTGCACACCAGTTCACGTCCTAATCCCGAGAGTCAGCGCGGCTCGACGAATTTTCGTAAGCGGGAATCCAGCTCGATGCAGTCTGATTATCGCATCGACTTCGCGGCCTGGCTCACCGGCGATCCACAACGCTAGAGTGTTAATTCCGGCATTGCCCGGCGGCAGTCCAAGTGGGGTCAATTTTCTTTTACGCCGCTGACGCTCGACTGCAAGCACAGCCGTTGCGTAGGCTGTTCCGATCATTTCCGGAATTTTTTTTTTCGCCATAATTCAATAAACCTTAAGCTGCTGGTTGACCGAGTCGACTAACTTCGACCCGAAAAACGAATTCATCCGGCGCCGCCAGTCGGCCCTAAGTCTTCCACCGTGAGCAGTCAGCACTTCGGGATTATTCAAGATCCAGAATCCTAACTTCAGCTTAACAACTCGTGGTGACTGTCTCTCTCCGTCGATTATCAGCATCCCTTGCCAGTCATCTAGGACTTGCTGCTTAACTCGAAAAGGTCTTGGCTCAGGACCAAAAACCCAGTCTGGGTTCGGATACATCGGAAGTCCAGGCGGAGGCGGTATCTGAAAATCTTGGGGAAACCCACCACGCGCAGCGTCGCTTATCTTTTTTTTTTCGCCACTACATCACCTTCGGTCTCCCGCAGCGAGGGCCGCCTCTCGCGCGTCGTTGGAAATTTCGCTCGTCACGATGGATGCGACGAAATTTCCAGCCAAATTCGAATTCACGCCCAAGACAAGGCAAAGCTCCACATCGACGACGTGATGCACCGGGATCACGATCGTAGACTCGCCAAGCGTCGTAATCATGCCGGTCGTCCAAGACGCAACCGGACGCGCGACGAACTCTCGCATGATCTCTGCAAAAAGCGCGTCCGTCGTCGGCTCTGTGTTCCCCAACGCGAGCCCCCATGCCCATGTTTGAGCCGTGGCGACGTCAGGGAAAAGCGTCAGATCGACGCGGTGAATTCGAACACCACGCTGAAGTCTCCAACCCACGTAAACGGTGGTCGACGACGCCGCACGATTGATTTGCGGCACTTTGTAATGCACGTACGCTTGGTTGTTCATACCGCGATCCGTTCGATTTGTGTAACTCGGACCGCGTCCGCAGTTTCCGCGTCCGCGCGGACGACCCAATTCGCCGCACCACGAGTATTAATCGAAAACTGGTCGTCGCGAGTCGGGTCGAAATCAAGGAAGCAATTTTTGTTCAGGGTGGTCCCATGCTCAAACGGTTTTGTCGTCGCCTCAGTTCCCGACGCCGCCTGCGCGTCGACGCGATGCTGATGCACGTCCAAGGCAAACGGTTGCATCCCTCGAAGAGAATTCATTCCGTTGTGGACCTCGAAATCCGTACTTGCGAAACCGACTTGTCGACCATCGAGCAAAGTCGAAATCCGGCCCCAAGAAGGCGCAGGAACCGCTCCCGAAAATGACGTCGTGCCCCACAAAAGTAGTCCACGCACAACATTGCCAGCCGGCAAGTCGACATCATTGTCGCCCGTCGAAGCAAATGTCTTTGCAATGTTTGTCTTCCTTTCAAACTCTCTCGGTCGTGCGCCAATCAATTCGATTGATTCGACGCTAATTCGCAGGCCGTCGTAACCCGTGTCGGCGATATCGATGTCCATTTCAAGCTGAAGCTCGCCACGCAGCGTACTCGGAAAGCAAGAATTCACGTCGTAAGCCCTGCGGCCAAGCAGAATCGGTAGGATCATGCAACGGCGAAAGTCGTTCGTGTCAATTCCAGAACATTCACTAGGGACGATGCCATGTCGGAAATAATTGATCGCTTGCGCATCCTCGCCCCTCATTGAAAACACCGAGGCACCGCGATGGAGTAGTGTGATTCGATTCAGGGCCGCGCACATAGTCCGATACGTGACGAAGTTGCTTAACGTGCCAGTGTCATTCAACGGACGGAGGGCAATGATAATAACGGACAAAGGATTTGTCCCCATATCGAATTGCATGACACTATCGGCGGCGATTAATTGATCCTGGACGATGACGCGATGCAAGAGATTCATTTGTCAATTCCTATTGTTGGGTAATTGTAACTGTCGGCAAATTGCGGCTGCGGCGCGGTTGGTTGCGCGGGCGCGACGGAATCCTCGGATTCCTCATCCTCCACTTCGATTCGTTCATCCGGCAGTGTAAACGCTTCGCCTTGTCTTAATTTTTTCGCAGTCATAACGTTGGATACCCCCTTTCCGGAGACTGGAACTTGAACACGTGTGCGGGCGGCTGTTTTTCTTTTTTTCGAATCAGTTCGTCGCGCGACGGAAATAATCCAAACATCTTCCTTTTTTCGGTTTGTGTCGCTTTCTTCAGCTTCACGGTCTTTGCTTTCGGCGGAGGCGGAAACAAAACTGCCTTTATCTTACCCGCCAGCCCGTTTGGGTCACGAGGATCAAGATCGTTTTTTCGCCCGCCGATGGGCTCGGGGTTAAAGAATTCGTCGACCGTATCGTCGATGACGACGTCAATCACCATGTCAATTTTCTTTCGAATATTTCTCTTTTCTACGTCAACCTTCCTCTTAATTTGACGATCAACAAATTTTTTGATTTTTGCCATAACACTGCTTAGAAAGTCGTGAACCCGGATCGCAATAGATTCAACAGCCGCTTTCGCTCAGCTTCTGCGGCAGCGATCTCCTCTAGTTTACGAGCGCGTTCTCGTTCGGCAGCCGCTCTCGCTTTTCGTGCAGCCTTACTCGCCGCCGATTCTTTGGGACATACACCCTGATATTCGTTAGGGTACCGAGCTCCCCATTTGCACGGTTTTTTCGGGCACTTTCCTCGAAGGAGCCCTATGCCTGCCGACCGCAGACCGTACTTACACGCCCGTGCCATATTGATCAGCTCACTTAAAAGTGCCGTCCTTACGACGAGCCCGCTTCTTTATCCGACGCTTTACTGCGCGACGCTTTACCTTGCGCTTCACTCTTCTTTTCTTCTTCGCCATGGAAACCCTCCTACATCTTGTATACCACATGATATCGACTACTACCAGTAGATTTTCTCATATTTGTCGAATATCTTTCGTTTTTGGTCGCTTTGGCTGGTTTTCGAAATGTTTCGGCATTCCGTCAAAGCGGCAATCACGAAAACCCCCTAAATAAAAAACAAAAAAATACAGGAGTCTAGCATTTCCAGTACTGTACCAGAGACTGAAATTTGGGTGACTGAAAAGTTCATTATTACCGTCCATTTTTTTGAGGTCGGAAATACACTCATTACCCCCCCCAATTGGATAAACCATCCCCCTAACAGGGGTTTATCGAACCCGAGCGGAGCGAGGGTGAGCGAAATAAATTATTTATTTATTTTTTTTGTACAAATGTACACTATACCTTTTTTGCACGTACAAAAACTGCATGTGCAAAAAAGGTATAGTGTACATT
>MIBJ01000009.1:16226-37099 GCA_001829495.1 Spirochaetes bacterium RBG_16_49_21 | reverse complement strand
TGCTCATGCCGAAACAGAGCGGAATCAAGATGTACCGCGAACTCAAGACTAACGGCTCCTTTAAAGACATCCCGGTAATTATCCTGTCCGGAATATCCAAAAGGGTATTTCTCCATTCCCAGGAGGCGCTGACTGAATTCGGCGGAAAAAATGTTCCTGAACCGGAGGCCTACATCGAGAAACCGGTGGAGCCGGAAGAGCTGGCGGAGATCATAAAGAAATATGTGAAATAACAGCATGAGATTTTCAAAAGAATCTATTCACGAATTAATATATAAGCGATACAACTGCCGAAAGGATTAGATATGGGGATCAGGAAAATGCTCTTTGTTACCGAGTTTGAAGAACTCTGGTTCGATGCACTGCAATCATTAATGGATCTTAAGAAAGCCGGACTGAATCACGTGGTATTCCTTCACGTTATTGATAGAGACGAAGTGGCCATGCAACGAGGTAAGGGTTATTTGAAAGACGAAGAGATAAAACTCAAGGAAATAGCCAATGTCCGATTTATCGATTGGGCCGAGAGCCTCTTCGAACAGGGCATGGAAGCGGGCGCCCATATCGTCGTGGGCAAATTTATCCCCAAAACCATAGACATAGCCGAAGACGAAGGGGTCGACCTTATCGTAACCGGGTATCATAAACAGGGCAGGGTACAGGAGCTCTACGCGGGATCGCAGATAATGGAGATCATTCGCAGTACTTCAAAACCGGTGATGGTGCATAAATATATGCTGGATTCCGGGAAAATAAACGAGCACCCTTTCGAAAAACCGCTTCTGGCGGTTGACTGGTCACCGGCCAGTAAAAAGGCCGTGAAGTTTATTGCCGGACTGAAAAACGTTGTAAAGGAAGTGCAGGTCGTCCATGTTGCGTCGGAGAAGAGCGTTAAAGGGGATTCAGCCATGGATGTGCAGAAAATACGGAAGGAAAGCAGACAAAAAATGGAAGAGATGTGCGCTATTCTGAGAGCCGAGGGCATAAAAGCTGAAGAGCATCTTTATATCGGCAATACGGCGGAGCAGATTGAGAAGGCCGCACATGAACGGCAGGCCACGATGATCGTCGCGGGCACCAGCGGCAGGGAATCATTGAAGGAAAAGTTCCTGGGAAACGTTCCGCGACAGCTTGCGGAAAAATCGATATACCCGACTCTCTTTGTTCCCCCTGATGAATAAAAATTACTGGCAATGGGAATAGTATATGACCGGAATTAAAAAGATACTTTTAGCCACCAATATACAATATCAAGATGATTCGATTCCCCTGCCGGATAAAATAGCATCCATCAAGAAAATCGGCCTTGAGGAAGTGACACTCATTCATACCGTACCCATGGGCCGGTGGGCGGACGCTTTACATGACCTGCACGTAAAAGCAAAGGCCGTGGAAGTGAAAAAATTTTCCGCGGCAACGATATTGCGCGTCGCCCGGGATGAAAGCGTATCCCTAATTGCCGTCAATCTCGACAGAAATATACAATGGACATCGGGGAAATCATTGATGCGGAAATTGATAAACTCGTCCGCCTTTCCGCTGTTGTTTATCATTCAAGAAAGAGAAGAACCGAGCGGGCCCGGCGACAGGGAATTATTCTCCCATGTCATATTTGCAACCGATTGGTCCGCCGCATCCGAAAAGGCCCTGCAATTACTTCTGAGTTTCAATAAAATTCTGGGAGAACTGGAAATTGTAAATGTCATAAACAGAAAGCTCACCGTTAAGGACATGCGGGAATTAAAGGAAAAAATGGCACGCACAAGAAAGAAATGTCTTGATGCGGAGATCGATGCTGAAGCGCATGTCTATGCGGGAAATACGCCTGTGGAAATACTTACCGCAGCGAAGGACTATAAAGGAACGATGATATTTGTAGGAGGACGGAGCAAAAAGAATCCAATTAAGAGAATATTCACCGGAAGCTCAACGTGCAAAGTTGCGGAAAACGCGCGCGTTCCGGTCTTTGTTATACCATAATTAAACTATGCGTGATCTATAACCGTAACAATGTGTTAATTTCATGGATTCCCGAAGGTGAAAACAGCCTGGTTATCTCAGATTCCATATATTGATGAATAAAGTTATTCATTCATTTTGAATCGCTCAAAGAATTATTAATCAGACGGATGAAAATACGTCCGTCTTAAACGGGAGCACCCTATGGAAGTAACGCTTTTAATTGAGGCTATGGATTCATCCTTCCGGGTTTTAGAGGATGCCAAAAATCAAGCAGTAGACATCATGAACAGCGCGGTCCGAGTAACCTCCGAGACGAGGACAATCGAAGAGAAAAAGCTCGTGAACATATTCAAGGGAGCGCAGAGCAGAAGAGCCATTCTGCAAAATACCGTGGCAACCTTTGTCATCCTCTTCGGTTTTTGGACCGTCTTATCCGGTATATTCGACCTTTTTCATCTCACCCTGGGCGTTATTTGTTCGCTCATTATCTCAATCCTGACGCATGATCTCCTCTTCGCCAACGTACGGGTGGGCGACATCAAATTGACGATAATTCGGTTTATCCGGTATCTGCCCTGGCTCATCTATCAAATTTTCGTATCAAATTTCTATGTCGCCTATCTGGTGCTGTCGCCGAAAATGCCCATCAGTCCGCAGATTATACGGTTTAAGACAAAACTGGAAAGCGATATATCCTGGGTCGTATTAGCCAACTCCATTACCCTCACGCCCGGAACAATCACCATAGACATTAAGGACGGGGAATTTTACGTTCACGCCCTGGCTAAAAAGGTCGCCGATGATCTCAACACCGGTGAAATGGAAGACAGGGTGGCCCATATATTCATGGAAGCGGACCATATTTATGTACAGGATGTGCTGGACGTAGCGCCGATCTTCGGTGTATTGAGGAAGGGCATTTAAGTAATTATGAACTATTCTATCTATAGGACAGGGATAAAACAATGATACGCAAGACCGACGATATTATAATACGAACGGTAGCACGGATTCTCGTCCCCTTTATTCAGATATATGCGCTGTACGTCATCATGCACGGTCACTACAGTCCGGGGGGAGGATTTCAGGGGGGCGTTATCCTGGGGGCCAGCATAGTATTGCTTCTTATAACTCACGGCCTGGTTGAAACAAAAAAAAAGATACCGGAAAAGGCTATCGCACTATTCAGCAGCATGGGGGTTTTTATCTATGCTGGTATTGGAGTCTTATGCCTTCTGCTCTTTGGAAATTTTCTCGATTACGGCAAATTATCGGTGATACTGAATATTCCTCCTGCTGCGGCGCGGGCAATGGGTATTTTGGGTGTGGAGATCGGAGTCAGCATTACCGTCATGGCCGTCATGATTTCAATTTTTACCAGCATCTCGACTGCTGAAGATCATTCGAAATATGATAAAGAACACTAAGAGACTTGTTGCAAAACTGATATAATAGTCAATATTTTGGGGCTGCCTAATAAGCCCCCCAACCCCCGGAGGGGGGCTAATATATATGATGGAGTTTATCAATGAATACCTTTTTTCTGGTTATCGGCATCGGATTGTGCGTTCTGGTATTTTTCGTTCTATACCGGGTTGTATTTGGGCCCGGAGTATTCAACAGAATTGCAGCCATTTCAGCCATCGGGACGAAGACATTGATCATTATCTTAATAATGGGAATCATCTATAACAGGATTGACATGTTTGTGGACATCAGCATGGTCTACGCTCTCCTGAATTTTATCGGCACCCTGGCCGCAGCAAAGTATCTTGAAATCGGAGGGGAAAAATTATGAATACCGCGTCCATCATAGCCGCACTATTCATTATACTCTTTACGGTAGGCGGCCTTTTCTTTTTTACGACATCCACCATCGGCCTTCTGAGATTCCCTGATTTCTTCACCCGCCTGCACGCGACCGGCAAAGGAGACACCCTGGCGGTTCTCTTCTCCCTTATCGGCATCGGCATTTATGAAGGCCTTTCCCTGACCGGTTTCAAGATTCTTCTCATCGCCGTATTTATGTTTCTCGCTCAGCCCACGGCAACGCACGCCATTTCCAAAGCGGGAATGAGATACGGCCTTCAGCCGTGGAAAAAGGAGGACAGCCGCAAATGATCATTCTCTTTGATCTTATCATCCTCATTTTCGTGGTGATCTGCGCCGTCACTGCCATAACCGTTAAGGATCTTCTGAGTGCCGTGATGATTCTGGGGGCCTATAGTTTTTTCATGTGCCTTCTCTGGACAGAAATGGGCGCCGTGGATGTGGCCTTTACCGAAGCGTCGGTAAGCGCCGGTATCGGGACAATCCTCTTTATTGCCGCAATAATCAAAACAACACGGAGGTCAAAGGATTGAAGATTGTAAACTTAATTCTGGTACTATGCATAGGCGGATTTCTCATCTACGGCACACTGGACATGCCGAGGTGGGGCGACCCTGATTCTCCGGCCAGCAAACACGTCTCCCCTCGATATATTCAAAAGACGGTGGAAGAAACAGCAACCCCCAATATGGTCACCTCGATTCTGGCCGATTACCGGGGCTATGATACCCTGGGAGAAACGACGGTGATCTTCACCGCCGGTATGGCATGTATTTTATTATTACGAAACAGCATAAGGAAAAACAGGAATGATTGATTTTATCATAGAACGATACAATTTCTGGATTTACGTCATTTTAATGATGATAGGCCTCTACGCCATGATAACCAAGAGGAATCTGGTGAAAAAGGTAATCGGCATGAATATATTTCAGACCTCCATCATTCTCTTTTTCATCTCGCTGGCCTCAAAAAGAGGGGGAACCCTGCCGATTATGAAACAGGCCCACGGCCTGGAGAATTTTCCCGTTGACCCATCCGCATATATCAATCCCGTCCCCCATGTTCTCATGCTGACGGCAATTGTCGTTATGGTGGCGACGCTGGGCGTCGCCCTGGCGATATTGATTCTCATATACCGGAAATACGGCACCTTGGAAGAAGACGAAATTTTAAAGAGGATGCAATGACAGATCAAGCCCCTATTCTTATCATTATTATTCCGTTGATGTTCGCATTAATGACCCCGCTTATCGGATGGATACGGAAAAACCTCTGCTATCCCTGGGTACTGTTGTCCCTTACCCTTTCCGCACTCTCTTCATTCATCATTCTCAGAACCGTTCTTCTGAGAGGTATCATATCCTATAAACTGGGGAACTGGGATCCCCCCTGGGGCATAGAATACGCCATTGATCATCTCAACGCCCTCATGCTCGTCATTATTACCGTGATTTCGCTCATTGTGGCGGTTTACTCTAAGAAGAGCATCCAGCGGGAAAAACCGGATAAAATTGTCCACTTCTACACCATTTTTCTCCTGCAGGTAACGGGATTTCTGGGAATGGTTGTATCCGGTGATTTGTTCAATATCTACGTGTTCCTGGAAATAGCCTCCCTTGCCGGTTACGCATTAATTGCCATCGGTGACGAGCGGGCTCCCTATGCCAGTTTTCGATACGTGGTCATAGGAACCATCGGCGCGTCATTTTATCTCTTAAGCGTTGGATACATCTATTCGGTAACGGGATCATTGAATATCGCCGATGTGGCGCGGCTATTGCCGGAACTCTATAACTCTAACGTTATTCTCACGGCCCTGGTCTTCATGTTCGCCGGTATTGCGATAAAAATGGCCATGTTCCCCGTGCATGCATGGGCGCCCAACGCCTATACCCATGCCCCATCAGCGGTGAGCGCCCTGGTGGCACCCCTGATGACCAAGGTGGCGGCCTACCTGATGATCAGGGTGTCCTTTACTGTTTTCAAACCCCACTACATAATCGACGTAATATCTTTAAACAGCTTCATCAGCTGGATCGGCGCAGCAGGGATCATTGCCGGATCAATATTCGCAATCGCGCAAAACAACCTGAAAAAAATGCTCTCCTATTCCGTGGTGGCCCAGATCGGTTACATTGCCCTGGGCATCGGGCTGGCCAACAGCTACGGCCTCACCGGAGCTGTTCTCCATATTGTAAACGAAGCATTTACCAAAGGATGCGTATTCCTTGCGGCAGGCGGAATTGTATATAAACTGGGAGGATGCAACATCGCCGATTTTAAAAATCTATTCCGGAAAATGCCCTTCACCATGACGGCATTTACCATCGGTGCATTCTCCCTCATCGGCATCCCGCCAACCTGCGGTTTCTTCAGCAAGCTCTACCTTATATTGGGATCAATTGAAGCAGATCAATGGACTTTCGTGGGAGTTTTGCTGTTCAGCAGCATCCTGAACGTGGTCTATTTTTTCAGGGTCATACAGACGGCCGCATTTGAGAAACAGATGTCCGATTATTCACGGGAAGATCCATACGAAAAGGTGCCCATGGACGAGGTTCCCTTAACCATGCTCATTCCCATTCAGATTGCCGCACTGGGAATACTCCTGTGCGGAATTTTCAACAGCGAGATTATATCCTCGGTGATAAAGTACGCGATCCCTCCTGGCCTTTAATGAGGGAATATATTTTGAGTTTTCACCCTTTGTAAGGAGGAATTCAAATTGAAATTTGCCTGGCTGTGCATACTGTTCCCTTTCATCGGTGTTTTATGTATCCCCTTTTTGGCGAAAATAAATCCTAGAATAAGAAATGCCGGCGCGGTATTTTTCCCCTGCCTGTCCGCCCTGTCAAGCCTGATGCTTATGCCGTATCTCTTTAATCCTGAATCCCTTCCGATGGAAAGCTCATACATCTGGCTGAGCAGTCCTTTCGTTATTGAATTCGGGGTATTGGTGGATCCCCTGAGCATAATCCTGGCCAACGTGGTGGCGGTCATCAGCTTTCTCATCACCGTCTACAGCCTTGGCTACATGAAGGGCGATCCGGGCATAACCAGATTCTGGATACTGGTTAACCTGTTCATCGGCAGTATGCTTCTGCTTGTTCTGAGCAACAACCTCCTCTTCCTTTTCGTTGGATGGAAGCTGGTGGGATTATGCAGCTACGGTCTTATCGGACATTACTACCGGGATGAAGAAAAGTACTGGATCGGCGGGCCGCCCCCCACAAAGTTCGTCACGCCGACGCACTGCGGATTAAAGGCCCTTATAGTAACGAGCGCGGGAGATCTAATTATGCTGGGGGGATTTCTGATCGTATTTTACTATTCCGGAACTCTTAACCTTATGCAGCTTTACCAAACATCGTCCCAGTGGATTCCCGAAATGGCCAAGACGCCGGGGATCATCGTGCTGGTCAGCATCCTTCTGCTGGCCGGACCCATCGGGAAGTCGGCGCAGTTTCCGCTTCATGAATGGCTCCCGGAAGCCATGGCCGGCCCGGGGCCGGTTTCGGCGCTCATTCACGCCGCCACCATGGTCAAGAGCGGGGTATATCTTGTGGCACGGCTGATTCCCCTATTCTACTATGGATACTGGGTGAGCGGATCCGGCGAGGCTGCGGCGTTTTTCATTATTACGGCCTGGGTGGGCGCAATTACAGCCTTTGTAGCCGCAACTCAGGGGGCGGTGGCGCTGGAACTGAAAAAGGCCCTTGCCTTTTCCACGGTGAGCCAGATCGGGTACATGTGGATCGGCCTCGGCATGTCAGGATTCAGCCAATCCCTCCTGGTGAGCGGCACTACGTCGGGAATATTCCATCTGGTCAGTCACGCCGTGTTCAAGGCCTGCCTTTTCCTTTGCGCCGGCTCAGTAATCCACGCCGCGCACTCCATATACATGAATCAGATGGGGGCAATGAGAAAATACATGAAGCTCACCTGGATATTCATGACCATCGCGGCCTTATGCCTTATGGGGATACCGCCCCTGCCCGGTTTCTGGAGCAAGGATGCGATCATCCTGTCAACACTGGAAGCTCATTCAATCCCGATATTCACCATTGCTGTTATAACGGTGATGCTTACCTCCTTTTACACGACCCGGTTCATCGGCATGGTATTCTACGGTCCCGAGAGCGAACAGGTTAAACACGTTCAAGAGAAAGAGGGGCATATTCATGAGGCCTATAAAACGATGTGGGGCGCCTGCGGGGTACTGTCGGTTATCATTATCGTCTTCGGCATCATCGGCCCGCGCATAGAACACCTCATAGCGTCGGCTTTCCGCTCAAATCTTATCGGATCAATTAATCTGCCGATATCGGAAGGCGCGGCGCATCCGGCCGACTACCGTCTGCTGGTGACCGTTCTATCGTTATCGGCAGTTCTCATGGGCGCAATCCCGGCCTTTATCCTGTACATACTCAAAAAAGGCGACCCTTCCGAAATCTTAAAAAAGAGCTCCTTCTTGCAGATTATTCATCAATTCTTCTGGAGGAGATGGTTTATCGACGGTTTTTATTATACCGCATTCGTAAGGGGGACGGAAAAACTGGCCGATATAGTAGCTCATACCCTTGAAGACGGATGGGATACCGTCATCCATCACAAGCTCCCCGATATCATAACCAGAAGGAGCTATAATATACTGATTCGACTTCGAACAGAAACTGATGATCTGTTATATAATTTAGCATATATCCTTATCATATTCATCGGTCTGATAGCTGTTATATTCTTTACATTCTTATAAAATCTGGTGGATGCAATGATGAGTTATCTCCTATTACAAACAATAGTTATACCGGCGCTGGCTTCGCTGTTTATTCTATTAACCAGGCACAGGCTGGGCAAAAAAGCCGGATGGATAGCAGGGTTCAGTCTTCTCTATACCACCGCTCTCCTTGCATACGCTTGTTTCGCGGTATATAACGGCGCGGCAATTACCGAAGAATATCCCTTTGCGGGTACGGAAATTACCTTTGACCTCCTCGGTGACGGCCTGAGCCTTCCCGTCGCCCTTATCATCAACATGCTGTGCACGGCCCTGGCCTTTTATTCCATTCACTATGTGGAACACAGAATTGAGGCCATATACGGTCATGTGGATGAGCGCACCTTTCTCAACCATTACACGAGATTCTTCAGTCTCTTCCTTGGATTTCCCCTGGGATTTATGGGTGTGTGTTTCGTCAAAAATCTTATTGCCATGTATTTTTTTCTTGAGATTCTCCCTATCCCGCTCTATTTCATCATGGCTTTTTTCGGATATATCGACCGCGTCAGGGTTGCCCTTCTCTGCTTGATGTGGGCCATTGTGGGCGCCGGATTCTTTCTTGCCGGAGTCCTCATTATTTATTATCACACCGGCAGCTTTGACATTTCGAAGATATCAACCCTGGCCGCGCATCCCATGGCCTTCTGGGCCATATTACTGATTCTCGTCGCCATCCTGACAAAAATGGCGGTGGTACCTTTTCAGGTCTGGATGCCCTGGGTTCATGCCGAGCATCCCACCTGCATTGCGGGTCTCCTGGCGGTTTACGCCAACATAGCAGCCTATGTAATGGTACGCGTGCTTGTTTTTCCTCTGACCGAAGACTTCAGAGTTTTTTCAATTCCATTGATGATTTTTGCTCTCATAACAATGGTATATGGATCATTCCTTACCCTTGCCCAGACCGACGTGAAGAGATTCGCCGCCTGCTCGACCATCAGCCAGCTTGCCTATTCGCTCCTGGGGATATCGGCCCTCACCCTGTTCAGTGTCGAGGGGGGAATGTTCTTCTTCCTGGGCCATATCATGGGGAAGACGATCCTCTTTTCAACCGCCGGCGTCCTGGTCTACGTAACCGGCGTCAGGGACATGAGGCAGTTGGGCGGGCTTGCTCAAAAAATGCCCGTCACCACGGCCCTCTGGATAATGGGGGCGCTGATGCTGTCCGGCTTCCCGCCCATGAGCAGCTTCCCGGCCGAGTGGGTCATGTTTAGCGGGATATTCAGAAGCGGTATCAAAGCGATGCCCCTTGGATTAATCATTGCCATCCTGGGCGCATTGGCAATTATTTTAACCGTTGCCTACACGTTCCGGTCGGTTAAAATAATATTTTTTGGTCCCATAAATCCCGCCCTTGAGAACGAAAAAATTAAGGATCCGCCCCTTTCAATGCGAATCCCTCTCCTCCTCGTGGCGGCCGTATCAATTATTCTGGGCGTCTATCCCCAGTTGGTACTGAATCTCTTTCACAATGTTATCGGGAAGCTGCCGAATCTGTAAAAGAGTTCTCCCTTGAACTTCCGGAGTTATTTATTATAAAAGGTTTCCTTGAAAAATATGTGTTCCGTGTCATCCTTGGAAAGTTTCCATAATTTCTGCATCTTATTCTCCATGGCATCTATGTATGACTTGGTAAAATAATACTGGGCCCTGTCGTAAAAGAGAATCACCCGATCGCTTAATTCTTTCAGCTGCTGCAGTTCCAGAGCACTGTCGGTTAAGCTTTCATTAACGACAAAAAGCCACATAATCCTTCGCAGAACGAACATTGACCTCAGCACTTCGCACAGGGGGATGCCCATTTTGAAAAGATCAACCCCCTCCTCGGTATACCGCTTTTTTATGTCCTCCACCGTAGTATCATAGCTGATCCATTGCCCGAGATTTTTCAGGAGCTGATTTGCCTTGTTGGTAATGTAATCAAGATGATGTTTTGAAAAGGTCGATGTTGTCAGATCGGAGAGCAATCGATCAAGCCATCTCTTCACGATGGTGTCGGCGTTACTCTCAATCAGCTTGACTAACTTATCCGATAGTAGATGCTGCATGGCGGCCACCTTAATTCCTTTATTCCTTTATCGCAGGGATGAAGAGATACCTTTCCGGATCCGGTAATTTCGTAGAGGATCGAAAGCATATCCGAAAAACATTCCCCGCTCCCTGCCCATTAAACCTATCATGTATCCGAAATATTTGGTGATGTCAATTACTTTATTGCAGCGCGCGAATACCCCCTACCGGGGCTTCGGAGCATTTATAATTTCGCCATTTATTCCTTTTTCATATAATTTTCCACAAGAGGTAAAGAGACTGTATTTTGTAGTCATTATGACAATTTTCTCTTCTTTAGCGAGTAAAAAGATTTTGGGATCGACTTCTTTACCGCGAACAATGGTGATGGCTTTTATCCCGAATATTGAGGCCAGCCTTATTACCTGTGCATTGGTTAGCCCGGTGAGAAGCATGTCCGGAACCTCGGTGCTTGCCAGTATTTCGCTCATGAGATCGCTTGCTCTGGCTGTTTTTATTTCGGCGTCCAGCTGCTCCTTTTCCGCATTATGGACTTCGGCGTTGAGTATTTGGATGGCTTCAGATATTTTCATTGCGTTCTCTTTTTAAGGTATAATTTTTTAATAAATGAACTCTGCGACTTGGGTACGCCATGATAAAACTGGTTATTCCAGTAAGTTGAAAGGTATTTACTCTGGCGAATCAAGCATAAAATGAAGCAATCCGGAATTAAGGAAGGATAAAAAAGAGGCCCGTTCAACGAGATCATATAGTGGTTAATTATATTGACAGGTATTATTTGTTTCAAATAGAATGCAAGATAGCTTTGAACGAGGATTGAAATTGAAAGAATTAGATCATCTCTTTCGCCCGATTCAAATCGGCACGATGCACATAAAAAACCGGATAGCAATGGCGCCCATGGCCTCGGATTTCGCGGAAGGGGACGGCACGGTCTCAGACCGGCTCATCGATTACTATGAAGCCAGGGCCAGGGGCGGCGCAGGCCTCATCATCATGGAGATCTGCACCATAGACGGCGCTTCTCCCTACATACCCCGCACGGTCGGCATAGGGGACGATTCCTTCATACCGGGGCTTAAAAGGCTCACCGATGCCGTGCACGCGCACGGCTGCCGCATCATCCCGCAGATAGCCCATCCGGGGCCTGAATCGCTCGCTCCTTTGTTTCATGGCACGCCGGCGATAGGCCCCTCGCCCGGAATCGTGAACAACCTCACGAGGATGAAATCGCGAGAGCTTCGCCTGGATGAGATTACGGCGGTCGTCGAGCAGTTCGGAGCTGCTGCACGGCGCGCCCGGGAGGCGGGGTTTGACGGCATGGAGCTTCACGCAGCTCACAGCTATATGCTCGCGGGATCGTTCTTGTCCGCTCTCCGGAACAGGCGCACGGATGCGTACGGCGGCACTCTTGCCGGCCGGCTCAGGTTTCCTCTTGAGGTCATCCGCGCCGTCAGGAAGAACGCGGGGGATGATTTCCCCGTGACCATGCGGATATCCGCTGAAGAGCAGGTCCCCGGGGGCAGGGACCTGGGCGAGACGGAATATATAGCCCGGATTTTCGCCGGCGCGGGCGTAGGCGGCTTCCATGTGTCGAGCGGCGTATATCCTGACCTGTCGTGGCAGGTGATCCCGCCGACCGGCACGCCGTACTGTATCAATGCGAAAAGCGCGGCTGAGATAAAGAAATGTGTGCAGGTCCCGGTCATGGTGGTGGGGAGGATTGTCGATCCGGGTATGGCCGAGGAAGTCATCCGGCGCGGTGATGCGGATATGGTGGTGCTGGGCAGGGCGCTTTTGGCTGATCCGGAGTGGCCGATGAAGGCGCGGGAAGGCTTGTGGGAGGACATCGCGCCCTGCATCGGCTGCGGCCTCGGGTGCGTCCGTGCCCGGGAGTTCGGCATGGATATGACCTGTATCGTAAATCCGGCCGTCGGCCGCGAGCGGGAGATGGCCATGCATCCGGCCGGCCGCACGAAGAAGGTTATGGTTGCGGGCGCGGGGCCGGCAGGCCTTGAGGCTGCCCGCGTCGCAGCTCTCCGGGGTCATGAGGTCGTACTCTATGAGAAGGATACAAAGCCGGGAGGTCAGTTTAACCTCGCTGCGGTGCCTCCTTCAAAGCAGGAATTATGCAAGGTAATACAATATCTTCACCGGCAGGCTGAAAAAGCAGGGGCACGGACTATCTTCGGCGCAGAGGTTACCCCCCATCTCGTGGCCCGCGAAAAGCCTGAGGCGCTGGTCGTGGCTACGGGAGGCAGGCCCCGCGTGCCAGGTTTTTCAGGAGCATGCGGCGGGAACGTGTTCACCGCCCGTCAAATCCTTTCCGGCGAGGCCGATATCGGACCGGGTAAGGTGCTCATTATCGGCGGCGGCATGGTGGGATGCGAGCTTGCCGCGTTTTGTGCCAATACCGGAGACAATATCACCATGGGCAGGACCGAGGTGACCGTTGTGGAGATGAAGGAAAATGCCGGAATGGATATGTTCAGCGAGGGACGCGAGCTCCTGTTTAAAGAGCTTCGCCGTAAGGAGGTGCGGATCATTACGTCTGCTCTGGTGAGGGAAATCACTGCGGATGGTGCGATAATAGAGAGAGGAGGCAGGGAGGAGCACTTGAGCGGAATGGACTACGTAATCCTTGCCATGGGGTCAGAGCCGGTAGATGAGCTTTCCGGCGTTGTGAGCGGCGTGGAGGTGCACGTCATCGGCGATGCACGGGAGCCGCGGCACGTTCTTGACGCGATCAGGGAAGGCTCTGAAATTGGAAGAATATTATAAAGGAAAATATCATGCCAAAATTCTTATCAGACGAATGGTTTGATAAAGTCGAAGAGCTTACGAAGGGAGCGGCCGCGCTGGATATTTCCAAGGCAATGAAGGATGTCGTGGTCAACCTGACTGTCGCGCACGGCACCGAACAGGTGACCATGTGCATCAACGGCGGCGTTATCCTGAAAGGCCATGTTCGTGGCGCGGATGTGGAAATGTCCATGCCCGACGAATACGCCCTTAAAATTCTGGTCCAGGGAGACTGGTCCGTCGGTATGAAGGGGTGGGTCGGCCGTAAGATCAAGGTTTCGGGCAACATGCGCAAGCTCATTCCCCTTCAAGTATTCAGACCCACTGATTCCCAGGAAAGCCTGCGAAAAAGGATACAAGAAATCACCGAGGTATGAGCCCTCTTTTATTTCGCAAATATCATTTTCAATGATATGACGAGGAGCGCGATCCCGAAGATTCTCTCCAGAACCGTATTTGAGACATGCGTGGCCAGCTTTGCGCCTAAATAGCCGCCAGCCAGAAAACCGGCGCATATGAGCGCGGCGACCCTCAGGTCGACATATCCCTGCTCGTAGTAGGTCCAGGCCGCCAGGATCCCGATCGGCGGAACCATCAGCGCCAGGGTCGTTCCCTGGGCCTGGTGCTGGGAGAATCCGAAGATGAAGACAAGGGCGGGGACGATGATAATCCCGCCGCCGATTCCGATCAGCCCGCTTAATATCCCCGCGGTTATGCCCAATACCACATAGAAAATATTTACCGTCATCCTTCACACCTCTTAAAAAATCAGAAGGCGGGGTTAAGCATTGGAGGCGGGGTTGCGTAACCCCGCCTTCTGAATCAAATCACCTTCTTATAAGATTGACGACGACAAGGAGGATGAGCGCTCCGGCCACTGCCGCTATAATCGACCCGATTATGCTGCTCACCGGAAGCCCGATCAGCCTGAATACGTAGCTTCCCAGGAATGATCCGATCACGCCGACGGCCAGGTTCCCCAGTACCCCGAAGCCGCGTCCCTTCCAGATGAGGCCCGCGAGCCATCCTGCCACAAGCCCTATGGCAGCGAGGATTATAATACTGTTCAACGTCATAATGACACGCTCCTAGTTATATTTTATGAGGCAAGCTTCTTCTTGTAGGATTGGATCAGATTTTCAGCCTTATTATATTCACCCTTGAAGATATAGAGCATGCTGAGCTTGGTAAGGTCGATGACCCCCGGCTCCCGTATCGCTATGTCATGTTCAAGCTCCCTGATCGCCTCTTCAAGGTTGCCGATCTCTTTCATCTTGTTTTCGTAGGTCAGTTTCTTAAGATACTTTTTCAGTCCCGCGTATTCCGGCCTGCATTCAAGAGCGGCGGTGAGGTGTTTGACCGCGTCATCATACCTGCCGAGGTAAAAGCAGCAGAAGCCGTAATACCGGTTTATGAATGATTTGTCCTCTGCCGTGTCTTTGATCCTGTCAAGGCATTCTAGGGCCTTCCGGTACTCCTTCCGCTCATAATAGATATGGGAGAGCAGATAGTTGGCCTTCAGGTGCATGGTGTCTGCTTCAAGAACCTTGAGGAAATATTTTTCAGCTTTTTTATGGCTGTCCTGATTATAGTAAACGAGTCCGGCATAATAATTTCCTTCAATAAAAAGGGGCTCACGGGAGAGTGATTCGGTGAAGTACTCGAGCGCCTGGGCGTAGTTGTTTCTGTTGAAATGCTCCACGCCAAGGTTTAACAGCACCCGGTAATGCTTGTTAATCTTCAGGGCCTCGAGGTAGGAGGAGATAGCCTTCTCGCTCTCCCCTCTGCGGGCGTATATCTCGCCGATATTGTTGTATGCCGCTACGAATTCAGGATGCACGCTTATGGCGCGGCGATATTCCTTCAGTGCCGCATCCAGATCGCCCTTGTTCGACTGCTCCAGCGCGCTGTTATATATCATAACGGCTTCCCGCGGCACTGAACTGGTTATCATATCACACCTCTCGATTATCAGGTTACTGCTATTATCGGCCTTGAGTTTTATTTTTTCAAGCAAAATAAGCGCCCTATGAAGGCGGGGTTGCGCAACCCCGCCTTCATAGGGCGTACCTTCATTTTCTCCTTGACATGAACGATCGTTTTTTTGATAATAAACCAATCAAGGAACATCGTCTCGTCTCATTAAATATCAAAGGTCAGTGGAGTGCAGCGGCTTGACGATACCATTTGAATTTATGGTAAGAGAGATGGTTTTGTCTTCCCGCTCTTGGCGTACTCCGTATTTTCCAAAACTCAAATTTCAAAATAATGGGGGTTTAAAATGAAAAAAAGATTATTTTATGTCGCTCTGATCGGGATACTGGTTGCTCTTGCCATGGGCGCCGCAACAACGGCCGAACAGCCCGCTGAGAAAAAGGTATATAAGTGGAAGTTCCAATCCCACTGGCCTGCAGGCAGCGCGTCATTCAAGCCGCTCAAGGATTACTTCGAGCAAAAATTGTCAAAGATGACCAACGGGCAGCTCCTGATTACGCTCCATCCTGCGGGCGCCCTGGTGCCGGCAGATGACATATTCGGCGCGTGCCGCAAGGGCACGATCGAAGGCGGAACCGCCGCCCCGATCTACTGGATGAGCATTGTCCCTATCACTGCCGTGGCGGCCAACTGCCCGATGACTTTTCCGGACGCGAAGGCCGGCTTATATTTTCATTTCAAGCTCGGGTTCGAGCAGATGCTGAAAGACGCCCATCTCAAGCACGACATCCTCTATTACACGGAGAAGATCTATCCAACTGCCATGATCGGGAAAAAGCCAATCAATAAGCTGGATGACTTCAAAGGATACAAGGTGCGTTCCTCGGGCGCTATCGCCGAAATGCTGAAAGAGCTTGGAGCCAGTACAAGCCTGATTCCGGGCTCGGAACTTTACCTGGCCCTGCAGACCGGCGTCATCGACGGGGCGCACTGGGGTGCGGCCGGCGGGGCGCTGACCATGAAGCTCTGCGAGGTGGCCAAGTACTATGTCCAGCCGGATCTGGCCATGTCCGGTACGGACGTGATCATAATCAATAAAGACGCTTTTGAAGCCCTGCCCAAGAATATCCAGACGATACTCGACAAGGCCCTAAAAGAGCGGGTATATCAACGTACGATGGAATACGTAAATGATGAGCGTGTGGCCCTGAATAAAATGATCAAGGATTATAAGGTTAAGGTGACTGCGCTGAATCCGGCAGACCGGAAAAAATTAAAGGCGATTGCAATGAAACAGTGGGAAAAGGTGGCGGCCAAGGACGCTGATTCGGCAAAAGCGATCGCTATGCTGAAGGCCTATCTGAAGAAAATCAAATACATCGATTGATCCGATCTTGAAAGAGGCATTTTACAACTTTTTTGCAAGCGAGGTCATTAATGAAAATGTTTTTGAAAGCTATCGACCGGATGAATGAACTGCTGGGTAAGGCGATCAGCTTTTTGATCATACCTCTCATAATCGTGATCCTTTACGAGATAGTTCTCCGGTACTTCTTCAACAACCCGACCATATGGGCCTTTGAAGTTTCTCAAATGATCTACGGGGTCTTCATAATCCTTACCGGCGGGTTTCTCCAGCAGCGCGGCGGGCATGTGAACGTGGATCTTCTTTACAACCGTTTCAAGCCCCGGACCAGGGCGATTATAAATCTTTTCACCTGGCTCTTCTTTTTCGCGTTCAGCGGAACGATCCTCGTAAAAGGATGGGAATTGGCGTGGGAATCCTTCTTATTCCGGGAAAGCGGCGCAACGGTTTTTAACCCGCCGATCTATCCGATCAAAATGATGATCCCTCTGGGCGCCCTCCTTCTGCTTCTTCAAGGGCTGGCCAAATACATCCTTGATATCAAAACGGCAATTACCGGAAAGGAGGAGACGTTATGAGCATCGAACTCATTACTCTGATCCTTTTCGGAACCCTTATCATATTGCTTGCATTGGGCCTTCCCCTGGCGTATGTACTGGGAGGCGTGGGGACTGTAGGCTGTTTTCTCCTCTGGGGGGATAAGGGCCTTTACCTGGTCGTGTCCCAGGCCTGGAACGCCATGGGCAAATTCACCCTGCTCGCCATACCCCTTTTCATCTTCATGGCCATGATCCTGGAACGCTCCGGGGTCGCGGATGACCTGTACACCATGATGCACCGGTGGATGGGACCGGTTCCCGGCGGGCTTGCCATAGGCACGGTGATCATCTGCGCCATATTCGCGGCCATGTCCGGCATCAGCGGCGCGGCAACCGTGTCCATGGGGGTCATCGCCCTTCCGCAGATGCTCAAGCGCGGGTACGACAAGACGATAGCCTTGGGCTGCATATCGGGCGGGGGTGCGCTCGGGATATTGATCCCCCCCAGCGTTCCCATGATCCTTTATGCGACCCTGACCGGCGAGTCCATTGGCGGGCTGTTCGCGGGAGGCATATTGCCCGGAATTTTCCTCGCCTCCCTGTTCATCGTGTACATAGGCTTACGCAGCTTTCTACAACCTAAACTCGCACCCACCCTCCCAAAGGAGGAGAGGGCGTCCTGGCAGGAGAAGATGCTGTCTCTTAGATCGATTGCCCTGCCGGGAATGATCATCATCATGGTACTGGGATCGATTTACGCGGGTATCTGCACGGCAACCGAGGCCGCTGCCCTGGGAAGCCTCGGGTCGATCATTTCAGCCGCAGTGTACCGAAAGCTGAACTGGACCCTGATCAAGGAGACCTGTATTCGAACGGCGGCGCTCAGCGCCATGATCATCTGGATCCTGATCGGCGCGTACAGTTTCACTGCACTCTACACCGGCATCGGTGCGCATGAGCTGATGGAGCATATCATGCTGTCGATTCCCGGAGGAAAATGGGCCATTCTTATCACCATGCAGATCATTTTTTTCATCCTTGGATGCATCCTTGACCCGGTGGGAATCATCATGATCTGCACCCCGGTATTCGTTCCGGTGATCAAATCCTTGGGATTTGATCCGCTCTGGTTCGGCGTCCTGTTCATCATGAACATGGAGATGGGATACCTGACACCGCCCTTCGGCTTCAACCTGTTTTACATGAAGGCGATCGCGCCGGAGGGGGTGACGATGACCGACATCTACCGCTCCATCGTGCCGTTCGTGGCCCTGCAGGGCCTCGCGCTGGCCATCGTCATCATTTTCCCGCAGATAGCGCTCTATCTGCCGAATTTGGTGGCGAAGTAAGAAACATCATTTTGGGAGGGACAGGCAAGTATAAAAAATCGATTCGGGGTGTAATTTTCAAGACAGGAGTGATGGCAATGAATATCGGAAGGCTGGCTGAAGACAACATACAGAGGTTCGGCGAGTACGATTTCGTCAACTTTGAAGGGGAGTGGTACACCAACGTTGGAATGAACCGCATTGCCAACAGGCTGGGCAACGCCTTAAAAAAGCTGGGGGTCAAGAAGGGAGACCGCGTGGGCGTCCAGATGCTCAATTGTCCCCAGCTCATGCAGTCGTTTTTCGCCGTGTTTAAAATCGGCGCGATTCTGGTTCCGATAAATCCCTCATTGCGCGTGCACGAGCTCGCATATCTTTATTCTGATGCGGGCATGGTCGCCCTGATCAGCAGCCCGGATTACATCGACAACATACGGGTCGCCCGCAAGGAGGCGACGCAGCTTGCGAGCGTTATCCTGATCGGGAAAGAAATACCGGAAGACGCCGTATCCTTCGACAAAATCGTTCAAATGGAATCCGATAAGCTGTCCGCCGAGGAAACGGACAACGACGATACGGCCGTCATGATTTATACCGCCGGGACCACGGGGAACCCCAAGGGAGTCATGCTCACGCATTACAACTGGTATACCCACGTGACCGGATATTACGATCTGGTACTGTTGGATTCATGGGGAGTGACCGCGAAAGGCAAAATACGGGAGCGCGATCAGGGCGTTGTGAAAGGAAAAGCCGTCGACACGGAAACGGAGGTTTTCGGCGTCAACAGGCACCGCGTGTCCCTGATAACCCTTCCCCTGTTCCACGGGTACGGCGTGTTCGCTTTGAATCTCGAGTTCCTGACCGGGGGGAAACTGGCTCTCCTCAGCCGCTGGGACGCCGAAGAGGCGATGAAGTGCATCGAGCGGTTCAAGGTCACGGAATTTCGCGGCGTGCCTACCATGTATATCCAGCTCCTCAACCATCCCAATGCGGCTAAATACGACTTGAGCTCTCTTAAGACCTGCATCTGCGGCTCCGCGCCCATGCCGCTGGAAGTGGCGCGAAACTGGAAGGAGAGGTACGGTATTGACATCTGGGAAGGGTACGGACTGAGCGAGGCGACGACCGTCAACTGCGGCAACATAGCCGGGACACGGCCTCCAAAATACGGCTCAATAGGCAAATGCTATCAGAAGTGCAACATCATAAAAATATTCGACGAAAACGACCGGGAGCTTCCGGCCGGGCAGACGGGAGAAATCGTCATCAAAGGCCCGGGGGTGATGAAGGGCTACTGGAACAAGCCGAAAGAGACCGCGGAAGCAATTCGAAACGGCTGGCTTCACACGGGCGATATAGGATACACCGACGAAGACGGTTACCTGTACATCACCGACAGAAAAAAGGACCTGATCATCAGGGGAGGGGAGAACATCTACCCCAAGGAAATCGAGAACGTTCTTCACATGCATCCCCATATCCTTGAAGCGGGCGTCATCGGCATACCGGACCCTGTTTACGGTGAGAGCGTAAAGGCCTTTGTCGCGCTCAAGACCCCGGGGTCGGTCACGGAAGCTGAGCTTTTGAATTTCTGCACAGAGCACCTGCCGACGTTTAAAAGGCCGAAAGCGATCCAGTTTATGGACGCGCTGCCTAAAAGCGCGGTAGGTAAAATATTAAGGAAAGAGCTGAGAAAACTCGGCTGAATCCCGCGAGCAATACCGGACATGAAGATCGCAACATTTAACGTCAATTCCATCAGGGCGCGGATGCATATCATCGAGAGGTGGCTCGATAAAAACCATCCGGACCTTCTCTGCCTGCAGGAGACCAAGGTGGGGGATCGCGAGTTCCCCGCTGCGGAGCTTGCCGCCTTAAAATACCGGGCCGTATTCAGGGGAGAGAAATCGTACAGCGGGGTCGCCATATTGAGCAGCCTCGCCATAGACGATGTGCGGTATGGATTCGACGGCAGCGGCGCAGATGAGGGCTCGCGCATTATCTCGGTGCGGATAAAGGGCATCGAGATCGTCAATACCTATGTTCCCCAGGGCACCTCGCCCGACTCAGACCGGTTTCAGTACAAGCTCCGGTGGTTCGGCCGCCTCCTTGACTATTTCCAAAAACAGTACCGGCCGGATCAGCGGCTCATATGGCTCGGCGATTTCAACGTGGCGCCGGAGCCGATCGACGTGCACAATCCCAAGCGGCTCCTGGGGCATGTGGGGTTTCATCCTGACGAGCACAAGGCCCTGGCACGGGTGAAGGAGTGGGGGTTCGTCGACATATTCCGC
>MIBJ01000009.1:16139-16212 GCA_001829495.1 Spirochaetes bacterium RBG_16_49_21 | reverse complement strand
GTGGTTCGGCCGCCTCCTTGACTATTTCCAAAAACAGTACCGGCCGGATCAGCGGCTCATATGGCTCGGCGAT
>MIBJ01000009.1:0-16119 GCA_001829495.1 Spirochaetes bacterium RBG_16_49_21 | reverse complement strand
GATGGCGGCCGTCTCCCGGGACGCGTGGATCGACCGCGGACCGCGGCTCTGGGACCGGCCGTCGGATCATGCGCCGGTCATCGCCGAATTCGATTGGTGATGCTGGAAAACGGCAATGCGATTTCTGTTAATAATTAATGCGTTGATTATACTACTGGTTTTCGGGAATGCCGCAGCAGACCCCCGCTTGCCGGAGAATCCCGCCGGGCCGGCCGTGGATGACCTTGGGATGAAGAATAAGAACGGAAATCAATCATGGGATTTCCCGGCACGCCTTATATCCGCCAAGGGTGAAAAGCGCTCCGGTTCGCTGATGCTTGCCTTTGATTCAATCGAGATCAGTGTCCTGGAAAACGGCACAATGGAAAAAAGGAAGATGCGGATTTCCGGCATCGATTCCGTTGATTTTATGGAATGGAAAGGAAAAGCGCTGGGGAATTCCAGATACGCATTTTACCCCTCACGGATCAGATTCACGCTCCGCGACGGGAAATCGTATGAATGCGAACGCCCTGTCGGGGCTCTCAATAAGCTGCTCTTCAAAAACGCGAGGGGAATCCGCGCCGCATATACCTTTTTCTACGATCGCCGGAAGAACGACGCATGGCAAAACTCAGGCAGATCCGAGATGAGCTATCCTGAAACCAATCCCCCTGCGGACACGGTTGTGAAGATAATCTTCAGCACCGGCGCCGGTTAGCGCCGGAAGGATTCGATGCAGGTCAATCCGTTTCCTTCCGGCCGCGTCAGCTTGTTATACGTATCCTCGTATTTTTTAAGAAACACGCGGGCCTTCGTATGGTTTAGAAACAGGCCGTTACCCTTGCCCCGTGCTCCCGTGTAAAATTCAAATCCGTAATCCTTAACATATCGTTTGCCGATCAGTTCCTTATCTGATCTGGCGGTAAGGTCCACCGCTATGGAGGAGCCTTTCATTCCCGGATGCAGCTCATTCGCATACGAGCAGGCCAGGGTGATTGTCGCCCGGCCGATCCCCCTCACCCGGTAAAAGGTATCGCACTCCGGGTATTTGCCGAGATACGTCGGTTTGATATTATCAGGATAGTTCACCGGCACGGAGGAAAAATAATCGATATGTATCCCTTCTTTAGGATCCAGTTCCGTGTACCGGTAATGAAAGATGGTATAGCCTAACACAATGATTGTCGTATTATAGGATATGAAAAAAGCGTGATAGACTGCGTGATTTTTCTGCAAGAACTCCACCGGCGTCAGGCGCGCGTCGTCTGTTCCGCAAAGGCATCCGTATGCGCTGCAATAGAGATTTTGAAGCAGCATCCTGCCCCGGTCATCGATCCGGTTGAATGTTCTTTCATCAATCCGGTGAAGCGCTGCAATGCGGCCTGCTATCAATTTGCCGTTGATGTGCAAAGGTACCCACGATGCCTTAATGCTGAATCTCAACCCTGATCCGGTTTTATTCATTATAACAGTCCTTTCTTCTTCAATTTCGCCAGCCGGGGGTGAGGTCGAGTCCCAATTAAGGGAAGGCACACGTCACGTCGGTAGTCCAAGATTGATATTTTTATACTTATTATCGTCGGATCAAGCATATTTTGCTGCGGGTGAAATAAGTCTTGACCCTCAGAGGGGGTCGTTTTTTGTGTTTATCTAATGGCCTCGGATAATACAAACAAACGATATGGCTTAAAAACGATGCTGCGGGCCCTGCGCCACAGAAACTACCGCCTTTTTTTCATCGGCCAGGGAATTTCGCTCATAGGGACATGGATGCAGTCCATAGCAGCGATCTGGCTGGTCTACCGTTTGACCCATTCCGCGCTCATGCTCGGGCTTATAGCCTTTTTGAGCCAGATACCGATCCTGCTCGTATCTCCTTTCGCGGGCGTACTCGGCGACCGGCTGGGCCGCCTCCGCATCATGATTATCATGCAGATATTGGCCATGCTTCAGGCCTTCATCTTTGCGGGTATAACCTTAGCCGGCGTGATCCAGGTCTGGCACATAGGGGCCTTAAGCCTTTTTCTCGGCATCGTGAACGCCTTTGAGATGCCGACGCGGCAGGCCTTTGTCATTGAGATGGTGGAGGACAAGTCGGATCTGGGGAATGCGATCGCGCTGAATTCGGCCTTGTTCAACGCCTCACGGCTTGTCGGTCCGTCCGTTGCGGGGATCGTGGTGGCCCTGGCCGGTGAGGGGGTATGTTTCACATTAAACGGCTTAAGCTACCTTGCTGCGCTCGCGGCCCTGTTCCTTATGCGCATACCTTCCCGGAAGGCCGTGAAACAAGGCGTGAGGATTTTTTCCGAGATTAGGGAAGGTCTTGTCTATATAATGAACTTTTCGCCGATCAGGGACCTGATCTTGATTGTCGCCATCATGAGCCTGGTAGCCATGTCATTTCCCGTGCTCTTGCCCATCTTCGCAAGCCGCATCCTGCATGGCCAGTCCAACACCTACGGCTTCCTGGTGGCTTCATCGGGGGTGGGGGCTCTGGCCGGCACTCTGTTTCTGGCAATGCGCAAGAGCGTCCTCGGCCTGGGAAGAGTGATCAATGCAGCGCTCCTTATGTTCGGGAGCGGCCTGGTGGCTTTCTCGTTTTCCCACTCCGTCATGCTGTCCATGGCGCTCCTGGTATTCGTCGGATTCGGCATGATTGCGGCCATGGCATCCTGCAATACCATCGTGCAGACGATCGTGGAAGAGGAGAAGCGCGGCAGGGTCATGAGCTTTTATGTCATGGCCTTTATGGGACTCTCACCGTTCGGGAGCATCCTTGCGGGCAGCGTGTCGAGCGCCATCGGCGCCCCGGGCACTGTGCGTATCGGCGGGATACTCTGCATCATCGGCGGCGTCCTGTTTGCCCTGAGGCTCCCCTCCATACGCAGGATAATCCGGCCCATATACCGGCAGATGGGGATCATCCCGGAGGTCGCCATTGGGATGCAGACCGCCGACGAGCTCCGCAAGCCGCCGGAATATGCCGGGAATTAATAGCTCTGCTCCTTCCCGAATGCGCCACGGCCCTGCTTCGGCGTGAATTGGAATTCCGGATACAGCTTTATCAGGGCTTCGGTGATCTTCTCGCTGGTATTCAAAGGAGTATTCGCGCCGCTTCCCAGCGCGTGCGATCCTGCATCGACTATGAAATGCTTTTTTCCTTCCTTGACGCCCGCGGTCTTAATATGCCCGCCGTGAGTCGGCTGGAAATTGAAGATTTCATTTCTGAGCAACTCTATGGTCACCACGTGCGGTTTAGTGCCGGATGAATAAAACCGGGGGGTATAATCCTTCTGCTGGAGAACCTGCGCCACGTAGGTGATATGCTCTCCCTCATTGAGGGATTCAAGCCAGAATCTGAACCTGTCGTGGCAGATCCTTTCCGGGTTCCGCCGGTCTTTGAATCTTCCGATGCGGAATTTTTGCTGTATGGGTATAAAAATCAGGGAAAGCGAATCTTTTTTTTTCAGATCGAGGATCTGTTCGGGAACATAGGTGGCGGAAACGAAGCGAATAATGCTGGTCTGTATGTCCCTGTGTTTTTTATACAGGTCCCAGTTTTTCACTATTGCGATCGCCTCCTCGGCAGCGGGGCTGTTGCGGAATGTGGTTTTGTAGTAATAGAGCTTTTCCCCCCTTTTGGGCTTCATCAGCCCCTTGCTGACCACCAAGGTATTTGTCTTCATGTCGATGATGTTGATGAGTATCAAACCGTTATCGTCACCATATTGGAGAAAACATCCCTGCTGGTCCTTGTCCTTGCCGATCCTGCGTATGATTATTCCCGGCTCAAGCAGCTTTTTCTTGTTCAATGGAATGAGAAGATCGTCCGCCACTATGCCCTCGACATTATTCATGATGATAGAAACTTTTGGTAGAGTATCTTATTATAATTTTTACGTCAAGATTTTTGGATAAGAGACGTTAAGAAATAGCGGATATCAAAAATTTTTTTGCTACGGCTTTACGGGGTGAGGAAGTTGGGCATATAAAACAGGAAGCCATCCTTTTACCGGATGGCTTCCTACGAACCATTGATCATAGATGTACCTTAAACCCAAACTCTTCAGCTTTTATCACCTCTGCTTTCATAAAGCTTAAGATCGCACCCTTTATCACTTTTCATTCAGGTGCTCGATCTTATCGTGACAGGCTGAATCTACTAAACAAAATATAGATATTATGTCTTTAGCAATCAACTTTTTTTTAAAATAAAAAAAATTTTTTATGACGCATAAATCAGGCCAACATGATAATCATCAATTGATTTATTTATTTTTTTGATGGCGTGCCGGGATATCGGCACTTATTGTACGGACGCGTCGTCAGGATCATCATCCAGAAGGTCTTTTGCGGTGTTTTCATACAGCGTTGAGCTATCCTCTTCGTCCTCATCAGAGGAGTCCATCGAAGAGGTCACCCCCGTGCTCGTTATAGTATACGCGTTACCCTCTTCGGAGCTGACTGACCTTCCCTGCGAGGAAGAGAGATTGACGGATCCATCCTTTACCGCCACCCGCGTTTTTGAACGATCAACCTTCATCGCGATAGTCGAGCCGCTTGATGAGACTTCCCCATGAGGCGTTTTCAGGGTGTATTCGATGTTCCCTGATTTGTCGAATACGGCAATGATAATCCCCTTGTCGACCGTAAGCTCAAAGTAAATCTTGCCGGTTTTTTTGTCGATCATCGATTTGGTGATGTAAATCCGCGTATGCGGTCCTGCGTTGAGTTTCACGATTTTGCCGTATATTATAGCAAGGCTGGAGTTTTCGCCTATCGTGAGCAGAACGCCGGGATGGAGGGACTGGCCCTTTCTGAGATTGTTTTTATCAGCCTGGACCACCCCTCTGACTTTGGAGGCTTTCATGGGCGCGTTCTCAAACTGCATATGACTGTAGAGTGCGTATATAATAATGGAGGCGGCGGCAAAAAGCGCGGCTCCCCCCGCCAGTCTGATGCGAAGGATCGGCAGGTTTACGTCCCGTTTAGATGCGGCAGTATTGTGAATAGGGGAAATTTTATCATAATAGGATGAGATGTTTTTCAAAACATGCCTTCCGGGTTTTATATCTCTGCAATCAGTCGGGAGGATAATTTTTTTCAAGGCGGCAAAATTATTTCCGCACTCCGGGCATTTCTCGATATGTTTTGCCGTAAATGCTGATTTTTCAACATATTCAGGGCTTTGAATCAGCCTGATCAAGATTTTTTTTGATAAATGACCCATGCCGGCTTAGTCCCTATATACTATAACAATACAGGTTCAAAAATTTGACAATTAATTAGCGTTAATTTCAAAAAAATTTATTTTAAATTTGTTGCAAAATTCAATAATCACTATTATATAACTTTTTAGACAGTTCCGGATATGAATTATAAATTTGAATTTCGCAACAAATCTATTGAATGTATCCCTCTTTTTTTAATTCGTCAAACAGCAGATCCAGCACCTGCTTGATCCTTCTCCTCACGGTCCTCGACGATACGTCAAGATGCCGGGCGATTTCATCATAGGTCATTTCATTTTCTTTATGTAAGATAAACATTGAGCGGGTCTCGGGGCGTATGGTCTCGAGTACCCGGTAAATTTCACGCTGCAAATCCGCTGCTATACAATTTTGAATATTAGTATCCTCGCATTTCAGGCTATCCTCCATGGCGTCGATATTGTTGAACTGGATTTTTTTTGATTTAATAAGGTAATTGACGCCTTCATTATGCGCGGTTTTATACAAAAAAGCGCGGTATTTTTCTACATTTATATCTTTTTGGGCTGTATAAACAATAAACTTTTCAAAAACTTCTTGAAGAATGTCTTCGGATGAATCCTGGTTTCCGGTAAGCTTGTACAGATACCGGAAAATCTCTTTTGAATATTGTTTATAAATGTGCGATATTTTTTCTTTAGATAACATTTTAATTGCAGAGTTAATTCCTAAAAGTATTTTAGAGTAAAAATATTAACCATATACTTCCTCCGCCGCCTCCGGCGGCGGAGGAAGTATATAAAATATGTATTTTTGCACAATAAAAAAATTTTAACAAATAAATACTGTTTTAATTGACAAATTTTGGCCGCAATATTTTTATTTTTTGTCATATAATATGAATGCAGTAAAACTGCAATAAAATTTGGTCCCGGGGAAGTAGAAAATTTTGAGGAGGTTTTTGAATGAAAAAAGTTCTTGCTATTGCAATAGCCATGGTATTTGGCTTAACAGTGTTTGGTTTTACTAAAGAGGCCGAAAAAGCCGATCCCAAAGCTGAGAAAAAAGTAGAAAAGAAAGTTGAGAAGAAGAAAGTAGAAAAAAAAGCCGAGAAAAAAGTAGAAAAGAAGAAAGAAGAGAAAAAGTAGCTAACTCGCACAATTTTTTTTAAAATCATAATTTAACGTAAAAGCGCAGATTCATACCCCGGTACCGGAGTCTGCGCTTTTGTTTTTTATTGACAATAAATACAATTTTTTGTATTCTTGAATTGTCGTGGGGTGGTTCCTGAAGGGAGCCTGAGATTATACCCGTTGAACCTGATCTGGGTAATGCCAGCGAAGGGAACCAAGACGAATAATCAATATCTCCTGCCGAAATACCATCCCATATAAGTGACGTATAACGAGTATCGAGTAAACATTCCATCTGTCATTGCGAGGAGCGCCAGCGACGAAGCAATCAGTGGGATGCAGCGGGAAGGCATGATGATCTGCAATATGTGTATAGCAAAGAATGCCGTTGTATACAAAACGCAGATCGCTTCGCTGTGCTCGCGATGACAGTACGTGATGAGTGGCGAGTAATTAGTAATTGAGCATCAACACGATACCCGTCACACGTTACCCGTCACTCATAATGTTGCTTATTTTAAATTTTAAAAGGATTGAATAATATGGACGTATATTCATTTCTTGAGGCGGTTCGGGAAAAGCAGCCGCTGGTCCATCATCTCACCAACTGGGTCACCATATATGACTGCGCGCAGGTGGTGAAATCATTCGGTGCCTCGCCGGTGATGGCGCATGCTCCGGAAGAGGCTGCCGATATGGCCGGCATGGCCTCGGCGCTGGTGCTGAATATCGGAACCCTTACCGTGGATTTTATCGAAAGCATGAAGATCGCCGGCCGGGCCGCGAACAGCCGGAATATCCCGGTGGTGCTCGACGTATGCGGCGCAGGAGCAACCCCGTTCAGGGACCGGAAGAGCCTTGAGCTTCTCGATGAAATCCGCATAAGCGTTATCAAGGGTAACGGCTCGGAGATCGCGCGGATCGCCGGCCGTGATGTCCGCACCCGGGGGGTTGACGCTAGCGACGTGGAAGCGGATCTTCGCGTGATCGCCGCTACGCTTGCCAAAGAGAGGAACTGCGCCGTGGTGATTACCGGCAAGGAGGATATTGTCGCGGATTCTGAAAGGATGTATATCGTGCGGAACGGGAACGAGATGATGTCCCGTGTGGTCGGGACCGGGTGCATGGCCGCGTCCGTGATCGGGACGTTCGTCGGGGCCTCACCCAACACGCCGTCGGCGGCAGCGGCAGCCGGGCTTTCCTGCTTTGAGATTGCGGCCGAGCTTGCGCTCGAAAAAGCGGGAGGCCCGGCGACCTTCAAGCAGCTTCTGTTCGACTGCATCTATAACCTGTCCGAGAATGATGTTGCCGCAATGCAGAAGGTGGGGCAGTGAGAGGATATTATTTCATCACCGACGGCGGTCTGAGCGCCGGCGGTATGGCGAGCGACGTGGAAAAAGCTGTTGCCGCAGGCGTGGGCATGATTCAATACCGGAACAAGACGGCGGGCGGCCGCGTCATGCATGAGGAGGCCGCTCTGATAAAAAGGATCTGTGCGGGCACCCGGACCCGGCTCATCATCAACGACCGGGCGGATATCGCCCTGGCCGTGGATGCGGACGGCGTGCATATCGGACAGGAGGACATGCCGTATGAGGCGGTCCGCGGGCTGCTCGGGGACGGAAGGATAATCGGCGTGACCGTTCACAGCGTGGAAGAGGCGGTTGAGTTTGAGCGCAGGGGCGCCGATTACCTCGGGGTCAGCCCCATCTTCGCCACAGGAACAAAACCGGACGCCGGACGGGCGTGCGGCATAGAGACCCTGCGGGCCGTCCGGCGCGCGTGCAACAAGCCGCTCGCCGCCATCGGCGGCATAGATCTCTCCAACGCGGACGAGGTCATCAAAGCGGGGGCTGATATGCTCTGCGCCATATCCGCGGTGGTGACCAAACCGGACGTATCTGCGGAGATAATGAAATTTCAAAGGAAGTATGGACTATGACGCAGCTTGAATATGCTAAAAAAGGCCGGGTCTCTCCGGAGATGCTGAATGTAGCCGGGCGGGAGCCCCTGACCGCGGAACAGATACGGGATAACATCGCTGGCGGCAGCACGGTTATTGTGAAGAGCGACCTGCACGACTGCCTGCCGGTCGGGATCGGCAGAAATCTCACGATAAAGATCAACGCCAATATCGGCACATCCAATTACAACGCGGACCCGGCGCTGGAGCTGGAAAAGCTTGCCGCAGCGGTCAAGTACGGCGCAGACACGGTCATGGACCTTTCCACCGGCGGGAACATAAGAGCGATGCGCCGGATGATCGTTGCAGGCTCCCGGGTGCCGGTGGGCACGGTGCCGGTATACGAGGCTATCGTGCGCTCACCCGACCCTTCCGGACTTTCAGAGGACGATTTTCTCGATTCGATCCGCACGCACATTGAAGACGGCGTGGACTTCATAACCGTGCACTGCGGCGTCACCCGGAACTGCATTCCCCTGCTCGAGTCCCGCATCATGGGCGTTGTCTCGCGCGGAGGGAGCTTTCTGATCAAGTGGATGCTGCATCACGGCCGGGAAAATCCCCTGTATACCCGGTACGACGAGATATTAGAAATGGCGCGGCAGCACGACGTTGTCTTAAGCCTGGGGGACGGACTGCGGCCCGGGTGCCTTGCGGACGCCACGGACAAAGCCCAGATCCAGGAGCTTAAAATTCTGGGCGAGCTTGCAGCCAGGGCTCAGGCCCGTGGGGTGCAGGTCATGATCGAAGGGCCGGGACATGTGCCCCTGCACGCGATAAAGGAGAACATCGAATTGCAGAAAACCTACTGCAACGGCGCTCCCTTCTATGTGCTGGGGCCGCTCGTGACCGACATCTCGCCCGGATACGACCACCTCACCGGCGCCATCGGCGGTGCGCTTGCGGGCTTTTACGGCGCAGACTTCCTCTGCTACCTCACGCCCAAGGAGCACCTTGGCCTTCCGGACATCCGGGACGTGATCGACGGCGTGATCGCCTCGAAGATAGCGGCGCACGCCGCTGATATCGCCCGTGGCATACCGGGAGCGCGGGACCGGGACGACGCCATGTCCCGGGCGCGGAGCAATCTCGACTGGGAGAGCATGTACCGGATATCCTTGAACCCGGACCGGGCGCGCGAGATAAGAAAAGCTGCCGGCAGCGACGAGGCGGAGGTATGCACCATGTGCGGCGATTTCTGCTCCGCAAAAATCAACAGGGAATGCAGGGCGCAGTACCGAAAATGAAGATTTCGGAAATCGGCGGAGAGTTCGCCTTTATAAAGCGCGTGACCGGCGTAACCTACGACGATCCGGCAATCGTATGCGGCGTGGGGGACGACTGCGCCGTTCTTGAGTATGATCGTGATCGGTACCTTCTGGTCACCACCGACATGATGGTGGAGGGCACCCACTTTTCCCCGGCCTGGTGCAGCCCCTTCCAGATCGGGAAAAAGCTCATGGAGGTCAACGTGTCGGACATCGTTGCCATGGCCGGAACCCCGCGCTGGGCCTTTATCTCCCTTGCTCTGACCCCCGATACCCAGGTTGAATTCATGGATGAGTTCTACCGCGGCCTGTATGATTCCGCCGCCCGCCATGGAGTGGCGCTGATCGGCGGCGATACCACCCACGGCCCGTCACTGGTCTTCAATATCGCGCTCGCCGGCGATGCGGGCAAAGACTTGGTGCGCTATCGCTCCGGCGCTCTGCCCGGCGACTTCATATGCGTAACCGGCACGCTCGGCAAGAGCGAGGCGGGCCTGCGACTCCTCCAGAAGGGAATATCCGGCTATACGTCCGGTTATTGCGAACCCGTTTGTCGGCTCGCGCGTGAAGGCCGGGCGATCGGCCGCCGCGCTCACGCCATGATCGATGTGAGCGACGGGCTCGGAAGCGAGGTGGCGCATATCTGCGAGGAAAGCAGAGTCGGAGCGATCATCGACGGGGAGAAGATCCCTCTGTCGCAGGATACCGTGAGCGCGGCGCGGCAGGCGGGAGAAGATCCATACCGCTACGCTCTCTACGGCGGCGAGGATTTTGAGATAGTGTTTACCCTGCCGGCCTCCGGCGTCCCGGAACTCAAGAAGGAGTTTTCAGACTTCACCGTGATCGGGGAGATAGTGAATACGGAAGAGGGGATCCATATCGTGAGAAAGGGGAGCATGATGGATCTGAAAAAAGGGTACGATCATTTTGTGTGATTGACAAATTCGGGCCGGCGTTTCATAATGTTGTGAAAATATCAGGAAAATACCAGTCATGAACTGAAGCCGCACTATGATCATCCCTTTCCGGAAAAAATACCCGATTATCATACGGCCGGACCGGCATGCCATGTCCCTCGACCTTATCGATAAAAGCGTGCTGGACATCATGAACCGGCTCAGGCGGCACGGATTCCAGGCGTGCCTGGTCGGCGGCTGCGTCCGCGATATCCTCCTCGGCAAAAAGCCGAAGGACTTCGATATCGCCACCAACGCGCGTCCCCAGCAGATCAAGCGCCTTTTCAGGCGCTGCTACCTGATCGGAAGGAGATTCCGCCTTGCCCACGTTTACATAAGCAGCGACCGCTTCGTGGAGGTCGCCACGTTCCGCGCCGCAGTCCATCCGGACCAGGCTCAGACAGGGCGCTACGCAGCGAACAACGTGTACGGTACCATCGAAGAGGACGCCCTCCGCCGGGATTTCACGGTGAACGCGCTGTATTACGACAGGGCCGACTCAACGATCATAGATTACACCGGCGGCCTAAGGGACTTGAAGAAAAAGATCGTGCGCTCCATCGGCGATCCCCTGACGCGCTTTGCCGAAGATCCGGTGCGGATTATCCGCGCGGCCCGTTTCTGCGCCCAGCTCGGGTTCAGGACGTCAGGCCCGGATTTCAAGGCCGCCCTTGACTGCTCCTCACTCATCAAGGAGGCCAACAGCCACCGCCTGCTTGAAGAGCTGTACAAGATATTACGGTGCGGCGCCTCGGCGGAGACGATCATCAATCTGAAAAAATTGCGGATTTTGCAGTTCTGGATCCCTGAGATTACGGCGGAAAGACATGAAAGCCGGCTACGCCGGCGGCTGGGTGCCCTTGATCTCCGCCGCAAACGGGGCGTAGAGATTCCCAATGCCGTGCTCGTGACAACGCTCCTCTTTGA
Organism: Spirochaetes bacterium RBG_16_49_21; assembly: GCA_001829495.1. Lineage (GTDB taxonomy): Bacteria > Spirochaetota > UBA4802 > UBA4802 > UBA5550 > RBG-16-49-21. The sequence goes on along the minus strand of MIBJ01000009.1, from coordinate 4,680 downwards.
TTTGTTCTACGAGGCCATGGACACCGCGGCCGCGCGGGGAGGGTTTCAGCAGCTATTCATCGCCCTCAACGGATATTTCAGAGAAATGGCGGCCAGGATATGCCTGCCGCGCCGCGAGTGGGAGGCGGTATGTAACATCGCCGCTCGTTACCGGACCTTCACCGGCACCAACGGCGGGAGGAGATGGAAGAGCTTCGAGAGAAGATTCGTACAGAACGCCCATTTCCCCGGCGCGCTCCTGTTTTTTGAGATACTCGTGGATGCAACGGGTGAGCATAGGGACCGGCTCGAGTATTGGCAGGCGCGCGCCTCCGGACTTCCGGAACAGGGTCTTCGGCAGCCGGAGGGAGAAAGGCAGGGACGGCGGAAAGATCGTCAGGCATAAAACATCCCTGCGCGGGGATGTGATACGCAGGGATGTTTTGATGCACAAAATCAGGATTTCCGAATCTAGAATGCGAGCTCGGCTTTTACGTACAGCCTCCTGGCGTCGTTCGGATTGTGGGATCCGACAAACAGATTCGCAAGCGACGGATCGATTGCATTTCCGTTATAGTAGTCGGTGCCGCTGCTTGTACTTTCCACATAACGTAAGTATCTATCCTTTTTGACGATGTATCTCTGTATCTCGCCGGCGACGAGGATTCTGAAATTTTTATTAAACTGCCACCCGATGCCGACGAGGTAGAGGAGCGTCTTTCTATCGTTGCCGAGCTCGGTGTCGGTCAGATTTTTCTGGTACGTTTTATACGCAAGCCCGGACACGAATCGGCCCACGATAAGTAGCGGTGCGGTGGGCACTACGCCGCCCAGGTTGAAATTGAGCCAGGAGTCGAGGATCTGGTATCCTTTTTTCTGTACCGGATACACGTTGATGCTGCCGATTCCGCTGGTTTGAACCCCGACCGTTGTTTCATTGGGGAACACATGGTTGAATCCGATTTTGATCAAATCGCTTTTGTACGCGATCCCATACCCGTAGAATTCGGTTCTGGCTTTTTTGCCCGTGTAATCGTACTTGGTGTCGATGTTGTTTCTGCCGAACCCGTTCAGATACAGCCCCTTGACCGGCATTATGGACACAAGGTAAGTCACCCCTTTGTATGAATTGTTCTCATTGGCCTTATACCCGGTGCCATTGGTGAAGGATCCGGTCAGGGTGACATACTTGAATAGCCCGATGGATGCCTTGACGCCCACATCAGCCGAATTATCGATACTTTTATTGTTCAAAACAACTTTCGAATTGTCGATATAGTTCTGGCTGATCCACCGGAAATCGGAGAGACCGTCGATAAAGCCTATGATCGGGGTCTCGATCATGCCGCCCTCAGCAGAAAGCGAGACCGGCCCGAAATCCTTTTTTGCCCCGACATAGGCATATTTCAGGTATATGTGGAACGCTGGGTTCTGTCCCGATCCTGCCACCGGCGTCACCGTGGCGTCCACGTCGCTCGTCAGCCGGGCGTAAAAGACGTTGCTGATTTTGTATTTAACATCCAGGTAGGCCCGGTTGATCCTGAATTCGTTATTGTTCTTCGTCCGTGACTCCAGGATAGTAGCGGTGCTGCCGCTGCCCTGCAAGGCCTTTTCATAATTGGCAATGCGATTGAAACTGTTGCTGTTGTAGCCCCAGTGACCATACCAGTCCATGAAAATCTTTACGCCGATGTCCAGCCTGCGATAGATATCCTTTATCGCCTCCTCGATTTTTTTGTCATCCTTGTATTCGCCCTCTTTTCCCTTTTCCTGCGCCATAACCGAGGTACCGGCCAGGATAATGAAAGCGAGAGCGAATAAAAAATAAAAAACTCTCTTGAACATAAAAACCTCCAAAGAAATTTCGTTAAGTTAATACCTCAAATACAAGGATAAATACGCATTTTTAAATGAAGAATTTATAAACATTGTATTAATATTTAATGAATTTGTAACTACTCAGCTGTTTGATCATGCTCGTAAAAATGAAAAAGGCGCCTGTTCAGCGCCTTTACGTATAGATCGAATCATCAACGGATTATAGCTGAATGTACCCCACCTCTTTTACAATTTTCTGTCCCTCTTTTCCCAGGAGGAAATCGATGAACTGCTTTGATACATCAGAGAGGTTTTTGTCGTTCACGTACATGTAGAGCTTCCGCGAAATCGAGTATTTTCCCGATTTTCCGTTTTCTATCGTCGTCTGGATCCCGTTTACCGTGACCGGTTTCACGGTATCGTTCAGATATCCGAATCCGATATAACCGATCGACTTGGGATTACCCGCCACCGTGGTGACAATGGCGCCGTTGGACGCCTGGAGAAGCGCGTCTTTTCTTACGTCGCTCTTTTTCATGACCTTTTCATTCCAGATTTCGTAGGTACCCGAGCTTGTATCCCTGGATACGACAACGATTTTCTCATTCCCGCCCCCGACCTGTTTCCAGTTGGTGATCGAGCCGTTATAGATGGCCTTGAGCTGGTCCAGGGTGATATTTTTTAGCGGATTGGACGGATGCACGATCGGGACAATCATGTCATACGCCACGATTATCTCTTTTACCTGGATTTCCTTTTTGGCTGCGAGAGCCATTTCCTCCGGCTTCATCTCCCGGGAGGAGTTTGCAATATCGCACCCGCCTTCCAACAGAGCCTTGACCCCGTTGCCGGATCCGCTCCCCTCAACGAATACCGATATGCCGGTTGATTTTTTAAAATCCTCCGCAGCCTTTTGGGTGATCGGCAGAACCGTGGTCGAGCCTTTTATCACCACCCGTTTCCCCCCGCCCTTCGAACATGCGCCTAATCCCGCAGCCAGGACGACGGCTGCCATGGCCAGTAAGGTGAATTTGATGATTCTTGCGTACATTGGCTTTATTCTCCTTAAAATGATTTGTTCTTTTTGAAAAATAAAAATGTCTTATTTCCGAGGAGAACCTAGGTTTATTTGTTAAATTTTTTATAAAGATTATATAAATAATATGTGAATTCCGGTATAGAGGGGGCGGGAATATAAAACCCCAGGGGTCAGAGCAAGTGAGTCCCAAACGAGACCTTGGGGTCAGAGCAAACGATGAAGTGAAGTGAGCTTGTCAGGGGTCAGAGCAAGTTAACAAAATCTTTATAATTTGATTATAATATCTTTGTAGCTATTTTGTAACTATTCAGCATGTTATAAAAAATGAACACTATAATTCATTGTATGTATAAATTTTCCGGTATCCTCTCCAAAACCAGAAGGGAACGTTTATTATAGGCCGGTTTGAAAATATTATGACTGATAAAATCTCGGTAAAAAACCTGACTTTTTATTACGGCGATGCACCGGCAATCAAAAATGTGTCCCTTGCGGCGCAAAAAAATACCGTGCTCGCCCTTATCGGGCCGTCCGGCTGCGGAAAATCAACTTTTTTGCGGTGTATAAACCGGATGAATGACATCATTCCCGATACCCGGATCGAGGGGGACATTGTTATCGACAACGAGTCGATATATCATCCGAAATACAACGTTACGAGCCTTCGGCGCCGCGTCGGCATGGTATTCCAGAAATCAAACCCTTTCCCCAAGTCGATATTCGAGAACATAGCCTACGGCCTCAGGATCAACGGCGTCAGGGACAGATACGAGATAGAGAGCATAGTGGAGAAATCCCTAAAAAGCACGGCCCTCTGGGACGAGGTGAAAGACCGTCTTGATGAATCGGCCCTGGGACTGTCCGGCGGTCAGCAGCAGCGGCTCTGTATCGCGCGGACGGTCGCGGTCCAGCCCGAGATACTGTTGATGGACGAGCCGGCCTCGGCGCTGGATCCCCTGTCGACGCAGAAGATAGAGGATCTTATCCAGGATCTGAAGGTCAATTACACGATCGTCATCGTGACGCACAATATGCAGCAGGCGGCCCGGGTCAGCGATGAGACCGCGTTTTTCTACCTGGGTGATCTGATTGAAATTAATGCAACGGAAAAGATGTTCACCAACCCTGACCATGAGATGACCGAGAATTACATAACCGGAAAATTCGGATAAGAAGAAACAAGGTATCGCTGTTGAAGGTCTGATGAATAAAGAGGAGTTTGTGATGTTGACCCATCTTGAACAGGAGCTGGAAAATATAAAATCGAAGATCTTTGAAATGGCCGATTACGCCATCGAGGCGATAGCCAAGTCCGTGAAATCATTGAAGGAATCGGACCCCGAGCTTGCTAAAACGGTCGTGCAGAACGACACCTACCTGGACAGCCTTGAGGTTGAGATAGACAACGAATGCATCAAGATACTGGTTACCAAGCAGCCGGCTGCAGTGCATCTCCGTTTCGTCCTTGCCATGCTCAAGATCAACACGGATCTGGAGCGTATCGGCGACCTTGCCACCAATATCGCTCATGAGGAGATCAGCCTGGCGGGAAGGCCGACCTTGAAGCCCCTGATCGACATCCCGCGCATGGCTGACATCAGCATAGAGATGCTCAGGGACGCGCTGGCCGCCCTTACGGAGCGGGACGCGGACAAGGCCAGGGCGGTCATAGCCCGCGACCGGGAGATCGACATGCTGAATTTGCAGATATACCGCGAGCTTTTCACCTTCATGGCGGAGGACAACCACGCCATATCCCCGGCTCTCGGGCTTATCATGGTGGCCAAGGCTCTGGAGCGGATCGGAGACCATATCACCAATATCGCGGAGCGGGCTATATATTA
>MIBJ01000008.1 GCA_001829495.1 Spirochaetes bacterium RBG_16_49_21 | reverse complement strand
AAATGATGAGCAATGGATCATAACGCCTTCTATAGAAAAGAAGATGAACTCAGCCCTGTCCTACTTAAAAGAAAATTTTCGGTTTAATGTATCCAGGGAAGGATTGGCAAATATGCTGAGTATAAACCCGGATAATTTGGGGCGATACTTTAGGATATATACGGGCGAAAAAATAGGGGATTATATGAACAGACTTCGCATAGAAGAGGCTGCAAAAAAATTAAAAGAAACAGATGAAAATGTTATCCATATAGCCTTTTCAGTAGGATTTGAAAATATCAGTACCTTTAACAAGGTATTTATTAAATTTATGAAAACCACGCCCACCAATTATAGAAAACTCGGATCTGCTCAATAAATGATGGGAAATCCTTGATAGTATCAATAATTCATTAGATCAAAAGATAAAAATAAGGTTGAATCATTCCTTAAAGCAAATATTATCGAGGAGGGATGTGTATGAAAAAGCTTTTTATACTTTGTCTTGCAGCCGGTTTTCTGGCAGTTGCTTGGGCGATGCCCGCATCTGCCGCTGATACTTCCTGTAAAACCAAGTACCCGATTATCCTGGCACATGGAATGGGTTTTATATCAACTGAAGTATATCCTAATAGTTTTCCCGGTATAGTTGAAGCCCTGCGGGCGAGGGGCGCGACGGTTTATATCACCAATGTGGAATCTCTTGGAGCGACTCGTGAAAAGGCCGAGCAGTTCAAGACGGGATTTTTACAGATTAAGGCAACCGACGGGTCCGCAAAATTCAATATCATGGGCCATTCCCATGGCGGCCTGTATACCCGTGACGCCATTACAAACCTTGGTCTTGCACCCAATGTTGCAAGTCTTACAACAGTGGACAGCCCGCATAGGGGCAGTGTTCTTGCCGGAGTAATGAATCTTATAAATAATGTAGCCCCCATGATCGGCAATCTGATCGCTGGCTTTATTCCCTTTCCCGGTGATCAGAGTAAACTCGCCATAAATATTCAACAACTAACGCCCAATTACATGAATAATACCTTTAATCCGAATTGTCCAAATGCGGCGGGTGTGTACTACCAGAGCTGGACCGGACAGTATAAAGTGTATAATTTATTTTCAACCACGGCGCATTTCCTGATAATGCTGGTCCAGGCATTGACGGGCACAAGCTCCACTCCGTCCACACCTCAGGAATATGTTGCAGCATTCAACAAAGTGCTCCCGGATCTTGCGACTGAAATATTTTTCCTGGGGGGAGGCTTCAATGACGGGCTTGTACCGGTTAACTCGGCGAAATGGGGCACATTCCTGGGCGTCCAGTCAGGCAATTGGTTTACAAAAGGAGTAAATCACATTGATGTAGTTAATCTATCTCCCAATGGTGCTCCGTTTGACGTTGTCGGTTATTGGGTTAAGGTGGTTCAGAATTTAAAGAATAAAGGTTATTAATTTTTTTTTATTGATTTTCCTATTTTAATGGGGATACTTTATAATGGGGTATCCCCATTTAATTTTAAATTTACTAGAATTATCTCAACAGATGAAATAATCTGCGAGTGGGGTGTATCTTTGGCGAAAAAAATATTTATTTCTAAGAAATAAAGAAGATATGACAAAAAAAAAATTAGCTGTAATTTGCGGAATCGGCGCCTTGTCGCTACTCGTCGTCTATAAAGCAATAACTATCCTGAACGACAGAATGGATGAGAATTATATCAAAACGCATTATATCTTTGATAAGAGCTTTCGCTGCAATGAAAAACAGGCTGAGCCTCCTGTCCTGGCTAACCTTTTAAGCAATACTGTCACAGACGGGACGCTGAAATTTTTTAGATCCCTTGAGCAGAGATTCGCGGTGCCATCTATCAAACAACTTGATGATCATTTTAGCCAAGTGGGGAAATATCTTGGCTCCGGCTTAAAAGAATCTGAGGCGCGGAGGCTTTTTGGAATATATAAAAAATATTTAATGTGTGAAATAGACCTCGGAAGCGACAGGAAATATCAGGCAAATAGTCAAGATCCCTTCAAGATTCTTGTTTTGCTTAACCGGATACAGAATTTCAGAAGAGACCGGCTCGGAAAGAAAACTGCCGACGGTCTGTACGGCTGCGATGTCAAAGAGCGGGAGTATGTGCTCAGAAGATCAATTATAATTACAGATAAAACCCTTTACGGAAACGAGAAGGAAAGTAATCTGCAAAGGCTCAAGAGCGGTATGTGGGGCGGACAAGAGGTTCTAATTGGAGAGAACGCCGAGCCCTACAACCGGTATCAGCTCAAATTGCTGCTGTACGTGAAAGACCTGTCCGAATTGAGCGAGCGGGAACGCAAGCTCAAGATCAGCGAATTCAGAAAAGAATTTTTTTCCAAAGAGGAGATACAGAGACTGAAAGCGCTTGATGATCAGCTCGCCAAAGAAAAACAGGATATTGAGCGCTATCGTGCGGCGGAGAAGGCGATAGAGCGTTTAAAAAATATTACTCAAGAGGAAAAAAATGAAAGAATCAATTCCCTTCAACAGGAGTTTTTCGGAAAAGATGCAGAAGCCTTTCGCAGAAGGGAAGCCATGCGAAAAGGAGCTGAAAAAAAAGGATCTTTCTGATGCGTAAAAATAAAATAATAATAGTGGCATCAGCCTCGGCTGCAATCCTGATTATTATCGTCTTGAATCTGGCGGTGCGGAATAAGAAAAACCAAGAATACGTTTTAAACAAGAATGACAATGTCAAGCTCAAAGACGTTGAAACATATTATGAGTTGATGGATTTTGACGAAGACGACCTGAGAGAATATTTCAAGGATGATGTTGTCAATCAGCGGACACTGAAGTTTTTCATGCATATGGATGAGATGTTTAAGGATTCTACAGGCCTTGAAGATAATCTAGAAAGAGCCCGTCAATATCTCGACTCGGTCATGTCTCCACGTCTGGCTGATAAAATGCTTGGACTTTACAAAACATACCTGGAGTATCAGATAGACCTTCAGAGCAAGATAAAGGAGTGGGACGTACCCTTGACCCCGGATGAGGCCATAGCGAGACTCCACCGGCTGCAGAATTACCGGCGCTCGGTTTTTGGGATGGAAGATGCGGACGCTATCTTCGGCGCCGGAGTGAAGGCCGAGGAATATTCCATCAGGCGCAACGCGATCATCAATGACAACAATCTGCACGGAGACGAAAAAGAGAGGAAACTGCATACGCTGGACGGCAATATGTGGGGCGACGAAGCGAATACCCTTGATGCCGACGTCATGCCTTATACGCGCTACCAGGAAAAACTGCGGCTTTATAAGAAGGATTTATCGGAGTTACACTCTGAAGAGGAGCGGCAGGAAAAGTTACGGCAATTCCGCAGGGAAATATTCGATCCGGATCAAACACGGCGCTTCGAAGACGTCGACCGTTTAATCGCAGATGAAAAGAAAGTTCAGGAACAATACGTTGCCCGCGAGATGGAGATACAGAGCGACTCCAACCTCGATCAGGAAGCAAAGGAAAAAAAGATGCGCGAGCTGCAGGATGCGACGTTTGGCGATGAAGCCGATGCTTTCAGGAGAAGCCGGGCAATAGAGAAAGTACTGAAGCAAGCTAGAAAGTAAATATCCCCTCATTTTTAATTATACTTCCCCGCAATTTCTAACCGATAATGAATTTCTTTCTTTGCTTCTACCTGCTCGCATAGTATATTTTTTTTCATACGGGCGAAGTTGCCTAAATAAATGCTCTCGTGAAGCTAATTTTAACGGGAAACCCTCTCCCTCTTGAAGGCGGGGATGCGCATCCCCGCCTTCAAGAGGGAGAGGGTGCGCGGAGCGCGGGTGAGGTCAGAGAAGGGCTTCTTTGCGCCTTTGCGAAAATATAACACAATATGAATATAGATTCTCTTTACAATGAGCGATTCGTCATATCATTCGAGATATTCCCTCCGAAAACGGAGGCGGGCGAAGAGTCTCTCATGCAGGCGCTGAAGGAGCTCTCGGCGTACAAGCCGGGGTTCATTTCCGTCACATACGGCGCCGGCGGATCGACGCGCGAAAAGACGCTTGAGCTCTCGCTGAAAATACGCGACCGGATCGGGATAACCCCCGTGGTCCATTTTACCTGCGTCGGCTCAGGAAGAAGGGAGATAGCCGAGTATCTGCGGATGGTTAAAGCAAAACGCATATCGAATATCCTTGCCCTTCGCGGCGATCCTCCTCAGGGGCAGGAGCGGTTTGTGCCGCCGCCCGACGGCTTTTCGTACGCCAACGAGCTCGTCACCTATATCAGGGAGATCGAGGTATTTAACATCGGGGTGGCCGGTTATCCTGAGGGACATATCGAAGCGCCCGATCTCGATACGGATATCGCCAACCTGAAAAAAAAGGTCGATGCCGGCGCTTCCTATATCATAACCCAGCTTTTCTTTAGTAATAATGACTTTTATATTTTTATGGACAAGATCAGGCGGATTGGAATCACCATACCGGTGATTCCGGGGATCATGCCGATAACCAATATGGCTCAGGTTAAAAAGGTCACCACCATGTGCGGGGCTAAAATTCCGCCGGAGCTGATGAGCCGCCTTCTTTCCTGCGATTCGAAAGATGAAATCTGCGAGGTCGGGATCGAATACTCAATCGCCCAGTGCAGGGAGCTTATGCAATGGGGGATTCCCGGGTTCCATTTTTACACGATGAATAAATCCACAGCCGTGAAAAAGATCATCGATGCCCTGAGCTTGTAAGCTCACCGGAGAGAGCGCGTGACGGCGACCATATTCCGCAACGACGGGATTACATCCTCAAAAGTCCGCGTTTTCAGCCCGCAATCCGGATTGATCCAGAGGAGATCTTCGTTAATCGTTTTGAGCGCCCTCATGATGACGGCTCTGATCTCCTCGGTGCCGGGAGTGCGGGGCGAATGAACGTCGTATACGCCGATCCCGACGCCGTGGTCGTACCGGAATTTCTCAAACGAGCCGAGAATATCCCCCCTGTTCCGGTACCCTTCGATCTGCATGACGTCCGAGTCCATGGCATAAATGGAATCGATGATCTCGTTGAACTCGGAATAGCACAGGTGAGCCTGGATCTGGGTCTCTTCCCTGACGTGCGCGTTGGTAATCCTGAATGCGGTTATGGCCCAGGTGAGATAATCCTTCTGCTTCGATTTTTTAAGCGGCAGCCCTTCCCGGAAAGCCGGCTCGTCGATCTGGATGATCCGTATCCCCGAGCTTTCAAGATCGCTCACTTCTTCCTTCAGGGCGAGGGCGATCTGGTAGGCTATCTCCTTTTTCGGGATGTCGTTCCGGTAGAATGACCAATTGAGTATCGTAACCGGGCCGGTCAGCATCCCCTTCACCGGTTTTTCAGTCAGGGATTGCGCGTATACCACCTCTTTCACCGTCATCGGCGCCGGCCGCCAGATATCGCCGTAGATGATCGGCGGACGCACGCACCTCGAGCCATACGACTGAACCCAGCCGTTCCGGGTAAAGGCGAATCCTTTCATCATCTGGCCGAAGTACTCCACCATGTCGCTTCTCTCGAATTCTCCGTGAACCAGGACATCGAGCCCGATATCCTCCTGAATCCGTATGACCTCCGCGATCCTGCTCTTTATAAAGCTCTCGTATTCACCGGCTGATATCTTCCCGGACGAATACTCGGATCTCCTTTTTCTCACTTCGGCAGTCTGGGGGAAACTGCCGATTGTCGTGACCGGAAATCGAGGAAGTTTCAGGCGCGTCATCTGTTTTCGGTATCTCTCGTTGAAAGGATGAGGGCGCCGTATATCTTCTTTTATCTCCGATGCCGCTTTCTGAACGTTCACGTTTCCCTGCCGCTCCGCAAAACTTCGCCGATTGTATTCCGGTATCTCCCCGCCTTTGGTGAGGATATTCTTTATCAGTTTCATCTCGTCCAGCCGTTCATCGGCGAAAGAGAGCATCTGAAGAATTGAATCATCGAGGTGCCCTTTCTCCTGCTCAAGCGATATCGGCAGGTGGAACAGGGGGGCGGCATTTGACAGGATCAGGCGGTCATTGCCGGTTATACCGGCAAGCTCTTTGACGAGCTCTATGGTATTCCGTATGTCCGTCTTCCACGGGCTTCTTCCGGCGAGAACGCCGGCTATCAACTTTTTATCTTTCGGAAAACCGTATTTTCTGATGTTCCGGTAATTTGCGTCATCGGCAACGAAATCGAGTCCTATACCCTGAACCGGTAATCCGGTAACCACCGGGACAAAGGCAGAGAGGCTTTCATAATAGGTATGCACGAAAATCTCCACGTGCTCAATCCCGGCCATGACGCTGTTGTAGGAATCAATAAGCGTTTTAATCTGCTCATCAGACAAGTCGTACACCAGAGCGGGTTCATCGAGCTGAACGGCGCGCACGCCCTCGGCTTGAAGCTCCTTCAACACGCGGTTATAGAGCGCCGCGAGGTCATGCACGAGCTCGCCGAAACGCGGACTTTCCGGCGCCTTCTTCATGTCGGGAAAATACCGCTCCTTTTTCGATTCGTAGATCTTGCCGAGATACACATAGGTGAACGGTCCGATAATCACCGGCTTTGTCTCCAATCCGAACCGCTGCCGGGCCCACCGGTATGATTCGAGCGGCCGGTTTTTGAGCAGCCTGAATTTCCCGTTTAACTCGGGTACGATATAGTGATAGTTCGTATCGAACCATTTCGTCATCTCACCGGCGACGGCATTCCCCTGCCCGCGTGCCATGGCGAAATAGCGCGTCAAGCCGTCTTTCAGGTTTTTGAACCTTTCCGGTATGACCCCGAACATGGTTGAGAGATCGAGGATGAAATCATAGAGCGAAAAGTCATTCACCGGGATGTAGTCGAGATCCGCCTCTACCAGACGGGTGATTCGCCGCATATTCAGATCCTCAGCCTGCCGGTAAAGCTCATTTTCCGGGATTTTGGATTCCCAATACGCTTCTACCAAATTTTTTAATTCACGCTTGATTCCAATTTTCGGATATCCGAAGAGCGTGGTTTTTATACCCATAACCGGCCTCCTTGATTACGCATTAGTAGCGTTATTTTTCAACTCTAAATTTATTCTCGCAACATAGGTGTTTTTTCTATATATTATACTAATTATGGACTTCCGTGGAAAAATAATTAATTATAAATATAAAATAAATGAGAAAATATCCGAAAGCGGTTTCTCGTATGTGTACGGCGCGTATAATAGGCTGGATAACGACAAAAAAGTAATAATTAAAATCGTAAAACTTGACGGGACCACCAATCGAAAAGAGGACATAATACGCTTCCGCAGTGAGACGGCCGCCGTAGCGCGCATTGACCACCCGAATATTATAAAAATAATCGAAGTGGGGGAAGTTGACGGACTTCATTATCTGGTAATGGAGCCTATTGAAGGGAAAAGCCTCCACACTATACTCATTGATCAAAGAAATCTGTCCATCGACCAAAAAATAAATATTGTTGTGCAGATTGTTGAAGCATTACTGACCATTCATAATCAGGATATAGTGCATAAAGAGCTGAATCCGGGAAACATATTTGTTCTTGATGATGTGAGCTACCGGAGTATTAAGATAATAGATTTCGGTTTTGCACAGATAAAAGATTTCAGCAAAATCAGCGGCATTGAAGAAATAATCAGCACCTTCAGCTATATGTCGCCGGAACAGAGCGGCATTATCAAGAGGGATGTGGATAACCGCAGCGATCTCTATTCCCTGGGGATCATATTCTATCAGCTCCTGACCGGGCAGCTTCCCTACAAGGGGAATGATGTCAGCTCAATTATACACCAGCATATTGCCTTATTACCCGAACCGCTGAGGGATGTTGATCCCTCAATCCCGGATGTATTGGAAAAAATGGTTCTGAAATTACTGGAAAAAGAACCCGACCGCAGATACCAGAATGCGCAAACGCTACTGGACGATTTAAGGAAATATATGTCGGGTGAAAAGAATTTTTTGCCCGGCACGAATGATCGGTCCGCTAAATTAAAATACCTGTCCGAGCTTATTGGAAGAAAGAATGAATATGACCGGCTTATACGGATATTTGACGGCACCCTGAACGGCCAGGGGCGCATATGTCTGATCAGCGGAGAGTTCGGCATCGGCAAAACGCGGCTGGTCGAGGAGATGATCGGCAATATTTATTACCACCGGGGGACGTTCATAGAGGGAAAAAGCTTTTCCGGAGGAAATAAGACGCCTTATGGAGCTATCAAGGAAGCGCTCACTGCTTATATAAAATATTTTAAAGAATATCCAAAAAACAAAAAACAGATCATCAGTGAATCGATCAAGCAGCAAATCGGCGACCTTGGCGAAATAATAGTCAAATTTCATCCCATGATGCGCGAGATCATAGGAAATCCCGCATCGCTTGTCGAGCTTCGGCCTGACAGGGAAACAAAACGCTTCCTGATGACGATAAGCAAGTTATTTTTGAGCTTAAGCTCGGTGGAAAACGGCATCGTCTTGATTCTTGATAATCTCCAGTGGCTGGACGAGAGCAGCTATAATTTCCTTATGGAGATAGCAAAAAATATCGCAAAATCCCCGCTGCTGATAATTGGATTATACCGGGACAACGAGTTAACAGAGAACCATAATTTAATAAATTTCATTTCGTATCTTACAAAGAGCGGATATCCGCTCGAAGAAATTCAACTGTCACCTTTGGACAGTTTTCAGATGAATGAATATATGGCGAGTCTGCTGGGCCAAACCATGGAAAACACAAGGGAATTATCCGATTTAATTTTAAATTACAGCAGGGGCAATCCTTTTTTCGCCGTTGAAATTTTAAAGCAGCTTGCAGATGAAGAGGCGATAATCAATGACGATAACCGGTTGATCATAAGCGCCGATGTCATAAATAAGCTGGATACGTCATATACGGTCATGGATGTCATTTTAAAAAGGATTTCTTCATTGAACGAAATAGAAAAAACGATACTGTCGTATGCCGCGGTCATGGGAAGTAATTTTGATATTGAAGTATTATTCATGATTACCAAATATTCCGATGAAGACGTGGTCGGCGCTGTTGATAAAGCTATTGAATTGCAGCTGCTTAAAAGGGATAAAAGCGACAATGCGATAGTGCTTTTCGCGCACAATAAAATCGCAGAAAAATTTTACCAGAGTATTAATAGTGAAAAAAGGCGGATGCTGCACTTAACGATAGCGCGGGTTCTTGAAGAAATGCACAAAGATACTATCGATCGTGTGCTCTTTGAACTGGCCCATCATTACACCGAGGGCGGGGATAAAGAAAAAATACTGGAATACGCGTTCCCCGCGCTGGTTCAAGCGCGGGAGAATTACGCAAATGAGGAAGCGATTAAGATATTGTCATTGCTCCGGAGTATACTTGAGGAAAAGGGAAGAATAGGGAGCGATAGATGGATCGATTGCATGTATATCCTCGGCCAGATCTATTTAACAATCGGGAAATGCGACGAATCAATAGAAATTTTAAATACACTTTTGAAATATATCAAAACAAAACCGCAGAAGGCCGGGATATATCAAATGATAAGTCAGGCTTTTTTTATCAAGGGCGATTGGGTTTCCTGCGAATTGTTCGGCAGAGAGGGCTTATCGCTTTTGGGTGAAAGGATACCGGTACGCAGGTTTTTTGTCATTGTGAGCCTGATCAAAGAGATAGTGGTATATACCATCCGTGGTTTTTACCCCCTGAAGACCGACCGTGCCCTAGAGAGTGCGAAGAGCGGAAAATATAAGATAATTATCGATTTCTACATGACTCTTGACTGGATGTATATTCTCAGCGATATAATAAAATTTATTCGTTCCGTGCTGAGAATGCTGAATATCTCCCGGAGGAAAATAGGAAAATCAAGAGAGCTCGGGATGAGCATGGCCGTGTTCGCCTCCCTGCTGATGGTCATCCCTTTCTTTAAAAAGGCGATTGCGTACCATGATCGGGCCCTGAAGATGAGGCAGGATATCAATGATCATTTCGGCGTGGCGCAATCACTTCAATTTATGGGTTACTGTTTTTGTTACCAGGGGGATTATTCCCGGAGTATAAGCTATTTTCACAAGGCACAAGAAATATTCATTAACATCGGCGACGCCTGGGAAATCGCAATGGTCATGAATGGCTTTGGATATAATTATTTTTATCTCGGCAGCTATGATGATACGATAAAGAGCTTCATGGAATATTTGGATATCAGCGAAAAAATTAACGATTTTTACGGGATCAGCGTGGCCTCCGCCAATTTATCTCTCGTCTATGCGCAACGGGGGAACTTTGACGAGTCGGAATCGCAGGGGAGCAGGTCTCTTGCACTGAGCAAAGATAAAAAGCTCTGGTATCCTCACTGTTTTGCGAACATCAACTACGGTTATCTGATGATGGAGAAGGGAAATTACGATGAAGCGGTGCATTATTTTGAGACAGCGAGGGAATTATACTCGGAAAATAATTTTTTGAAAGATTATACCATATACCTGTTTTCGTTTCTTGCCGAGGCATACCTTGAAATATATAAAATCGGCCAGACGGGCATACAGTTGAATATGATAAAAAGATTATGCGCCGAAAGCTTAAAGAAAACCGGGAACTGGCGGAATCATTATTCCGCAGCGCTGAGGGTCAATGCGAAATACAACGTAATGGCGGGGAAACACGAAATCGCCGAACGTTATTTTAAACAAAGCATACAGCACGCTGCAGCGCTGGGCAGAAGGTACGAGATAGCCAAAGGCCTGCATGAATACGGAATGTTCCTGAAACAACGCGGCAAAGAAGATTATGCCGAGGCGAGGTTGAAAGCCGCGTATCAAATATTCAAAGAGATCGATTCGGCAGAGTATGTAAAGCGGATGGAAAATCTTCTCGGTTTAACGCTGAGAGAAGATTTGTCATCCATCAAGACGATGATGGAAAAGCAGAGGATCTACTCGATAATCCGGGTGAGCCAGGATATCAGCTCGATCATGAATCTTGACGAGCTCATTGACAAGATCATGTCGGTTTCGATTGAAGTCACCGGCGCTCAGAGGGGATATTTGATGATAGCGAATGATGAAACCGGAGAGCTTGGAATCGTCGCAGAGAAAAATATCAATACGGAAATAAAAAGCAAGAGAGGTGAGATTTTAACGACCGTTGCCGAAGAAGTCTATAAAACCGGCAAGCCGAAATTGATCGCGAATGCGATGGAGGATGAACGCTATGGCAAACATCCCGACGTGGCGGAATTCGGATTAAAATCGATTCTCTGTATTCCCTTAAAGCACAAGGATGAAGTTAAAGGCGTCTGTTATCTGGACAACCCCCTTACGGCATCGGTGTTTACCCTTGAGGCTCAAGATCTGTTGAGCATCATCATGACACAGGCCGCCATATCAATTGAGATCGTGCGGCTCTATGAGCTTGGAATTACCGACGGACTGACGAAATTAGTCACGCACCTCCATTTTCAGAATATATTGCAAAAAGAAATAAATAAATCAACGCGCTACAAGAGAGAGCTTTCCCTGATAATGGCTGATATTGATCATTTTAAAAGCTTTAACGATACCTATGGACATCAGGCGGGGGACGAGGTTTTGAAATCCGTGTCCCGGATTATAAAAAGCAATATCAGAAATATTGATACCGCCGGCCGTTACGGAGGAGACGAATTCGTGATCGTGCTTCCGGAAACTCCCGTGAATGAAGCAGAGCAGATAGCGGAGAGAATCAGAAGTATTGTAGCCGATCATGAGGTGGAATATCAGGGTAAACATCTGAACGTTACCCTTAGTCTCGGAGTAGCCATATTCCCCTCGCAAGCATATGATCGCGAATCATTGATCAAGGTCGCGGATGAAGCCCTGTATCTTTCAAAAGCAAAGGGCAAAAACAGGGTCACCATTCCCTCCTTATAATCAGCAATGTCACATCATCATGCTGTTTATCCCAGAAGCCCGTTACCTCTTGCATGATGCTGTTCAGTATTTCTTTAACCGGCAGCTCGGAATATTTTTCAAAGGCGTGTATAAGCCGTTCCTGGCCGAACATGAGGCCGTTTTTATCGATCGCTTCGGTAATACCGTCGGTAAATAAAAATATTATATCGCCTACTTCGATGGGAATTGTTTTATCGACCATGTATTTTTTGATTTTTTCATAAATTCCTATCCAGGTACCCTCAGTTTTGATTACCTCAACCCTTTCTAATTTTGATCGATATATTAAGATATCCTGATGTTTACCCGCTACAATCATATTTGAGTCATTCAGGCGTATCAATGATATAGGCACGTAGCGGTCGGTTCCGAGCCGGGCGATATTTTCTTTGATGACGTGATTTATCGCGCTGAGCACAACGGAAGGGTTATATCCGGCGGTATTATTGACGATGGTAAAAATACTGGTTTGCATCATCAGCATGATGAGCCCGGATTCTACGCCATGGCCGGTAACATCGCCGACCGCGATCCATCTTTCCCCCCTGGTTGTTTCAATGACGTCATAATAATCGCCGCCAACTTCGTCCGCGGGAATCATGGTCGCGGCAATCTCGAAACAGCCGAGCTTGCCGGTGTCAAAACAGGTCATCTGCTCCTTTTTCGGCAAAAGCGCCGTCTGTATCCGCTTGGCAATCTCCATCTCTCCCCAAAGGGCGTCCCGCGTTTTTTTCAATTCAGCCCGCAGGTAGAACTCCTTGCTTTCCAGTTTATTTTTAACATAATTTATGCTGATGGAGATGATAGCCATACTGAACAAAAAGTATAACGGGCTTATAGCCTGAGCATAATTAACATCCTTCCCGAAGACGATATTGAGCATGGTGTATGTTGCAATCATAATTGTGCTATTTATGAGTGAATTAATAGGTTTCCACGGCAACAGTAAGTTTACGGCCACCATGACCAGCATAAGACCCGCGTAATAACCGGATGAAAATCCCCCGAGGTGAATGGTCATGGCGGAAATCATGCCGCCCACGTATAAGGTGATTACGTATCCATGTATATAGGAAAATTTTCCCGGTCTTGTATTACGAATGATTAAATATTGAATTATGGAGAGTGCCGTGGAGGCCGCCCGGTACAAGGCAAATTGGTAGTGCAGTTCACGGGGAGCTACAATGTAATCCAGAAAATAAAATAAGGGAACCAGGGTAATGCCGAAAGTGACCAGTGTTTTCAGCCATTGATGCAGAATTAAGTTTAAGTACGACTCAAAATCGAGATTATCGTATGTCGGAAGATCAGTGATGTCAGCTTTCTTTTCTGCTTTCATGGTATTGATTAATATGAATAGGCTTCGAGTAAAAGTTATCCTTCCTTCTTGATTTGAAGAAACATCTGGCTGCCTGAATCCTCGATATATACCGATTTTTTCGCGGTGTTGTCATTGAGCAGATTTAAAAATTCTTCTTCCGTACGATAGTAAAGAACCCAATCGCACCAGTATTCCATATAATACCGGCTTGGGTTGTTGACGCTATAGTTACCGACGAAAAGCTGGCCCCCGGGAATCAGTAATTCATAGAGCTTTTGCAATAATACCGCAGCTACGGGAGGAGTCAGATAATCGAAAAGTCCCATCGAGTATATATAGTGGAATTGCCCCCATTTTTCTGAAATTTTAGATGTTTTGAGCATTGTCCTTACCGAATCCTTTAAATAAGTCACTTTCGCCTTCGAGTTCTTCATTTTTTCAATCTGCTCAATGCCCCTGGCCGCTTCCATCAGGGCAGATGTATCCTGATCAAACAGGGTGAAGCTGAATTTATTAAAATCATCGGCTGTTGCCAGAAGATCCTGCAGCTCGGTTGCAGGGCCGCTGGCGACCGATAAAATCCTGAAGCCCCTGTTGGGCAAATGAGGAAAATTATTCATTGTTTCGTGCAGCACCTTGGGTATCAGCAGTCTTCTATTTCGAACAGCCTGGGCAGCCGGATGCTCTATTGGATGCTTGTGCATCAGTTTTGCAAAAGTAGTTTCTCCCCAGTAGTCATTTTCATAGATCATTCTCATCATTTCCGAATCACCGACATAACCTCTCGGCTTCAGGTTCGTACGAGTCATGAATTCCGAACAGAGTATATAATTCCACAAGAGTTTTCTAAAATAAAACCCGTGTTTTTCATGCTCCTTGCCTGAAAACTCTTTAATTTCATCGGCCAATTCATCAAGTTTTGTGTCGAGGAAACTCATGAATTTTCTTCCCTCTGAATTGAGGAGCACTTTTTGAATCGAGTCTTTGATTGATTGCTTTTCATCTTTATATTCCTGATCCATGTTGTCGAAATATTGCCGGTATATGCTTAAATCAAAGGATAGATTGCTGGTAAAATCCTTGAATGTTTGCCTGATGTTATTTTTATGATTGAGGGTGAGAGGCAAATTATAAAAATAGGTTTCTAAATTCACATGAACTTTTTTTTGCAGCAGAATTTCAAAATTATAGACATTGTTGATAAAAACCAGGCGTCCCGCATAGCCATCGATGTTGGCTTCAAGAATTAAATTGCATTTATCATATATGAAATTCTCACCATCGATTTTTAATGTCAAAGAGCTGAATTCGGTCTGGTTCGGGAAGTCGTAGTCCTCCGGAAAATTGATAAAAAGGGAATACTTC
Source organism: Spirochaetes bacterium RBG_16_49_21 (assembly GCA_001829495.1). Lineage (GTDB taxonomy): Bacteria > Spirochaetota > UBA4802 > UBA4802 > UBA5550 > RBG-16-49-21. Next base: position 56,217 of record MIBJ01000008.1, on the reverse strand, counting down.
GACGCAAACTTCAGTCGCACCGGAATTGGCCCGTTGTTGAATACCACGTATCCTTCAAGGTTTTCTTCGTAAAGATCCATGTTCGTTAAATCCCCTTAATTTGAATTCTTTTATCCTTAGTTTGAAATACGATGAGAGCGGAAAATGAAAGCTCCTGCCAGTTTAAAGACCTGGAATATTCGATCGTCAATCTATTGCTGCCTCTCTTCGCCCTGTCGAGGATCTTAACTATCGGCGCAACCGTGGAAGAATTCAAAAATTCAAGATCCGTAAAATTCATAATTAATTCTTTGTTATTGTTTGAGGTTTTTTCGAAAGCATCATTCAGGATCGGATTGATAAATATGCCGGGCGTGCGATCGGCGCTTTTTCCGATCCATTTAATTATGATTGCAGTTTCATTTTCTTCAACTTGAAGTGTCAACAAATTCGATTTGTGCGTTACGGTGTTCTCCATTCAAAATTCTCCTTTGTAAAAGCTCAGTAGACTTATCGCAAAACTCAATAATTATTCATTGTTGCCCCCGCCGCCTTCGGCGGCAGGGGCAACAATGAATAATTATGAATAGCTATGAAACAAGTCTAGTATTTATATATTGCCGATACATTAATGTGATTATCTTCAGTAACGTAAAAATCAAGTATTGATTTGCCCTCATAGGATATTCGTACCAGCCCCAGCCCGCTCTCCGAGTCATATTGCGGCTTGGTCGAAACCTGCCTGAGTTTTATAATGTAGGTTTCAAAAGGATCCTGGTAACCTCTGATCCATTGTATCGTGGAATCGAGATGCCGCAGGTACGGGATGGCTGAATCATCAATCGGATTCTTGACTTCAATAATAATGATTTTTTTTTCGATTGTTAATGATATATCAACAAAATCATTTTCTCTCTTGAATATTCCGTATTTGATCGCGTTTTCGATAAGTTCACTCACCACCATGATGACTGCATGTATTATATCATTTGGTAATGTATGGGACCTCATAAAATCGCCGTATTTGTTTCTCATTTGTTCTATTTCATCCCATTCAGGTTTCATGCTTATTTTCAATGTCTTGTCCATATGTTTCCTCAATTCATTACGTAATTTTCCCTACGCCGTGGAAAATTATGAATCATTTATTATTACAGGCTTTGAAACGAGTTTATTTTTTAATTGAAGAAATGTCAATAATTTCAAAAAATTTATGCAACCGTTTAGTCTGGTGTGAATTATTTTTCGGCTAAAAATGAGGCACTCACATTTTTTAAGACCCCCATCCCCTTGAGGGGGCGTTTTTACATGAATTACATTCATTGTACTCGTGCCCCCTACGGGGGACAGGGGGGAAGTGTGGAATTTCCCGAAATTTAATTCACACCCGCGGCAAGGATGGAAAATTTAAATTAGAAATTGACAAATAGGCGGCCAGATTAATTTAATATTTACCGGAGGCTTTTTATGGCATTAAATCCTTTAGTGGACTCACGGGATGTCAGGTTTGTCATTTTTGAGATGCTGGAGCTTGATAAGATAAACAGATATGAGCGCTTTGCCGGGCTGGACAGGGATATCTTCGAGGAAACCCTGAATCTCGCGGAAAAAATTGCGGTAGATCATTTCTACCCGTCTAATGCGGACGGAGACAAGATAGGATTGAAGTACAATCCGGACACCAAAGAGGTAACGGTGCCGGAATCATTTCATAAGGGATTCAAGGCATTTGTTGAAGCAGGCTTCCATACCCTCCCGTTCCATCAGGAAGAAGGCGGAATGGATATGCCTGCCACAATCTCATTTGCGTCTCAAGAGTATTTTAATGCAGGCAACACCTCGCTGGGAATGTATTGCTCGTCCATAACCGGAACGGCGCACCTCTTGATGATTTACGGCTCGGAGGAAGTAAAGAAGCTCTTTCTCCATAAAATGATCGCCGGAGAATGGAACGGCACCATGTGCCTCACGGAACCGGATGCAGGCTCGAATGTCGGCGCTCTCAAGGCAAAAGCGGTGCGGCAGAGCGACGGCACATATCTCATTTCCGGTCAGAAAATATTCATCAGCAACGGCGAGCACGATTTAACGCCCAACATCATACATCCGGTGCTCGCGAGAATCGAGGGCGATCCTGCCGGGACAAAGGGGATATCGATATTCGTCGTGCCCAAGATTCTGGTGAACAAGGACGGCTCGCTGGGAAAGAGGAACGACGTCCTCTGTTCCGGAATCGAGCACAAAATGGGTCTTAAGGGGAACGCGACATCCACCCTTAATTTCGGCGACAACGGAAAATGCGTGGGGTATCTCCTGGGCGAGGAGCGCAAGGGGATGAAGGTTATGTTCCAGCTCATGAACGAAGCCCGCATATTTACCGGCATACAGGCCCAGTCGGTCTCCAGCGCAGCCTATATGCACGCCGTTGCGTACGCAAAGAACCGGATCCAGGGCGTGCATATAACCCAGCAGCTCAATCCCCAAGCCCCGAGCGTTCAAATTGTGGAGCATCCCGATGTGAGGCGCATGTTGCTGTACATGAAGGGCACCGTAGAGGGTATGCGGATGCTGACCTATTATCTTTCATACAATACGGATATTACCTTGTCTTCGTCATCCTCCGATGAGGTGAAAGAGGCATCGGCAATCATTGAAATACTCACACCCATCGTAAAGGCAGGCATCTCCGACGCCGCCTGGCTGGTTACTGCGGAGGCCATGCAGGTATACGGCGGGTACGGCTACTGCCAGGATTATCCGGTTGAGCAGTACGCCCGCGACAGCAAGGTCTTCTCCATCTATGAAGGCACGAACGGCATTCAGTCGCTCGATCTCCAGATGCGTAAGATTCTCTTGGATCCGGAACGGTATAATTACACGATGCTCAAAAAGCGGATAGCCGAAACCGTCAAAAAGGCACGGGGAGTCGTTGAGGAGAAATATATCGCCCTGGTGGAGAGGGGCGTACAGAAGCTCGATGAGGTCATCACTATGATGAATATCCAGATGCAGGAGGGGAAATTCGTCGCGCTCGTATTGAATGCGACTCCGCTCCAGCAGTCGATGTTCCAGCTCGTGCTTGCATGGCTGCACCTCTGGAGTCTCACGATTAGCATTCCCCGGATGAAGGCGATAGTCGGCAATGCCCAGGCCGAGGAGCGGCAGAAGATCATTTCGGAAAGCAACGAGGCAGCGTATTACAGCGGCAGGGTGCTGTCGTCTCAGTTCTACATCGCTTCTGAGTTTCCCAAGTATTTCGGAAAAATTGAATGCATCATGAACAATGAGGCTGCGGGGATCGAGGCTGTACGGGAAAATTTCACGGGGGCGCTCGAAGGATAGACGGCAATATAAAATATATAATGCCACTAAAATAGAGAGAACTCCCGACCCCAAGGCCGGGAGTTCTCTCTATGAACTGCCACATGCTCTCCTTATTGCATCAGACGATAATATTTCCTATCTTTACAGATTATAATCTGATTTTTCACATGAAATTTTCGAGACAGAAGTGTATATTTTATATTAGACTCGTTGCACGACAGCACAATAATTGAGTTTTTGCCGTGACTGTCTAAAAAGATGCTCTCGCAAAGACGACCTCACCCGCGCTCCGCGCACCCTCTCCCATTAAACTTGGAAGAAAGGAGAGGGTTTCCGAAGCATTAAGCTTCATCCTAGACTCCCCCTCTCCTTTTTTCATTTCTTAATGGGAGAGGGGGCCGGGGGGGTGAGGTCGCCTTTGCGAGAACATAACATGCCCCATTAAGGAAGCATGACATGACAAAAAAGGATAGTACTAAAAAAGTACAAAAAGCCTACCGGAGTTCCGGAAAACCGGTTAGGGAATCATCGCACTATGCAACTCCTTTATCGGTATGGGACTGCGCGGCTATTCTTGAAACCCTGACGGATAATTCCAGCGATGTTATTTTTCTGTATGATATGGACCGGCATCTTCGTTACGTTACACCCTCCTTTAAAGCATTGACCGGCTATTCGATAGCAAGCCTCCGGAAAAAGCATTTCATTAATTATTTTCATCCCGACGATAGTGAAATAATGCTCTATGCATGGGATCGCGTATTCAGCGGCAGGGAATACCGCGGCCGGTTCCGGTTTATAACGAAACGAAAAGCGGCCAAATGGTGTTCAGCTTTGTGGAAGCCGCTTCTCGACATCCGCGGCCGGCAGGTTGGCGTTATCCGCAAAGAGGAGGATATCACCGAGCGCAAGCAGGCTGAGACAGCTTTATTGGAGAGCGAGGAGAAGTACCGAACCATATTAGAAACCATGGAAGAGGGCTTTTATGAGCTTGACCTCAGGGGTAACTACACTTTTGTCAACAATGCCGCCTGCAGGCAGTTCGGATATGAATATGATGAATTCATAGGGATGAACTATCGAAGGATCGCCTCGGCAGAGACTGCCCGGCACCTGTACGAGGTTTTCCACCAAGTATTTGAAACCGGCGAGCCTGCGTTACTGATGGATTTTGAAGTGATTCGCAAGGACGGATCCGTCCGGAACCATCTCAATAATGCCGTGCTCATACGCGACTCTTCGGGACAGCCGAAAGGCTTTCGGGTATTGGCACGGGACATCACCGAACGCAAAAGGGCGGAGGCGGAAAAATCAAAGCTTGAGCAGCAGCTGCTCCAGGCCCAGAAAATGGAATCAGTCGGCCGCCTGGCAGGAGGCGTGGCGCATGATTATAACAATATGCTCAGCGTCATTCTTGGATATGTTGATCTGATCAAAAATAATCTTTCTTCAGACGATCCGTTTTTTAAGAACGTGCTGGAGATTGAGAGGGCGGCCTTGCATTCCAAGGATATCACCCATAAGCTTCTGGCTTTTTCAAGAAAAGAGATCATTGCGCCGAAGTCCCTGAATTTGAATGGCCTGATTGCGGGCACACAAAAGACGCTCATCCGCCTCATCGGCGAGGACCTTGAACTTTATTTTCATCCCGTGAATAATCTCTGGAAGATCAAGTTTGATAGATCTCAGATGGAACAGATTCTTGTCAATCTTGCGGTCAATGCCCGTGATGCCATGCCCAATGGGGGAAAGCTGACCATTGAAACCAATAATATCCGTCTTGATGAGGCTTATTGCAGGGTACATCTCGGATTTTCGCCCGGAGACTATGTACAGCTGGTGGTGAGTGACGACGGAGCGGGAATGGGAAAAGATACCCTGGCGCATGTATTCGAGCCCTTTTTCACCACGAAAGAGACGGGCAAGGGCACGGGGCTCGGGCTTGCCACGGTTTACGGTATCGTAAAACAGAACGATGGATTTATCAATGTCTATAGTGAACCGGGACGGGGAACAACGTTCAAGATCTATATACGCAGAAGCATGGAAGAAGGAGATGTTACGGAGGAGACCGAGGAGGCCCTGCCGGCTTCCGGTACCGGAACGATCCTGGTTGTTGAAGACGATGACATGGTGCGCGCAATGACGATCGAGATGCTTGAGGTAATCGGCTACACGACCCTGTCTACCGGAAACCCGCTGGAAGCTCTATCATTCTTCGAAAGAGGGGATACGCACATAGATCTCGTAATAACCGATGTGGTGATGCCGAAGATGAGCGGCAAAGAGTTAATAGACAGGATTGAAGCAATACGGCCGGGAGTAAAGGCGCTCTTCATGTCAGGATACACGACCAACGTGATTGCAGATCGCGGGGTGCTTAAAGAAGGCGTGCATTTCATCCAGAAGCCTTTCAGTATGAGCGATCTCACCCGCAAGGCATATGATGCGATCAATGACCGGTAAGACTCTGAAAGTTCAGAATCTTACCGATCATGCACCCGGCAATTCTACTCCACGTTGTATCTGCTCCCGGCAAGCATACGATTCAATACTTTCATTTTTAATAATAGTATTCCTTCACCATCTTTACTTCTGGCGGCTACCAACTGATCTCCTGTTTTAATGCCAAGATCCGAGCGCAGATCGACCGGTATAACTACTTGTCCCTTGGGGCTCACTTTGACAACGCCATATATTATTTTTTCATCAATATCTGCTTTCTGTTTCATTTCTAAAACCTCGCAATCTTTTTTTCTTACATTTCTTTACACATTCCAATTGGAGTTGTCGGATTAGCGTATCGCTGATGATAATTAAATATAATATTTTTGTCAATTGTATTATTGATATAAGTTATACAAATACAACTTGTAATACATTTCATACTTGACATATTTAATATATAGTCTATATAGTTAATAAATAGGCTTGTTGGACAACCAGCTCAAATGTCATTGCGAGGAGCGCCAGCGACGAAGCAAGCATAGCCGATTGCTTCGTTACGCTCGCAATGACAGTGAGTTTTGCAACAAGTCTGATAGGTAACTCTAGAAATTAACAAAGGAGGAAAACAATGATGGAAGGAACGGCGTTAAAGGATGCGGCACGGGAGATGCTGGCGAAGCTTCCTACTGAAGAAAAAAGGGAATTTATCGCAAAAAGCCGCTGGACCTGCGATTCACATTGGATGATGTCTATGGTTCTTAACGCAGGATGGAATGTGGCCAACAAAATGAATCTCCAGGTCGGCCAGGCGGTGGGTAAAGTTGAAATGCATCGTCTGATGAAAGCCCTGGGCCTGGACAAGCCTAAAAACGATAAAGAATTTATGATGCTTGTGACGTTGGCCATGGAAGCTTTCATTACACACGATTATTTCGACTATGAATTTAAATCTACAGGCAAGGGCAGGTGGTTAGGCATTGTCCATCAATGTTACGCATATACAAAGGTTCGCAGCATCGGCGTGGAAAAAGACTACGAGTGCGGATGCTTCGGCCTTCGTGCAGGCTGGTATCAGGCGATGGGATTGGAAGTAAAAGAGAATCTGGTCAAATGCATGAAAGACGGCGCCGATCGATGTGAGATAACTGTTGAGAATGTCATATACCCTTAGTTATATGCAATACCGCGATAAGCATCAATGTGCGGGGAGGATATGGTAAAATTATCAGGTAAATAAAAAAGTTGACACCAATTCTTCCTCATGACTTGTACGATAAGGTGTATCTATTATAGTTGTGAGGATTATACATAATGATTGACGTTACTGAAACGATTGTGCTGGAGATTACTTTTACCGAACCGATGCTGTCCATCACAAATGTGAATAACATACTGCCGTTGCTCAAGAAGGCGGCAACGATCAATAATAAAGACATTGAATTAAACTTCGCGGCCGTACAGTCCATTGATTCATCAGCCATCAACATGCTGGTTAAATTCTACCAGCACCTTATGGGCTCGAAGCGGACGATTACCTTGACGCATGCATCACCGGACATTATGAAGAGTTTTGAGCTGGTGAAATTAACCAAGTTCTTTAAAATAGCTAACAATACGAACCCGTCATTAAATAAATAGAGTTGTGCATACGGAGGCCTCGGCATCAACGGCCTGGTAAACGCCGGATTGAGCGTGAAGTTTTAATCGATCAACGAAAAGGCGCTTATTCGTACGCTCCGCAACCGAAGATATAGTTGTCCACCCTCTCAACGTAGGCGATTTTCTTTTCGATCTTGTACGTGGCGGGGTTGGTGAATTTGTAATTTTGCCACCCGCTTCCTTTTGTTTTGGCGATCATCACCCGTTCCTTTACGAAGAGTTTTCCATCGGAATCTTTTGCGTCTATAAGGCTTTTGCCGATCATTTTTGCATTGAATCCGTGGGCCACGCAGTAGCCATTCACATCATAAACAAAAATATACAGATCTTCTTTAACGAACATGCCTTGGGGATTGTTGATCTCTTTGAAAGCCTTTTCTTTGCCGCTGGTCTTGTAATATTCGACCGCCTTTTTCACCATGGCGCGCGCCTGTTCTTTCGTGCCTGCGGCATGGAGGCTGTTCATCGATAAACTAAAGATGATAACGGCAAAAGACGCAATTGTTTTATTTTTAATCATTGTTTAACTCCCGAAATATAATTTTTTTAATAAATGAATAGTAGTTGATAAAAAATTACTTTATTGCACAAGCCTATTCAATATATTAAAATTTTCAAAGACGGTCAACTCTATGATAATAATCACTGGAAAAAATGTTTATTTTTGACAAAATGCCGATTGAAAAAGGCTTGTATAATCAAAGATATTATGGTATAATATTTTATGTATCGATATTGCCAATATCGTGCTTGGGGGAAATTATGATAGCCTATCGCATAAACATCAGAACTAAACTCCTGGGATCATTCGGTATCCTAACGGTCATTATGCTCGTTATCGCACTGGTGAGCCTTGTTAGCCTTAGTAATGTCACGTCCTTTCTGGATGATTTCCAAAATAATCGGCTGCGCAGATTTCTGAGCATCAGCGCGATCAGCAATGCTCAGGCAACCATTGATTCGGCAGAGAAGGCCCTTATAAACCCCCGGCTGAGCGAGCAGGAGCGGAAGGACCAGCATCAGCGGCTGAAGGAGGGTTGGGCGCGGGCCGACGCCGCGCAGCAGGGATACGAGTCCCTTCGGCATAGCAGGGAGGAATCCGAAGCCTGGAAAAAATTCACAAACGTATGGGATTCATGGCGCAAGAATCATGAGCAACTGATGGAAATGATAAACGATTGGGAGCAGAATCGAACCAATGACCGCATAGTCCGCGCAACGCACCAGGCTCTGGAATTAAATGCCGTGACCTCCGGGCTGGCGATTAACATGCTGGACCGGCTTGTTGAAATGAACGATAAGGCGGTTCATGCAGGCAAGCAAGAAGCAGACATGGTCGCCCGGCGGGCGAATATTTCGCTGCTGATCGCCATAGTTATCGGCCTTGCTGTGTCCGTTGCCTTCAGCGTCATCATCAGCGGCAGCATCATGGGCGCTATGAAAAAGGGCCTCGAATTCGCTAAAAAAATCGCCGGCGGTGACCTCACGGACCGGATCAATCTTGACCAGAAGGACGAACTGGGCCAGCTTGCCGCGGCACTGAATGAGGCAGCCGACGGGCTGAAGAAGCTCGTTTCAGGAATCATGTCGGCATCCCAAAGTCTATCCAGCTCGGCGGGCGAGATGGTGAGTACGGCCGATAATTTTTCCCGCCAGAGCCAGTCAATGGCGGCGACCGTGGAGGAGATTTCATCATCCCTTGAAGAGATATCGGCGGGGGGAGATTCAATATACGAGACCATAGAATACCAGCATAAACGGACGCAGATCCTTATCGAAAACATAAATAAGGTGTATATGCTCGTGAATGATGAAGGGATAGAAATGGAAAAAGCGACGAGGGTCAGGAGCGGTATCGATGTGAATATCGAAGATGTCAAGGGCAAGATAAATGACACCATGAAATTGATGAAAACGGCCACAGAAGACGCGGGGCGCATGCTGGATTACACGGGACTGATAAACGATATTTCCGAAAGGACAAACCTCTTAAGCCTCAACGCGAGCATCGAGGCGGCCCGCGCCGGAGAATACGGCAGGGGATTCGCGGTTGTGGCGGATGAAATCGGCAAGCTCGCCGAGCAGGCCGGGGAAAACACCAAAAACATCTCCGAGATCGTAAAGACCACCAATGACAGCATGGATAAATCATTCATGGCGCTGAATGAGGCCACCGCGAACATTGAAAAGATATTCGAAGGGCTCCGTTCCTTTGGAACCGTGGTGAACAGGATCGGTGAATTGACACATCAGGTCATGGACATAAACAACGTTCTCAAGGAGGATGCGGAACATTTTTTCAAAAGGGCTGATGACATCATGAAATCAATGGAAGAGCAGAAAAGCGCCGTCAATGAAATCGTAAAATCGATCACGCTCATCAATGACACCTCGCAGAACACTTCTGCCGCCAGCGAGGAGCTTTCCGCGTCATCCGAAAGCATGGCCGGCAATGCGAAACGGCTTAATAACGAAATTGAGTATTTCAAATTAGCATAGGAGATATTATGCAATACATAATCAATTTACGAAAACTGTATATTCTCCCCAAAAAATTTGACTGGCAGATGATTAATAGTTATATTTAAAAAAATTCATTGTCCGGGTTTTTTAAAAGCTTTTTTATTGTAATTTAGTATATGATCATTCAATGGATAGCCTAATTATTGGACCGGGTGCAGGACAAAATTTCAAGATATTATTGCAGTTTTGTAATTAGCTTAGTCACCGTGCTTGTTTAAGGAAGTTAACGGCATGATGGAATATAAATATAAACATCATCACGAAATCAAATCTCTTCCATTGATCATTAATGACGCCCATGATCAAAAACGCGTCCTCGCACAAAAAATTCATGCATTCAATAATCTCACCTACGAAACGGGTTCTCAAAAAAATGACTATTTGATCCGCGAACAGATCAAAAGCGTCCAGGACGATTTGAACCGGTATCAGGGAGCTATTGGGCTTTTTGAATATGGGAAAAGCGGCGACTTAAAAGCCTATGAAGACATATTGATCTTCTTCGTTAACAATTTCATCGACAAATTCGACGTCTCTGATAAATTGAAATTATTGAATGATACAATTGCAGAGATCCAAGTAAAAAATGAAGTGCACGGCCTTAGATATGGCGGCAGGGATGTCAACAGAAGAAAAAATTTATATATTGTTGAACTTCATGAAAAACTGAGAAATTTCGAAATACAACTCCACCATAATTTAATACCGTCCCTCCGGAAATTCCTGAATGATGTGAATCATATCCTGTTTTTCGAAAAAGCTACAACGTGTGTGAACAATATCAGATTGAGAGGGTATTTTTCGAGCAATGCTTTCAACATCGAATATTTAACAAGTTGCATAACCAGTTTTATATGGTTTAATCATAAGATTAACGCGCATGAGTGTTCCGATATCAGTCTTAAGGAGTTTATTCTTAACACCTTCCGCGATATCGAGTTTGAAGAGATCCGGACGTCAAATGCGGGGAATGATAAAAATTTAGTGGACAAGATTATTAACAGAATCCTCCTTGATATAGACGACCAGCTGCAACAAATGGAGGAAATTCAATGTGCCGAAGATAGAGTTTTAGAAGCGCAGAGCCGGGGAGATAAAAACGAAAAATCGGTCCTGTCGGGACGATTGAAATTGATAACGCGATTAAAGGCATTATTGAATGATTTGAGTAAGATGGAAACGTGCGAAGAATTATCTTTTCCCGCCGAAGATCGAGCAATACATGACAGGGAAGGAAAAAAAGTCGAACAATATTTATTTCATGTGCCCGGCTCGTTCACCTTATCCTTGAAAACCATCGCCAATTATATGACCAATACTCTTATTTTCATGTATTCATGGATGCTCAGGGAGCTCTATCATCAGAATCTCCCTCATGACCTTATCAATTATCTGAACAGCAACCTCACCTATTCGGAGGACTTTATTAAGTTTTACTGTACCGCAGTTAATGTCGCTTTACGCAAGAGTAACCAAAAGAAATTATTACTAAGGGGTGAAACTCAACATTATATTCCAACGGATCTTGCGAAAAAAATAATTAAAATCATGGACGAGATTTACAACCTGTTGAATGATGCATTGATTGCGAGTTCTCTTAAAATACCGGTGGCTCCCTTAATAAAAAGAAACAATGTCCTGTTGAAAAAGATGACTATTATAAATGATCATTTGAGCTACGTATGGAAAATGATCCAAGATGGGTTAGAGCCATTTCAGAGGGAAACCCTTGCGTCGCCTGTTCCTTCCCCGCTTTTAAAATAATCTTCTCAGCGCCATGAGTGTTATATCGTCAGTCTGTTCTTCATGAAACATGACGACATCCTTTGCAATATTTTTAACGATCGCTTCTGTGGGCAAATTCGCATATTTCTGCAGAAACCGTTCAAGCCGCTCCTGGCCGAACATTTCTCCGTTCTTCCCACCTGCTTCTGTAACTCCATCAGTGAATAACAGGATCAAATCGCCTTTCTCTATGGCTATCGACGTATCCTTCAAAAACTCCTGTATATTATCAGAAAGGCCTATCCAGCTTCCTTCAACCGGAATCTTCTCAACGATGTCCGTCCGGGCGCGGTGAATCAGTATGTCCTGGTGGTTTCCCGCAAATGTGATGATGGAGCCATCAAGCCGGATTGCCGTAATGGTCATATATCGGTTTGAGCCAAGGCGGTGGAGGTCCTTCCGTATGACATAGTTCAAGTATTCAAGAACCGTGGACGGGCTGTATCCCCGGTGGATATTGACCAAAGAAAAAAAGCTTATTTGCATCATCATCATAACGAGCCCCGATTCCAACCCGTGGCCCGACACGTCGCCGATCGCGATCCAGCGTTCACCTGCCCTGGTTTCAATGATATCGTAATAATCTCCCCCAACTTCCTCAGCCGGCAACATAATGCAAGCTATTTCGTAATTAGCGATGTTATGCTGAGCCGGCAGCAGCGAGGTTTGTATCTTCTTGGCCAATTCCATTTCAGTCCAGAGGGCGTCGCGAGCATCCAGGAGCTGCCATCTGGAATAATATTCCTTTTTTATCAATCCGTTTCTTACATGATTTATACTGACGGCTATGACGACGGTTGCGGTCATGAAAAAGAGGTTGTTTATCAGATCAGCCAGTTCATAAGGTTTTCCTGCAATCAGATTCCAAAGCACATAGAGAACAACGATCATGAAACCGTTTGCGGCGGAGTTTATAGTTCCCAAAGGCAAGAGAAGGGTAACAGCAATGATAACCAGGTTAAGACCCGCATAATACCGCGAACTGAATCCGCCAAGATCGGCGGTCATTAAAATAATCACTCCGCCGATGATGAAGGTAAAGAGATAGCCGTGGAAGTAAGACAGCCTGCCCGGCTTTGTGCTCCGTAAGATAATATACTGGATACCGGCAATGCCCGATCCAATTGCCCTGTATAAGGCAAAACGCGGCAATAATTCAACCTGAATGGTAAAGTAATCGAGTATAAAGAACAGCGGAACCAAGGTCAGGCCCAGCAAAGCCATCGTTTGAGCCCATTGATGGATGATTTTTATCTTATAGTGACGAAACTCTTGGGTATCTATAGCCGCGTCAGTGTCGCTTTTTACAGTTTGTGCGCTCATCCGTTCCATCACCGTAATGGTTTCTGAGCGGTAAGGAACATCTGGCACCCGGACTCTTCAAACATAATTGATACGGCTGCAGCATCGAGGCCGCTCAGCAGCTCGGTCATATCGTCCTCGTTCCTATAGTACAACACCCAGTCAAGCCAGTATTCCATAAACCACCGGCTTTTATTCTGAAAATGATAATTACCGATGAGCATATACCCTCCCGGATCGAGCAGGCTGTAAATTTTCTCAATAACGGCCTTGGCAACCGGTTGGGTGAGGTAGTCGAAAAGACCCATGGAATAGATGAATTGGAATTTTCCCCACTTCTCATGCAGTTGCGGCGTTCTGAGCATGGTTCTTACTGAATCCTGCAAATAGACAACCTGTATGTTACGGCTGAATAATTTTTCAATCCTGCGTATGTTTGCCTCAGCCTCGGTAAGGGCTTCAGTATCCTGATCGAGAAGAGTATATTGGAATTTGTCCAGATCATCGGCCGTAACAAAAAGGTCCGACAGCTCATAGGCCGGTCCGCAAGCTACCGACATAATCCGAAGGGGCTCATTGCTTCGAATAGCAAATTCCCTTTGGACTTGACGGAGGATTTGCGGTATCATTACCCTCCGATTCCGCACCGATTGAGCGGCAGGCACCTCCAGTGAATATTTATTTAAAAGCTTTGCGAATGTTGAATTCCCCCCATAATCATTTTCGTATAACATAAGCATCATGTCTGAGTCACCCGCATAACCTCGCGGCTTGAGATTTGTACGGGTCATGAATTCAGAACACATTATAAAATCCCACAGCTGTTTCCGTAAGTAATAACCGTGTAGTTCGTGATCTTCCTTCGTATATCCTGAAATCAACTGTTCCAATTCGTGCAGCTTAGTATCATAAAAGGTTATAAACTTCCTGCCGACGGTGTTGATAATCACTTGAAATACCGTAGTGCACACATCTTCCGGTTCATGAGTCAATTTCATATCAAGATCATCAAAAAAGTGTTTGTACACCTTTATATCATAGGACAGGTCTGTAATATAATTTTTAAATTGATCCGTAACCTTGTCCTTTTGTGACAGGATGAGCGATAGATTGTTTGAAAGAGTTTCAAGATTTATGATCTTTTTTTCGAAAAAGAGGGCATAGAAGTCAAATAAATCAGTTAAGAAAAGAAGCCTGCCGGTGTATCCCTCTGAGTTGGGTTCCAACATAAGACGGCATGTGCTGAATTCAAATTCCTTACCGGCAATCGCCAATATAAGCTTGCTGTATTCAGCGCCCTGTATGGGTTGGTGATCTTCTTTGAATTTGACAAAAACGGAGAATTTTGATCCATAAGCCACCTGGACTGGAATTGAGACGGTACTTGAGACCAGAAATCCATCGAATATAACCTTCTGTAGTTCCATTACTAATTACCTATAATCTCTATTCGCCGGTCATTTGTTTCAAAAATTCGGAGGGCGGAAAAATTGAGGTACTGCCATTTTTTTGATTTTTGGTAAATTATTTTAATTCGAGCAGAACGTAACTTCCCTATTTCGAGGATCCGTGAGACCGGTGTAATTGTCGATGAACTCATAAATTCAAGCTCCTGAAAATCTAATATCAGTTCTTTATCATTTTTAGTACAGGTATTCAGACAGTCGGAGAGAATCGGCGTGATAAAGTCTGAAGGATCACGGTCTACGCTTTTACCCTTAAACTTTACACTAATGGAAATCTCGTCCTCATTGACCTCGATCTCCAGAACGTTTTTGTTAAATTTTTTCTTGTTTGGCATACCTTACTCCAGCACACTGATGCGAATCCCGATTTATCATAATTGATATTCTGCCGATACGCTGATACGATTATCATCCCTGACGTAAAAATCAAGAATGCTTTGGCCTTCATATGCCACCCGAACCAAACCCAGGCCGCTTTCTTTATCGTCAAGCGGCATAACTGAGACCTGCTTGAGCTTTTCAATATACGCCTCGAATGGATTCTGGTAACCTCTGATCCATTGGATGGTTTTATCGAGCGTTTTAAAATGCCGGCTCTCGTCTCCAAAAATCGGGTTGGTTACTTCTATGGTAATGTTTTTTTTCCCTATTTTCAATGTATAGGATATTAATGAATCGCTGCTTTCATAATTTCCATATTTGATCGCATTTTCCAGAAGCTCATGCATAACCATGGTTATAGCATCTATAACATCCCCGGATAGTTTATGATTAATCAAAAAATTACAGCACTCATCCCGTGCCCTATGGATTTCATCCCAGTTGGGTTTAATTATATCCTGGATTATATTATCCATCGCTTCCTTCCTTATCTGTTGGTAAGAGATATGACATTATAGCATCTGTATGAATAATTACAAATAAAACGCCTTCGTTACAAAGCCGGAGCCTGATCCGTCATTTATATATGAAATCGGCTGCTTAAAATATGCAAATGCATTTTTTTAATATAAATTTAAATTTTTTGTGGTTAATTCTCTATAAGGTTATTACCTATATATATTCACCATTAATCCCTAACTATAATATTTTAAAAAAGTGTTATTAATATGAAACAGCCTCCTCGAAAAGGTAATAAGCAATAAAACTAAAATTAATGAGGCGTGGAACAGACTTGATCAATTAATACCGACTATTCCCGTAAAGGTCAACGAAATATCAGAAATAAATAAGTGTAACAAATATAATAAATTACACCCTCGGAAAAAAGCATTATTATGACGCTGCTTCATTAATATTACGGATTGGAATTTGGCAAAAACATATCATCACCAATGCAAGGTTTATTTAAAAATTCACGGGGAGAATGAGGATAAATTTTATCTTCTCTAAGCCGATGAGCTGGGCAAATCGCAGAAAAACCAAGCAGGGTTCAACGCTGATGTAGGTGTCAAGGGGAAGTTCTCGAATGAAATTTCTTATTATTGATGACTCCATGGTCATACGAAATATACACAAAAATGTTCTGAAAGAAAAAAAATTTTCGGAAGAAGGCATCCTGGAGGCTGACAATGGAGAAACGGCACTGGAGATTTCCCAGAAAGAAGATATTGATTTATTTCTGGTTGACTGGAACATGCCCGGCATCAACGGCCTTGAATTTGTAAAAAAAATAAGAACAATGCCTAAATATTCTCAAACGCCGATAATCATGGTTACCTCAGAGGCGGCGAAATACAATGTTGTGGAAGCAATTGAGGCCGGCGTTACCAATTACATTGTCAAACCAATTCATGGAGATATTTTATGGAAAAAAATATCGAAATACATTGAAAAGGAGCAGTAAGCAGGGATGAAAGCAGAATATATTAATCCCTTCCTGGAGGCATCCGTTAATTTGTTCAATACGCATCTCAGATTCGACACTAAAAACAACCCGCCTTTCATAAACCAAGATGCTCAAAATCTCAACGAGGTATCCGCCATAATCGGTCTGGCCGGAGATATCGCCGGAGCGGTGGTATTGAGTTTCACCCGGGAAACCGCCATCGCCATGGCATCGCGATTCAGCGGTCAGAAACACGTAGGCCTGAGTAAAGAGGTACTGGATGCCATCGGCGAAATGGTAAATATCATATCAGGGAATGCGAAAAGGGATCTCACCGATTTCCGCATCGAGATATCGCTCCCCGGCGTGATAACGGGAAACAAGTATAAGATCAATTGGCCGCAAGGGGTCCCGGTCATCACAATACCGTTTGAATCCGATGCCGGCTCATTTACCGTGAACGTTTCGTTTAGACAGGCAAAACAGGCGCGGCCCGTGCAGGGCAGTTGATTTATAACAATCAAGTTGGAACATGATGCGGAAAAAGCGGATACTATAATGAGCAAATTGCACAAAAAACTTCCCAGGCTGAATTTCAAGCATGTCATTTTTAAGTTCCCCGATGAACTTGAGAATAATTACTATGAAGATTTTTTCCGCATATCCCTGCCTATAGTCCGCATAGCGCTTATTCTCGCTATTGTGCTGTATGCCCTCTTTGGCATCCTTGATATATGGATAGTTCCCTTAAGCAAAAAGGCCGTTTGGTTAATACGATACGCCTTTGTCAGCCCTATTTTAATCATCACTCTGATTTTCACCTTTTCTGACCTATTTAAAAGATACATGCAGATGATTCTTGCCGTAATTGGTTTCATCCTCGGCTTTGGCATAGTCATGATGATAGGTTTTATCGTTGAGAGTGAGCTGGGCTTCAAATTCTATTATGCCGGTTTAATGCTCGTTCTGATGTGGGTCTATGCCCTGGCCCGCATCAGGTTTGTCTATGCCACCGCCGTCAGCTGGCTGATCACTTTTTCATACGAGATTGTGGCGATAGCCGTAAACAAAATGCTGGGAAGCCTTGATAACATCATGGTCTTTATCAATAATAATTTCTTCTTCATATCGGCTAACGTCATAGGCATGTTCGCCAGTTTCACCATTGAATGGTATATGAGAAAGAATTTCCTCCTGAGGATGGAGATAGAGAAATCAAACGTTTTGAATCAAAAATACATGGATAATATAAAAGAAGGATTGCTCCTGATCGACGAGAATTACAACATTCTGAATCAATACTCCGAATATCTCACCGGGATGTTTGAGAACCGGATGATTGCAGATAAAAACTTTATCGATCTCATCTATCCGGAAGAAGATGAACACCGAGGCGATCGCCGGGAACTGGAGAAGTTCCTTGATTTTCTTTTTCACAATAAATCCGCGGACATAGATATGATAATGGATGTAAATCCATTCAAGAATAAGAAGATTCTAATAAAAACAAATGAGTTTTTGACTAAAGAAATAATTGTCAACGCCGACTTTATCAGGATCTACGATAAAGACACCGTTGAATATCTTATGGTTATTTTTGAAGATATTACTGATATTATAAAATATGAAAGGCGGTTGGAAGAGCAGAAAACCAAATATCATCAGGAGGTCGAATCCATATCCGCTATTTTAAAGTCCGGCCCGGAAATTTTTTCCAATTTTCTGGAGGAATCCAGCTTTATCCTTAATGATATCCAATCCAAGATAAATAACCTGGCAGATCCCAAAATATTGAACCATGTGTTCCGGCAAGCGCATTCCTTAAAAGGATCCGCCAAGCACCTGGGACTCAATTTTATGTCCACAATCTCACATAAAATTGAGGATGTTCTGATTACGGCACGGGATAATCCGGGAAATATCGCAAAAAAATCAACCGGTGACATAAAAGATCTCATTGCCGAGCTTTTCCAGGAATTTCAGAATTTAGCCCAAATGATTGAGAGGTTTAAAATATTCTCGACCCTGAGAAACGTCAGGTTAAGGGGAAATGAGTGGAAGGGGCCCCTGGGAGACTTTTTAAACTCGCTTCCTCAGATGGTGAATTCTTTGGCTCAGGATCTCAAAAAACATGTGAAATTAGAAATTGAAAACAGCCTTGTGGATATTCCCTTTTTAGCGAAAATAAAAAGTCCCATTATACATCTCATCAGAAATTCTATGGATCACGGAATAGAGGATCAGTTTGAACGGTTGACGAAAAATAAAAACGCCACGGGAAAAATCGTACTCCGGTTATTCAACAGCGACTCTTCTTACAGTATTGAAGTTGAAGATGACGGATCCGGAATCGATTTTGAGAAGATCAAAGACAAGGCGATTGAAAAGAAATTAATTGTGGAAGGGAATGCGGTTCCGACAAAAGCCAAACTGATCAGGCTCATATTCACGCCAAGCTTCAGTTCCGCGAGCGCAGTCACTGAGATATCCGGGCGCGGGTACGGATTAGACATCGTCAAGGATGCCGCAGAGAAGCTTCACGGAAAAATACAGGTCCAGACAAAAAAGGGCGAGGGGACAAAGATCGCCATAACGATTCCCCGATAACGCTTTTATTTCTGCTTACTCAATTTGATATAATAATCAAGCGCCTCGGCATCATCAGGTGATAAATCGATAAAATTTATTGCCACCTTATATGTGCGGTCCTTATCTTTTTCCACCCGCACCACTTTCCCCGATCCTTTAAAGAAATCGAATGTATTGGGTTTCATAAAGACTATGTGCAGGATTGTATTTACCGCAAGCTCCGTATTGGTGTATATCAGCAAACCATTCGCACTCACGTTGATTGATTTTGATGAATTTATTTCCAAATATTCTGCTCCCGGGGCAGAGTCGACCTGAACGATTCTGATGCTCAATTCATTATTGATTCTGGTATATTTTCTTTTTTTTTCGCTCACTATAATTTTCCGACTCTTGGCTACAAATATATAAATTTACAGGGTAATCAAACATCCAATAACAATCAAAAACTGCAGTTATTATATCATGCCGGATTATATGTCTACAAAGAATTTAGAGGTTATCTCAAAAATACTATTTATAATATATTTTACCTGTCATCGCGAACAAAAATGAAGCGATCCGGGCGTAGACAATATGGAAACGGATTGAATAAAAAATGATTGTAAAAATTTAAATTTATGACTCAATCGGAATCATCATGAAAATCTTGTTAATTTCACCCTGCAGGGATCTAAGGCTTAAAACACCGCGGGGAGCGATGATGCCCCAATTGTCGTTACATATTCTGAAGGGGCTTACTCCCGAGGAGTATGAAGTGAAGATTATAGAAGAAGAGATACGTGATGTTAATTTTGATGAAGAGTGTGATCTTGTCGGGCTAAGCTGCATGACCTCAAATGCTCCCCGGGCGTATTACATAGCTTCAGAATTTAAGAAAAGGGGGAAGGCCGTGGTAATCGGCGGCGTGCATCCGACTATAATCCCCCATGAAGCTGCCCTTCATGCCGATGCGGTAGCCATCGGAGAAGCCGAAAATTTATGGGAAGACATTCTTATTGATTTCAAGGCCGGCAGGCTTAAAAAATATTACCAGAAGGGGCCTCCTGATCTTAAAAAATATATACCTATGAAAAATAGAAGCGGGAAAAGAAGACTGTTCAATATTCTTCCGATTATGACTACCCGCGGGTGCCCCTATACTTGTGAATTTTGTTGCGTATCGGATATTTATGAAAAACAGATCAGGCACGTCCCAATAGAAAATATTGTGCGGAGCATTGAAGAATCCGAAGGTAGAAATTTTATGTTTCTCGATGATAATATTATCGGTAACCCCGGATATGCAAAAGAGCTTTTCACGGCCATTAAACCGTTGAATATTAAATGGGTAGGCCAGGCTTCTATTTCTTTTGTGAATGATGCTGGAATTATGAAGCTTGCTTCAGAAAGCGGCTGCAGGGGTCTTTTCTTCGGGGTGGAAAGTGTTTCTGAAACTCAATTAAAGAGAATGAAAAAATCATTGAAAGAAATAAAAAATATTGAGGATGCGGTTAAAAAAGTAAAAGATTTGGGCATAATCTTTCATGCGTCTCTTATTTTCGGCTTTGATGATGATACAGAAAGTATTTTTCCTGAAACACTGAAATTTCTTAATAAAACCAAAATGAGCTCCGCTTCGTTCAATATTCTCACTCCGTATCCGGGCACGAAGATTTATGAGCAGTTTAAGAGAGAAGGAAGGCTGCTTACGGAGAATTGGCAATACTACGACCATTCGACATGCGTTTTCAGGCCGAAGCATATGACCCCGTATGAGCTTCAACGAGGAAAAATATGGGTAAAGAAGGAATTTTCGAAAATGCACAATATTATGAGAAGATTGCCGGGAAATATTTCCCACCCGATTGTTTATCTTGCATTAAATTATAGCATAAATAGAATTATAAAAACAGATATTAAAGAACTTGAGTGGCAGGTGGAAGAGATTTACGGCCCGGCTGACGGGATGCCGAGTAAAGAAAAAAAATTGAAATATTAACCGGCTCCCGACGGTCTATTTCTTCATATAATCCGCGCTGCCCCATTGCCCTGCCGCAATTTTATTTTTTCCTTGTCATCTTGAGGGTTTATGCTGTATTTAAAGCTTATAATCAATTAATGTATAGGGCACGGTTAATTTTTAGAGGTTCCCCCTATTGATCCCTATCCCTCCTTTCTCCTTCACCTACAGCCGCATCCCGCGCCGCATCGGTTCCGACGGCCGTGAGCGGTTCGAAAATGATCGGAGATTGATTAATAAAAATGATTGCAAAAATTTAAAATCTATAGCAATTAGTAAAATTGTAAATTTATCAAAAACCGTTTAACGGCCTGCAGGGTTAAAAGATGATGACCAGCAAACCTAAATCAGCCGGCAAACCAAAAAAGAAGAAGGGCATAAAACAGAACGATTTTCCCCTCCTGGCGCAAGATATTTTGTCCCATGTCGGCGTAGGGATATATATCGTGCAACAGGGCAATTTTATATATGCCAGCCCTCTCTATCAAACATACAGCGGCTATTCGGACACTGAGATCATAGGCAAAAACCCCCTCGATTACGTTCATCCTGATGATAGAGAGATGGTCAGGGAAAAGGCGATAAGAAGCTTAAAGGGGGAAAACCCGGGCAGTTATGAATACCGGTTCATTAAGAAGAACGGTGCGGTAATGTGGGTTTTGGAGATGGTCGCCTCAATCTCATATAAAGATAAGCAAAGCACGCTCGGTAGCTTTATGGATATTACCGGGCGCAAGAGTATGGAAGATACCATGCGGCAGTCCGAGGAGAGATACCGGACCATTCTTGAAAACATCCAGGAGGGCTATTACGAGGATGACCTTGCCGGTAACCTGACCTTTTTTAACGAAGCGGTATGCCGAATCTGGGGGTACAGCAAAGAGGAAATGATAGGGATGAATTACAAGCAGTATACGGATAAAGAGACTGCAAAAAAATTATTTGAATTGTTCAATAAAATCTACAAAACAGGGGAACCGATTAAGGCATTCGAGCAGGAGATTATCAGAAAAGACGGTACCAAAGCATTTGCCGAGGTTTCAGCTACTCTTATAAGGAATTCCCACGGCAAGCCGATCGGGTTTCGGGGAATGACTCGGGACATAACCGAGCGCAAACAAATGGAAAAGGCCGTGCGCCAGAGTGAGGAGATATATCGAACCATAATAGAGAAAATTGAGGACGGCTATTTTGAGGTCGACCTTGCCGGTAATTTCATTTTTTTCAACGATCCCCTGTGCAAAATACATGGATATCCCCGGGAAGAATTGATGGGCATGAACAACCAGCAGTATACGGATGAAGAGGACGCAAAGAAAATATTCGAGGTTTTTAATAAAATCTACCGAACGGGAGAATCCGGCAAGATATTTGATTACGAGCTTATAAGAAAAGACGGGAGCAAACGGCAGGTCGAAGTATCCGCATCCTTAAAAAAAGATTCATCGGGTAATCCGACAGGGTTCAGAGGGATTACCCGGGACGTCACCGAGCGCAAACGAATGGAAGATATTTTGCAACAAAGTGAGGAGAAATATCGGACTATTCTGGGAAGCATCGAGGAGGGCTATTATGAAGAAGACCTTGCCGGTAACTTTACTTTTTTTAATGACTCAATGTGCCGCATATACGGGTACCCCAGGGATGAATTGATGGGCTTAAATTACAAGCGGTATACGGATGAAGCGACTGCAGAAAGATTATTTCAAGTGTTTAATGAAATCTACAGAACAGGGGAACCCAGTCGGGGATATACTTATGAGCTTATAAGAAAAGACGGGACTCAGAAGTACATTGAGGCATCCGCCTCTTTAAGAAAAGACTCATCAGATAAACCGGTAGGATTCAGAGGGATTGTACGGGACGTCACCGAGCGCAAGCGGATGGAAGAGACGATACGTCAATCCGAGGAGAGATATCGAACCATAATAGAGAAAATGGAGGACGGCTATTTTGAGGTCGACCTTGCCGGCAGCTTTACCTTCGTTAATGACGCGGAGTGCAGAAATCTCGGATATTCCCGGGAGGAATTGATCGGAATGAACAACCGGCAGTACGCGGATAAAGAGAATGCGAAGAAAGTGTTTGAGGCTTTCAATAAAATCTACAAAACAGGGGAAGCGGTCAAAATATTCGATTACGAGGTCATAAAAAAAGACGGGACTCTATCTTATAATGAATTATCGGCATCTCTTATAAGGGATGCAAAAGGAAAACCGATCGGGTTCCGGGGTATTTCCCGGAACATCACCGAGCGCAAACGCGCCGAAGAGAAGATCCAGTACCTTGCCACGCACGACGCCCTGACCGGCCTGCCCAACCGCATGATGTTCAGCCAGATGCTGAACCACGCGCTCCAGTCCGCGCGGCGTTATCAGCGGCAGTTCGCCGTCTTCTTCATCGACCTGGATCGCTTCAAAGTCATCAACGATACCCTGGGCCACGAAGCAGGCGACCAATTGTTGCAGGAGATCGCCACACGGTTGAAGCAAACGCTGCGGGCGGCTGATATTGTCGCCCGCATGGGAGGAGATGAGTTCGTCATACTGATCGAAGAGGTCAGCGAGTTGAGCCAAGTCTCTACCGTGGCCCACCGGATCCTTTCCGCCACGCTCCAGCCGATGATTATTACGGGTGAAGAATGCCGCGTAACGGCGAGCATCGGCATCAGTATATTTCCGAGAGACGCCGGGGACGAACAATCCCTGATGAAGAATGCCGATATGGCCATGTATTTCGCCAAGGAGGAAGGCAAGAACAATTTCCAGTTCTACTCCAAGGATATAAAGCCGCAATCAATCGAACGGCTGTCGATCGAGGCGAGCCTGCGCCTTGCGCTGGAGCGCAATGAGCTCTCTCTGCACTACCAGGCGAAGCTTGACTTTAAAACGAATGCGATCACCGGCGTGGAGGCGCTGTTGCGCTGGCAGAACCCGTACCTCGGCTCGGTTTCACCCATGCACTTCATCCCGGTGGCGGAAGAAACGGGGCTTATCGTGCCCATAGGCCGCTGGGTGTTGAAAACCGCGTGCGCGCAAAACGTCGCCTGGCGGCACCGGGGCCTTCCCCCTGTCTGTATGGCGGTAAATTTGTCGCTTCGCCAGCTCACGGACGATAACCTGATAGAGGATATTGGAACGGCGCTCAATGATTCCGGCTTGGCGCCGAATCTGCTGGAGCTCGAAATTACCGAAAGTATGGTGATGCACAACCCCGCGCGCATGATCGCCGTGCTGGCCAAAATCAAGGAATTGGGCGTCCGGCTGGCCGTCGACGACTTCGGTACCGGCTACTCTTCTCTCGCCCAGCTCAAGCACTTCCCTATCGACACGCTCAAGGTGGACCGATCCTTCATCCGTAACATCCCCAAAGATTCCGAGGACAAAGCGATTACCGAGGCGATCATTGCCATGGGCAAAACCCTGAGCCTTACGGTTGTAGCCGAAGGCGTGGAAACGCAGGAGCAAATGGACTTCTTGCGGGAACGCTCCTGTGATGAGATGCAGGGTTTTTACTTCAGCAGACCCGTTACGCCCGACCAGTTTGCCGATCTGCTGCGCAGTCATGTCCCGGGGGCTGTTTAACGGATTTTTCCCATGAACAATCTTTACCGAAATATTACGCATCGTTCTGAATTGGTGCTCGGGTCCGCCGTCATGGAGAAGCTTTCCCGGGTCAGCGTCATCATCTTCGGTGTCGGCGGGGTAGGGAGCTGGTGCGCCGAAAGCCTTGTACGCACCGGAATCAACAACCTCACGATTGTCGATTCCGACATCATCTGCCCGACAAATATCAACCGGCAGGTACAGGCCACGTCCTTGAATATCGGCAAGTCGAAAGTGGACGAGCTCGGCGTCCGGCTGCGCGCCATAAACCCCGAAGCGAACATCACTGCGCTGCATGCGGCTTATGATGAAACGAGCTTTCATGAATTTGACCTGGGGGCCTATGATTACGTCATCGACGCCATCGACAGCCTGAAAAATAAATTGCTCCTTCTTGAGCGATGCGTGACGGCGGGTGTTACCGTTTATTCATCAATGGGCGCAGGGGCCAGGAACGACCCCGCCAGGATCAGGATAGATCTTATATCCAATACCCGGAATTGTCCGCTGGCGCGGCGGGTCAGGAAAATGCTTCGGGATAAAAACATTACCGCCGATATCCTATGCGTGTACAGCGATGAGCTACCGGTTGACCCGGCCGCGGAAACCCTCTGCGGTACGGGAGAGTGCGCCTGTGATTATGACCGGAATAATTTCAACGCTGGAAATGATGCCGGGGCCGTTGACTGGTGCGGCAGGAAGAAACGGATAAACGGCTCACTCGTACACATAACGGCGATTTTTGGATTCATGCTCGCCGGCCTGGTAATTGAAAATATAGCCGATAGTATCAGGATTAATAAAAAATCTGGCAAATTTAATATATCCCCGGAATAATCCTCCAGCGCACGCCTCCTTTTATTCATTTTTACTCCCGCCGCCGAAGGCGGCGGGAGTAAAAATAATTGATTATTATTGTCTTTTTTCTTCTCGTTTTTCTTCTTTTTTATTCTTTTCTATAAGAGTCTGTATTTCTTCGAGCTCCTGAATTTTTTTATCTATGCCGGTAAATTCGGGATTATAATCCCGTGCCGTCTTGAACTCCTTGATTGCCGTATCGATATCATTGTAGAGATAGCTCGCCATTCCTTTCCAGTAGTGATCCTCGGCTTTCTTCCGGTTATCAACGGAAATCATGCTGAAGGAAAAGGTAATACCGATGGAAATGCCGTATTGATTTCCGGATAGCTTTTGATCCCGCATGAAACTATCGGTGTATTGAATGCCGGAGATTGTCGAACGAATAAAATCAATTCCGCGGTTGCTCGAAGGTATGAGGAACGAATAGAAGCCGCCCACGGTCAAATCCACCCAATCCGCCGCCTTGACGGTGCATCCTGCGCCCATGGTGTGGCTGGTGAGCGGGTCGTTATATTCAGTCCTTTTTTCCGGTTTGATGCCGAAATCATTGTATGAGTAGCCGACGCTCACGAGAAGCATGGGAATAATAGCCCACTCCACACACTGGCCCAGCCGGTATCCGACCTCTTCCCAGTCATTCTGTCGTCCATCCAGGTCGCGGGCACGGGGAAAGGTGAGGTCCGCTGACGACTCAATCCTGAGATTTTTCAGAATGTTGTAGGAGAGCCCGACAGAAACGGACGGCGGGTAGGTTACCTTGAATTTATTTCCGATATTTTTTAGCAACCCCGGATCCATAGTAGCGAAGTTCAAAATATTTCCTGAATTATTGGGGTTGACCATATCATTTAATACAAGCGGCCGGATGCTGCTGCAGAATATATTGAGCTGTCCCGATTGCGCTATCGTGGGATGGGCTATAAATTTATTCGTCCTCTTCGTCAATATCATGGGCGGATAGTATTCTAATCTCGTGCCGATGTTTAAGCCATCGAGCGGCTTAAAGTCAAAGCCGACTATGATACCAAATCCGTTTCCAAAAATATCGGTATCGATTAATAGCGGATATTGGTAGCTATTCAACGAGGTCCCGCCGGTAATTCCTACGTCAAGGGGAAGCTGGGAGAGCCGGGTATTGGCATTAATATTGATGTATCGAAATGCAAGGGACTGAGACATCCAGCCGGTGAAAGCGTACGACCCGCCGATCGTTCCGCTCAGATGCATTTCCTTTCTTTTAATGGAACTGGCTCTGACAACATTTGCCAGCTGTTGGGATAAGATTGTTGCGAGAACTTCATTAAAGGATATCAGGGCCAAATCCAGGCTCGGAAGTCCCTGGTTATAGGTCAAACCGGGAAGCTGCAGCATGGCAAAATAGGAAAAAACAGCCCAATTTTTCCTCTTGTATATAATGTCCAGATCAGGCAATATGGGGAAAAGCTGTGAACTTGGATATGTTTCAGGTATCATATATCTGCTGTTTACCGGTGATAAGCTCCAGGGAGGGGCATTATTAAAAATATCAGTGCCCTGATGACCCCATAAGTTAAAAGAGATTTTTTTATTTAAATACATGCTTTGGGAGCTGATCATTATAGACAGGCCATTTTTTCCCATAAAGGCGAGCCCGGCGGGATTGTAAAAGACCGCGTCCGCATCCGTGGAGGCATTCCTGCTCTGGGTGCGGACGTATTCCGCACTGTGACCGGGCAATATGCCGTCCTCCTGGTGAAGCTCTGAAGCCGAAGCCTTGAAGCTATTGAGAAGCACTACAGTCAATACAGTTATAAAACTCAATAAATGTATATTTTTTAATATCGTGTATGTCTTCAAACGATTTTAAAAAAATTGATAATTTTATTATTCAATAGATTTTTTCCCGGGGGCTAATCTTTAGTCAAACAGGAATATATTAACAAGATCGAAAATATACAAGGATTTTTTAGTGAGGAGATACTCCCGTTAAACCTGACATAACCGTAGAAATACAAAAATATTTTGACGAATAAGCATTAGATGTAGTACTATTGGTATATAGATTTATTTAGTGCTTCACTTTCGTGGTGGATGGTGTGCATAAGTACACAAAAAACATAAAATACACACGGCTCTTCCTCATAGTGATACCGGTTTTTCTCTTATTTTCATGCTGGGAAAAATCATCGACGTTTTCCTTCCTTAGCATTTTTAATATGAGCACTTCCAATTCGACTGCTCCGGCAATCCTGTCCACCTATCCCCAAAACGGCCAGACTACTGTGCCAATTAATACCAGGTTTCTGGTCGTGTTTAACAAACCGGTTAACGCGTCTACCTTTGCGGCAAACATCGCTATCACTTCATCAACGCACATTCCTCCGCTTCTGATAAATGGCGCAGATTATAGTATAGCGCCAGGCGCTGGTTCAACCACGAGTGCACTGATAACCTTCAGTTACGGCGGAGGAAATCCACTTCTGACATCAGATACGGTCACGGTAACTATAAGCGCCGGCATTACGGACGCGTCAGGCACACCGCTCAGCAACCCCCAGGCTGTTGCGTTTATTACCGGTACGACTACTGACTTAACTCAACCGACTATTATTGGCGGGTCGGAGACTCCTGCAGATTTAAGCACCAACATAGCGCTGGCGCCGGTGATCAGCATTGATTTTGATAAAGCCATAGATGTCACCACGCTCAACAGCGCAAATTTTTATTTGCAGAGCGGAGCGGCCATCATTCCAACAGACAATCCCTCGACGAACAGCAGTCTGTATACTACCCTGAGCCCGACTCTTTCCCGGGCCCGGCTCGCGGTTCCGGCGCCGAACCTTCTTACCGTAAGCACCACGTATCAGGTCGTGGTCACCACCGGTGTGACAGACCTGTCCGGAAACACCCTTGCGGCCGGCTTTACCTGGTCTTTCACAACCACCGCTACCCCTAATCCTACGGGTCCGCCTGACTTTCTCCCTTCGGACCCGCTTACCGTGTACCCGGTGTCCAACACCAATGCCTTTGTCTTCTGGGGCACAAACAAGCCGACCAATTACGTCCTCCGCTACGGCAGGGGCGATTCAACGGCCAATACCGAACAAGACCTGGGGAATTACCTGGCCTTTCATACCGTGCCCTTGGATCCTCTGGCACCAGGCAAGCGGTACTGGATACAGCTCAACGCCGCCGACTACGCGGACATTTTCGGAGCAACCGGACTCAGCTCAAGCGGCCTGTTCCAGTTCAATACCACGACCGATGACACGCTGGCCGGCTTTACCACGGTCGCGGGCGGGACCGGCAACCAGGGCACCATTAAGGCGCTGAGCCAGACGAGCGCCGCAGGCGCGTTTGTATTCTGGACCGACGACACCGCAGCTCCCGACATGCAACTGCACGGCCAATTGTTTGATAACACGCCTGTTGCGCAGTGGGTCGCGGGAGGAATCCCGATTTTCGCGCAGGTCGGCACAGTTTATTCTTTTCAACACGCGGCGGATGACGGCGCGGGCGGGGTGATCCTCCTCGCGTCGGCCGGAACGGGCATCTACGCGAAACGCCTCAATTCAGCCGGGGCTTTTATTGACTGGGAAGGCGTCACAACCGCATTAACGCCCGGCCTGCAGATAACCGCATCCGGGACCAACGGAAGGGCTGTTCCGGTGAATGCGGGCCTTGACCGTGTGCTCTATGTATGGCAGAATGGAGCGAATATTGATGCTGTGATATGGGACAACACCGGCACGCCGCCGGTAGTACGGTTTTCTTCGTCCCCCTTCGTGGTTAACGGTCAAAATCCGTTTCTCATTCCGGACGGCACTGCTAACGGCATCCTGATTTATACGAATGGTGATAAAATCTACGGACAAAAAATTGACGGAAACGGCGCCATCGTCCCAACGTGGAATGGGGGTGCGCTAGTTCCATTGACTTCCCATGCCAACAACGAGGTTATCCTCGACGTTCAATCCGATAACGCAGGCGGCGCTGTTGTTTTATACCGATACAACGGCAACACTCTCTTTGCACAGAGGGTCAATGGCACGGGTCTGGTTCAGTGGGGAGTGGACGGCAGGGATTTGGGAGTCCCGGCTGTCAGCTCCCAGGAAGTAATGGCCTGTTTCGGAACGCCGGTGACAGAGGTTATCGCAGTTGCGAATATTGGAGACGATATCTGGGCGGCGCGCGTAGGAGCGGCTCCGATCTGGGCGGGATATATCAGCAACCAGGCAAACGGCGGCATTCAGCAGAACCCGAAAATTTTTCCCAATGGAGTGGACACCATCATCACCTGGGAGGACGACCGGTTCCAGATTAGCTCCGTCTCGGTCGGCTATTCGCATAATACGGGGTGGGGCATTTTCGGCATGAAGATTGATGCTGCGACCGGCGTAAAAGATATATTGTGGACCGCAAATGCCACCGGCATTGGAACGGACGACTACAATGGCGTTGCCGTTATGCTGAACAACGCCCAATCTTCCAACCCTAAGTTCAGGGTCGCTCCCTACAGCGGAGGCGGCGAGGCCCTGCTCATCTGGGAAGATCTACGGTACGGCCAGGGAACGGACGTCGACTTCATCAACCTGAATTTATTTTCCCCCTGACCGGCAGCCGTTTCACCGAACCAATTCGTACCCCGCAAAAAAAGAACTCCTGACCTGAAAGTCAGGAGTTCTGCTATTATTTATGGTTACACACGGCTCCTCCGGCGGGATGATATTGAAATCATTCACTGCTCCCGGCAGCCAATTTTTAAGACCCCCCAACCCCCTGAGGGGGCTCTCGCATATTTTTCGGTCTTTCAGCTTTTCACATAATATTTGTTCAGAAAGTGTCATATTTTTTCTTAGCTTTCTCGCTGGATTGATGATATAGCGGGAAGTCCGTACGATTCCGTTCATACCCCCTCAGGGGGATCTAATCATTACCCACATTTCATTCTCTCATGCCCCCCACCCCCCCCCCGGAGGGGGGCTAATATAGATTTCTAAGAGTAATAATGTATTATTTCAATATATTTCTTCATAATAATACATAATCTCCAAGTCCCCCTCCGGGGGATTTAGGGGGCCGTGAGGCTTGATTTAAAGATGTGGGTAATGATTAGCAGGGGGATGGGGGGTCTATAAAAGCAATGTTGACACTCATCATGAGCAGATAAAAAAATTTAAGGAATTAACACCGATAAAATTATTAAAATTGAGAAAAAAAGTGCATACATGCGAAGGCTATAGACACTGAAAGAATATAGGGTTTAATTTAGAGTCCAAAAGAGCTATGCACTTAAAAGGCAGGATTACTATTTTTTGCGTGGGTCGATCTTATTTTTCACGACATGCAGGACAGCGGCGCGGATGAACTCACCTTTTTCCATATCGAGCTCCAGAGCAAGGCGCGAAATTTCTTTATATTCCTGCGGATCGAAGACCACATACGGCCGTATCTTTCCGGCGTTTTTTCCTTTTTTTAACGGCATCGCATTTTTTCTCTTAATGACCATTTTACAATCCCCTTATTTTTTTCGCAAATCAGAAAATATTTTACTGACTATCATAGTCTATATAGGTTATATAGTACATAACGACTATTTGTCGACTAAAATTTAAAAAATAGGAGATAATCCGTGTCGGAAACAAGGCAACAGGTTCTACGGCTCCTGGAAAAGCTCGAACAATACCGGCTGGATGGCGACGTTATCAAAATCACGGACACACAACGTGAAATCATGCGGCTGCTTGCGGAGGCTGATTGAAGATACCTATATGAATATGAAACGTCAAGAAAAATAGGGTTTCTCGCAGAGTCGCGAAGAACCCTTCCTCTGACCTCACCCGCGCTCCGCGCACCCTCTCCAATATGGAGAGGCCGGCTTCCGCCCTCCTGGCTCCGCCGGCATTGGGACATCCATGTCCGGCAGGTTCCGGGGGGTGAGGTCGTCTTTGCGAGAATTTTTTAAATAGCTGAATAGTTACAAATTCCTAAGAAAAATTTTTAATAGAAAAAAGTATTGAAAAATAACATATATTATTGAATAATTGTACATATCGTTAAATTATTCAATTGTTCCGGCTTTTGTATTAAGAAGATATCTTTGCCGTTTTTGTATAGTAAAAAATCAAACCAAGAGGAGAAATCTCTTATGCCGAGCATAAAAAATCCAATACCCAAGGGAGTTGAAAAAGAAAATCTCGCTTCAATGATACATGAATACCGCGGTTTTCATAATGAAGCGGAAAGCGGCACAATCGTGTCCCGAACGAAGAATTATAAAACCATGATCAACCACTACTATGATTTAGTGACCGATTTTTACGAATATGGATGGGGACAGTCATTCCACTTCGCCCCCCGGAAAAGAGACGAATCGTTTAAGGATTCCCTAATCCGGCACGAGCATTATCTGGCCGAACAACTTGAGCTGGATCCGGGCTCAGAGGTGCTTGACTTGGGGTGCGGCGTCGGCGGGCCGTTAAGGGAATTAGCGCGCTATAGCGGCGCTCGGATAACCGGAGTGAACAACAACGCCTATCAAATCGCCAAATGCGGTAAGTATATCGAAGAGGAAGGATTAACTAACCAGTGTTCCACGCTAAAGGCCGATTTCATGCATTTGCCCCTGGACGACGGATCATTTGATGCGGCATATACGATTGAGGCCTCGTGCCATGCCCCGGACCGGCTTGCGCTATTTAAAGAAGTTTATAGAATTCTTAGACCCGGCGGCCAGTTTTCCGGATATGAATGGTGCCTCACGGACCTCTATGATGATAAAAATCCCGATCACCGGCAAATAAAAAAAGGGATAGAGGAAGGGGACGCGTTACCGGATATACTGCATACGAGCGAGATTGTTCGCGTTCTGAAAGAAGCCGGATTCACGGTCTGCGATTCCGAAGACCGTGCGCTGACTTCCGACCCGCGCAAGCCCTGGTACCTGCCGATAGAGGGTAAGGAGCTTTCATCGCTGCACGGACTGCTCTGCACTCGTCCCGGACGAATGATAACCCATTTCCTTCTTACCATTTTTGAAAAAATGGGAATTGCTCCGAAAGGCTCAATCGCGTTAAGCGCGCTTCTCATCAAAACCGCCGATTATCTCGTTGAAGCGGGAAAAAAGGGAATTTTCACGCCGATGTTCTACTTCCGCGCCAAAAAACTCTAACCGGAATATACGGCGCCCGCTACTCCGCCATTGTAATGAAAATTTTTTCTTGACGAAACATCCTCGTGATTTTTTATACTCAAAACCTGTCGGCATACAGCATATGATTTTCAATTCGGTTACATTTTTGTTCTTTTTCCTCCCCATCACCATGGTCCTGTATTTTTTTCTGAGAAACAGGCCGGTGCTGAGAAATGTGTTTCTGCTTATTGTGAGCTTAATATTCTACTATTTGGGCGATAAGGCGTATACAATCCTATTGCTGGTCATGATGGCAATGAATTACGGTTTCGGCCTCTGGATTGCCCGCGTCGGCAAGCGGCGCAAAGCCGCGGTGGCCTTTTCGATCATCGCCAACCTGCTGCCCCTGATATTTTTCAAATACATGAACTTTATTGTCGGCAACATTAATGTCATGATCGAGCTCTTCAGGGGAACCCCCATCACGTTACCGCAGATCCATCTCCCCATCGGAATATCATTTTTTACATTCGCCATGCTCTCATACGTTATTGATATCTACCGGGATACTGCGAAGGTTGAAAAAAATCCGATCTCGCTGGGTCTTTTTTTCGCCCTGTTTCCCAAGATGCTCCAGGGTCCCATCGCGCGTTACACGAACATGGCCGGGGACGTGGTCGAGCGGCGCGCTTCGATGGAGGATTTCTCGTACGGGGTGCGGCGGTTCATCATCGGTCTGGGGAAAAAGATGATCATTGCAAATGCGATCAGCGGAACCGTTGACCGTTTATTCGCCACCCCTGCCAATGAACTTTCGGCAGGGGTCGCATGGCTCGCCGTGTTCACGTACCTGATGTCTCTGTATTACGATTTTTCGGGTTATACTGATATGGCAATCGGCATCGGCAGGATATTCGGGTTCACCCTGCCCGAAAACTTCAGATACCCCTTTGTGAGCACATCAATGCGCGTGTTCTGGCAGCGATGGCACATAACCCTCATGTCATGGTTTCGCGATTATGCATATTTTCCACTGGGAGGGAGCCGGGTCGGCCGGGTTCGCCATTACTTCAACCTGGTCTTTGTGTTCATCCTTACCGGATTGTGGCACGGCTCAAGCTGGGGCTTTATTCTCTGGGGGCTGATGAACGGCGTACTCCTGGTGATCGAACAGCTCCTGCCGAGAGATTTTTTTGATCGGCTCTGGCGTCCGGTCGGCATCCTCTACGTGAACCTGGCATTCCTGCTCCAAGCGGTCTTTTTCAGGTCGAGTACGATTGAATATGCAATGAAACTGTTCGCCGCCCTGTTCGGCTTTAATGATGCAGGAACGATAACGACCACGATGCCGCTTATCATGAATACGGAGCTTGGCCTGGCAATCGCTTTCGGCTTGATTGGATACGCGCCCATCATACCGGCCATCAGGGAGCGCGTTGCGGCTTTCGTTGAAAAACAGCAGGGAGCGGCGGGTTTCATGCTCCGTTTTGCTCAGGGTGCCGCCGTGACGCTCATATTCGCGGGCGTTATTATTCTCTCGTACATGGCCATAGCAAGCGAAACATTCACTCCGTTCGTGTACGGCCAATTTTAGGAGCATATCATGGCGAGCGTGAAAGCGGCATTCATGACCAGCACTGCAGTAACGGCGATATTCGTTGCGAGCCTCTGGATTCCGACATTAGACAACCTTTTCAATATAGCCCCTTCGCTCACGGGAAACGAAAAAAGCTCCCTTTCGCAGCTGCCCGATCTCACGCTCGACCGCAAGTCCATCGTCAATTTTCACAACAAGTTCGTGAAATACTTTATCGATAACTTCGGATTCCGGAACACCCTCATACGCTGGAACAGCCTGTTAAAGCTGAAGTTCCTGAAGGTTGCCCAGTTTCCCAAGGTCCTGGTGGGAAAGGACGAGTGGCTGTATCTTATAAAGGACGACGAGGGGAACAACGCCCTTGACTATTTTCGCGCCGTCAGGCCGTTTACGAGCGACCGGGAGATCGCTGAGTGGATGCAGCCCCTGGTGCAAATAAAAAAATACTGCGACCGGAAGGGGATCAGGTTCCTCCTGGTGTTCTGTCCCATGAAGCTCCGGATATACCCTGAATACGTGCCCCGGTACCTCGAGCCGGTGAGGAAAACGACCCGCCTCGATCAGATCCTGACGTATCTGAATAAACATACCGGCATCGACTGCATCGACCTGGGCGGGGCGCTTCTGGAAGCGAAGAAAGAATATATGGTTTTTTTGAAGCATGATGTCCACTGGAACGCCGTCGGCGCGTTCTCCGGATACCGGAGGATTGCCGGGGAACTGGCGCAGTTTTATCCCCGACTGAAACCGCGTCCGATGACCGATTACAAGATGGTTGCAGAGACGATACAGGGCGGCGACCTGGCATCCATGCTCGGCTTAAAAGACAGGTTCTCCGAAACGATTTATCTCTTAAAGCCGAAATACCCGCAGCGCTCTATGAAGATCCCACAGCCGTACCCGCTAAAGAGCAGCAGGCTCACCGAAGTATTTGAGAATGCCGATCGATCCCTGCCCCGGGCGGTCGTGTATCACGATTCATTTTGCAATTTTGTCAAACCATTCATGGCCGAGCACTTCAGCCGTATGGTCTGCATCCAGAGCTATAACCGGGTCGATCTTTCGATTCTTGACGTTGAAAAGCCGGATATCGTCATATATGAAATGGCGGAGAGCTTCGCGCAGAAATCGCCGGCGTATGTGACGCCGATGAATTATTAGAAATCAGCTGTTTAAAACGTTATTCCTTCCCGATCGTCAGCCTTTCCGGCTTGAATTCCTCGTAGCGTACATATACATACGTGTGTGATTCATGGACATCGTTTCAGCCGATAATGGCTTACGATTCGCTCTGTCGATTAATTCTTCAAAATAAAAAATAATTGTATGAACTTGCAATAAATTTTAATAAATTTTATATGGTGTGCTTCAATGAATAGCTTTTCGATCCTGCGTCCGGGAGTCTGACCATGAAAATGATTTCCAGTTATATTCTTCAAAAGAAAATTCATGAAACAAGAAACCTCATCGTTTACCGCGGGTATAAACAAAACGAATCACCGTCATTCATAATTAAGGTGCTAAAAACCCAGTATCTCACTCCATCGCAATTAGCCAGGTTTAAGCAAGAATATAAGCTTGTGAAAAACCTCAACGTAGATGGCGTTATCAAAACATACGATCTCGTAGAGCAAAATAACAATTATGCCATAATTGAAGAAGATTTTGACGGCGTCTCCATTAAAGACATGTTAAAAACCAGAAATTTCGACATACAATCATTTTTGCTGATTGCATTAAAAATATCTGAAACCCTTGGTCTCCTCCATAAGAATAACCTCATTCACCGGGATATCAAGCCTGATAACATTCTGTTTAATACAAAAGAGGGCACGGTCAAAATAACCGATTTCGGGTTTCCCGCGATAGTAACGCATGCAAACGATGAGTTATATAATCCTGATGTTATCAGAAGAACCCTATCGTATATGTCTCCCGAGCAAACCGGCAGGATGAACCGGAGCGTGGATTACCGCACGGACCTGTACTCCCTGGGGATAGCCTTTTACGAGATGCTTACGGGTGAAGTTCCGTTTAAATCAAAGGACCCGATGGAGTTAATTCATTCACATATCGCGCGGCAGCCGTCTCCTCCGAGTGCCCTGGATCCTTCAATCCCGCCGGTGTTATCCGCTATTATCCTGAAGCTGTTATCAAAAACTCCCGAAGAGCGATACCAGAACGGCCTGGGCTTAATGGCCGATATCGATGAATGTTTGAACCAGTTAACTGCGAAAGGCAAAATTGATGAATTCCCTCTTGGAACGAGAGATATTTCAATAAAATTAAGTATTCCGCAGACCATTGTCGGCCGTGAAACAGAATTGAATATCTTAATGATGTCCTTTGAGCGGGCAAGCAGGGGAGCAGTTGAGATGACGCTCGTCGTTGGCCATCCGGGAATCGGCAAATCGGCTCTGGTCAGTGAAATACAAAAGCCCATTGTGTCGAAGAAGGGATATTTCATATTCGGCAAATACGACCAGTTCAGAAAAGACGTTCCGTACAGCTCCATCATACAGGCTTTTCAGGGTCTCATACGCCAGATACTTGCCGAAAGCGAGAAGAGAATAAATGTATGGAAGGATAAACTGCTTACAGCGCTCGGAACAAATGGAAAAGTTATGACGGATGTCATACCGGAACTGGGTCTTATTATCGGCAAACAGCCGAATGTGCCGATTCTCGCGCCGGAGGAAAGCCGGAACAGGTTTGACCTTGTATTTAAAAACTTTGTAAATGTTTTTACAACAGAAGACCATCCCATTGCGATCTTTTTAGATGATCTCCAATGGGCCGACATGGCGAGCCTCAAGCTCATAAGAACCATAATGATCGGTCATGAATCAAAATACCTATTAATAATCGGAGCCTATAGGGATACCGAGGTAAGTCAGGGCCACCCGCTTTCACTTACCCTTGATGAAATCCGTAAGAGTATCGAAAATATAAACAGCATAACACTCGGCCCTCTGGATGCGACCAGCATCAATTTAATAATTATGAATGTGCTTATTTGTAATGCTGAAAAATCGATGTCTCTTGCCGAGCTCATCCACAAAAAAACAGCCGGGAACCCGTTCTTCGTCATCCAGTTTCTAAAAAATCTGTATGATAAGGGAATTATAGAACTGGATCCCCAATCCGGGTGGGATTGGAATATAAATATGATTGAGCAGATGGAGGTTACGGACAATGTCGTTGAGTTTCTGGCCGGGAAAATTTCCAATCTCCCGAAAAACACGCGGGATATATTGAAAATATGCGCCTGCGTCGGCAACAGGTTTGATCTTGAGTCCTTGTCCGTTGTTTCTGAAAAATCAATTGATGAAACTCTTGCCGATCTGACATCAGCCATTAGAGAAGATATGATTACCCTTTATGGAGACATGTATAAATTTCATCATGACCGGATTCAGGAGGCAGCCTATTCCCTAATTCCGGACGATGAAAAGGCTGAAATGCACTACAAGATCGGAAATAATGTGCTCAAGAAGACCGATCTAAAAGACCTGAATGAAAAGATATTCTATATCGTTGACCAGCTCAACAGAGGGAGGAAACAAATAACCGGCCATAAGGAGAGGATCAACCTCGTGAATCTGAATCTGACAGCCGCGGCAAAAGCGAAAAACTCCACGGCTTTTACAGCTGCCGCGGAATATTTTGAGACCGGTAAATCCCTATTGTCTCCTGAAGAATGGGCATTGCTGCCGGATAAGCTATTCGTGTTATCTCTGGAACATGCTGAATCAAGGTACCTATCCGGAAATATTGAAAAGGCAAGCGGGCTTTGTGATCGTCTATTTGAAATAGCGAGAAATAATCTTGATCGCGGTTCTATTTACGTCTTAAGAGCCAGAATACTTAAACATCAAGCGAAAAATAATGAGACGGTCAATGAGGTTCGGAAGGCTCTTCAATTATTTAACATAGCTCTGGCGGAAGATCATCAGGAAATTGATCGAAAAATAGGGGAGGGCCACGGAAAAATGCAAGGGCATCTATTAAAAGTCCCGATAGAAGAACTCGTCAATCTGCCCGAAATGAAAGATGAGAACAAAGCTATGGCCATGGAGCTGCTGTTTCAGGTAATTCCTCCCGCCATTCATACCTACCCTCCTCTTTCAATCCTGGTGGAATTGATGATGTTTGACCTTGCATTGTCGCACGGAACAACCGCGGTATCCTGCAAAAATTTCATGGATTGTGGAATCATTCAGGGATCGATTCTTGGTGATTATGCCGCCGGTTATAAGTTGGGCGAAGCGGCATTTGCGCTCATAAATAAATTCAAAGCGGATTCTTTGAAATCCTCAGTCTATTTTGTATTTGGCGCCTTTGTCTCTCATTGGCGGGTTCATTATCAGCAAAGCCTTGAATATCTTGCCATGTCCCGGCAGGTCGGGATGGAAACGGGTGACGTAGAACATGTGGCCTATACATACGCTTCTATGGGTGAGACCCTTCTGTATGCAGGCAAAAATCTCGAAGAGTGCGGGCGGGAAGCGGAAAAGGCGATCGTTTTCCTGCAAAAATCGCAAAGCATTACGCAACTGATGCTGGCCAAAGTCACCCATCATATCATTCAACAACTTCAAACATTCCCCCGAAAAAATAAAGAAATCGATTATGAGAAAAACGACGATGATTTTTTTGAATCAATTAAGAAGACCGATAATGTAAGCTGCCTGCATTCATATGGCCTGGGCAAAATCCTGGTCACTTACCTTCTGGGCAACATGGATGCGGCAGAAAAGTGGAATTCCTTCACTGAATCTTTTTTTCACTCCGGGGAGGGACTCTTCAAGCTTCCCGATCAATTCCTGATTCAATCCCTGATCCTCACAAAAAAATGGGGAAGGGTTACCGGGGACGAACAAAATAAAATCATGGAAACTCTTGTAAAAAATCTGGAA
Organism: Spirochaetes bacterium RBG_16_49_21; assembly: GCA_001829495.1. GTDB lineage: Bacteria > Spirochaetota > UBA4802 > UBA4802 > UBA5550 > RBG-16-49-21. The sequence continues at coordinate 17,219 of MIBJ01000008.1, read as the reverse complement.
AAATTGAAGCTGTGGTCGGATAACTGTCCTTCAAATTTCTCCCATAAATATTATTTGCTTTCCGCGGAAATGGCTGTAATCCGGGGGGAGCCGCTTGAGACCATTACCGATCTTTATAAAAAGGCTATTGATTCAATAGGGAAGGATGATTTTATTCACCTGAGAGCTCTTGCAAATGAACTGCAGGGGAATTTCTGGTTGGAGAAAGCACATGAGACGCTTGGAAAGGCGTTTATCCAGGAAGCGCACAGTTTGTACAAACAATGGGGCGCAACGGCAAAGGTAAAAGATCTGGAAGAAAAACATCCCGACCTCATTCCTGACAGCCTTAGAAAAACGGGCGCGAATTCGACGACGGATATTGATGCATCATCCGGGACTAAAGAATCTCAAGCCCTGGATTTAATGACGGTTATAAGAGCATCCCGGTCCCTGTCCAGCGAGATTGATCTGGAAAGATTGCTTGCAACTATCATGAAGCTTTCAATCGAGAACGCAGGCGCTCAGCACGGTTATTTAATACTGGAAAATGAAGACAATAAAAAACTCTATATTGAAGCTGTTGGAAAAACCGATGAAGCAGTTGAGGTTTTGAAATCGATTCCGGTTGAAGGGAACGACTCGCTGTCGGTATCAATAGTAAATTATGTAAAAAAAACCGGAGAGAATATCGTTCTGAACGACGCAATGGGCGATGAACGGTTTATCAACGATCCCTATATAATCGCCGGTCATCCCAAATCAATCCTCTGCGCTCCCCTGCGACACACCGGAACTATGGCCGGGATTATTTATCTGGAGAATAATCTGACCACCTACGCGTTTACGCCCGAACGTTTGGAGTTACTGCAGCTATTATCCGCACAGGCGGCCATTTCAATTGAGAATTCGCGTCTTATCGCCCATCGGGAAAACGGGGCCAAGCTGCAAACCGAGATGCAAATTGCGGCCGATATTCAATCCACACTGATCCCGGATAATCCGATAATTGATGGATTTGAAATCACCGCCTACATCAAGCCGGCTAATGACATCGGCGGCGACTATTACGACGTTATTAATTGTGGAAGTAACGATTGGGTCGTCATCGGCGATGTTTCAGGGCACGGCGTGCCCGCCGGGCTTGTCATGATGATGGTCCAATCATCAATACAGACCATGGTCAGAAAATATCCTGACCTGAGACCATCCGAATTATTGTCCATAGTTAATGAAACAATAAAATATAACGTCAAAAAAATGAAAGATCAGAAATATATGACGATAACGGCCTTTTCCTTCAGAAAAGACGGGAGCGCCGTTTATTCAGGACTTCATCAGGATCTTCTTGTATACCGGGCATCATCTTCAAACGTGGATGTGCTTTCTACGGGGGGGCTATGGCTATCACCGTGGGATCTTAAAAGGGAAAATATCGATAGTGATCTGTATATGAAACGAGGAGATACGCTGCTCCTGTATACCGACGGCCTTACGGAAGCGATAGATGCGGGGAATGCCATGTTTTCCGATAATAAGCTTGTCGGCATTTTTAAAAAATACGGTAACCTCAAAACGGATGAAATCAGAGATAAAATCCTGGAAGCGCTTCAGGGGTATACCCTGAATGATGATGTGACCGTGGTGCTATTGAAAAAAATTTAACCGGCATTGGTGCATCCGCGTATGCCATGGTGAGAATTAGCAGGCACGTACTCTGCGCTAGCGCCGGTTAAATTTTAATTTTTAAACATGTGGAATATTTAATATTATTGATTTTAATGGCAGTATGATTATAAATAACATAAAGATATTCCCAATCTGAGGCAGATATGTCGCGAGTAAGATTTTTTATATTATTCCAATTATTATGTATTTTTGCGGGAATAGAATACGCACTTGCGGACGTTACTGTATTGCAAAGAAAAATTTATTTGAACGATTCAATGGATAAATACAGCGTCGGACTCATTTTGGATTATTTGGAAGATAAAGATAATTCGTTAAAGATTGAAGATATAATAAATAATGCAAACGAAAATAAGGAATTAAAATGGAAAAAATCCGAGAGCAAAACCCTTGAATTTGGATTTACTTCTTCATCATACTGGGTCCGTTTTGTAGCGGCCAATTCTTATAAAAAAGAAATCAACTGGGCGCTTGAAGTCGACTATCCTCATATTAATTCCATAGAATTATATAAACTCACGGGCAAAAGTCATTTTGAAATGAAAAGAGCCGGAAATTCTCTTCCTTTCAAAGAACGCGATCTATTTTATAGGAATTTTGTTTTTAATCTGACACAACGGCCGGAAACACAAAGCACTTATTATATGCGCTTTACTACGGTTGGTTCAATGGACATATCATTATGGGCGTGGACTCCGGCTCTCTTATTACGGAAAATAAATGATGAGTCAATATTGTTCGGAATGTATTACGGGATTTTATTGATGGCATCCCTCTATACATTATTATTATTTTTCACCAGTAGAAAAAGAGCTTATCTGTATTTTTGCATGTGGATCATCGGGTATGGTTTATATCAGTCATCTATCAATGGTTTATCTTTTCAATATCTCTGGCCGGAGTCAGTACAATTTGAAAGAATTAGTATCCCCTTCTTTATACTCCTGGCAATTATATGCGGTTTACAGTATGGGAGGACGTTTCTGGATCTGAAAAATAATCTTCCCCGGGAAGATAAATTCATAAAGAGTTTGATCTTCTTGTCCGCATTGGGAATGCTTTTTGTTTTTTCATTCCCATATCCAATATTAGTCATAATCGCATTTTTAAATGTCGTCTATATAGTCAGGCTTATATTCATTACAAGATTCTTAAAAAAGCGTAATCCTTTCCTTGCAACTCGTTATTATGTTGCGGCCTGGATCGTACTTATAATAGGAGTATCCGCATTTTCACTTAAGTCCAGCGGTCTATTGCCGTCTAATTTTATAACAAATTGGAGCCAACAGATAGGATCACTATTACATATAATCCTTCTGGGAATGGCTCTGACTGAAAGGTTTAATGCAATAAATAAGGAAAAAGAAGACGCGCAGATTAAAGCCATTGATGTGCTTACGGCCGCGGCTCTGCAAAAGGACGAATTCCTTGAGCAGACCACCAGGAAAAACATAGAGATCGAAAATTTAAATACCGAATTGAAGAAGAATATCCGGGATTTAAATACGGCTAAAGAAAAAATCGCCATTTCTGAAGAAAAATACAGGATACTGGTTGAGGGTTCAAATGACGTAATTTTTTCTCTTGATGAAAATTTTAAATTTTTAACCGTAAATAATGCCGTCATTACTCATTTGAACATAAAACCGGAAGAAGTGATATCAAAATATTTTCTCGATCTCATCCATGAAGGCAGTGAAAGAGTCAGCGTATCAAAGCTCCTTGTGCAGGAGAAATTGGAATCATTTGCCGTGGATAAGAACCCTATGTCTTTTAAAACTGATTTTAAAGTATCATTTACCTCGGAACCAAAAGAAATGAGAGTTTATCTGGAATATGTAAATATCGAGGGCAGAAATGAAATTATAGGGAAGGCAACCAGGGTCGAAGATGATTTGCTTATTAAATATGTCGAATCGGAAAAACAGCATTTGACAATTGAAAATTATTTTATTACCGCCGAAGATATTTCCCATCGCATCACCAGAAGTCTTGCCAAATATATGGATCATAAAAAGGTGTATATATTACGTATTGCTTTGCGTGAAATAATAATCAACGCTATTGAGCACGGCAATCTTAACATATCATTTGATGAGAAAAGTCAATTGATAGATAATGATAATTATTTTGTATTCGTTGCGGAACGCCAGCAGGATTCGAAATATAGAGACAGACGCGTGCAAATCGAATATTCAATAGACCCCCGGAAAGTCCTCTATCAAATAACCGATGAAGGTGATGGATTTGATCATAAAAAGATATTAACCGGAGAGTCTGTCAATGTTAATAAGAAAATGCTTGGTCATGGACGGGGTATTGCAATGGCAAAAAATTGCTTCGATGAATTAAATTATAATGGTAAAGGCAACCAGGTTATACTTATAAAGTATTTTAATTAGATTCGCAGCTGCTCACCGATTAAATACGTCCGCGGTCCTCGTGGTTTCCGCGTGCAAAAAAGATGGAGGATCTTCAAGACGGGCATGTCCGATTATTTGATACATCAGGAATTTGTTATAAATGTATAATAATAGCAAAGGAAAAGAGTATGAAAAAAGAGACCAGGCCGGTGAAACCAAAAAAACCGAAAAAGGCGCGTGAGACGCGCCAGTACGACAGCAAGCACCTGATGGCGCTCATCGAGCTGCTGTCCGATTGGTACTGGGAGCAGGACTCCGAATTTTTCTTTACGCGTTTTGATGATAGGAACGCCGCGGGCGAAGGGAGTTTTCCCGGCGGAAGTCCTCTGGGTAAACGGCCCTGGGAAACCGGTCTTGAGATCGAAGGCGGGTGGGAAGCGCACCGCGCCCGGCTGGAAGCACGCAAGCCGTTTCGCGGCATAGTCATGAACCGATTATCGTCAGATGGGACGCGGCGTTATATCAGTATGAGCGGTTACCCGATTTTCAGCAGCAGAAGCCGCCTCGCGGGCTACCGGGGAATCGGTAAGGACGTCACCGGGCGCAAGCAAATGGAAGAGGACTTGCGCCAGAGCGAGGAGAGATATCGGACCATAATAGAGAAAATGGAGGACGGCTATTTTGAGATTGACCTTGCCGGTAATTTTACCTTCGTTAACGACGCGGAGCGCAGAAATATGGGATACGACCGGGGGGAATTGATTGGAATGAACTACCGGCAGTATGCGGACGAAAAAAACGCGACGAAAGCGTTTGAGGCCTTTAATAAAATCTACACAACCGGCGTATCCGGCAAGGTATTTGATTACAAGGTCACCAGAAAAGACGGGACTGAAATTTATAGCGAGATATCGGCGTCCCTTATAAGGGATTCAGCAGGGAAACCTGTCGGATTCAGGGGCGTTTCCCGGCACATCACCGAGCGGAAAAAATATGAAGAGGAGCTGGCGCTGTTTCGCTCCGCCATGGAAATATCGCGGGACATGATTTATCTCGTTGATCGGACAACGATGCGCTTCCTCTATGTTAACGACATGGCCTGCAAATTGACCGGCTATACCCGTGAAGAGTATATGAAAATACCGCCACAGGATATATTGCGGGTCGATCGTAAAATACTTGAGAAGGCTTATGATGAAGCCATTGCCGCCGCTCCCGCCGGCATCACGGCCGAAATGAGGACGCGCACCAAAGACGGCACGCGGACTATCGTCGAGCTGCACCGGAGCGCGCTGCGTGTCGGCGACCGCTGGATTATCGTGTCCACCTCGATCGACATCAGCCGTCGTTGGCTCGCCGAAGAATCCATGCGCCTGCTCGGGAGGATGTTCGCGGCTTTAAGCGCGACCAACGAGGCGATCTTACACGCCAAATCGCCTGAGGAGCTGTATCAGCGGGTATGCGACGCTGCCGTCGACGGCGGCAAACTCATTACCGCGGGAGTTCTGCTTTTTGATCCGGAAACACCATGGGTACGAGTGGCGGCTGCCAGCGGCGCCGGTATGGCCATACTGCGTGCGGCGCGCATCTCCCTCGATGAGTCAATCCCCGAGGGAAGGGGACTTGTCGGCGCCGCCTTCCGTACGGGAAAACCGTGCGTTTCCAATGATTATCTCAACGACCCGGTCTCGCTGACCTGGCGTGAAAATGCTAAAAAGCTGGGCGCCGCAGCCGTTGTACCGCTTATCCGCGGCGGCCAGTCAATCGGCGCCCTGGCTTTCTACGCCGGCGAGAAGCGGGCTTTTGACGGCGAAATCGTCAAGCTTCTCGAGCGTATGGCGGAAAACGTTGTCTTTGGGCTGGACAACTTCGAGCACGAGGCCAATCGCAAACGCGCCGAAGAGAAGGTTCAATACCTCGCCACGCACGATGCCCTGACGGGCCTGCCCAACCGTTTGATGTTTAACCAGCTGCTGAACCACGCGATCCAGTCTGCGAAGCGCCATAATAGGCAGTTTGCGGTTTTCTTCATCGATCTTGATCGTTTCAAGAATATCAACGACTCCCTGGGTCACGAGGCAGGAGACCAACTGCTGCAGGAGATCGGATCAAGGCTGAAGCAAACCTTGCGGGCCGTCGACGTTATCGCCCGCCTGGGAGGAGATGAGTTCGTTATACTGATCGAGGAGGTGAATGAATTGAGCCAAGTCATCACCGTAGCCCATAAGGTCCTTTCCGCCGTTATCAAACCGATGGTTCTTATGGGTCACGAATGCCGCGTAACGGCAAGCATCGGCATCAGCATGTTTCCAAAAGATGACGTGGACGAACAATCCCTGATGAAAAACGCCGACATAGCCATGTATTTTGCCAAAGAAGAAGGCAGGAATAACTACCAGTTTTACTCCAAAGATATTAAGTCACAATCAATCCACTTGCTGTCGATCGAGACAAATCTGCGTCTTGCACTGGAGCGTAAAGAATTTTCTCTGCACTATCAGGCCAAACTGGACTTCAAAACCGGCGCGATCACAGGCGTGGAGGCGCTGTTGCGCTGGGAGAACCTGGAGCTTGGCTCAGTGACCCCTACGCAATTCATTCCGGTGGCCGAGGAAACAGGGCTGATCGTGCCCATCGGCAGGTGGGTGCTGGAAACCGCGTGCGCGCAAAATGTCGCCTGGCAAAGCCAGGGCCTTCCCGCTGTCTGTATGGCGGTAAATTTGTCACTTCGCCAGCTTACGGACGATAATTTATTGGAAGATATTAAATCCGCGCTGGAGGATTCCGGCATGGCGCCGCATCTGCTGGAGCTCGAAATTACCGAAAGCATGGTGATGCATAACCCGGCGCGCATGATCGCAAAGCTGTCCGAAATCAAAAAAATGGGCGTGCGTCTTGCCATCGACGACTTCGGCACCGGCTATTCTTCTCTCGCCCAGATCAAGCATTTCCCTATCGATACGCTCAAGGTGGACCGCTCCTTCATTCGAAACATCCCCCGGGACGCTGAGGACAAAGCGATCACCGAGGCGATCATCGCTATGGGCAAGACCCTAAGTCTGACTGTCGTCGCAGAAGGTGTTGAAACGCAGGAGCAGGAGGCCTTCCTGCGGGAACACTCCTGCGATGAGATGCAGGGTTATTACTTCAGCAAGCCCATTGTTCCTGAACAGTTTGCCGATCTGCTGCGCAAGCACGTCCCGGCCTCACAACAGTGAACCCGACCATGAAAAGCCGGTGTTTGATGTGACACCCTCCGGAAAGCGGGGCTGAATTTGATCGCCTTCCGGTATCAAGATTATGCTAACTGATAAAGGGCATTTAAATATCAATAAAAAAACCCACCCAGATGGGTTTTTTTATTGATATTAATCAATTTAGATATAATTTAGTTATGGAGGGCAAAAAAATTCATTGAATTTCAAATATTAATTAATAATAATTTACTCGGATAGAAGATTGAAGCTTTAGCAGAGGATTGATAACGTCAGCTTTAGAAATTACCTCCCCGGGGGGGACACAATCCTCGAGTGCCTGAAAAGGATTTTTAGCGCCAAGGTCTGCCGTATTTTTCAAAATGATAAATTTAAAAAAGGAGGGAGCCATGAGGTTCTACGGGAGAATATTCTTTGTATCACTTCTCAGCCTGGTTGTCGCTTTTACTGCATGTAAAAAGGGCAAGCAGAAGATTCTTTTCATCGATTCGTATCATCAGGGATATGAATGGAGCGACGGCATAACAAAAGGCGTCCAGTCTGTTGTTACGCCTGCAGGTATTGATCTTAAAATCGTCCGCATGGACACCAAGAGAAACCCTTCCGAGGAGTTTGTAAAACAAGCGGCTCTTAAGGTAAAAGCGACCATTGAGGAATACAATCCGGATCTGGTTATTGGAGCTGATGACAACTGCGCCAAGTTTGTGATCGTTCCCTATTACAAGAACGCCAAGCTTCCTTTCGTTTTCTGCGGCCTCAACTGGGACGCATCGGTATATGGCTTTCCGACCGATAATATCACCGGGATGATAGAAGTTGCAATGATAACGCAGGTCGTCAATTACATGAAAACATATGCGAAAGGCAACAGGATGGCGATTATAACCGCAGATACGGAGACTGAGCACAAGGAGAACGGGAACTACAAAAAGATGTTTCACCTGGACTTCAAAGAGTATTACGTAAAGTCCATGAAAGAGTTCAAAGAACAGTTCGCAAAAATGCAGCAAGAAAGCGATTATTATCTTTTTGGCTCGATTGCCGGCATCAACGACTGGAAAGAAGACGAAATGAAGGCTTTTATCCGGAAGAATATTAAAATTCCGAGCGGAACTACCTATGATTATTTGATGAAATATGCTTTGATCGGGGTTACAAAAGTTCCGGAAGAGCAGGGTGAATGGGCGGCGCAGGTAGCGTTGAAGATTCTCGGCGGTACTTCTCCGAAAGATATTCCGGTGGTAAGCAATCAGAAAGGGAACCTTTATGTAAATATGACTATCGCAAAGAAACTTAACGTCACCTTCAGCAAGGCTATTCTCGGCAGTGCGATAAAAGTCGAATAGTCTCGCTTCCGAGGCTGTCCAATAAGCCGGCCACAGAGGCACAGAGACCACGGAGCTGCGTGTCTCTGTGGCAAAATTTCTCTTTTGCGACAGCCCCGAATCATAGTGCGGGGTGAAAACAATGAGAACGAAAATGTCCGATTTAAAGATGAAGATGTCCGGTTTAAAAATCCCCGGTTTGAACATGACCATAATTAAAAAAACGACATTGGGTTTTCTGATCGTGGCATTGTTCTCAATTTTTATTTATGGTTTTTTTATCTACGGGTTAATGGATATTAACCGGGTTTCGATACAGATGTATAATTATCCCTATATTATGACCAAAAACGTACTCGAGGCCCAAAGGAAGATCGAGTCTATCAAGCTCGATATGCAAAACCTCGCCCTGTCCGACGACATCAATACCGTTAATTATCTAATCGTTCAGATTGAAAACAGGGAAGCCGATATTGTCAATCATATGAAAGTGATTTCAGGACTCATACAGGATGAGTCGGGCAAGGAGCTCGTTAATAATTTTCTCGCCCGTTTTAATGAATGGCAGCCGGTACGGGTCAAGATCGTCGACCTGATGCAAAAGGGAGCCACTGCGGAAGCCCTTACTTTATTCAGAGGCAACAACCTGAAAATGATGAATGACCTTATAGAGTTGATGTCCCGGATGAACAATTATGCGGATGTCATAGCCAATAAATATAAGAATGAATCGATCGACATCTTCCGGGGCACTCTTGCCATATCCATTGCGATCGGTGTTGTTCTCGCCCTTGGTTTTTTCTTTACCTATTTTTTAATAGTGCGCAGCATCAAACGTTCCCTGAGCTCCACGGTGAATACGATACAATTCATAATTAAAAATTCCGACCTCACGGGCAGAATCGATAACACATCAGGGGATGAGATGGCCATGCTTGCCGACGAGTTCAACAAATTGCTTGAACAGGTCAAGCTGATTTTCAGGGACATCAGGAGCATGTCCGGTGATGTGTTCACCTTTTCAAGGGAAATGGCTTCCACTGCCTCCAGTTTTTCTGAAAACGCTCAAAATCAGGCTGCATCCGCAGAGGAGATAACCGCAACCATCGAGGAGATTGCGGCAATGATGAAAAACATCAAGGGCTATTCCGATGATCAGTATAGCGGAATGGGGATATTGATCGAAAGAATCAGGAACATGTCGTCAGTCATTGGAATTATGAAAAATAAGATTTCAGACATGGGCGAGCTGATAGCGAGCATAACGGAATATGCGAAAACCGGCGAAAATTACCTGAATCGTATGAACGCCAGCATGATGAATATAAGCGGCAGCTCGGCCGAAATGAACAATATCATTCAGATAATAAACGAAATATCCGAACAGATCAACCTCCTCTCTCTCAATGCGGCCATCGAGGCGGCCAGGGCCGGCGAATCCGGCAGGGGCTTCGCGGTCGTTGCAGACGCGATATCGAACCTCGCGGACAGGACCTCGGCCAGCGTCAAGGATATAAGCAGATTGCTCAGCTCCAACGACCAGGAGATCATAAACGGCAAGTCAAATGTTGAAATGACCGTCAATACCATCGGTAAAATACTGCAGTGGATAAACTCCATGTCTGATATGATGGCTGATATCATAGGGGATACGGATCTGCAGATGAAGGGGAGCAATGATATATCCGAACAGGCCGGCAAGGTCATTAAAAGGTCTGAAGAGATAAAGATCGCCACTCAGGAGCAGGAGATCGCTACTGACGAGATAGTAAAATCCGTTTCGAATATTAATCTGGCTACCCAGAATAACGCATCAGGAGCCGAGGAGATCGCCGGCAATATCTCCAGTTTTGTTTCCCTGGCTGAAGAGCTGGATAAAAAAATCAGCGTATACAAGATATAACTGCACCGTCACTCTATTATTTAAGATGCTGGAAGCATTGCCGGGGATTCCCTTTAACTTAAACATCCTCTTAGTTTTAAACTACACCATGCGCGGACATATGGTTTGATCGGTTTGTTCATATTCGTTTGTGGAAATTCCTCTTTCCATCGTTTTTCCAAGAATTCGATAGTCTCGCGTATAACCTGTTCTTCTTTTGCAATACGTAATGCCGTTTTTTTTCCCACTTGTTCGTTGGCTGCTTTAAGATAGAAATGTTTCTGTGCTTTCATTTTTTGAATTCCTAGCAGATTATAGTTTTTTTTATCATCAAGTATACAATATAAAATAAAAAACACATTGCCAATAAAAAAACCCATCTGGATGGGTTTTTTTATAAATTGATCCATCGTCCGGTTTTGCCACTCACGGACATCCACAATAAATCGTTTTATACCATCTGATTATTCAATTGATTTTACAAAACTTCCCATAGGAAGAAATCGTCACCTTAATCTTCGACGAGAATTTTCCTATTATCTTGAAAAAGCGCCGATTTCCGCCACATCAATACTCAATGGGGCCTTTATGGATATGCTAACAGGACAGGCGCCTTTCATTCTTTTCAAGCTGAATCGAGTTCTCTATTATGGTAACGCCGATCAACTTCTCGATTTCACGACAAAAGATGATACTGCCAATTATGTTGCCGAGGCGGCGCTCGACTCGGATACTCCCCGGCACCTTAGAATTGCAGGTGATCAAATAAGCGCTCGACAGTTAACCGAAGTCGTCAGCCGGATAAAAAACAAAAAATATCGACTTCTATACGGAGGGGGACTCAGTATGCTTGATGTGATGTTAAAATAACAAAGACATTTTCCCCCAAGACAGATGAAATCTACCCTGCCTGGCAAGGAATGCAGTACATGCATAATATGTATAGTGGAATAGCCAAACTGGAACCCATAGACAACAATCGCTACCCTCACCTGAATTGGACCCAGGTAAAAGACTTTATTTCTTAAAATGCAATTTTTCTTGACTTTTATATTCCGGAATAGCACTTCTTCATGGATTAAGGATATTCAAATGATCAAAATCGATTCTGCTACAAAAAAGTACGGCGCATTGACCGCGGTCGATTCCGTTTCGTTCGAGGTGCGGAAAGGCGAATATTTCGCCCTGCTGGGGCCCAACGGAGCAGGGAAAACGACCATTGTCAAAATGCTCCTCGATTTTACCTCCCCGACCAGCGGGCGGGTCTCCATAGACGGGATTCCCTCAGGTGAAACCGCCGCCCGTGCCGGGATCGGATATCTGGCCGAGAATCACAAGATACCGGCGCATCTTTCAGGGTATGCGTACCTGGCCCGCTGCGCCGATTATATCGGGCTTCCCAGAGCGGAAGCGAAAGGGCAGATAGGGAAAATTATTGATATCGTGGGCATGGCGGGCAAGGAGCGCGACCTGTCCAAAACCTACAGCAAGGGGATGGTGCAGCGCATCGGGCTGGGGTCGTGCCTGCTCGGGAAACCGAAGGTCCTCATCCTGGACGAACCGACCGAGGGACTTGACCCGATCGGCATTCGTGAAGTCCGCATGATCCTTGAAAATCTCCGCAAGGACGGGGTGACGGTCCTTTTGAATTCACACCTGTTGTCTGAAGTTGAAAAAATTTGCGATACCGCGGCAATAATTAGAAAGGGAAAACTGCTGGTAAAAGACGCGATTTCATCCATCGTTAAAGAGGGCGAGAACCTGGAAGATGTCTTTGTCCGTTACGTGCAGGGATAATATGAATACACTTAAGATTTTACTCCACATCATTCGGCATACCATTTTCGACCAGGTAAAGCAGAAGAGCTTTATGGTCATATTCATCATATGCGGGTTCTTCGTGCTCGGGATTAAAAATTGCTACCAGGGGAATTATACGATCAACAATCAGCAGGTCGATAGCGGGATTATCGCGCTGGGCGCGTCAAAAGTGATGTTCAATGTTGTCTCAACCTTGACCATGATGATTGCCGCGCTTTTCTCAATGCGTATTTTAAAGCGCGAACGGGGTGACGGCACGCAGAGCGCCATTTTATCGAAACCGGTTTCACGGAATGAATATATCATGGGCAAGGCGGCGGGCCTCTGGATCGTCACCTTTTTATTCATGTTCGCGCTGCACGCGATCATCTTCACAATCGGTTTCATTAAAACAGGGGAGGCTATGCCGGGATATCTGTTCGCCTCGCTCCTGTGTTCAATCGATATTCTGTTTGTCGTGTGCTTCGTGATGCTCCTGTCGTTGTATCTCCCGGATTTCGCGTGCTTCATCATAGTTTCCGCGCTCGGTTTGTTCAGCTACATCGGCGATGGCATTTATTCGGTCAGCCAGAACAGGATGGTGCAGGAGGCTTTCACCGGGAACGCCTCAAAGCTCCCTGACATATCCATGTGGAAAATAGTTTATCTTGCATTGCCCAAGCTCTCGACAGTGCAGCTTTTTGCTTCTTCATTCATCTCCAATGAGTCCTTTGATTACGCGGGCCCGATACACCCGATGATCAACATCGTGTTATATTGTACAATCAGTATCGGGTTGTTGCTGGTCCTGTTCCGGAAGCAGGATATCGCGTAATTGGATATAAATTGTAGCCTCATCCCCCCGGCGCTCTCCCGGATCGCGGCTCCGCAGCGCGAGGGCTGGTCAGGCGGCAGGGGAGGAGGGCGATGTTCCGTGCTACCACTGAAAAGGCGCCGGCACCTTGGATTGGAGTATTGTTTTCATTAAATTGTTCACCATCTTTTTCAAGCTCAGGATTTTTATTCGAGTCTATTCTGGGAAGAATTCTACAAAATGAATTATCAAGAACATTGCGGCAAAAGGTACCGCTCCATTTATTATCATGCCAAGGGACCCTTGCGGACAAGGGTTTGACAGGCAATATTTTTTTCATTAATATTTCTCCTAATCCACCATTCTGCATGTTTTCTTCCCTTTAATTTCACTCACCAGCTTCTCCAGCATCCCACCCTTGCTGGCATAGCCAATCGTGACTTCATCCGCCAGTTCAATCATAAACCGATTTCTTACCAAGGCTGTTTCGGCGGTAACCCGTTTCACTTCTTTTTCAAAAGGCGTAACAATTAATAACCTGCCGGCATCAACCTCTTTTTGAATTTCCAGTTCGATTTTCTCTTTTCATTCCCCGCGCCAATGCCATGATGACCGACTGTTTTCCTGCAAGCAGGTAATGAAACACATCCTTCTCAAGCTTTGAATGAAAACCACTAATGATGCAGCTCCCTTTTTCATGCTGTTCGATTGCCCAGTCGTAGCATTTGAGCACCACTGAAGCGGATATTTCGCGGCTGCAGAGAAAGGCGGTCTTGTGCAGTTTCAGTAATTCCGTATTGCCGAGCGATGAAACAATCATTCCTCGTCCCCGCTAATACCCGGTTTTTGTTTTATCTGCTTTTGTTTCTTCGCTGGCGGAAGATAGTTCTCGGATGTGATGACGCTTTTACCTGTTTTTGATTCCAATTCCAATCGGGCCTTTTTTGCGATTTTACCGCCCTTTTCCCCCGCATCTGCATTTTCTACCATTCCGGTTGCATTCACACTTTCGGCTATTTGCCTGGTCGAAAGTTCCGCAAGTGCCGTGAAAATTAGCTCCGCTTCGCTCATGTGGTCGCGCAAATTCTGCGTTTTAAGGCCTTTTATGTCTTTATGCTTTTTAATCGAAACACCGCTCCATTCCTGATGAATGATATTAGTGAGAATAGCATATTCATCTTCTTTGGTTATTTCGTGGTCTTGCCAGTAATCGTGAGTTTATTACGGGTTTCCTGCCCCATCATCCCTTGCTGTATCCACTTTTCGCTTCTGCCGTGCTGTTGCCAGTATTCACGGGCGCGGTCGAGTGAGCGAGCTGGGTCGCTCATGTCCTGCAATCGCTCGTATCCTACCTTTGCCAGCCATAGTTTTATCGGTTCTGCTTTTGGACTGGGAACAGACTGAATAAGCCGTAACAATGTTTCCGGACCAGCAGCATCGGTCAGGTATTTTTTGCCGTCCGCGGCTTCCATTTTCAGTTGGTGACAATTTGTCACCGACTCACTTCCTTCCTTTTTTAGCCGTTCTTTAAGCTTATTCCAATATTTTCTAGCTGTTTTAAAATCCGATTGCTGTAACAATACAGCGATGATATCCACCACGGAAAAATACCAGGTTTCTGTCTGCTCATCGTAATGACGACGGATTTTATAGTTTTCAAAAAATGCCAAGCTATTGTCAGTCATTGCTTTCCTCCTCGCCGCAGTCCAGTTCCCTGCCCATCCGGTATTTGATGTCGTAGTTGATGATGAAATCCAGCTCCTCGTGGGCGGTCAGGCCCGCCTGCATTATTGAAAAGACAGTCAATCCTGCCGAAACGGGAAACGGCCAGATCGATCAGCGCCTTGATGTCTGCCTCAACCATGACGTTTGTTTTTTGATGCATGACATTTGCGCCAAGCCGCTTGGCGACCTCTGCCCCTTTTTGCTCAGAGCGGCCTGCGATAATGACTTGAGCGCCTTCGGCGGCGAATACCTCGGCGGTGGCTTCGCCGATGCCGCTGGTGCCTCCGGCGATTATTGCGATTTTATTTTCTAATCGTTTGGGCATGAGAGTCGACTCCATTTTTATTTTTTGCTTAATATTAAGCAGATACAGTTTTGTCTTAAATATCTTTCATAAAGAAATTGTCAAACTAATTCGGGGGAGGGGTGCCCATGACAAGGGCGGAGTTTGTGCTCCTGGCCCGGGGCAGGGCGAGTGACCCGGAGCGGGTCGGGCCAATGGAGGGGGGATCGTACACGCGAGCTCCGAGCGGTCAGGATGACCGCCTGCCGCCGCCGGCAGGATGGGGTTTCACGCTGCCTTCGGCAGAACGAAAAAGCGGCGGCCCTTCCATCCCCCCGCGTGCTCGCTCAGGCGCCGCGTTAATAATTAATCAATTTTTCGACACAACGACTGGCTGTGCCCTGAAGCGATTAATTGACCTTGTTCATTCCAGACAGTGGCGTTACCTGCGATAACACCACGATGGGCGTAGTCGCCAAAAGCATCACAGAAAAGCCACGACGAATCTTGAGAAGAACTATGAAACTGCACCGCCAAGTCTAGGCTTGGAGCAACATATGCCATTTTTCCTGGACCATAAGAACGGTAAACTGCCGGCCATTGAAGCGTATCAATCAGCACTAAGGATCGAGCCGCATCAACAAAAGCGTCGCTGATTTCAAAATCAGGCTCAAAGCGAAACCAAGAAGAAAATCGAGGGATTCGACCTTCCTTTTTTTCAAACTGCATTGGCATAACCGGTTTTTTTAAAAAATTATTCCAGAAATTGTATCCGTAATGGTTAATATCATCATCTGCTTCTGTTTCAGTCTGTTTTTGCCAGTTATTAGGCTTTTCAATATAATCATGTTCATAACCGGGTAAATCAATGCTGAGCCATGTCTGCGCTTTCAGAATTGATTTTCCATCTTGTGAAACTACGATATCTAACGCAGTTGCTACTTTTGTTGACTTCAGGGAGATAATCTGAATATCAACGGATTCAAACTTGGCAGTGTTAAGATATTGGCAGTAAAATGAGACCGGGCTGAATCCGGGAGAAAATTTGCCCGCAGCACGCAAAGCAATTGCTGCCAAGTAACCACCATTAGGCCCCCAGATTTCCCAACGCTTCGACAGATTTGCTTTGTATCGACCGTCATCATCACACACTTCAACCGCAGTATCACGCTCAAAATTACTCATAAATGATAACCTTTTGCCAGTAATTATTCCTAAACATCAAAAAAGGAGCAAAATAAAAAAGTAGTATTAATAAATGAAATCCTCCAATTGAATGGAATCACCACAAGACCAGACAAAAGGAGGATTTCAAAATGAATATAACCGAGATAATTACAGAGACAATCGGGACTGTCAACAAATTATCAAAAAAACGGGGATACAATCGGTATATCAAAAAATATCCTCTTGAAAAGATGTTCATGATTTTAATGTATCAGCAATATTCTGGATTGGAGTACGGTCGAGCCATTCAAGGAAGTCTATGAATCCCTGTTGTCACGCACAAGGGGTCAGAATACGAAAAAAATCGGGAAGTTGAAGCGGATGATTCGGATTATTGATTCAACCGCATTGCCGGCGTCCTTAACAATGAAGTATGCGCACCCGTCAGGGGCTCTGACCCCTGGCTTGGCTCAAGAAAGGAAGCTCTGACCCCCCTCGTGACCTTAAAGGATTTCAGATTCTATCTTTTTGCCCAATTTTCTATTTTTATGCCGTCAATTCTTTCGAATTCTTTCACATTATTTGTAACGAGAATCATGTTCTTTGACCTGGCCTGCGCGGAAATTAATAAATCCATTGGCCCAATTATTTTGCCTATTTTTTCCAATCCTGCTTTGATTTTGCCGAATTCAATTGCGTCTCTATCATTAAAGTTGAGGATATTGAATATTGACAGGAATTCTATGAGGGCGATTTTGTTTTTATCGATAAATCTGTTTTTTTCTGCGCCGTACTGCAGTTCGGCAACTGTTGTGATTGATAGGGGCAACGCCCCTATCGGCCCCTTGCGGGCCTTCGCTACGCGAGGTTGTTTGGAGATTTTGCCCCTGACAGGGGCTGATCGTGTCCCACAATTTTTTACTGGACACTGGGGAGGATAGGGAATAGAATGACTGCATGAAGATATGTGGTCAAGA
>MIBJ01000007.1 GCA_001829495.1 Spirochaetes bacterium RBG_16_49_21 | reverse complement strand
TTAAACTATACGTTACAGAGTAGAATTTTATATCCATTTTCTGTCTCAAAATATATAAAATATGAGACACAAAATACTTTGCGTCTCATTTGCCAGACACAAAATTTTAATCTGTAATTGCCAATTATAATTTGCTTTCCCTATTAAGCTTATAAGAGGCTCCCAGTCAATTTTTCTTGGCGGAAGCGGCTCTGGTATATAAGCTTTCATCAACCGATACCTCCGGGCATTTCGAGAATTTCTTATAAAAATATTTTTTGGCCTAATAAATTTCCTGAAACTGGTGAAATGTTATCAAACACCTTATCTGAAACATTAGGGGGATAATATTCCTTTCTCTTTGCTATTCTTTCAATTCTAATTTTATCAAGTTCGATTATTTTAATCGTTATCGCCTGATCCATTTTCTTGCAAAAAAGCTAATCTTTGTATCAGCCCTCAAACCGTCCGGCAGCCAGACGGACACCTATCCGCGTATCGGCCAGAACAGAAAGTGAAGCAGCGGGTACAGGACGTACGAGCGCCACGAGCTGCGGCCGAGGATCGTAAGGGAGGGCGCTCCGCAGGCCGCATTGAACAAGGCTCTTGATGCGGTAGACTCAGGCAATCTCAGGAGTGCGAATGGACTCATGGGAAAAATCAAGCATGTGAATTCGACAAAGCCCCTCAAACCGTCCGCCGCCAGGCGGACACCTATCGGGGTGGATGTCTGAGGCGAGTCCCAGCACCCTAACATTAGCGTATTCTCCAGACTCAAAAGGTGCTGGGCGAGCCGAGTTCACCCCGTAGCCCGTCGCGGCGACTGAGCGACCACGCGGGGGGTCGTTAGGGGGGTGTTCGTGTAAACACCCCCCTAACAGAAGCCCGACCCGCTCCGGGTTACTCACCCTGCTCTGGTCAAGAGCACAGACACCTGAAAGATACAAATCGATCCGGTTCAGGAGGCGCGGCGGCTCATGCGTCTGAGCATGACTGTCGCCACGCGACACCCATGAACAACCAATGTCATGAAAAAATGCTTGCTATTGAAATTGCTAATGATATTCACACAATTATTTCTTAGCCTGATATACAACTATATCGTAATCGAGGTACCATGAACATCCTATTGACCAATGACGACGGCATCGCTTCTGCGGGCATAAACTCCGCCTATAAGTTCCTGTCCCTCCATCATGACGTCTACATGATCGCGCCCGAGGTTGAACAGAGCGCGTGCTCGAATGCGATCACCGTGCGCACCCAGCTCAGCATAAAAAAAACCGCGGAGAATAAATTCTCGGTCTCGGGATTTCCCGCTGACTGCGTTATCATAGGTCTGAGCAGCAATTATGTCCCGGACGTCGATCTGGTCATATCCGGCATCAACCACGGCCCCAATGTAGGGGACGACCTGTTTTTTTCCGGAACCGTGGCGGGCGCGCGCACCGCGTATATCTTCGGAAAAGCGGCCCTGGCGATCTCCATCAATTCTTACCGGCGTCCCTCTCAATACGCCGACGACGCCGCGCGGTTCCTGGCCGATTTTATCGACGAGATAACCCCGGATATCGCCGCTCACTCCTCGGGCCCGGTGAAGAGCACATCGGAGGAGCCGTCGATTATGCCTTTTTTTAACATCAACTATCCCGACCTGCCGGCCGACCATATCAAGGGGAAAAAATTCACCTATGTCGGAAGGAGGATATACCGGGACTCTTTTCAAAATACGACGCTGGACGCGGACGAGGCGCGCGTGCAGATGGGCGGATATATCGAATCGGTCTTCGCCCAGGGATCGGATTCGACGGAGCTGGATAAGGGCTACATCTCAATAACCCCGCTCAAGCTCGATTGCACCGATTATTCATATCTGAAAAAAAAATCTCCGGGGGTCGTCGATGGCTGACGTGGATTTAAACGAAAAGATCGGGGCCTTTCTTAAATCCGCTTATAATAAATTCCTGGTGCGCGATTTTGACAGCGCGATCCGGGAGCTGAAAGCGGCCGAGGTCATCGACCGGGACAACCCCGAGATTCTGTACAACCTGGGCGTCAATTACTGCCGGCTCGGCCTCTTTAAAACGGCCATCGGCTATTTCATGAAAATGCTCAAGCTTGAATATTCCTTTATCGACGCGCTTGAGGTTAAAAAGCTTATCGCCTACGCGCTCATACATGCCACGGATTACAAGGAGTCCCGGCAGTATATCGATCAGGTTCTGGAGTATACGCCGTCGGATATCACGGCCCTGAACCTGAAGGGATATTGCCTGGAGATGGAGGGGAAATTTGCCGAGGCCCTGCAGACGTATCAAGCAGTGCTCAGGATCGAAAGGGATAATTATAATGCGCATAACTCGATCTCATATATTACCGCAAAGTCCGGCGGGGATCTGAGCCGGTCGCTTGCGCTTGCGCAGGCCGCGTATGAATCGAATCCGGAGAATCCCGCGTATTGCGACACCCTCGGCTACGTTCATCTGAAAATCGGAAATATTGATCTGGCGGAAAAATTTTTTACGGCCGCATATACAAAGCTGCCTCTGTCTGAAGAGATAAACGAGCATTTGCGGGAATTGAAAAAACTGAAGAATTCTTTAAAGTAAAAGATCCGCGCCAGACTTTGCGAGAGGTACTTAAATAGCTGAATAGTTACCTATCCGCATTAATTTCTTGACAATCGGATAATCTCTAAAAATATAAAAATATATAGAGAACCGTCCGGCTGAACGCCATGAAATATCAACACACTATTACAGCGGATGCGATCGGCGATGTCCCTGTTATCTATATTGAAGGGGATCTGACATCCGACGCCGACCAGGACGCCAAAAGGGTATATTCAGAGGTGAAAAACAGATACCCTCTGCGGAAAATTATAATTAATTTTGAGAACACGAGATACATCAATTCTTCGGGCGTCGCAACGCTGATACAGATCATCCAGGACGTCCAGGAGCGCGGCGGCGCGGTGGCGTTCGTGGGCCTGTCCGGCCACCTGCACAATGTAATGGATATCGTCGGCGTTTCCAATTTGGTCAGCATATATGATACAAACGCCGATGTACTAAAAGCCGTGTAGTTTTGGATTAACGATTCGATAATTCATTAAAGATAAGTGTGGAGAGGGGACCGGGGGGGTGAGGTCAGAAAAGGCTGATACCCCGATGGCGACTAAACAAAAAATGAGCGGAGAGTGCATTTTCGTAATTGACGCGGGCACGCAGTCGATCAGGGCGGCGATCATCGATTTGTCGGGCAGGGTCCGCACCATGGAAAAAACTCCCATAGAGCCCTACTTCTCAGAACATCCGGGATGGGCGGAACAGGATCCCGAGTACTACTGGAAAATCTTGTGCACGACCTGTAAAAAGCTGCTTTTCAAGACTGCAGTCAATATCAATGCCGTCAAGGGAGTGGCGGTAACGACCCAGCGCGCAACCGTCATCAATCTTGATAAAAACGGAAAACCCTTAAGACCGGCCATCACCTGGCTTGACCAGAGAAAGGCCGATGCCGGATCATGGCCCCCCTTTCATTTAAAGGCCCTGTTCAAGGCCGTCAATCTCTACGATGCGGCGATCCACGCGTATCAGGAAACGGAGACAAACTGGATCAGGCAGAACGAGCCGCGTCTATGGGAAAGGACCCATAAGTATGTAATGCTCTCCGGCTTTTTCGCGCACCGGCTCACGGGCGAGTATGTTGAATCCACCGGGAGCATGGTGGGATATTTCCCTTTCGACTACAAGAAGCACCAATGGATGTCGAAACGCGACCTCACCTGGGGCATATTTGACTACGATCTATCCATCCTTCCCACGCTGGTGCGGCCCGCCGAGCTTATGGGGCATATCACGAAAAAGGCGTCGCGGGAAACGGGAATTCCCGCGGGCCTGCCGGTCATTGCCGCCGCTGCCGATAAAGCCTGTGAGGTTCTCGGTTCAGGATGCCTGAAGCCGGATATAGCCTGCTTAAGCTACGGAACCACAGCCACGGTGGAGACCACCACCGACCGCTATGTAGAAATCGTGCCTTTTTTCCCGCCGTATCCGAGCGCGGTTCCGGGCGCGTATAATACGGAAGTGATGATTCTCCGCGGATTCTGGATGGTGAGCTGGTTTAAAAAAGAATTCGGGCTGCGGGAGGAGCTGATCGCTAAAAAAAGAAACATACCCGCCGAAGCCCTGTTCGATGAGATCATCAGGGACGTGCCGCCCGGATCGTTCGGCCTCACGCTCCAGCCCTTCTGGTCGCCGGGAGTCAAAGTCCCCGGGCCTGAAGCCAAGGGCGCCATCATCGGCTTCGGCGACGTTCATACCCGGGCGCATATCTACCGCGCCATCCTGGAAGGGATCGCCTACGCCCTGAAGGAAGGGGCCGGCCGGACCGAAGCGAGGAATAAGGTGAAGATAGAGCGCGTGCGTGCGGCGGGCGGAGGCTCGCAGAGCGATGTCGCGATGCAGATCACCGCCGACATCTTCGATCTGCCGGTTGAGCGGCCTCACACGTATGAAACCTCGTCCCTGGGAGCGGCCATCGATGCGGCGGTGGGTCTTGGATATTACCCCGATTTTGCGAGCGCCGTAAAGGCGATGACGCGCCTGCGGGACTCGTTTGAGCCGATCCCGAACAACAGGGATCTATACGCCGCGCTGTATGCAAAGGTTTATCTGAAGCTGTACGACCGATTGAAGCCGCTCTATGACGAGATCAGGGGTATTACCGGGTATCCACCGGGGATATCAGGAAAGTAAATGGAAAAATCCAGAGATCAACTGCTCAGGGAAATTCGAAGCCTCAAAAAGCGGCGCGAACAGCTTGAGGAGTCTATCTCCATAAAGCGGGCGGCGCTGGAATCAACGGCGGAAGGAATACTCATCGTCGACGGCAAGGGAAAGGTCATAGACTTCAACGAAAAATTCACGAAGCTTTGGAATATTCCATCTGACATCGTAAAGCAAAGGGGCGATAACCGGTTTATTCAGTACGTCCTGCAGCAGCTCTCTGATCCGGACTCTTTCGTTGACCGGATCAGAGAGCTGTATGCGGACCCGGACGTCGAAAGCCTTGACGAGATTCACTTTAAAGACGGACGCGTTTTCGAGCGCTATTCCCTCCCCCTCCATTTGGATGGAAAGTCCGCGGGCAGGGTATGGAGCTTCCGGGATGTGACCGAGCGCGGAAGAATCGAGGAGGCGCTGCATAAGAGCGAAGAAAAGTATCGCAACATCCTGGAAAACATTGAAGAGGGATATTATGAAGTCGATCTGGCCGGGAATTACACGTTTATGAACGAAGCTATATGCAGGCGCCAGGGCTGCACCCGTGATGAACTAATGGGCATGAATAATCGTGAAAATACCTCCCCTGAAAACGCAAAAAAAATATACCGCATCTTCAACGAGATTTACCGGACCGGCGTTCCGGCTAAAATAATCGACTACGAGATAATTAAGAAAGACGGCTCCACGATAAACCTTGAGATGTCCGTCTCCCTGCTGCGCGACGCCTCGGGAAAACCGATCGGCTTCAGAGGGGTTTCACGCGATGTGACCGAAAAGAAAAAGGCGGAAGAGCGCCTTCATTATCTCGCCAATTACGACAGCCTGACCGGGCTTTTGAACCGCGCTCTCTTTCGCGACCGGCTCAGCCACGCGGTGGAGCGGGCGCTCCGGAACCGGGGAGTCGTGGCGGTGCTCTTCATCGATCTGGACCGGTTCAAGTCGGTGAACGATACGCTGGGGCACGAGTTCGGCGACAAGCTGCTCCAGGCGGTCGCACGGCGCATTAAGGAGTGCCTTCGTAAGAGCGACACTATAGCGCGCCTGGGCGGCGATGAATTCACCATCATGCTGGAGGACATCGCCTCTCCGGAGAGGGCGGTCACCGTGGCCAAAAAAATTCTTCAGGCGCTCGTTCGCCCGATTTCAGTGAACGAACATGAGATTTACACCTCCGCCAGCATCGGCATCACCGTGTATCCGGGCGACGCGGCGGATATCGACGGTCTTCTCCGGAACGCCGATTCGGCGATGTATCTGGCCAAAGAGCGGGGCCGCAGCAACTATCAGTTTTTCACTCCCGAGATGAACGCGAAGGCACAGGAGCGCCTTCTTCTGGAGAGCAGCCTGCGCCGCGCGCTGGAGAAGGAAGAATTTCTTTTATATTATCAGCCGCAGGTGGATATCGAAACCGGCGGCTTGATAGGCTTTGAGGCGCTGCTGCGCTGGCGGCATCCCGACCTGGGCATGCTTGCGCCGGACCGGTTCATCCCGATAGCCGAAGAAACCGGCACGATCATCGCCATCGGCGAATGGGTTCTGCGAACCGCCTGCACCGAGTGGAGGTCCTGGCGGGACGCGGGATTCCCCCCGGTGGACATGGCGGTGAACATCTCCATACTGCAATTCCGTCACCGGGACCTGCCCGAGACCTTGGCCCAGATTCTTAAAGAGACCAACATGGACCCCCGGTACCTGGAATTGGAGCTGACTGAAACGGCCCTCATGACAAACCCTGAGCGATGCAGAGACATCTTGGCGAAGCTGAAAGCTATGGGAATACGCTTCGCCATCGACGACTTCGGCACCGGGTATTCCTCCCTGAGCTACCTGAAGCGATATCCCATAGATACCCTTAAAATCGACCGGTCGTTCGTCAAGGACGTGGCTACCGATCCCGACGATGCAGCCATCGTGCAGGTCATAATCGCCCTGGGCCGCACCCTTCGGATGTGTGTGATGGCCGAGGGCGTGGAAACCTTGGAGCAAAGCGATTTTTTGAAAAGCCAAAACTGCCGCAAGGCCCAGGGGTACCTGTTCAGCCCGCCGTTGACTCCGGATGCAGCAGTGGAGTGGCTTAAGAAGGCCGCGAGACCCCCCTTGGTCGGGACCGTCTAATATCCCCCCTAAATCCCCCAAAGGGGGACTTTGAAGTTTCTATCAAGTGAACATTGCTGCTGATAAACCATTTCATTGTCTCCTTTGGGAGCATGGAGAGCGATGGTCCGAGTTACGATGAGCGTAAGCCCCCCTCCGGGGGGGTTGGGGGGCCAAGGGGCATTAATAAAGCGCACACCTGCCGGACATCAGGTATTTCACTCCCTCGTCGAGCCCGTCAAGGGTCAGCTCGAACATGGGGAAAATGCCGCGGATCATGCGGACGGTCTGTACGTATTCCCAGGAGCGGGACGGCAGGGGGTTAAGCCATATGATGTTTTTGAACTTGTCCCTGAAGCGCTCAAGCCACACGATTCCCGGCGTGTCGTTGCGGTACCAGTAATCGATGGCTCCGTTGACCCAGGTGAGCTCCGACGGCGCCATTTCGGCGTCGCCGACCAGGATAACCTTGTAATCGTTATCCTCGCTTTTGAGAAGCTCCCGGGTGGAAACCGATTTGTTCCGCTCAATATCGGTCCACAACTCCTGATACACGCAGTTATGGAAGTAGAAGTGCTTGAACTTGCTTATCTGCGAGGAGGCTGCTGAAAAAAGCCTGCCCGCGAGCTCCGCGTACGGGGTCATGGAGCCGCCGACATCCATGACAAGCATCACCTTCGACGCCTTTTTTTCCCTGTTCTCCCACACAAGCTCGATCTCGCCCGCGTTCTTGCACGTGGCGTCCACGGTCTCCTCAAGATTGAGCCTTTCTCCCAGCCCGATCGGTAAAAGCGACCTGAGGTGCGAAAGCGCAACCTTCATCTGCCGGGTGTCCAGGGTGATGTCGCTTGAGTAATTCCGGAAGCTCCGCTTCTCCGCGATCTGCACCGCGCGCCGGTGCCGCGACGTTCCCTGGCCTATGCGCACGCCCGCCGGATTATACCCCCACGCGCCCTGGGTCGACCGCCCCCCGGTGCCGATTGCCTTGTTGCCGCCCACGTGGCCCTTATAGTGGCCCGCCTTAAGCTGCTCCTCGAAATTCCGGAGCACCTCGTCCAGATCGAGCTTCTCCATCTCCCTTTTCTCCTCCTCAGTGAGAAGGAGCTCCTTCACTTTCTTCAGGCCGCTCAATATCTCCTCAAGCATCTCGTCCGTGGTCTCGATCTCCTTGAAGGTATCGAGGAAGGCGAGGTCGTATTTATCGAAAAAAATCTCGTTCTTCACGAGAATGGACCTCGCCATGTGGTAAAACCTTGTCAGGCTGCAGTCATTCAGGTTCAGGGAGAGGGCGCGATGCAGGGTTATCCACTCGTGCATGGACACCGGCACGCCGTACGATTTGAGTCTGAAAAAAAAATCAATAAACATCGCGCGTCCTCATGCTCGTGTTGAATGCGTAATGGGACTTGCCTGATTTTTCGACGCAATCGATGTCCTCCTTTTTCTTCAGCAGAACGCCGATAAAGGGAATCTCCTTTTCTATCGCCTTGACCGGAATCCCGCCGACGACGAGCGCCTGAAGCCAGTCGATGAGCTCGCTCGTGGACGGCTTTTTCCTGAGCATGTCGAATTCGCGTATCCAGTAAAACCGCTTTAGCGCCTCGCGGAGAAGCCCCTTTTCCATTTTAGGATGATGGACGTGCACGATCTCTTCCATGAGCTCCGTATCGGGAAATTCTATGTAATGGAATATGCATCTTCTGAGAAACGGGTCGGGGAGCTCCTTTTCGCTGTTGGAGGTTATGATCACGATGGGCCGGTGTTTCGCCTTAATCGTCTCGCCGGTTTCCGGGATGTAAAAGCTCATCTCATCAAGCTCGTTCAGGAGGTCGTTGGGGAATTCAAGCTCCGCCTTGTCGATCTCGTCGATCAACAGCACCACCTGTTCCTCGGATTTAAACGCCTCGCCCAGCGTCCCCAGCCTGATGTATCGTTTGATATCCGATACGTCGCCGTCTCCGAACCGGGCGTCGTTCAAGCGCTGAACCGTGTCGTACAGGTGCAGACCGTCGTGCGCCTTGGTGGTCGACTTTATGTTCCAGACGATCAGCCGTTTCCGGAGCCCCGCCGCTATGGAATGGGCAAGGAGCGTCTTGCCGGTGCCGGGCTCTCCCTTCACGATCAGGGGCCGCTCCAGGGCTATGGATACATTGACGTTATCCCGCAACGCCGGGGATAATACGTAGTCTTCAGATCCCTTGAAGTAATTCATATTTTATACACCTTGAATTTTATAATTAAATATAATGAGCCAGTATCTCCCGTATCCCTTCTTCAATAGAGGAGTATCTGCTCTTTATCTGCCGCTTCAACAACTCGACCTCTGCTGAGGGAGCAAAATCAGAGAGATACCGGTACCGCCCCGCCCTCCTGCCCACGATGAAGGATTCCCGGTCATCTTTGTTCATTCCCTGGAATTCCTCTATCACCGCGAGCATCCGGTCTTTTTCTTCCGGAAGGCTCCCGGAAACATCCTCCAGCAGATTCATGATATGATCGCTCTGAACAATGCTCCTTATTCCCTGGAGATTCTGTATCAGGAGCTTTATCTCACCGACCTTTTCTTCATCGGTGAGTGGGCTCCAGGTTTTATCCAGCATCATGTCATAGAGCGGCGTTCCCGGCGACGGCACGGTGCTCCGGATCCTTATAAACGTCGGATTCGTCGCGTTCAGTACCCTGGCCGATTCAACCACATTCTCCCTGGAATATTCCTTACCTCCGACCCCGGGCATGAAATACTCAGAAAGCTCGAAACCCGCTTTAACGGCATTCTGCCCGGCGCGAATCTGCTCCTCGGCAGTGACGCCCTTGCATATCAGGTCCAGAACCGCGTCCGAGCCGGATTCCATACCGATATGGATCCTGTTTAACCCGGCCTGGCGCAGCTTCGCCAACTCATCGAAGGCCTTCCGGCTGACGGTCTTGGCCCGCGAATAGGTGGTGATCCGCTCCACGGTGGGAAATTTGTCCCGCACGTAATTCAGTATCTCCACCAGGTGGTCGGTCCGAAGCACGAGGGCGTCGGCGTCTTGAAGAAAAAGGCTCTTCATTCCGTGAAATATCCAGAAGGCGACCTGCCTGCCGCATGCCTCGCCTGCATCGTCGCCGAAATTCAGGTCTTGGACGACCTGAGCGACCGCGGTATTATCCTTCCGGTCGGGATATCGCTCGTTAAGCTTTTGATAGATTTTTTGCGCGATGCGCGCGATCGAGTCAATGTCTTTCTTTATTTCATCCGGCTTGCGCATGGAAAATTTGGCATTTTTATATACCGGGCAAAAAGCGCATTTATTCCAGTGGCAATTCCGGGTAAGCCTGAGCAGAATGCTCTCCGCCTCGCTGGGCGGGCGGATCGGCCCCAACTCAAAACAAGACATGGTCATATCCCCTTATAGATGTTGGTCGCTATTTCCTAAAATATGGTCAACTATAAAATATAAATTAATTTGCGCAGGTCTCATGTCCCCATGCCCGACTC
This sequence comes from Spirochaetes bacterium RBG_16_49_21, assembly GCA_001829495.1. Classification (GTDB taxonomy): domain Bacteria; phylum Spirochaetota; class UBA4802; order UBA4802; family UBA5550; genus RBG-16-49-21. The sequence continues at coordinate 269 of MIBJ01000007.1, read as the reverse complement.
TAATCATTACCCACATCTATAAATCGAGCCTCTCGGCCCCCTAAATCCCCCAGAGGGGGACTTGAAGATTATGTATTATAATAAAGACATTTATATATTGAGATAATGCGTTATTACTCTTAGAAAACAATATTAGCCCCCCTCCGGGGGGGGTGGGGGGCCGAAGAGCCAATAGCAATCGTATTGCTCTTGACAAATGACGCATGCTCTAATAATATCTCATCTCTGAGAACGTTATTATTAGCCTAATCCGAGTAGTTGAAATGAGC
>MIBJ01000006.1 GCA_001829495.1 Spirochaetes bacterium RBG_16_49_21 | reverse complement strand
CCGCCGACGGCTCCTATACCCTGTATGCGGCGGCGTATGACGAGCACATGCATTCTCTATCCGGCGCATACGAGGAAGCGCTTTTAAAGCACGTATATCCTTCCGGCGTGTTGAATTCCCCGCAAAAGCACTTGTACGTTCTCGACGTGGGCTTCGGGCTCGGCTATAATATCCTGGCATTGATGGCCGAATGCGCGAAGAGGAGGTATGGCGGCTCTCTATCAATTTATTCACTGGAAAAAGAACGATCTCTGATTACTGCATTGAACCAAATATCATTCAACGATGAAAGGGATGAGTTGTATTCATTGATTAAAAGGGCGTATGCGCGCGGATATGCACACGGTGACCGGGTAAGCATCAAAATAGAGTTGGGGGATGCGAGAAACACCGTGCAAAAGCTCTCGGGTATGCTGTTCGATGCTGTTTTTATCGACCCTTTTTCCCCTTCAAAAAATCCCGAACTCTGGAGCGTTGAATTTTTAAAGGAGCTGTTTCACCTGACGAGCGACGCCGGAATCTTAACAACCTACTCAAGCGCTCCGCAGATACGCAGGGCACTGCTTGAAGCGGGGTTTAACATCGGCAGGGGCCCCTCAGTGGGGGGAAAACGGGAAGGAACCCTTGCTTCCAAGGGCGCCGGCATTCAACCATTGGACAGCGGCGAGCTTAAGGAACTGCGGGAAAATCTCAAGTCGACACCCTACCGCGATTACCGGTTGACCGACGCTCCCCAAACGATACTTATGCAACGGAGGCACGAGATGCGTAAAAAAAGATTGGCGGAGTTTTAGCAGCATCCGGGCGATTACAGCAAATCGTCCAGCTGTTCCAGTATCGATTTCTGTGTCTGGTCGCCGGCCTTTTCTGATTTTTCCGGAGCCGATGTCTCTTCCATCTGTTTTTGCATCAATTCCAATTCTTCTTTTTTGAATTCAAGATCCCCTGAAAGATCGCCGCCGTGGCTCAAGCGATATGCAAAAGCGAGCGCGTAACAGTATACGACATAGATCGCTTCATAGATTTTCTTTTTATTTAATTTTTTCTCTCCTTCGATGAGGGGATCGAACACCAGCTCTTCCTGCGGATTTTCAATGTGAAACTGATGGTTGTCCATGTCTTCGGCAAGAAGAGACAACTCCTCTGCGGTCTCGTTCATATATTCCCTGACCGTTGACAGCGCCTTCTTCCCGCAGATATTTTTTTTCTTTTCAAGGGCCTCCATCCTCTTAGAAAACTCGATATATTGCACGCCGCTCAAAGGCTTTTCATGCCTCGCCTTTTCATACATCCTCAATTCTTCCGCATATTCTCTCAGGCTGTCGGCGCTTTTTTTCATTTTATCGTACAGCGTAACAAGGCTGGTTTTAAAATCCTTTTGGGTGCGCGAGATGACGTCGGTTCTGAATTTTATTTTGTTGGTGGTTAAAATGAAGGAATATTCCTTGTCGAATTCATTAAAGAGCAGGTAGGAAATAAATACCTTGTCGACATCGCTTACGTAATCGAATAATCTTGCTTTATCATATTCCTTCCGCAATTTCGACATGCTGAGCGTTGACATGATATCGAGGCCCTTCTTTATAGCCTTCATGCGCGCGTTATCCGCCTCTTTCCCCTCGCCGGGGGCAGCGGAATTGTCATGCTCCGCAGGCTGCGCCGAGATATCATCGAAATATTTAGACAGCATCCTGTTTCCCGGCTTTTCTGCATCGGTGATGGACAGTTTGGAATCAATACTGGGACCGAACTGCCGGATCCCTGATCCCTCAAGGAGATAGTAGAGTAACTCCAGCCGTGGATATAATTTATGGAAAATGATGAACAGGTCGTTTCTCATCTTTCGTTTTGTCGCCGACGGAGAATCTCTCATATCGTCATCCGGTTTGCCGTAAAGATCAATGGCCCGCTCAAAAGCCATCCGAATCGTATGCTCATGCGGATTAAGGACATACAGCCTTCTGAACAATTGAAGAAGGGGCTCTCTGAGCTCGGAGACTCTTTTGGGGACTTCGGGAAAATTGATGTGCTGCTCGAGAATCTGGTCCGTCAGGATTTTGTCGAACAGGTTTCCTGTCATTTCAATGAGCTCGTAGTACAGGGGTTTGAGCGCATCGAGGGCCTGGATAATGGTTTTGCCCGCTGAAAGATTTCTTTTGAATATTTCAAAATACAGGATCTGCAGTTCCATCAATGCGGGTTTATGGATGTTATTGAATTTTGAGAAAAACTTTTTTTTGAAATAATATCCGTCGAATGTCGTGATTCCGAGGAATTTCAGATTGAAGCGTAATTTCAACCTGCCCGCAAAAAGTAAAAATGAATTAGTTTCATTTTGCGGCGGCACCTCGGGCGTGCGCGTCGGTTTTACTACCGTTGTTTTCGGCTTTTCTTTCTTTATAACTTTGTCGGATCGGCTCTTGAGTCTCTTTTGAAGCTTTCTCTGTTTTTCCCGGTCAAGGATCAGGTGTATTCTCCTCGCTTTATCGTCAATAACCTTACCCCCGCTCTCAACGAATTTTTCGAAAAGCTTTTCACGGGTTTTGTTATCAAGATTCGTAACGCCGATGTTCTCTTTTGTTTTATCGAGTTTATCCATAAAAACAGAGCACTTCGCTCATTTATATCTATAGGATAATAAAATACATCGCTGCCCAATCTAATGTCAATGACATTGCATTATTAATCTACTAAATTTTTAATAGCTTTTCAATACAAAGAAAAATATTAAATGTATGTGTCGCGTGCCTCAGTTTTACCCGAAAAATAATTCATACCCTCTCGCGCGCCCAAGGCGCACAATACACACATTTAGAAGTTCCACAAAAATAAAACGGATGGCCGGTTCAATATTTGGAAATGTCTTAATGCCTGACAGTGTGGTTCTATTTGCCTATACAGAATCTGCTGAATATGGAATCGAGTATGTCCTCGGGCGTGATCTCTCCGGTGATTTCCGAGAGTGAATCGAGGAGGGATTGCAGTTCAAAAGCTATAATTTCATTCGGCTCCTGCCGGGCGATAAGTTCGCCGACCGCCGCGATATTCCGCACAGACTGTTCAAGAAGATCAACGATCCTCACATTCGCGATGAAGGAGTTATCAATCTCGATAAATTCATTCTTAATGAGCTTTGAAATCGCGTCTTTAAGATCATTCAAACCTTCGCCGGTTTTGGCGGAAAAGAGTGTCGTTTTTTCCCTGATCTCCCCCCGCAGCCGGTCTATCTCATCCGGAGCGGCGATATCGACTTTATTTATAAGAATAATTTTTTTCTTATTACGGATCTTATCCAAAATGCTTAGATCGGCTGCGCGTAACCCCCCGGTTGCATCAAGGACCAGGATGATAAACGGAGACGATTCAATTTTTTGCAAGCTCAGGCTTATTCCGATCGACTCGATCTCGTCTCCCGGCGTATCTATTCCGGCGGTATCGTTCAGATTGACATGCATACCGTTCACCTGAAAAGGCTCCCGTATAATATCCCTGGTGGTTCCGGGAATGCTGGAAACAATCGCCCGCTCCTGGTTTAAGAGCAGGTTCAATATGCTGGATTTTCCGACATTCGGCCTTCCGACAATGGCCACATCGATCCCCTGGCTCAATTGTCCGCCGGTCCTGCACCGGGCGAGAAGATCCGCAATCAATTCATGGATATCGCCCGCTGCCTGCAGGGCCTGTTCTTGAGGTAAAACATCGATCTCCTCCTCGGAAAAATCGATCCCCGCCTCGATATCCGCCCTGAATTCGATTACCCTGGTCCGGATCCGGTGTATGGCCTGTTTTAACGACCCGTGCATCTGTTTCAGGGACGTTTGGATCTCCCATTCGCTCCGCGCACGCACTATATGGTTTATCGCCTCGGCCTCGGTGAGGTCGAGCTTGCCGTTCATGAACGCCCGCCGGGTAAATTCCCCCGGCTGTGCCATCCTGATGCCGAGGCCGTGTAAGAGTATCATGATCTTCTGCACGATCATCGGATTGCCGTGGCAGAATATCTCGGCCATGTCCTCTCCCGTATAGCTTCGGGGAGACCGGTAGAATATGACGATAACATCATCGACCGGATCACCCTCATGGATAATGCTCCGGTACAGGGCGTATCGCGGCTTAATGTCAACCCGGGAATGGAAGATGGAGTTAAGGGCTCGCAGGGTATCAGCGCCGCTGATCCTTATTACGGCGATGGAAGAATGAACGGGCGGAGTCGAGGGGGCACAGATCGTATCATTCAGCATACATGGTTACTGTTTGGGCAGAATGGTTACCTTCCGGTAAATGCCCTGACCTTCGCTTTTCGTAGTCACCCGGGAATCGTTCTGGAGCGTCAGATGGATCAGCCTCCGTTCAAAGGGGTTCATCGGCTCAAGCGTCCAGGGTTTGCCGGTCTTAACAACCTTAAAAGCGATGTCTTTGGACATCTTTCGAAGGGCCCGCTCCCTCTTGGCCCGGTATGACTCGATGTCCAGGATAATCTTTTTGTCGCTCCCGGTTTTATGGTTCACGATCAGGTTTACCATAAACTGCAGCGCCTCGAGGGTCTTTCCCTGTCTCCCGATTATCAACCCTGAATTGTTTTTACTCTCAAGCTCAATATAGACTTTCGACTCACCTTCTTTAATATCCGTAATCCTGCATTCAATTCCCATCTTGTTGATGATATTGGGAATTACTTCCTTGATCGTATCGCCTATATCCTTGGATTCGGTATTGTAAAAGAGCCTGATTTTAGCAGGCCGTGAGACGCCGAACCCGAATATGCCGCTCTTGCCTTCATCGATTACTTCAATATTGATCTTTGAGGAATTAGCGATGCCCAGCTCAGCTAAAGCCTTTTTTGTCGCATCATCGACCGTTCTTCCTTCCACTTCTATGACCTTCATAATGCGCCTCCTCATATTATATGTATAATCATCGAATTTGCACGTTACAGTATTCTTTTACTTTCCTCCCTTGTTCCATCAGCAGGGAAAATTTTTCGCATCAGCCCTTCTTCGCCTTCGCCCGGTAATTTATAAACAATTGATGCATGATCTGAAAGACATTCTGTAAAGCCCAATAGAGCACCAATCCCGAGGGCATGTTCCAGAATATGAATATAAACATCAGCGGCATGATCATCATCAGAGCCTTCTGCTGTCCCGCGGCCTCCACGGTCGACAGCTTCTGTTGCAGAAATGTCGTTCCGGTCATGATGATCGGAAGGATGTTCAGACTGAACCCTGCGACAGTCGCTACCGTATCAGGCATTGAAAGGTCTTTCATCCAGAAAATAAACGGGGCATTCCATAGATCGATCGAGTTTATAAGCGCGCTGTACAGGGCGAAGAAAAACGGCATCTGGAGCAGGAGAGGGAAACAGCCGCCCATAGGATTCACCTTGTTCTCCCGGTAGAGCTTCATCATCTCCTTCTGCATAAGATCCGGCTTGTCCTTGTATTTGGCTTTTATTTCGTTCAATTTCGGCGTCAGCTGCTGCATCTTTTTCATTGATTCGTTGGATTTGATGGTGAGCGGCATGAAAACGATTTTCGACAGCAGTGAAAATAGAACCAGCGACCAGCCGAGGTTGCCGATATATTTATTGATGGCGAGCAGACACCATATCACAAAATTCCGGATCGGCTCGATGATCTTGCTGACATCGGCGGCATCGATGATCGACTTGTTAACCGACGCGAGGTGCTGCTTGTCCTTCTCTCCGAGATACACCGTAAATGATTTTGTAATATCCTTCCCCGGCTCCAGCCTTTTTATCGGTACCGCTATCCCGGTACGAAATCCGCTGTCCTTTCTGTTATCTTCAATTGCCGCGATTCCGGTGAACTCTTCCGGTATCATGATGATCAGAAAATACCGGCTCATGATGCCGATCCAATTTATGGTGCCGGTTTCCTTCTTAAGCGGCCTGCCATTTGATGATGAACCGCACCCCGGTAAAAAACCGCCGTCCCCTTTCGCCGATTGCTTAAAATCGCCATTCAGCGAATAGATGCCGGCCAGCCGGTTATAGGTGTTTTGGAAATCGAGCGCCGGTCCCAGCATTTCCCCGGGGGATATGATGAGCGTGTTATCATTGAAGGCGAGGTGTTTCCACCCCGTATTTATAAACCGATAGGCAATCTTAAAGCTGTAACCGTCATCGGAGAAGGTATAGGCCTTCTCAATCCTTACCGGCGATCCATTGATTTTTGCGTCAGCAGAAAAAATTATCCGGTTATTCCCTTCCTTCCTGTTCTTCCAGAGCACCGCATCAAGGGGCGTCCCCTGGAGGAATTCATCCTCATCAAAGCGGACGGAAAAATCAAACGCTCCCTTTGCGTTGTATGGGTTTTTCCTTATAATAAGATCGATATCCCTCGGTATATATTGTGCGCCGGTTATCGATGCACCCCTGCTGGAAAGGGTAAAGAAAAACTTTTTTGTTTTTACGGTAATAATCTCTTCCCTGCCGGCTGCACCGGCGGCTTCCACCTTGATCTCCTCTCCCTGTTTTGACTTTCCAGCCTCTTCCTTCCCGGCCGGTTCCTCCTTCCGCACCTCGGCCGGCTTTTTAGCAGAATATTCCTGCTTGGTCAATATGAAGTAGCCGACCCAGGCAATGGTTATTAATGCTATTGCTATTACAGTTTTTTTATCCATTTTTACCGTTCCTCTTACGTTAAAACTCAATAGACTTGTCGCGGAATCAGAATTCCGCGCCTTAATATGCCCGTGTAAAGAATTGTTCTTAAATTAGTTCAACGCTCAGCGTGAGCCGAAGGATAAGGAAAGAATCTCAGCTAAAAAAGCGGAAGTTATCAGGCACGGGATCGAAGCCTCCTCTATTGAAAGGATTACACCTGATAATTCTTAGTGCCGCCAGATAGAAACCCCTCATGAAGCCGTGCTTTCGAAATGCCTCGATTGCATACACGGAGCAGGATGGATAAAATCGACAGGATGGAGGTAGAATCGGAGATATGATCATCCGATAGACGGTGATTATTAGAATTATGATTTTCGTGCCCAGAGAATTTATCAGCTTACTGAGCGCCTGTATCCGCATCACGTTTTATTAGTCCCGCTTTCATGAATAATGCCCTTATTATGCTCTTTATTTCTATAAACTGTAAATTCTTAAAATCAGCATCAACTTTGATTATAATGCAAAACCCGTTTTTAAGATGATTAATAAGCTCTGAGCAGATCGCTCGAATTCTCCTTTTCGCTTTGTTCCTGGTATTTGCTTTACCAAATGATTTCGCCAGTATAACTGCAAGCTTAACATTTTCTATCCTGGGTGATATCTGTTTCCGCATATCAGGTTTTACATGATTATCGCTGCGACATTTAAAAATAAATACCCGAATACCTGAATCCTGTAATTTCCTGCCCTTTTGATAAACCTCTCGAAATAAATTCCTTCCTTTTAAAGAATATATTCTTCTCACGATAATAAAATTATTTTGGCAATCTCCTTTCGTCTGAAACTGTTAATCTATACCTTCCTTTCTTTCTTCTTCTACTCAACACCTTTCTCCCCTCAATGGTGCTCATTCGCATGCGGAATCCATGCTTTTTGTACCTTTTTGTTCTGCTTGGCTGGAATGTTCTTTTCATATGAATCACCTCTCATTCTAACTTCAGTACAATTTCCTTCTCCATATGCACAAGCTGATGCGCTATTCCCGGCTCGCATCAAATCCGTCATATTTTTTTGAATTATGCCAAAAAATAGTGCGACTACTATTTTAGAAAGAACCGGTTTTTGTCAATAATAAAAATCTGAAACATCTTATGTGACATAAAATTTGGATTGACAAAATTAGCGCAGTGTATATTTTTTTAAACCGGCCCGTTCACGTTGAATAAATCGGAGTTATTATCATGATTTATAATATCATAACTTTAGTGGTTTGTCTTCTTATGCTCATTCTTTTCAGAAAGTTGGACCGGACAAACCTCAAAATGGCGAAACTGCGGAGATATTCGTCGCGTTTATTTGACGAGTTCAAAAAAATGGCGGAAACAGAAAACAGACGGTTCAATGATGCAACGATTGAGATGGATATTTTAATTAAAAAATCCGACACGCTTGCAAAAAACATCTCCGGATCCGTCAGGGAGATTGAGAGCAGGCTACGCGGCCTTGACATCGAAAAAACGAATCTTCAAAAAGTTGAAGAGGATATCAAAATCATATCGCAATCGGCGCGTGATGTTAACCAGCAGATTGAATTCATTGCCGGAGCGAAAGAAAGCTTCCTTGAATTATCGCATAATACCACATATGTAAAAGAGAGCATTAAAACCCTGAGGAGCGAGAGCGCCGATATACTCCAGAATTTCAACAACCGGCTGAAGGAAAAATCCAAGGAAATAACCGTGGAATTTACCAATCAGATAAACAAACTGAGCGAAGCTCTTGAAAATAAAGAGGAGAGTATTTTCAATTCAAGCCGCCAAAAGGTCATGGATCTGACCGAAAATTTTGAACGCTCCCTCGCCGATATGGAGCAGAGGCTTACCGACACGGGGGAGATATTGTTGCAGAATTTTAAGATAAAGGCCGACGGCCTGGTAAAATCCATTGAGGGCTCTTCCACTCTGCAGAATCAGGTCGAGATGCTAAAAGTAAATTTTGCCGACCTCGAGAGCAAGATTTTTTCAAATATCAAAGAAAAGACCTCAGATGTGGAGAGTGGGATAAATCAGTCCATTGATAAACTCTACGATAAGCTCAATTCGGTTGAAACCACAGTCAATGAATCGAAATCCAAATTGATTAAAACATTCGAGATCGAGGTTGATAAAGTGCGAAATGAGCTGGACAACTTGAGCATTCACGCCATTTCCAAAAGAGATGAGATTGTGCATGCCACGCGCCGAGAAGCTGAGGAAATCAAGAAAAATATCGAGAATTTCGATGAACGATTCCAGGAATTTGAAAACAGGCTCATGAATACCGCGGAGAGCAAAATGAGTGAAATCAGCAGAAGCGCGCAGGATATAGAACAAAAATTGCTCAAATTCGAAGACCAGAGAGAAAGCCATGTTGAAGCTCAAAGGGAGGAAATCAAGAAGGACATCGAGAATTTCGAGGAGCGTTTCCAGGGATTTGAGAACAGGCTCCTGAATATTGCGGAGAGCAAGACCGATGAAATCAGCAGAAGTACGCAGGATATAGAGCAAAAATTGCTGAAACTCGAGGATCAACTCGAAAGCTATGCTGAAGATCAAAAGCAGGAGATCAAGCAGGATCTCGAAAATTTCGAAGAGCGTTTCCAGGGATTTGAAAACAGGCTCCTGAATACCGCGGAGGGCAAGACCGATGAAATTAACAAAAGCGCGCAGGATATAGAGCAAAAATTGCTGAGATTCGAGAATCAGCTCGAAAGCTATCTTGAAGCTCAAAGGGAGGAAATCAGGAAGGATCTCGAAAATTTAGATGAGCATTTCCGGGGATTTGAAAACAAGCTCCTGAATACCGCAGTGGGCAAGACTGATGAAATTAATAAAAGCACACAGGATATAGAGCAAAAATTGCTGAAATTTGAGAATCAGCTCGCAAGCTATAGTGAAGATCAGAAGCAGGAGATCAAGAAGGGTATCGAGAATTTCCAGGGGCAATTCCTCGAATTTGAAAACAAGCTCCTGACTACAACGAAAAGCAAGACAGATGCAATTAACAGAAGCACGCATGATATAGAGCAAAAATTGCCAAAATTTGAGAATCAGATCGCAAGTTATATTGAAACTCAAAAGCAGGAGATCAAGAAAGGTATCGAGAATTTCCAGGGGCAATTCCTCGAATTTGAAAACAGGCTCCTGAATACAACGAAAAGCAAGACGGACGAAATTAACCGAAGCACGCAGGACTTAGAGCAAAAATTGCCAAAATTTGAGAATCAGATCGCAAGTTATATTGAAGCTCAGAAACAGGGGATCAAAAAAGATATCGAGAAATTCGAGGAACAATTCCTCGAATTTGAAAACAGGCTCCTGAATACCGCGGAGGGCAAGACAATTGGAATCAGCAGAAGCGCGCAGGATATAGAGCAAAAATTGCTCAAATTCGAGGAGCTGCATGAAAGCTACGTCGAAGCCCAGAAGCGGGAACAAAAAAAAGGTATCGAAAATTTCGAGGAGCATTTCCAGGGATTTGAAAACAAGCTCTTGAATACCGCAGAGAGCAAGACAGACGAAATCAGCAGAAGCGCGCAGGATATAGAGCAACGGCTGCTAAAATTCGGAAATCAGCTGGAATCCCTGTCCGAGAACCAGATGCTGAAAATAAAAGACGAATTTTCAGGTATTGAACAGCGGCTATTCACCATTCAATCCGAGGTACTAAACTACGAGGAACAGAGCAAAATCTTTTCCCGGACAGAAACGCTGACCGGTGAAGTGAACGGCTCGATAGAACGGCTGAACCGGATGCTGGAGGATTCCCGGAAAGAAGCGCAAAATCTTGAGAAGTTCTTCGCAGATATTGATTATGTCAAAGAGCTTGCAAAGGAGTATGACCGCGAGATACGGTTATATCAGAACAAAAGGGAAAAACTGGCGGATATTGAATCTGAGATCAAAGCACTTCAGGAGATGAGCGATTATGCGCTCGAAAAAGCGGGCAATTGCCAACAGCAGTTTGTAAAAATCGACGCCGTCAGCTTGCGGATCGACGCCCTGGTTGAAAGCTATGCGAGCCTGGAATCGCGGATCAGAGAGCTGCATGATTATGAAGAGGACATTAAGAAGAATCTCGATTCCGTTACAAAGGCCGATATTTTGATACAGTCCATGGAAGGGAAAATCAACAGCTTCCAGAAAATCGTGGAGCGCGCGGACAAGCGCGTTGATAAAGTGAATCAGCATCTGCATGAGGTGGAGGAGAACACCATCATCCTCAAGACAAGGGAATCGGAGATAAAAGAAGTCAAGGATAGATTCAGCGAGTTGGAAGGCCTGTCCGAGCACATGGAGTCAAGGATAAAACAGATCTATGCCATGTTCCAAAAAGTTGAAACGCTGCAGGACGAGCTCAATAACACGGATTCAAGACTTCAAGAGCTTTTTACCGAGACAGACAAAAAGATGAGGCAATTTGCAGACTTCATACAGGCGGTCGATAATAATAATCCGATTCTGAAACAGGTTAAGGGGAATACGGCCGCAGCGAAAAACCTGAATGAAAATGTCATCCGCACGGTGCGGGAGCTCTCCACTAAAGGATGGAGCTCGGATGAAATCTCGAAAAAGCTGTTGATGGATGAAAATGCAGTGCGGTTTATTATTAATACATCTTCGTTATAGCACCATGCTGAAAGACTATCCATTATCCACATCTCATTCTCTTATGCCCTCCGAGGTTATTCAGTGCTCATCTTTTTCTGCACTTCTTGAATAATCTGTTCATCACTCTGCCTCTTTCTCAGGACGATGCGGTATTTAATATAAAACATGCTCGGCTGGATAACGTTCCGGGGAAATCTAAAAGTCCATCGCTGTAAATCTTCGAGAATAAGGTTATCGAGCTCGATGAGGTTCAGCGGCTTGTACGGCCTCACCCTTTTCAATGTTCCCCGGTCAGGATATAAGAAAATCTGATACATCCCCTCCCGGGCTTCATCGATCTTGTCATATTTTTTAATCTCATCGCAGATATACCGGTCGCCGCCCGGATCATTTTCGCGCTGGATGGTTTCTTCGTAATCAGTCTGGACGGCTATATATTTATCGGAATCTATTGTGACCCTGAAGGTCTCCTTGTCTTCCAGTTTGTTAAACGGGGCCTTTAAAAATTCCTGATTTTCCGATTCCAGTTTCTTCTCCACAGATGTAACGCAGGATACAAATGCAATGATCATGCTCATGAATAACAAATATGACAGCGTCCGATTCCTTTTCATACTATTCATCCTCTATAACAGTTTACTCTCAATCACGTTAACGCTTATGACAAACCTTCGATCCGGCTGGAGCACCGGAATATAAGTTCTCATGATAAATGATCCGGATTTAAGCACCGGCAGATCCCCTTCATGTTCGAAAAAATACTTCATACTATACTCTTTGAAGGAAAAAGGCAGATCGCCCAGGCTCCCTTCCAAAAGCATGAGCTCCAGGGTATCCATTTTAAAATACAAAAACCCGCCAAAATACTTGGCGGTTTTTTTCCGGGGAACCACCTTCATCTGATAACACTTCTGCTTGGATACGGCAGCGATATTCGTGATCCTGGTTAAATACAATTTTCTGCCGTTTTCATCAAGTATTGGATCAGGGATTTCAATTATCCTGTTCTCATATTCAGAGGGCTGCATTACTTTGTCGTTTTTGATGTACTCCAGGATTTCAATCTCGGACTTTTTATAGAAATAGTCTTTACGAATCAGAGAAACGTGAGACCGGTTGATCAATGTGTTTGTATTTGGATTATATTCAATAATGTCAATGTTACGGACTGATCCAACGCCCCTGTATTTTTTATATACCGGAATGTATTTTTCATATATTTTATCGATGATCTGTTCAGAACGCTCAGGAGTTATGGGATAATTTTGTCCTGAGATTTTATGATTCGGCAGGAAAACAACGGAGGATAATATACCTATAATGAATATTTTGTTGACTGCTGACCGCTTCATACCGAAGACCTTATAATAAAAGGAATATGCGATGACGAATTGTTTGTCAAGTTTATTAATAGTATTGCCTTAGCGCTGCCGGGGACGTGAATTAAATTTCGAGAAATTCCTCACTTAGACCCTCTGTCCGCCAGCAAGGGGCACGGGTCCAGCGAATATAATTATGTAAAAACGGAGGCTGCCTAAAAAGAGGTTCTCGCAGAGACGCAGAGTCGCAAAGAAGATATTTTATTGGATTACCCATCAGGCAGGTTGAATATGACGTTCATAGTAGTTGCGGTCATTGCGTTCCATATCGCACTGATAACCAGAAAATACCGGAGCGGATTTTCTGCTGTGGCAGCCATAGCATTCCTCGGTCTTATAACGACGGGAGTGCTCTCGTGGGGAGTCTTTGTTGCAGACACGGAGGGAAGGATAATTTTTTTTTACGGCAGCATCGGCCGGGAGGTGTTCTATACTCTCATGGCGGGCTGGTATTCTTTGGATATTCTGTCTTCCGTAAAAATCATCAGAAATCATATCGAATACCGGGAATTTAACAAGAGAAACAAAACGTAACTGCGTGAATCGGCGGTTACTCTTTTTAAAATTAATTCGCCTATGTCGAGTCGGTTATATAAAATCAATCGGCACCGGCACGAACGTGAGGACGAAAATTATCATGCAAATCCATCCGATTGTTTTTTCAACACCGGATAACTCTGTTCCTTCCGGAATATCAGGATGGCCCACCATCAGGAGAATAAGCGTCATGATGATCCAGACTATCCACCCGGGCCAGATAAAGGAGAGCACGATAAGCCCGGCAAAAGAGATCCATCCGAAAAAAAGCTGGTTCCTCCCGATCAGCGCATAAAGTATATGGCTGCCGTCGAGCTGACCGATCGGCATGAGATTAAGGCTGGTTATAAGAAATCCGAACCAGCCCGCCTTAGCATAGGGGGAAAGAAATATATCAAACCCTGCCGGTATGGTGCCATGGATCAGCTTAATAATTATTGCGACAAGGAAAGAATCGCCCAGTATGAATCCTCCCTCTCCTACAGTAGGGAGAGGTTTGATTTCTGACAGATATATGCCGGCAATAACCGCTGCAAGGCTCAGTATAAATCCAGGCAGGGGCCCCATCACTCCAATATAGAAAAGGGCGCGGCGATGAGGTATGGCTGATTTTGTCTTTATAACAGCTCCCATGGTCCCCACGAGCGACGGGAAAGGAATGAAATAGGGGAGCGTGGACCTGACCCTGAACGCCCGCGCAGCGAAAAAATGGCCGAATTCATGGGCTAAAAGTATTGTCATCAGCGTTATCGAATAGGGCAGTCCGCTGATCAATACGCCGGCAAACGAACCGGCCGCGGTTGCTCCGACAATGGTGGTGGAGACGAATGTTGCAATAAAAAGAAGAGCATTAACAACGGGACTTTCCCGTGACTCATCGGCGCCGTGCATTGTGTCCGGAATTCGGGCCGGCGCCCGTAACCCTGTATTCAGCCTTACCAAGTAGCGTATGAAAAAATTTTTAATCGAGCTCATTAAAGTATTAAAAGATGAAAACATTAAAACCGGATTTCCCAAACTCGGTTTTTACAATCAGGGAAGCGGCCTTGCAGGCTATTCTGCAATTTTATTATACGCTGAAATTTTTCTCCTTAAATATTCCGGCGAGTAATCATTGGACCAGTCGTTCCGGGAATCAAGAAGATTTTTATACAGCTCCTTTATCTGCCGTGATATACCGACCATCTCCAAATTTTTCTTTTTTACGGTATGGATGTTGCTGATGAACAGCTTTTTTAAATACAGAGATATGAATCTGCTTCCGTCCGGAGAAAAGAGAACGTCTTCACCCTCAAGCCCGGTATTCACGACCTGATTCCGCCGTACGTCATAGATCTGTATTATCTGGTCCTGTAAAAAAGAAATCATCTTCGCAAGGTTTGAGAACCGGATATTGGTATTCAATGAGCTTCCGGACAAAACCTTCGATGCGCGCGCCGCCGCATCGTACACATGAATTGAATAGCTCCCGGCATAGCCTTTCCGATAGACAAGACGGTCATTGTTTATCCAGAAGACCTCGGATGCCGAGGTGATACCGTCAAGCTTCAGCGACGCTCCATGCCCGAAGACCTTTGCCCGGTATGACCCGCCGCTCCCGTTTACCAGAACGATCTTTTTTCTGTTGGGCGACAGGTATGCGATCGCGGGAGATCCGGATTGAACAATATCGGCGTATTCGGATCTTTCGATAATCAGGCTCCTGGTGTTCGTTTCAGGAATGTATTCGACGATCCCCCTGCCTGTTTCATACAGGATACCCCTTCCATCGGGAGAAAGGGAAAAATCAATAAACGGATAGGCGGGCTCGAGTACCTGTAGCTTTTTTGAATTCAGATTAACCGCGATGGTCTCGCCCTTCACCGAATGATCTTCGGTTTCGCGCAGACGCTTGAGATATATGAACCTTCCATTGATGCTGTTTATCGCTGCAGCTATTGTTCCTTTTATTCTGCATAGTTCTGTGTGGCTCTGGGTGATCCGGTTGTAGGAATAGAGGATATTCAGGTCCGGAAATTCTTTTATATAAATTATATTGAAACCGTCATTCCAGGACGCAAAAATTACGTTCCTGCCGATGAACTGCGAATTGACAATCTGATACGCGGTCAGTTTTTTTTCCAGGAGCTTATCATAATAGGGGGAGCTCTCCTTGACGTATATACCATCAAGGTTGATGTCGCGGGAATGGGCGCGTGAATAAACAAAAAAAATCGACGCCGTCGTAAAGAAAATAAGGGTTACTTTTTTCACCAATTACTTTTCTCAGACCTTTTCACCGGTTTCTGCGCCTGCTTTTTTCTCCTCAGGCTTGTCCGGGACCGGAGCTTCCTTACCCTCTCTACCCTCCCTTTTTTCTATAAACTCCATTTTTTTCTTTGCCGGTATTTCCGGGATGATGAATGACTGACCGGGAAAAATGATATCCGGGTCTTTGATTTGATCCTTGTTAGCCATGTAGATCAGCGGCCAGAGCTGGGCCCTTTTGTACACCTTGTGGGCTATTCTCCAGAGGCAGTCCCGTTTGGAGCGGTTGTAAACCACCTTATAAATCATTTTCCCCTCCAGCTCTTTCATGCCCTTTTTTTCCAAATACCCCTTCTCCCGCGCCACGCTGATGGATTTGAGCAGGGCTTCGGCGTCTTCAAATTTTGCGAGGCTCTCCTTATATGATTCGCTTTCCAGAAGCTTTTTACCTTCGGCATAAACGGAAGAGGCGGTATTGATTTCATTCTGAAATTTGTTTTGAGTGTCCATTTTCCTCGTATCATCGAGGAGCTTGCCCACGGTTTTCGATTTTTCAATGGCAAGCCCTTTAGTCGTCTTCGCTTGAGCCAGGGCAAGCGATTTCTCGGCATCGGAGATCTTATTCCGGGCGGCATCGGGCTTGTCCTGCTCCACCAGTGAATCGGCCTCATTGAGCAGGGCAACGACGCCGTCGATATCCTCTCCGGCAAATTCACTGCCCCGCTTTTTTCTCAATGCTTCCGCATCCTGCCGGAGCTCGGCGATCCGGTCTTTAGCCGACTTCTTCCTGGCCGCTGCCTTGATCTTATTGATGGCGTCTTCAGCTTCGCGTATAAGGGGAGCCGCCTGTTTCAGATCGTATTGGGAAACCAGTTGGAGCGCCTTGTCCAGTTTCTCCGAAACCGCCGGCAGCTCCTGCTTCTGCGGCTCGGAAATATTCTGCGACTTCAGGTCATTGATTTCTATTTTCATTTTATCAATGCCCTCGTTGATCTGGGGAACCTTTTTCAGGGCTATGGCCTTCGCCTCGCTCCCCAAGGATACCGCTTCCCTTGATTTCATGAATGAATCAAGAAGATTCTGCTCATTTTTAAGTTTTTCAGCTTCATCAATGCTTTTTTTTGAGCCGGCAAACTGTTCGGGCGCAAAACTCTCGGCAAGGAGCTTGTCGGCTTCCTGATACACTGCTTTGGCTTCTGTCAGGGAATCTTCTGCAGCGCGGGGAAGGGACGCGCTTATCGCTGCGAGAGCGGACAACCGTGAGGCCTCCGCCGCCTTTTTGGCGCCGGGGACGTCATTTCTGACAAGAAAATCATGTCCGGTATAAAGCTCTTTTATGGACTTGTTGAGGTTATCGGGGTCGTATTTTTCCGCCATGACCTGGCGCGCTTTGGCGATCGCGCTTCTCGCCTCAGTCATCTCTTTTATCGGAACATCCAATTTGCAGGAGAAGATCATACCTACTGAAAAAATCAATAAAAATAATCTTCCGGATGATCTGGTTGATACCATACGGAACCTCTCACCGCGATCATGATGTCGATAGAATGCCGTCAATTTATCCTTTTTGTCAATGCTTTTACCGTATCTATTTGTTTTCAATCAGCTTCGCCTGAATCGCCGCCCTGTTCGGAAAATTTTCAGGCACTTCAATTACGAACCCGAGCTTATCCGCCTTTGCCTTGAGCTCATCAAGAAATTCATTGGTGGTCCCGGCAAAATAAACCTCCAGTCTGGCTGCTCTCCCGACCCTCCCCTTGTCCAATACCTGCTGCACTCCGCGGATTCTGTTTTCGACCTGGTTCCTGAATTTTTTCAGCCCGCTATAGTCAAGGCCGGTGATGAGAACATTGATCTGACGATGCGTGGCTGATTCAACGAATTTTCGTACGATGTCGTCGATGAATTTTCCCGGATTATTTTTTTCGCTTCCCAACGCGTCCTTTCTTTTTAAGGCGTTCTCCACCGCCTTTTGGGAAGCCACCTGGCCGCTGATATCCACCCCGCCCGCCGCCACGGCTTTCGTCCCCAAGATTCTCGCGGTATAAACATCCACTGCCTTGAGGGTCACGCTGGCGCGCTTGGATTTCATGTCGATATCCTTGAACTGTTTTTTCAGAATGGAGGTTTGATCATCGGTCGTCACGACTCCCGATATGACGACCTCGGCGCCTACGGAGTCCAACAGCAGCCGGCGGACATCGTCGCTTATATCTCCTGCCATGGCCATCTGCATTTTTGACCTCTCGTTCTTCATGAGCTTCTTCGTTGTTTGCGCGTCCACGAATTCAAACCCGAGATTGCCCATGATATCCTGCATGATCGTCTCGGTCGCCGTATATCCCGGCATGCTCGGCCTTCCCTCAAAGGACTCATTGACCAAAACGATGAATTTCGGCCTGCCATATCTGTTCAGGGCGTCCTTTATCGCGTCCTCAACGATCGCCGGCTCCACCGTGCCTTCTATCTCCACCGTGTACATATCGGCGTCGGCCCGCTCATCGACGATCCTCTCGTTTTTGACCAGGCCGTACGATTTTGCTTCAACCAGGGTTGAGACGAGCTCGAAATTTTTCATCAAGCTTCTCCCCGAGACGGTTGAGCCGAGAACCTGCTCGACCAGCTTGTTCCGCGCGTCATTGAGGGCCCGATCGCGCGCCAGCGCCTTATCATTATCGAATATAGCCGCAACCCCCTTGGCTCTCCCCTTGGCCGGGGCCGCTTTATCATATTTTTCATCAAGCGAAAAGGAATTCGGCTCTTTATCTTTTATGCTTTTTCCCCCGCCGCACGAAAACGCACCGGCGAAAAAAATTATTGGAATCAGTACCGCGATTATCTTTTTCATCATGCCAACTCCTCGATTGTAATAATTCCTAACTGAGAATCATATCCTTTAATATAACAATTATTTTATATTATTAGTCAAATTCTTTTTAAATCGATAGTTCTAAATTAATTTAGCAGGGGGTGCCTTGCGCACCCCTGCTAAATTAATCTTAAAATTAATTATTATTTTATTGACAGAAACAGGCCTGATTATAATTTAAATTTTTCGTAATCTTAATTTAGTAAACAGTGGCGTATATGAAAAGCATTCAGAAGACATATAATATGAAAGCGTCTGAAATAAACAAAAAGTGGTTTATCATTGACGCTGAGGGAAAAATATTAGGCAGGCTTGCGTCTGAAATTGCGAAGCTGCTCCGGGGAAAACATAAGCCGGATTTCACCGCTCACCTGGATATGGGAGACAACGTCATAGTCATCAATGCCGAAAAGGTGGTTCTGACCGGCGCGAAAGCCCAGGATAAGGAATATTTCAGGCATTCACAATACCCGGGAGGAATAAAATTCGTCAATATCAGAAAATTCCTGAATGAGCGGCCGGAATTCATTATTGAACATGCGGTTAAAAACATGCTCCCGAAAGGCAGGCTCGGCAGAAAGATATTCGGCAACCTTAAGGTGTATGCCGGCAGCGAGCATCCCCATCAAGCGCAGCAGCCTGAACCTATCAACATCCAACAGAAAATCTGAAGAGGAACAGATATGGCTGAGCAGTATTATTCCACGGGAAGAAGAAAGACGTCAGTGGCCAGGGTCCGGCTCTCGCCCGGCTCGGGTACTATCACCGTAAACAAGCAGCCGGTGAGCGAGTACTTCCGGCGGCAGACCCTTGGGCTGATCGTCCGTCAGCCCCTCGAATATGTTGGCATGCTGGACAAGTACGATGTAGCGGCGAATGTCGACGGGGGCGGCTGGTCCGGCCAGGCGGGGGCCGTCAAGATGGCTATAGCCCGGTGCCTGGTCAAGATTGATGAGAGACTGAAAAAGCAGCTCCGTGACGGCGGGTTTCTCACCAGGGATTCCCGGGAAGTTGAACGGAAGAAGCCGGGACAGAAAAAAGCCCGAAAAAGATTCCAGTTTTCGAAACGTTAATCACCACAGGGCGAAAGAAGCGGGGAGGATGCAGACATGCATCCTCTTTTTATTTGTACCGGTGCGAGAATGGTTACAATAACAAAAATCAAAA
This sequence comes from Spirochaetes bacterium RBG_16_49_21, assembly GCA_001829495.1. Classification (GTDB taxonomy): domain Bacteria; phylum Spirochaetota; class UBA4802; order UBA4802; family UBA5550; genus RBG-16-49-21. Next base: position 16,548 of record MIBJ01000006.1, on the reverse strand, counting down.
TGTCCGACGATCAGGTGACCGTTGAGCTCGACAACGGCGAATCGCTGTACATGCCGTATCAGATCTCAAATCTGTACAAACTTGATTCCGGAAGGAGCATCGACCCGACCGAATACCGACAGCTTAAGGAAGAATCGCAGCGGTTTCAGTGCAAAAGAAGGGCGCTTGACTATCTGGCCATACGGATACGGTCTGCTGCCGAAATGGAACGGTATCTGCAGAAAAAAGGATACGCGCACGACACAATCCAGGATGTGGTGCGCGGCCTTATTGATGCGGGGTATCTTGACGATTATGATTTCGCCGCGCGTTTCATTGACAGCAGGTTGAATAAGAAACTGGTCGGGAAGCACCTTCTGGCAAGCGAATTGCAGAAAAGAGGAATATCCAGAACGATCATCAAGGCCGCAATAAAAGAGTCTGAGTCCCGGCATACCGACATTGATACAATATTTGAAACCGCACGCAAGAAGTACGCCGCCCTGAAGCTCAAAAAAAACGCGCTGACCAAACTGGCATACTTTCTGCAGCGCAGAGGTTTTGACGCCGAGATCGTGCATACCGTCATTGAACGCATCAGAAGCAGGGAGCGGGAATAGAAGGAGATGAATACGGCGGAAATCTCATGATCAGGCTTTATTTGAGCAGGGAGGTCCCGTCGTAGAGAAATTTTTTTGCGCCCAGAAATTGACTTCCCTGTCCGGAGGCGACATAACAGCCGCCGCCGATGCGGGCCCCTTCAAAGATGCGGCAATTTTTTCCGATAAGCGTGATGCTGAAAAATAATGATTGGGGAAAATCATTATTTTTAATGTGCTCTTCGCTCGATCCGATCTTGCATGAGTTACCGACATTCAGATATTCCAAATCAGGATTCCGCTCGGTCCTTTCATCTAGAATCGTCCTGAGGATCCTTACGCCGGAGCCGATCTTATTGTAAGGAAGAATGATCGAATCCTTCACCACGGTATGCTCGCCCACCTCGACACCCGGATAGAGGATCGAATTCTCCACCGTGCCGTTTATTGTGCAATAATCGGAAATAAAAGATGTTATGACCTTTCCCTGGCGGCCCACATAAGCATGTCCTTGCTGCAGAACGTCGTTCTTCAGCATTTTTTCCCTGTACAGAAGGCCGAAAATCTCCGGATCTTGAATGATTCTCCTGTTGAGGTCATAGTATTCCGGCACGTTTTTAATCGGCCAGTAATAGGCCTCGGAACTGCTCTTGGATATTCCCCTATTAATCAGAATATTGATAATCATCTCAAAAATATTCGGCGCGGTTTTTTTCTGTTTGATTGCGGTTCGAATGACATTCAATAACGTCTTTTGATCCGATACCAGTACCGTGTAGGCCATAGTGGATCTTCCGTTCATATTGAGCTTGAAAAGCACGGCCCCGGTTCTCTTGGATTTGTATTTTTTGATGATCTTGGCAAAATCAATTATGGAAGGATTATCCCCGTTATAGATGATGTAATATTCAGTATTGCTTTCCAGTATAAGGTTGTAGCAGACCTTGATGTCTGAATATTCACGCGTTATTACCTTGATAGGCGGAAATTTCATGTCGCCGAAAGGACCGTACTGCTCGACATGCTTTTCGAGATCGTCCTCCAGATTGTTGTATATGATGGTGGTCCGCGCGCCGGAGGCGAATGAATTTCTCAGGGTAAAATCGACCACCCGGAACTTTCCGCCGATAGGAAGCATATAGCGGGATCTCGATTCGGTCAAAGAAAGAAGCAGCTCGCTCCTCGTTCCGGGGTATGATATTATGGTACATTCATCCATTCTCTGATACCTGAGAAATCAGTTGTCCCTGAGGGGCGCGCAACGCCCCTCACCCTGAAATCATGAAAATACATTTTAATGTATTTCTGTAATTAATAGACTTGTTGCATAATTAATTTTTTAACAGGATTTAAGGGGCGGAGCCCCTTAGAAAGCCCCCGCAGGGGCTTCCTCAAGCGCGAAACGGGAGTTTCGTAACAAGTCTAATTGATTGATATAAATAAATCATAGCTTAAAAAATCAATTAAAAAATCACCGGACATCCGTGCAGTAATTAGTGTACCAATTTCATTTAAAGTTTGTCATTGCGAGGAACGCAGCGACGAAGCAATCTGCAAATGCTTTATATACTGAATTATGACACAGAAAATACTTGTAAATCATGAATTTTATGAAATAAAATGCGGATTGCTTCGCTTTGCTCGCAATGACAAAATATTTACGCTTAATTAATATACGACCGTACATTGCTGAATAGCCTGAATTGTTTTTCAAAAAAAATATTTTTTTGATGTTGACACAAATTTTAGTAATAACAATATCCATATTCATACATACAAACTATATTATTCGATCACGATATTTCTAAATTGCGGCGGACAGGCCCTTTATTTTAAAAAACTAGCTCATCAAAAAGAATAGCAAGGAGGGTGTCAGTTGGAATTGAAAAAGATTTTGCCTATTGCTGTTGCAATTATCATCGGAGGAATAATCGCTTCCTGCAAACTCGATCCCTGGACGACTGAGGAACAACCGACTGATGTCGTTACCATTACAAAAACAACCAGAATATTTGATTTACAGAAACAAGTCGGCGCGGGATATAAAAGCCAGGTCGGCTCGGTTAAGATGTCCCATAAAGCTCATGAGGAAGAGGGTCTGAAATGTCTTGACTGCCACCATAAGCACGACAATCCGGAACGGATAAAGGTTTGCGCCAAATGCCATTATGGGGAAAATGGATATACGCGGATGCATGGCCTTTGCATAGATTGCCATATCGCCCGGAAAACAGGCCCTCAGAGATGCAAGGAATGCCATTGAGTATAAAAAGGACATGGTAATTTATTCATTATTAGGAAATATACAAAGGGGATGCAAATGGATAGGAGATACTTAATCGGTTTATTGTTATTGCTATTTATACCGATCTCGTGTAATTCCAAAAATGATTCAAATAAGGCAAAGCATGCGATGAATCCTAAAGCGGTCGAATATAATAAAGAAGGGTTAGAGCTGTTTTTCAAAGGCGACTTTTCCGGTGCCCTGCAGAAATTTGAAAAGGCCGCAAGCGAGGAGCCCGAAGAAGCCGAATATCCCAACAATATCGGCACCTGTTATCTGCGGTTGAATAAATTAAATGAAGCGGCTAAATATTACGAAAAGGCGATATCCTTGAACCCGGATCTTCCCCTGTACCACTATAATCTGGGGCTGGTATATGTAAATTTGAATAATCCGGACAAGGCGCTGGAGAAGCTCAAGAAATGCACGGCACTGGATAAGAAGTATTTTCCGGCGTGGGTGCAGATCGGACTGATCTACTATCAACAGAAAAATTACGGCCCGGCAAAGGATGCATGGGAGAAGGCATCGTCAATCAAGCAGGATGCGGAAGTTGAGAATAATATCGGAATGATCTATCTCGAAAATGAAAAATTTCCAAAGGCTGAGGAACAGTTTAGAAAAGCCGTCAAGATCGACGCTCGATTTTACCTCGCCTATTATAACCTCGGCGTATTGTATCAAAAACAGAAAAAATACGTCGATGCAAGCACGGCATATACGAAATCGATAGAACTCAATCCGACCAACTATATGCCCTACTATAATAGAGCCATAGTCTTGACGGAGCTTGGCAAAAAAAAGGAGGCGATCGCCAGTTTGGAGTCATTTATTAAGCACTGCCCGCCGGGCCTGACGGAGCCAATCCAGGGCGCCATGAAAAGGATCGAAGATTTGAAAAGAAAGTAAACTAGCCTCTCGCTCAGCAAACCATCAACACTGTTTTATTTACGCCCCCTTCACTAATGGCTTGAAAAAATATCAAATAATTATTGAACTGGCACCGGTAACCGATGCAGCGGTCGGTTGGAATTTAATGCATCGGCAATATAAACACTCAATACATGACGCAGGATGGTTGACGAATATGAAGAATCTTGATACGTTGTTCTACCCTGACAGCATTGCAGTCATCGGCGCCGGAGAGGCGAGTCTGAAATGGGGCTCTATCATTATCACCAATATTCTTGACGGCGGTTTTAAAGGCAGGGTTTACCCGGTCTCTTCATCACGAGATACAATTTACGGCCTGAAGGCCTATAAATCGGTTACGGAGATACCGGAGCGTGTCGACCTGGCGTATATAGCCACTCCGGCCAGTACCGTAATGGGTATTCTTGCAGACTGCGCCGGCAAGGATATCCGTAACGTGGTCGTCATATCGTCGGGTTTCAGCGAGGCGGGGGCCGGGGGGGTTCTTATTGAAAAACAGCTCATTGATTTCGCTGCCGGGCATTCAATCAATATCGTAGGCCCCAACACCATGGGCATGTCAAACCTGCGCTGGGGCCTCCACGGAACCGGCGCCCATCCGCGTCCCGCAATCGGCGGCATATCCATCATAGCTCAGAGCGGCAACGTGGGCAACCAGATCATGCTCTGGGCCGAACTGGAGAAAATCGGCATAAGCAAATTCGTCGGTTCCGGAAACGAGGCGGTGCTGAAGGTTGAAGACTTTCTGGAATATTTCAACCGCGATGCCGATACCCGGGTTATTCTCCTCTACCTTGAGGGAGTCGACGACGGAAGAAGATTCCTGGATATTGCCAAAAGCACCTGTTTAAAAAAGCCGGTTATCGCACTCAAGGCAGGCAGGACCGAAGGAGGGGGCAGGGCGGCGCATTCCCACACCGGTGCCATGGCCGGATCATTCAATATCTTCGAAGCAGTGATGAAGCAGACGGGCATTACGATAGCCATGAACCCTACCGAGCTCCTTGAGCTGGCGGCGGTCTTTGACAGCTTCCCGCTTCCCCGAGGAAACAGAGTCGGGATCATAACCCTCGGCGGCGGTTGGGGAGTAATTACGGCAGACGAATGCGAGGAACGCGGGCTGGACCTTCCGCCGCTCCCTGAGTCCCTCAAACGCCTTTTTGATTCCAAGCTTCCCGCTTTCTGGAGCAGATCAAATCCGGTCGATCTTGTCGGACAACCCGATCATGCCTTTTTTAAGGAAGCCATCGAGGTGATGGTATCATCCGATGCGTATGACGCCATCATCGTCCTCGGCCTCATCGGCGCGGCAAAATTCGGGATACGGCCGATCAAATCCGCCCATCGGATGGGATTTTTACCGAATGAAGAGCTGCGCAGATATGAAAATATGTCCCGCGAGATTGACAAGCAGATTCTGGATGTGATACTCGCGCTGATGAGCAAATACGACAAGCCGATCTATCCGGTATCGTTGGCGGCATTTCCCGATGACGAGATGACATACACCAAGGAGGGAAGCAGGTATAAAGCGATCGTGTACAAAACGCCCGAGATGGCGGCGCTCTGCCTGTCAAAGCAGTATCGGTACCGTAGATTTTTGCAAACGCACGGGAAGTAGTAAGTATTCAGCTATTGATAATTTCTCGTAAAGACTGACCTCACCCCCCGGCCCCCTCTCCAAATTGGAGAGGGGGAGCTTATAACTATAAGTTTTATGCACCCCCCTTCTCTTATTGAGGAGAAGGGGGGGAGGGGGGGATGAGGTCAATCTTTGCGAGAGTTAACTGAGCAGTTACCATTACTTTATTCACTTGACAATCTGGGTAATACGTTTTCCCGATACAAAAGTCTGGAAGATGTGGAATTAAACGATGCATGAAATACTTATCATAACGGTATTGATTTTCCTTCCGGTTATACTCGGAATCCTCGAGTACGCAGACCATATAAAAAATCTCAGATCCATTCCCGTCAGAATTCATGTCAACGGGACACGGGGCAAGTCATCGGTAACCAGGCTGATAGCAGCCGGACTTCGCGAGGCGGGAATAAAAACATTTGCCAAAACCACCGGCGCCCTTCCCCGAGTGATAATTCATGACGGATCCGAATATCCCGTATTCAGGCGGGGTTCGGCCAATATCATCGAACAGGTCCGGATCATCGCCTTTGCCGCGCGGAACAAGGCGGAGGCCCTGGTGATAGAATGTATGGCGCTCCAGCCCCACCTCCAGTCCCTGTGCGAATTGAAGCTCGTGCAGGCCACCCACGGCGTGATAACCAACGTGCGCGAGGATCACCTCGATGTCATGGGACCGCGGGAGCATGATGTCGCCTGCGCCGTTCTGGGAACAACGCCGAAAGGGAGGCATCTGTTTACCGGCGAGAAGGATTATCCGGAGGAATTTGAGGCCGTGTGCCGTAACCGGAAATCCGGCCTTACAAGGGTTTCCGATGCTGAAATGGAATCTATACAGGATCATGACCTCGGTGAGTTCGCCTATGTCGAGCACCGGGAAAACATAGCCCTTGCCCTCACGGTATGCGAGTCCCTGGGGGTGTCGAGGGATGTGGCCCTGCGGGGTATGAAAAGGGCCGCTCCGGACATGGGGGCCATGATCGACATGAAGCTCAATTTTTTCGGCAGGCGTATACATTTTATAAACGGCTTCGCCGCGAACGATCCTGAGTCGAGCGAAACCATATGGCGGATGGCTCTCGATAAGCACACGGACGTGGAGAGCCGCATAATGATCATAAACAGCCGCATGGACCGGCCTGACCGCTCCCGGCAGATAGGGAGAGCCCTTGTCGAATGGCCCAAGGCGGACCGGTATATCCTCATCGGCTCCGGCTCGTATTTTCTCATGCGCACTGCCGTTAAGGAAGGAATCGATCCCCGGCTCTTCACCAATACCGAGGATCTGAGTACCGAATTTATTTTTGAGGAAATCTTAAAATACTGCAAAAAATCGACCCTGTTGATGGGGATCGGGAATATAGCGGGTCCGGGGCTTGAATTGATCACCTATTTTAAAAACAGGGCTGAAGACATTTTATCGTAGCGCGGCCGGCGCATAAGGAAAACGTTATGGAAGCAATCGTGACGATATCAATAGGGCTGGGACTCTGCGTCAGCCTCCTCTTTTCCGAGTTTTTCGGGATCGCAGCCGGCGGCATGGTGGTCCCCGGATATATCGCGCTCTATCTTAACAAGCCGCTCGTCATCGCCATGACGATCATCATCAGCATGGTGACCTATGTTATCGTGAACACCCTGGGGGCCTTCATCATCATATACGGGAGGAGGCGCACGGTTCTCATGATACTCCTCGGATTCCTTCTCGGCTGGCTGGTGCGCCTGCTCGATGTCATACCGGTGGGGCCGCAGATCGTTGAACTGAACATCGTCGGCTATATAATCCCCGGGCTGATAGCCATATGGATCGACCGGCAGGGCATACTTGAGACTATTGCCGCCCTTCTTACATCGAGCACGATCGTGCGGCTGATCCTCATTCTTATCTACGGCAGGGAAATATTAATATGAAAAAGCTCCTGTGGAAGCCGAGCGCCGTATCGTGGCAGATCCATCTGGTCACGGCAATTCTGGCCGTCATTGTTCTCATAATAGTCGAGTCATTCAAGCTTAATCTCAAGCAGCCCTATTACCGGGAAAAGATCAGAGCGGCCCGGTACATGCTCCAGGCTATGGATATCATAAAGCAGCACCGGGTGAAAAATATCGGCCCGATCAACAAGGCTATTGACCCCCTGCACACCGGGCTCATCGGCGTTCTCTCTTCCCCGATAACCAGCACCACGGTGGACATCGATTCAAAGCTCATCTCACTCAACCCCAACTGGGCGGCAGTGATCGTATCCATGCTGAAGGAGGCAAAGGTCAGGAACGGGAGCACCGTCGCCGTCTCCTTCACCGGCTCATTCCCCGCAATGAACCTGGCGGTGCTTTCGGCCGCCAAGGCAATGAACCTGAGGCTCATCATAATCACCAGCGTCGCGGCTTCCACGTGGGGGGCCAATATACCGAATTTCACCTGGCTTGACATGGAGCACGTTCTTAACGAAAAGCAATTCTGTACGTATCGAACGGCCGCCGCGTCGCTGGGAGGCGTGCGGGACAACGCCCTCGGCATGTCGGAACCGGGCAAGCGCATATTGCGAGAGACCATTTTGAAATACAAAATCATCTTGCTTGAGTTCGACGATATGAAGAAAAATGTTGATGAGCGAATGGCGATATACCGCGAATGGGCCAAGGAGACCCAGATAGGGGCGTATATCAACGTGGGCGGCGGAACCGTCGCCATCGGGTCGTTTATAGGAAAAATGCGGTACAAGGCCGGGCTCAATATCAGGGCGCCGCGGAGAGCGCTGCGCGTCGACAGCGTGATGAGCAGATTCGGCAGGGATCAAATCCCCATTCTGAATTTTAATTATATAAAGACCCTGGCGAAGAATTATAGTTTTCCGGAATCATTCAAAAAAATCCCGAAAATCGGAGTGGGCGAAATATACAATCGATCGGAATATAATAAATTCCTGGTTGTCATTGTTCTGCTGTTTCTTATCATATTTCTGTATTTATTCATGAAAATTGGCATCGGGTATAGAGTATTTATTCCCCAGAAAAAATCCTCAAAGATGAGGCCTCCGGAGCATATGGTGTGATGCACGAGAGGATATGACCAAATCAGGAGGTGCTGATGAACAAGCAAAATAGAATGCCGGCAGCATATCTTATCGGAGTTTTATTGATATTGATACTATCGTCAATCCTATCGCACGACAGATTCACCTGGCTACTCGAGGTCTTCCCGATCTTGATTGGATTGCCGATACTCATTCTGACCTACCGAAGATTGCAATTTACCGACTTCATCTACCTGTTGCTGATAATTCACTCACTGATACTGGCCGTAGGCGGGATCTATACATACGCAAAGGTTCCTCTTGGATTCTGGATGCAGGACTGGTTCGGCTTCGCACGCAATCATTACGATCGGTTAGGCCATTTTGCACAGGGCTTTTTCCCGGCCCTGCTGATCCGGGAGATACTCCTCCGCACATCTCCTCTGCGCAGGGGCAAGTGGCTCTTCTTCATAGTAGTATCCCTATGCATTACGATAAGCGCATTGTATGAGCTGATAGAGTTCGGTTATGCATTATCCACCAGCGAGACTGCAGAGTCGTTTCTGGGCTCGCAGGGCGACATTTGGGACGCGCAGTGGGACATGACCTTTGCAGCGCTCGGCGCAATTTGTTCATTATCGATTCTCTCAGGATGGCATGACCGGTTTTTGACGAAGACCGGCATAGATGTCAATTACTGAAAGATCGTCGGCCGGGAGATAGAGATGAATCACCCATGAAGGAGCAACACCATGAAGTTCAACATCACCGAATATGAGGGACTGATAAACGGCTTTTACAAAAAAATGCGCGAAAGCGAGGAGCCCCTCAGCTCGATCCGTTTATCGGAAGATACATGGTCGTTGAAAGAGATGGTCGGCCACCTCGTGGATTCCGCATCAAATAACCACCAGCGGTTCGTGCGTCTGCACCTGGACCAGAGCCTTGAATTCCCCGCGTATGACACGGAAAAATGGAAACAGGTGCAGAAAATGAACGATTTCGACTGGCACGTATTGATCGAACTGTGGAAATATTATAATGATTTCCTTTTACATATAATAAGAAATATCAATGAAGATATTCTGAATCATTACTGGATAAAAGACGGCGAGCAATTGACGTTGGAGCATCTGGTCAAGGATTATTATAAGCATATACAGTGGCATATTGATCTGTTTGACCGGAGATTGCAGGAGTTAAAAAATAGGAGCGCGTAATTTTCCCGGCGATTCAACGCCGGATTACTTGACGCGGTGCCAGTTCCGAGTTCTATAGAACAGCCTGCCATAGGTGCGCTCGGTTATCACGTCTCCCTTGACCCAGAGTTTACATTTGTAGCTTTTGCCATTCTCAGGATCCATTATCGTTCCGCCTGCGTACTCTGCTCCGAAATCGCCGTCCGCCTTCCCGGTTTTTTTCATGTCTTTTAAAATGATCATGCCGAGCAGCGGTTTGTCTTTCAAATTTTCCGGGCATTGGTTGCAGAGCGCATCCTTGGGCTTGAGCAGAAGCTTGACGATCTTACCGTAGTACAGGCCGCTTTTTTCAAATATCTCAATATAGAATTCTGTCTTCCCTCTGTCCGGACCGTGATCGGCTATCGTATTCCATATTCCGGCGACAGAACCTTCGGCCATTACATTAACACTGAAAAATACAAGGGCAAACAGAAAAATCACGACGCCTGCTGTAATTTTTTTCATGATACAATTTCTCCTTCTATTATAAACAACTATCATATTTCTCGGTCTTTAAGCTTTTCCCATAAAATAGACAGCGTCAAGTTAATTTGAAGATATAGATTAAGAAAAGCCGACTTTTTATCAGAGTTAATTCCTAAAAGGAATTTTAGAATAAAAATATTCTATGCTTTCACCGCTTCCAATCGTTAAGACCCCCCAACCCCCCGAGGGGCTAACAACTACCCACATCTCCATGTGTAAGAACAGGGGATAGGGGAATTGAAGAGATATCAGAGATAATTTTATTTTTTGAGCTTAAATGATTGTTTTTCCTCTTCAATTTTAACAATATTCCGCTAAAAATGTATCTCTATCATCTCTTCTATCTTCTTATCCCCCTTGCTTACACACTTGAGGGTAGTTGTTAGCCCCGAGGGGGCTTTAGCGGGAGCCCCCTCGGGGGGTTGGGGGATCTACAAAAGCGATGTAGACATTAACACTGACTTTTTATACGGTCTCTACGGCAAGTAATAAGATTGACAAACAACTATGTATATGAGTGTTAAAATCTGTAAATCTGATCGTTATCTGCTCGTTTAAAAAAACAATGCCGCATATAATAATCAAAATGTATCCGGGAAGAACGCCGGAACAGAAGAAGAAGCTTGTTGAGGCAATAACCGATTCTTTTGTGCGCATCGCCGGTACAAAAGAATCATCCATATCGGTTGATATCGTAGAAGTGACTCCGGAAGAGTGGCCGGGAAAGGTCTACCGGCACGACATATTGAACCGGTATGATTCCCTATTCAAGAAGCCGGGTTATAATCCGTTTTCTGATAAAAATAAAACCGGAGGATCATCATGAAAATAAGCGCGAGAAACGTCATTAAGGGAAAAATCAAAAAATTGACCCACGGCTCCGTTAATTCCGAGGTTCTGGTGGAGCTGGCCGGCGGCATTGAAATCGTTTCAATAATAACAAAGGAATCGGTCCATAATCTGTCGTTGTCTGTGGGAAAAGAGGTATATATAGTAATTAAGGCATCAAACGTCATGATAGCTGCTGATTGTATCATTTTCCCTCTCACTCGAAGGAGAGGATGGCATCCTCTCCTTCGAGTGAGAGGGAAAATGATACAATTGAGGGTATTTATGAAATTTTCCATGCGTGAAATGAAAATCAAGGATTACGAGTCCGTTTACACCTTGTGGAGTTCCACCGATGGCATAAAATGGAGCAATAAGTTATCGCCGTTATATGCTAAAAGCGGGCATTAATTACGACTCGCTGAATCCAATCGAGTTTCAGAGCTGATATTATAGCTGATCCCCACGATTACATCGTACATGTTCAATCCGCTATATAATGCGCTGCTCATGCCGGTGAGGTTCATTAACGCGCCGCCGAGGCTTACCGATACCGACCAATTTTTTGACGCAATGGCGGACACACTGAGGCCCAGCATGTAAGCCGTGATTATTTGCATTTTGAGACGGGTATTTTGACGATAGAACCCGGGAAAAGGCGTATCTAACCAGAACGTGAAACGCGAGGAAAGATACGGCTTATTGATGGTCCGGTAAAAAAGAAAATAAGGGGAGACCTTGTACCTCTTGAGCAGCAAATAAGAGATTGCCACACTCGCCGAATAGCCAAAGAGCGCGCCGCTCCCTTTGGTGGTATTTGCGCCAATGCCTTCGAGTTTATTACTGAGGATATCGTAGGAAAAAGGAAGCGGCTTCAGACGGATGGCCGTATCATATCCCTGAACGCTGATGCCGATGTAGATGGGGATCGACAGGTCCTTGTAGTGAGCAACATCGAATCCGAATCCCGAAAAAAATGAATAAAGGTTGTAATCAAGATTGATTTTGTAAAACTTGAAATGCCGCGCATATACGTCGCCCCCTGTATTGATGCTTGCGAAAATGCCATACCATATCCAGCGGTCGCTGAGAGCATAACCGGCCCCCACCCCGGCTGCGACTCCCATCAAATTATCGCTGAGGATCGCCGGTTTGTCGTATATCTTCGAGACCTTGAACCAACACGGAACCACTTTTGCGCTTAAATCCCCCTTATGGGAATGGGTCATGGGGTCGAAGGCATCGGAAATAATCAAGGATGAAGCATTGGTTATTCCGGAGATCGCCTTTTGGGTAAGGTCCGCATTGATATCCAGCGTGACGGCATTCAGGGCAATTATAGGTAGAATAATGCAAGCAGCAACTGCGCAAACTTGGGCGGTTATTTTATTTAATCTTATACGGTAATCTCCCATTCCGCAAGCCTATTAAAATCTCCGACTAATGTCGAGGGTTTTTCTCCCCGTATGGGAGATTAATTTTCTAAGCCCTGCTCTTGATAAGGCTTGACATCCGCTCATACGTTGTTCGAATCGTTACCCATTCGGCTTTGGATTTAATATAATAAATAAGTTGAGTTAGGCGATTTCTCATTAAAGCAGTTCCCCTCCCTTGATGGGAGGGGTGAGGGGAGGGTGAAAAAGATGTTTTTGGAATACAAAAGTCACTTGTTCGCCATAAATTTATCACCCCCACCCCAACCCTCCCCCATGTAGGGGGGAGGGGGTATGAGGCATTAACAAAATTCGTCTAACTCGAGTAATAAAACTTGGTACGAATTTTCGATTTTTTGTTTCGCCATAATTCTTGCATGCAAAAGGAGACAAGAACATAAAAAAGATCAGGAAGATGAAACCGGGATTCGGCGACCTGCCCGCCGGATACGACGCATACGAGAATTCGAAGATCGTGATCCTCCCGGTTCCGTATGACGGCACCGCCACCTGGATCAAGGGCGCCGACAAGGGACCCGCGGCGATTGTCGAAGCCTCGTGGAACATGTATCTTTATGACACGGAAACCGACTCTGAGGTGTACAAACGGGGGATCTATACGGACGCTCCTGTTCGAGTGAAAAAATCGCCCGAGCTGATGATTGACGCGGTTCGGGAGCGGGTCGCCGGCCATATCCGGGCAGGCAAGTTTGTGGTGACCCTGGGCGGGGAGCACTCGGTGAGCATAGGCGCGGTCCGGGCGCACGCGCGTTTTCACGACAATATATGCGTGCTCCAGCTTGACGCGCACGCCGATCTCCAGGATGAATTCAACGGCTCCCGGTACAACCACGCCTGCACCCTTGCGCGGGTGAGGGAATCGTGCCCTATTGTTCAGGTGGGCGTCCGGAGCATGGATGCCGCTGAGCGGAAAGCGGCGGAGCGGGGACGGATTTTCTATGCTGATGAAATCGCCACGGGCGGCTCGTGGATGGGAAAAGCAATCGAGCAGTTGAGCGAGGCTGTCTATATCACCGTCGACGTTGACGTTTTTGACATTTCGATAATGCCCGCAACCGGCACACCGGAACCGGGAGGATTGCTCTGGTATGACGTTCTTGACTTGCTCAGAAAAGTTGCCGGGACAAAAAAAATCGTCGGATTCGACGTGGTGGAGCTCTGTCCGAACGAATTCAGCAAGCCCTATGACTTTACCGCTGCAAAGCTCGTATATAAGATGTTAAGCTATATCTTTAAGGAGAACCGATAATGAACCGAATGGATAAAAAAACCCTCCTCAACAGGCCGGTGCAGCATATTGACATCGCCTCTTTTGATTCGACGAAAATAATCGAATCAATGAAAGAGATGTCCTTCGCCGCGCGGGAAACAGCCTCCGCAGCTGAGATATTCAGCCGCATGATCAACGACAGGGACTGCACGATCATCCTGACCATAGCCGGGAGCACGGGCGCGGCCGGATGCATGAAAATCTATTCGGATATGATCAAATACAACATGGTGGATGCGGTCGTGGCCACGGGCGCGGCAGTCGTGGACATGGATTTTTTCGAGGCTCTGGGCTACCTCCATTACCGGGGAAGCCAGTGGGTCGATGATACGATGCTGAGAAATCTGTACATAGACCGTATCTACGACACCTATATCGACGAGGAAGAGCTGCAGCAGTGCGACGCCGCGATAACAAAAATCGCCGACGGCCTCGAGCGGCGGCCGTATTCCTCGCGGGAGTTCATCTCCCGGATGGGGGAATACCTGGCTAAAAACGCGAAGAAAAAAGAATCACTTGTTCAATCGGCCTGCGAGCACAAGGTCCCGGTATTCTGCCCGGCGTTCAGCGATTCAAGCGCGGGCTTCGGCCTCGTCATGCACCAGCACGAAAACCGGAACGCGTATGTATCGATCGATTCGGTCAGGGATTTTTACGAGCTCACGCAGATAAAAATCAATGCGCCGATCTCAGGCCTCTTCATGATAGGCGGCGGCGTTCCCAAAAATTTCGCGCAGGACACGGTTGTATGTGCCGAGCTCCTGGGGAAAAAGGTGCCCATGCATAAATACGCCGTGCAGATAACCGTGGCCGACGTTCGCGACGGCGCCTGTTCCAGCTCAACCTTGAAGGAAGCATCGTCCTGGGGCAAGGTTGATACAACATACGAACAGATGGTTTACGCAGAGGCAACAGCCGTGCTGCCGCTCATCGCAAGCTACGTCTACCATAACGGCGACTGGAAAAGAAGGGAGCGTAGAAACTGGGCCGGTCTCTTCAACAAGAAGGATTGATCTTTTTTGCAATGTATGGCGGCACAATTCCGAGAGCCATATATCCGGCCTGAAGCTCAGGGGGAAGGTGCTTGAAATCGCGGATGACCTTTCTGCAATTTTCATCACCGCAGAGGCAGCTCATCTCCCAACAGTCCTCATCCATGGTGGTCGAGTAGTCAAAGGTGAGCTCGTCGCCCTTCTTGATCTCCCTGATCGCCCTGAGCCTGATCCTGCCGTTCGCAAACTCCAGACCGCAGTTGGGGTTGCAGGAATGATTTACCAGATCATCAGCCTGATTGGACGGGCCCATGAACCGGTCGTCGTCGATTTGCAGAAAGTGGTTGTTGTCGGGGTCATGGAGCCTTACGTATTCCTCTTTCGTGCATATTTTACCGGTAAATTCGCAAATAAACTCACCGCTCATAAAGTCTTTATCGGCAAAAACAGACTTCCCCTTTCCCGTATCCCGGATCAGCATATGGCAGGAATTCATGGTACGGATCATTTACTATTCCGGTCTGTATATAGCCGCAACAACCATCCCGGCGATGATAAACTCAATCATTCCGTAAATGAACCATTGCAATGAAAGCAAAAACGGGATCGGATACATTACGTACTGGCCGAACATACCGATCACATTCATAAAGAGTCCCATGATGGCGCCATAGCGCACGCCCTCCAGAATTCCCTTGCCTTCATATCCTTTTATGAAAATATACACGAAGAGAACGGCGAATACCAGACCGGCGGCATAAAATATCCATACAAGAGACATCATATCGGGCCGCCATACATTGGCAAGTGTCTTATACGTATCGGCAAGAATGAGGCCATGTATTATAAAGTCGAGAACTTGAACAACAATATAGACAACAATGCTTGCAATGATAAATCGTTTGACGTTCATAAGACCCTCCTGTTGTTAAGATAATATACAATATATATGTATGATATTTCTGAATCTGTCAAGAACTATCCTCCTGTGACCCATTAGCCATATCTTTCAATCGAGCTTCCCGGCCCCCTAAATCCCCCGAAGGGGGACTTGAAGATTATGTAATATTATAAAGACATTTATATATTGTAACTACTCAGGTATAATAATGGAACCGCCAATGGACGCAGATGAACGCAGATTAGTCCGCGTTTATCGGCGTGAATCGGCGGCTACCGTATTAGCCCCCCTCCGGGGGGTTGGGGGGCATGAGAAAGTGAGATGTGGGTAATGTCCGCATAACCTTTGAAAAACATTCAGCCCTTACTGAAATACATATACCACGGATATTTGCTGAATTCCTTAAATCCCATGCGCCGGTATATCGGCTCGCCGAACTTGCTGGCCTGAAGCACGACGAACGCCGCGCCGCGCCGCAATGCTTCATTCGCGACCGCGCGGGTGCACGCCTCAGCCATTCCCTTGTTGCGGGCGGCCTCGATCGTGCCCACCCAATAGATCCCGGCGATGGAATGCGACAGAAGGGCCATCGCGCACGAGGCTGGAGCGCCTTTCAAATAGCCCACGACCGCATAGTTGTACGGCCGGATGATTCTCTCGGGCTCCGCGAAGATCCGTGAGCCCACATCAGCCGCCATGCCGAGGCTCAGATAGCTTTCTATCGCGACGGCAGCGAAATCGCCCGCGGCCGGGGAATCGTCCACCGCCCGTATATCGATCTCCCCGTGCAGGGGCCTCCCGGGCATGATCTTATCAATCATCATCCCCGGATTATCGGAGATCATGACCATCTTCTCCGATCTGCATGCCGATTCCAGATCCGCATCCGCATGTCCGCGAATATGGATGCTGTAGCCCGAATGGT
>MIBJ01000005.1 GCA_001829495.1 Spirochaetes bacterium RBG_16_49_21 | reverse complement strand
GTTCATAAACTTAAGAAGGGTCTCCTGCAGGATAAAATAGGTGAGCTTATCCACCCGCATCATGCGCATGAGCGGATTCCGCCTGAGCCGCGATACCAGGTCCTTCCCGCCCACGATGATGCCCGCCTGACAGGAGCCCATGAGCTTGTCGGCGCTGAAACAGACCAGGTCCGCGCCCTGATCAAGCTCCCACCGCGGGGTGGGATCCAGATTGCGCGGGAACCGCCCGCCATCGAGCAGGTTGCCGCTTCCGAGATCGCGTATGAAGAAAACGGTTTTGCTTTTTAATGAAGCGAGCTCCTTTAAGGCGGGCCCTTCGGTAAACCCCTGGATTCTGAAATTGGACTGATGGGAAGAAAATATCATGGCGGTTTTTTCGGTGATGGCGGCCCTGAAGTCGTCAATGCCGGTGATGTTGGTTGTGCCGACTTCCACGAGGAAAGCGCCGCTTTCGGCCATGATATCCGGGAGGCGGAATCCGCCGCCGATCTGGATGAGCTCGCTTCTGGATACGATAACCTCCCTGCCGCGGCCGAACTCGCCCAGGATGAGAAACACGCTTGCCGCGTTATTATTGACTATCAGGGCGTCCTCGGATCCGGTGAGGCGGCAGAGAAGCTCCTCGACAAAGCCCCCCCGTTTCCCCCGCTTCAAACCCGGCAGATCGTATTCCAGGTTGCAATACCCGGACATCTCAGCCTCGAGGCGCTTGAGCAGATCTTTGCTTAAGGGCGATCTTCCCAGGTTGGTATGGATGACCACGCCGGTGCCGTTAACCACCGCCTGAATCCTGGATTGCCGCTTCACTCTGCACTGCGCGATAATCGAGGCGACAAGCCCTTCCTGGCTGACGGCCTCGCCGTTTTCGGCCTTTGCTCTGACCCCTGCTACAATATTCCGCGCGATATCAGCCACAACGGAGCGGCCGATCTCCGGAATGAACCGGGCGATCTCCTCAGTCTGGAGCAGCTTCTCCACCTGGGGGATATTTCGCATAATTTGATTCTTGTCTTCCATGCGGAAGGGGCAGGAATCGAACCTGCCGCTGCGATAAATCACAGCCAACGGTTTTGAAGACCGCGGGGACCACCGGATCCCATCCTCTTCCCAATCTAATATTTAATTAACCCCGTACTCTTTACATAATGTCAATTCTTTTTGCTCATAAAGCCATCCCCGGCGGGGTTAGGCAACCCCGCCTTCCCCACAATAAAAATAATTGTTTAAATGAATCCCCTGCGGAATTTTTGCAACCAACCCGGCCGCGAACCGGTCATGTGGATTACTTCATATTCAATGAGGGGGAAATTACGCTTCCGCTGTTCATCCGCGATCTGGAAAAAGACCATCGCCCCTGTCCGGATCGAGCGGGCGGTTGCCGATGACGACGTTATCATGAATGAGCTGTAAAAAGAGATTTACACCGAAAATCGCGGGGTGCTATGTGTCCTGAAAGCACGCCCGCGTGCGTTCCCCGGTGCATTGAACCGGGGAAAACGAAATCCAGAGGATAGGGATATGCCGTCAGCCGCTGCGCAGATAATCGTTACGATCATCCCGATAGTGGGAATCATGATGGGAGGAGTCGTTGTCTTTTTCTTCCTTTACTGGAACCACAAACAGAAGATGCTCATTATCGAAAGGGGGCAATACCAGAGACGGGAATTTGACTTTGATTCATTCAGCCTTTTTTCCGGACTCGTTCTCGCAAGCATCGGGATCTGCCTTATGGTCTTTTTCTTGATACTGGAGGGATTTACCTATCCGGTTCTGGGCGGCCTCATACCGTTTTCCCTGGGCGCGAGCCTGCTTATATTTTTCATCATCCGTGTGAATTTAAGCAAGAATGGAACAGAACAATGATCTCAAGCCCGATGAACAGATCGTAAAGCAGGTGCTCCTGGGCGGTACGGAGAGCTTTAAAATAATAGTCGAGCGGTATCAAAGAAAGATCTTTTGCATCGGTATGCGGTTTTACAACAATGAGGAAGATTCCTACGATTTTACGCAGGAGGTATTCATCAAAGCTTTCGAAAATCTGAGGTCGTATGCGGGCAGGGCGCCGTTCCGTTTCTGGCTCACAAAGATAGCCTATAATCACGCTATCAATAAGATTGCCGCGAAGCCGGTCGAAACCGGCCTTCCCGATCGGATGCCGTCCCGGGAGACAACCCCGGAGATTATGCACATGCGGGATGAGATCTGCGGTCTGCTCGCACAGGCGGTTGGGCTGCTCCCCCGCCAGTACCGGATATGCGTGGATCTTTTCTTTTTCATGGGGTTGACTTATAATGAAATACGCGAGATCACCGGGTATCCCGTGAACACGATAAAATCCCATGTTTTGCGCGCAAAGCATATTCTGCGCAACGAGCTGAAAGGAACCATAGCGGAGGATTACCATGAATTGTGAAAAAGCCCAAAATCTTTTTTTAGAAACAGACAACCGCTCGACGGTGTCCCTCTCCGTCCAGCTCCATATGCTTTTCTGCCCTCAATGCAGGCGCCGGATCAGAACGCTCAACGAGCAGTTTGCATCTCTCCTAAAGAGCGCTCCGTTTATAATGACGAGAGACTTGAGTGATGAGATTATGAGAAACGTCTTCCTCTCGGATGTACGGTATGAACATAACATAGGCGTTTTAAAATGGACTGTTGCGGGGCTGGTGATTCTCCTGAGCATGGTTTGTATTCCCTTCAGCGACTCATTCGGATGGCTCCGGCGCTATTTTGGACGGGGGCTTGAATTGCCGGTGAGCATTGTCCTCGGCGTTATTATGAGCATCTACGCTTCAGTTGCGATATTTTCAAAAATGGAAGAGCTCAAAAAGTTTATTCATATTTTCCAGCGAAAGCTTCATTGATCCACGCATCGTACATTGATTCATTCAATACCGGCAGGCTTGAAAAAGCCGCTCAAGAGCTCTATGACCGGCTCTCCGGCTGCACCCTCTGCCCGCATCAATGCAGGGTGAACCGGATACAGGGCGAGCAGGGCAAGTGCGGAACCGGCGTTCTTCCCGCCGTATCATCCTATAACGCCCATTTCGGCGAGGAAGCGCCTCTGGTGGGGAGAAACGGCTCCGGCACGATATTCTTCACCCACTGCAATCTCGCATGCATCTTCTGCCAGAACTACGATATATCTCAGATCGGGCGCGGACAGGAGATGCCTCCCGAAGAGCTTGCGCGGATAATGCTCCATCTCCAGAAAAAAGGGTGCCATAACATCAATTTCGTAACTCCCACGCATGTAAACTACGCGATAGTCAGGGCGCTCATCATGGCAGTGCCGCGCGGCCTTACAATTCCCCTGGTCTATAATTCCGGCGGATACGATGCCGTCGACATTCTAAAAATTCTTGATGGGGTATATGATATCTATATGCCCGACTTTAAATACATGGATCCTGATTCCGCCGGCAGGTTAAGCGGCGCGGCCGATTACCCCTCCCGCGCGGCCGCCGCCATACAAGAGATGCACCGCCAGGTGGGGGACCTGGCCCTTGATCGGAGCGGCGTCGCGATACGAGGGCTTCTCGTCCGCCATCTGGTCCTGCCGAACAACCTGGCCGCCACCGATCGGGTCATAAATTTTATCGCCGGCCTGTCACGAAACACGTACATCAATATCATGGACCAATACCGGCCGGAATTCCGGGCGTACGAGTGCCTCGACCTCAAGCGGCGGATCACCCTCGACGAGTATGACGCGGCGGTTCAACACGCCCGGATCCGCGGCCTTACCAGAATCGACGGATTGCGCATAAAATAAACTGGACATATTCTAATCATCCTGTTATACTATGCCCTCCCTCCCCCTTGACGGGGGAGGGTCGGGGTGGGGGTGAGAAAAGTCAATGTCAGACAGTTCAGTGTATTTTGTGAAAGCAGTTATAAAAAATTAAACAGAAGCAGAAAAGACACTATGGGAATAGTTAAAATCAAGGCAGTTAAGAGGACTGAAATTCAGGCAGCAGCAGCCAATAAGCTCATATTCTCCTTTATTCACCCTCCCCTAACCCCTCCCATCAAGGGAGGGGAATAATAAATTCGCCTAACTCGTAATTAAATAGCTGTATAGTAACTAAAAACCAGCAAAATGCCGAAAATATAGCAAGGAATAATAGAGCTATGAAAAAAATCAACATCCTGGCAGCAGGGGTCTGTATCGTGCTGATAATGGAGCCCGGATCCCGCATATTCCCCCAGATCGACAAGGAGATCAACAAGCGGGGCGTCGATCTCGGCAAACAGAACAAATTGGATGAAGCCATCAGGCAATTTGATAAAGCCATTGAGCTTCGCGACCGGGAAGCGGCGATCGTGTATCACAACAAGGGTTTCGCTCTTGAAAATAAAGGGAATATTAAGGAAGCCATTAACCATTACGAAGAGGCATGGAAGCGAAATCCGAAACAGATCGTAAGCGGCGAGCGTCTCGGATACGCGTACTATGTGACGGGCGATTATGAAAAAGCGGTATCAACGGGCGAAACGGTGCTGAAGCGCGACCCCGCGAACAAAGAAGTCCCCAAATGGCTTGCAGACGCGAGATTAAAGCTCGCGAAACAGAAGGAAGCCCTGCCGACCCCGGAGAAGCTGAAAGAGCAGGCGCGGGGAAAAGAAGGGGCTCCGGAAGAAAAAAAGTTTGAAGCACGGGAGCAAAAAGAAGAGCGGCAGATCTTTTACTTCACGATCGACGCGATGCTGAGGACCGGCCTGTTTTACGGCAGGCAATATCATTTAGGCGGATTATATTATACCACCCCGCACGGGTACCGGGTCGTAACCGATAAGGGACTCATCGTTGACGTCCCCTACACCTTTTTCATCCGCCTGTCCCCGATTCCCCTCGTGGAGTTTAATTTCACCGTTGAGAACCCCTTTCTCGGAGCGCTTATGCCCGAAGGGATAGTGTCGCAGAGCCAGACATTTGAAGCCGTGTTCCACTTAAAAAAGGCCATACTGGGCGTGGGCGCAATGGTCAACTATTACGACAGCGACGTGGCCTTTTACCGGAGGTACAAGCTCTGGGATGTTAAACCGGGCCTTATCATCGGCTATAAAAATAATGATCTGGAAACCAGAATAATCTGGTACCCGCGGGTCCTGCTCATGGACCCGTCAACCTCCACCGGGAAATCGCTGGATACGGGATTGCTCAAGCTTGACTGGTCATATCAATTGGATCCGGGACTCAATCTCTATGGCCTGATTCACGCGCGGGATTATTATGTATTCAACCACACCAGGGATAAGTACGTAGCCATGAACCTTGCCAGGGATTTCTTGTTCTACGCTCCCCGTGCCTATGACTCGGCCGCGTATGCCCTTTACCTTTTTGACTCGAACCGTACGGCGGACTACTGGGGAGTATATGACCTCGGACTCGGCATCACCTTCAGCAACCTGCTCGACCGCCCCGACAACATTCAGCTTTCAGTTTCCATTGAATTGATCGAGCGGTTTTACCTTCGCGACCTCATGAACAAAAACCCCTACACCCTGGCGCCGAACGGCCAGGGATGGTTCGGCCTTAATGTGTCGAAGTTCACCAAGGGAAAGCCCTTTTCCGGATTCCACGCCTTTTCCCAGGTTATCGGATTGCGGTTTGAGGAGCAATTGGCCAGGAGCTTCTTCATCTACCAAAAGCTCATCCTTGAGCTTTCGGATCAGGATTCGGACCATCATGAATTCAACCTCCAGATCGGCATGGGAGTCAAAATCTGATCCATGGATGAGTCCCTGTTAGATTTCGCGCGCGAGATTTCGACCGAGGCCGGCAAAATTCTATCGGCGGGCTTCAGGTCAAAGGAAACGGTCATTTCATATAAGAGCAGGACCGATCTGCTCACCAACGTGGATAAATCCTCAGAGGAGTTCCTGGTCGGCAGAATATCCGCCGCATTTCCCGACCATACTATCATCGCCGAAGAGGGGAGCAGGAAGGACGCGCCGGGCGATTATATCTGGTATATCGATCCTCTGGACGGCACAAACAATTTCGCCCACGGCATTCCCGTGTTCTCCATATCCATTGGCGTGTACTCCCGCAAGACCCGGAATATTGTCGCGGGCGTGGTGTATAATCCCTACCTTAACGAGATGTTTACTGCTGTGCGCGGAAAAGGCTCCTGCCTGAACGGGGAGCGGATCAGGGTCTCAACCCTCGGCTATATCGGCATCTGCCTCATAGCTACCGGCTTTCCCTATTTAAGTGAGAATATGGA
Source organism: Spirochaetes bacterium RBG_16_49_21 (assembly GCA_001829495.1). Lineage (GTDB taxonomy): Bacteria > Spirochaetota > UBA4802 > UBA4802 > UBA5550 > RBG-16-49-21. The sequence goes on along the minus strand of MIBJ01000005.1, from coordinate 4,186 downwards.
AACGAATAATTCAAGGGAGTTCAGCCGGTTCCTCCCCCGAATCCAGGGAATCCGGCGCCTGGGCTCGGCAGCGATAGACCTCTGCTATGTCGCCTGCGGCAGGTTCGACGGATATTGGGAGGGCGGGTTGAAGCCATGGGACATGGCCGCGGGAAGCTTAGTCGTTGAAGAGGCGGGCGGAGCGGTCACCCGCTATCATGGAGAGCCCTTCGATCCCCTTCATCCCGAGATAGTCGCCTCCAACGGCCTTATTCATAAGCAAATGATCGGTATCCTGTCCCTCTGATCATTTGCCCTTTTTCAAGGTTGACAACGAAAACAGCTTGTATACGGGGCAAAAACCCACCAGACTGGTGGCAATAAACGCCAGGGCGACGATCCCCAGTATTATGGCGGCAGTGCCAGATATCTGGCCGGTATAATAGAGAACGGCAATCAAAATCGCTACGGCGATTCGGATCACTCTGTCTACTATTCCCATATTTTTTATCATATCATCTCTCCTTCCGGTAAGATATTTTATAGGAAACTTAATATCAGTTAAAATAATATAATACTAAAATTTTGAATTGTAAAACAAATTTTATCTTGCAATAGAGTAATTTATTATTGCAAGAAAATGGCTTATCTTGCAATAATAAATTCCCTTATTGCAATTTTTGCAGCAACCAGGCATCACGCCCTGCTCCAGCGGCCCGTGCTCGCGATTCCCAAAATACAGGAGATGACCGGGCTTTTTGCAACATCCTGTTGCGCCTCCGCCTTGTCATCCATGACAAATAAGGAAAATCGGAAAGATGGAAAGTGCACATACATCAGGTGATTTACTGATGCGGGTTTTCGCTGTTTTGACCTTGACAGAATGGGTTTTTTGTATTTTAAAATACGGGTATTATTATGCCCTTGACCAGGGCGGCGCCGGAGGGGCTGGGCTTATCGAAATCAAAAGATTATTCTATGCGGCCTGCGGAGCGTCCTCCTGACGATCCTCGGCCGCAGCCCATGCCGCTCGTACGTCCTGTACTCGCTCGCTTGTGAGGAAAAATCCGGTAGCGTCCGCGCTAACGGCGGACGGTTTGAGGGCTTATAGTATTCATGAGCCTTATACTAACGGCTACGGAAACACCATCCAGTATTAATTCCGGAGGGAACAAGAATGGGTAATATATTTGCTGGTTTAGCCTTTTTTATAACAGGGATTACTATTTGGTTTGTTTCGAGCCTTGGTAAAGGGATTAGTGATGCGGTCAAGTTTAGTAGTTCATCACCAAATTTCTACATGAAGTTGGGGTTCATTTTTATGATAGGCGGGCCAGCCTTGTTTTGGGTTATTCGTCCGATTTATCGCCTAAAAAAGGAAAGAAAAGGCATATTTTTAAATATACTCTTTTATTCAATATTGGCAATAACCATAATATTTGTGATTATGGTTATTGGATTGTAATAATGCCAGACAGAGAAGTTAAAACAATCAAAGATCTTTTGTTCTATCAATATGCGAAGATCATTACCAAGAGGGCTTTAGCGGGCGGTGATGGGTCTCTGGCGAAAAAAGAGCATTACGGTTTCATTAAAAAAACCTTTAGGGAACTGAAAAGCAGCGCAATGTCGTGGTCGGACATTATGCGCGAGGACTGGCAGCTTGTTGAATCCGATAAAGAGTGCATCTACTGCGGCTCCCCACGCAACCTTCAGCGCGAGCATATTGTTCCCCGGTCCCTCAAGATAAAGTCTGAATGCGGAGAATGCGATGCGATCCAGAGCATTCACAACCAGGTTTGGGCTTGTAAACAATGCAACTCTTTAAAATCGACAATGGGGCTTTACTCCTTCTTTAAGAAAAAATATCCTGATAACAAGAAATATTACGACCTGATCCCTCCCCTGCTGGAAAAGAAATATTTAAAAACAATATATTGCTGCCACGAATGCGCAGACACATTAAGCAAAGGCGATCTTGACGGCGACGGCGAACCTACAGTTCTGGATATCGATTTTGTTATTGATAAATTCTGTTAATTCGTCAGAAGCTTTACAAATGATAAGACTGCTAAAAGTATATGGAAAATTAAAGTAAATATAATGAAACAAAAAAACCAGTCCGCTCTCCCCTCCAACGGCGCCACCATCGGCTTTGAGGAAAAGCTCTGGCTCGCCGCGGACAAAATGCGCAACAACATGGACCCTGCCGAATATAAGCACACCGTGTTGGGCCTGATCTTCCTGAAATATATCTCCGACGCCTTCGAGGAAAAACACGAATCCCTTAAAAAAGAAGAACACGCAGACCCCGAAGAGCGTGACGAATACCTGGCCGAAAACATCTTCTGGGTCCCGAAAAAGGCCCGCTGGGACTTCATCAAAGACAACGCCAAACAGCCGACCATAGGCCAGCTCATTGACGACGCCATGGTGCTCATTGAAAAAGATAATCCCACACTAAAAGGTGTGCTCCCAAAAACTTACGCGCGTCCTGATCTGGACAAGACTCGCCTTGGCGAGCTTGTGGACCTCTTTTCATCCATAAGGGTAGGGGACAGAGAAAGCAAATCCAAGGACGTGCTTGGCAGGGTATACGAATACTTTCTTTCCAAATTTGCAAGCGCAGAAGGCAAGGGCGGCGGCGAATTCTACACTCCCCGTTCGATCGTGCGCGTGCTGGTTGAAATGATCGAGCCCTACACCGGCAGGGTGTACGACCCCTGCTGCGGATCAGGCGGCATGTTTGTGCAGAGCGAAAAGTTCGTGGAGGAGCATGCAGGCAAACTGGGCGACATCTCGGTGTACGGGCAGGAGTCTAACCCCACCACCTGGCGGCTGTGCAAAATGAACCTGGCCATTCGGGGGATTGACGGTAACATTGGCCCCAATAACGCGGATAGTTTTCATAATGATTTGCATAAGAATCTAAAAGCGGACTTCATTCTGGCAAACCCGCCATTCAACATTTCAGACTGGGGCGGCGAGCGTTTGAGAGAAGATATCAGGTGGCATTTTGGCGCGCCTCCGGTGGGGAATGCTAACTATGCGTGGATTCAGCACTTCATTCATCATTTGTCGCCCGATGGCATTGCCGGGTTTGTGCTGGCCAATGGGTCGCTTTCTTCCAACACCTCGGGCGAGGGAGAGATACGCAAAAACATTATCGAGGCAGACCTGGTGGATTGCATTATCGCTATGCCGGGTCAGCTTTTTTATTCTACGGCTATTCCGGTAGCTTTATGGTTCTTGGCGCGCAACAAGGGAGCCAGCCCCCCAAACCCCCCGGAGGGGGGCTTCAGAGACCGGAAGGGGGAGACGCTGTTTATTGATGCGAGAAAGATGGGGACGCTGGTGGACCGGGTGCACCGGGAGCTGGCGGATGAGGACGTTAAGAAGATTGCGGGGACGTATCATGCGTGGCGGTCTCTTCGACAGGCTCAGGGACCGCAGCAGGCTCAAGGATTGTATAAGGCTCAGGGACTGTATAAGGATGTCCCCGGGTTTTGTAAGGCAGTGAACATTGAGGCAATTAAAGAGCATGAATATATACTTACCCCAGGAAGGTATGTAGGGTTTGAGGAGAAGGAGGAGGATGGGGAGCCGTTTGAGGAAAAGATGCAACGATTAACTGAAGTATTATCGGAGCAGTTTGCGAAGTCGGAGAAGTTGGAGGAGAGGATTAAGGAGAATTTAAAGTCTATAGGATTTGATGTTTAAAAAAATGCTCGCTTCGACAAGCTCAGCGAGCGCTGCTATGAATGGACAAAAAAAGCCCTTTCGGGCCCGATGACTTTCGTCATCCACCTCCACTCATGTGGATTGATTAGATGATATTGATTAGTTGCCTATTTGTCAATTAATAATCTTTAAATTTAAGGATACAAGGGGAAAACAAAATAAGTCCTTTAAATAGCTAGATAACTCAAAAGAGTTACACAAGGCGTGGAGCTTGCTTTCACTCTGATAGGAGTTATATATAATGTAAAATATTGGACAAATTTGTAAACAAGATTAATATAATCTATAGTTAGCAAGGAGTTTAAACAGCCATTTTGTGATATTCATAGGGAAAAGATATGGCAAAAGTCAAACATCTTAAATCGCAGGACGCATATCAATTAAAGATATCGCTCGATCACGTAAAGCCGGCAATCTGGCGCAGATTCATAGTGGAATCGGACATCAAACTGCCCGTACTACATAA
>MIBJ01000004.1:30989-100661 GCA_001829495.1 Spirochaetes bacterium RBG_16_49_21 | reverse complement strand
CGGTTGATCCGGACGCAAAGCTCGTCAGGGACTTTTTTCTCCACGGCGAGGGCGACGTCGAGAACTACTGCGAGGAATAATCGGGCATATTTTTTTCAGTCCCGCGACGATAGAGGGCGTACTAAAATTGTATTGACTTTTTGGGAGATCGCGATAATTGCTATTCAAAAGAGAAATCAAAGCGTTCCGCGATAAAGCTATGTATTTCAACGACGAACAGACAGCTCAGTTGAACGACCTGATCAAAAAGATCGAAAAGCGCACCGGCGTGGAGCTGGTGGCTGCGGTAGTGGGCAAGTGCGACAGCTACCCTGAAATACCCTGGAAGGCCTTTGCCCTGGCGGTTGCAGCAGGGAGCCTGGCGCACCTGATCTGGAGCATCGCCAATCCTGATTGGATCGCCGCATGGAGCGGTCACCTTTCCCTGGTTTTTATCCTCTGCGCCGGAGCTACGGCCGCTCTGCTGACCCTCTGGCCCGCCTTCGGCCGCCTTTTTCTCGACCGCGTGCGCGCCGAAACCGAAACCGAACAATACGGCCGCGCGTTTTTTCTGGAGCGGGAAATGTTCCATACCCGGGCCCGCACCGGCATCCTGATCCTGGTCAGCCTGTTTGAACGCAAGGTGGTTATCGTGCCGGACAAGGGCGCTGCGGCCCGCCTAGACCAGAATGTTTTATATACAGTAATCTCCCTGATGGCGCCATATCTGCGCAGAAGAGAACGCTTCCATGCTCTTACACAGGGGCTCTCTGAACTGGAGAAGGGGCTGGTGGAGGCGGGGTTCAGGCCGTTGCCGCAAGACAAGGACGAGATCGCGGACGAGCTCATCCAGAAAAAAGGGGCCGACTGATGAGGCTGGGTCGTTGCTATATTCGAAGACTTGCCCTGGTCCTCGCGCTGCTGGTGCCGGCGTTCGTTCCTGCCATGGCTGCACCGGGGGTGCCCCGGCTCAGCGGCAGAGTCACCGACGAAGCACATATCCTGAGCCGTGATGCCCGCGACCGGATCAGCAATCTGCTCACATATCATGAAGGCCGCACCACCAACCAGGTGGCAGTGCTCACCGTGCCGAGCCTGGAGGGGGGAGATATCGAGTCCTTTGCAGTACGCGTCTTTGAAAAATGGAAGCTCGGCCGTAAGGGCAAAGACAACGGCGTGCTGGTCCTGATCGCGTCCCAGGACCGGCGCATGCGCATCGAAGTGGGGTACGGGCTCGAAGGCGAGCTCACCGATCTTGAGTGCGGACGCATCATCCGCAACATCATGACGCCGCGCTTTAAAGCGGGCGATTTCGACGTCGGCGTGACAAAGGGCGTGCAGGCGATCATCGCCAAGCTGGAGGGCCGCGACGCGGCAATTCCCGCGGATGCCCCGGCCTCGCAGAATTCGTTCTTCAAAGGCCCGGATCTTTCCTTCGTTGAGCGCATCCTCTTTGGCTCCTTTATTTACGGTCTCCTCGGACTGTTCACGGTGATCGGCGTATTCACGCCCGGCATAGGCTGGTTTCTCTACTTATTTTTGATCCCGTTCTGGGCCATGTTTCCCTTCATCGTCGTAGGCGGCTATGGCGCGCTCATAACACTCGGCACCTACCTGGTTACCTTTCCCATCGCAAAAATCATCATCAGCCGCTCCAAATGGTACAAAAAAGCTACAAAAGGGCACAAGACCAAGGGCGGTGCGAAAATAGGCGGATTCATGTTCTCCTCCGGCGGCTCTTCATCAGGCGGCTGGAGCTCCTCTGGCGGTTCGAGCGGCTTTTCTGGCGGCGGCGGCAGCTCCGGAGGCGGCGGCGCCTCCGGCGGCTGGTAGCCATGCATCTTAAACGAATAAAGCTTTTACACGACCGATATCCCCCTGTCCAACAGTATCCCTTTAATCTGCCGATTTTCAGGACTACCGACAGCGTTGATTTTACGGGCGCGCAGATATTAAGCTTTGATCACGCCAGTATCCGGAGCGTGCGCTATGAGGATACGGATCATTATCGCATATATAAAAATTTCCTTGATGATAGAGATAAATATTTTCATAATGAATTTCCCCTCCCTTGATGGGAGGGGTTAGGGGAGGGTGGAATAGATGATTTAGGTATACAAAAATCATTTGTTCATTATAAATTAATCCCCCCCACCCCAACCCTCCCCCCTCAAGGGGGAGGGAGCAGCAAGCATCAATAAAATTCGCCTGATTTAAGTAATAATTTATGTCTTTATGTGAATAATTTTATATGAAACTGAATACAGCCTTTATTGCATTATTACTGGTGTTTGCCGTTCAAAGCGGCAGCGCGCAAGTTGCCGTTATTCCGTACCGGATCGTCAACTCTTCCACTGATTTTCCGGTGAGCCTGGGGAAGGAATATTCCCGCCTCCTGTCGGTTGCAGCGTCCATATCCAAAGAAAATGTCGAGATCGCCTCCCCGAGGGATATCGATATTGATCTTGAACGGATGAAATTATCCCCTCAGGAAGCCATAACCAGGGCTGATCTCGACCTGCTGGGCAGAACGCGCCATATTGATTATTTCCTCACCGGAAACCTTGCAAGAACAGGTAAGGGGTATCGGTCGGAAAGCGTGCTTTACTCGGTCCGGGATAGGAAGATCGTAGCGCGGGTTCGGGTCGGGGATGAAGACCTGTTCCGGCTTGCGGAACAGGAGGTCAAAGAGGCGTTTGTTCAATACCGGAACAGGGATCTGACGGCTGCGGGGTCCGTCCCGAATATGGACGTGGTGTTTCTGCTCGACCTGTCATACAGAATCAACAATGATTGGGCTTCGGTCAAGGAGGCCATTGTTGAATGCTCGGCCGATTGTATCGATTCCCTGCGGATTGATACGAGAGTCTATATCATTCCCTTTTCCGACCGCACCGCCTATCCGGCGGCTTCAGTATCGATAAATTCCATCGCCGCCGTGCGCACCGAGCTGGATAAGCTGAATCCGGCCGGCGGCCCGGGCGCCGATAATTTTATCAAGTCGCTCCGCTATGCCGTGCAAAACGTCCGGTGGCGGCCGGCCGCGCGCAAGATAATAATACTCATTGCGGATTCGAGCCCGGGTTCACGCTTTGATGAGAAATACGCGGTTCTCGCGCGGAATAAGGGAATCTCCATCGTCTCGATTTCGCTGGGCCAGGTAGCCGGCGACCAGGCTGAGGTGTTCGACCGCCTCTCAAGCATTACGGGCGGCGTTCATTACCATGCAGCCTATCACCAGAAGCTGTATGACGCAGAAGGGCGATCGGTGGAGCTGTATTTTGAGAACGGGCGGTTGTTCAAGTCTCCATATATCGACGCGCAGTGGCAAAAGGGCCTCTACATCGCCGGTCGAAAAGCGCAGGCATACGGGAAGCCGAAATCGTTTCTTGAAGAAATTCACTATAACGACAAGAAGATTTCCGTATCTCCGCGCACCATGGCTGAAGCCTATGGCCGGATCACCGTGGAACGAATGATCAATCAGGAAAAGCTTGAGAACAACATTGATCTGATACTGAAGAGCTCGGTATCGACGGGTCATCACCGACAGGAAAGAAGCGGGATCGCAGGGAAGGCGCTGATTTCCGACGGAACGATTTCGCTCTGGATATACGCTCGTGACGGCCGCGCCATGACTTTTCTCGAGAACAGCCGGAAAGCGGGATACTATGTCCTGCTCGGAGTCGTTGTGGAGAGGGATTCAAGCGCGACCTATGGCGTTACGCTTGTCCCCGCTGTCACGGATCTGGAACCGGGCTCCATTCCCGAGCTGATGAAGGCGAGGCTCTCCGACATTATACGGCAGAGCGATTATTACATGACCCGGGGGCTGTTCCATCCGCCGGTATGGTTTGTGTCCGTGAAGGTCGATAATGTCGAGGGCTCCTCTATTAAAAAGGATATCCGGGAGCGGTGAGCGAATTCAAGGCAAGCGCCGAAAGATACCAGACCGGTTACAAAATTGTTAAAATGGGGTTAAGGGCGTAGCCCTTAAAAGCCCCCCGCAGGGGCTTTCCCAGCGCGAAACGGAAGTTTCGCAACAAGCTATTGAGTCAATCGTGTATGGTATATTCATAATTGGTTTTTAATTTTTCGTGGAAGGAGTTGAAAGCAGAGGGATCAAGCAGGTCGAACCGTTCAAGAATGCTTTCATCTATATAAGAGTAGGTGTACTTGCGCTCCTCTATGCCGCAGATCATGTTTGCAAGATATATGACATTAACGGTATCGGCGAATTTTGTATTGCCGTTATACGGTGCGTGATGAAATTGTATCGCTTCAATCAGATAATCGGGGAAGTTCCATTTTCGCGCGATAAGCGAGCCGATAGCCGAATGGCTTATTCCTATTGAAATCTCCTCCATGGTAGTGGTGGTTATTTGCCTGTTCTTGACGATATCCGCGATCTTCCTGACGAGCCTTTTGTCGGTGGCAAGGAGCACGATCTTCCCCAGGTCGTGCAAAAGTCCGGCCATATACACGCTTTCAATAATGCCGGTGAGGCGGGATGCAACGGCGATATTGCGCGCGTAAAAGGCTACCTTGTTGCAGTGTTCCCAGATCATTTCGAAACTGCTGTAGCGCTCATTTAAAATTCTCCGCGCATTGCTCGCCACGATGATTGCATTAAGATTTTTCATTCCGATGGTAACGACCGCCGCCTTGATGTCCTCGATCCGCTTGTAAGGGGCTATGCCGGCCGAGTTGGACAGTTTTATGACGTCCGCGCTCAGCGCAGGGTCGACTTTGATTATCTTCACGATCCGCTCGATCGGCGCTTCAGGATCGTTGCAAAGCCGCTGAAGCTGGAGCAGGTTTTCCGGAAAGGTCGGTATACCCTCTATCTCTTTTATAATTTGTTTCTTCACCTTCGTCGTGATTTCGACGGGTTTAAGCTGCGCCGGGATCTTCAGCGACGCCTGCGTGGTCTTCCCGGTTTTTTCTATGGTGTAGTTGTGCGGATCGATGCCCATGCTTTTCAAGAGCAGAATGGTAAGCACGATTCCGAGGCCGGCCCCCTCCGAGTCGTCTTCGATCTCCTGATACGCTTCTGAAAAATCGTTGTACTGGATGGCCTTTTCTATTCTGAATTTAATCCGCTTTAGCTCCTCCGGAAGCACCGGCGAATTATTGATTATCATGATATGTATCATGGCAGGATTGAAGTTGAAGATTATCTTGACGTACAGATCGCTGCGCAGCAAATCAGCTTCAATTTTCTCAAATTCGCCGACAACCTGCTTCTTGAATTTATTCATCCCCTTCTTATACTGGTCTTCATCGTTGATATCAAGGTTATTTTTGATGAAGAATACCCGCTTTGCGTTGGCCTTTAACGCATTTACGATTATTTCCCTGAGGATTGTGACGGCGGAGTTTAACAAAAATATCTGGTCGTTTTTGGAGAGTATTTTGACAAGAATACTGTTGAAGGCCATCAGTACTTTTTCATTGACATAATGGAATGATAAGGTGATCGGCTCCCCGTTTTTTATTTTTTCCGAGTATGTTTTTCTATCGATGATGCTGTCCATTTTGTTGCCGATTTAGCGTATCGCCCAAACCGTAATAGTCAAGCACTAAATAGATGTGTTACGGAATTCCAATTCCGCAATAACCCTGCTGTCAGACGCTGCTTTCGGTTTTATGTCGCTCAAGGATTCGCCGCGCCTCGCCGGCGAGCTTTTGCCTTTCATTCAGTTCAGGATTATCCAGCACGAGCTCCAGAAGCTCGTTCAAAATTTTTCCGATGATCGGCCCCGGCTTCAGGCCGAGTTCGTCCATGATCACGTTTCCGTTGATATTGAGATCCCGCACCGAGAAGGCGTTTTCAGCTTCAAGCACCCGGCGGATCCTTTCCTTGAACCGCCCAATCGGGTGGGGGAGCCCCTTTCTGGCGCCGTTTCCCTTCCGGTCCGCCATACGGAGAAGAAAAAGATCATCGATGTTTTCCAGTCCCGCCTTTCGGATAAAACGCCGCACGGCGCCGTCGGTCCATTCATCCGTGTAATGGAACATGTGATTGAGTATCAGGTTGCTGACGCCGTCGATCTGTTCGTTGGAAAACTTAAGCCGCCTCATTATTTTTTTGGTTATTCTGACGCCGAGCACCTCGTGATTGTAAAAGGTGAAATCCCCGCTCGCGTTCGGCTGTTTTGTGGCCACCTTGCCGATGTCGTGGAACAGGGCTGCAAGCCGTACCGCCATATTGTCTTTCGGCGCCGCATCGCATGAGTAGATGCTGTGATAATATACATCATAAATGTGATATTTGTTCTGCAAAACGCCGTAGCATTCGGCCAGCTCGGGCAGAAAGAGATCGAGAAGGCCGGATCTCCGGAGATACTCAAACCCGACCGACGGTTTTTCTGATTCAAGGATCTTGAGGAGCTCGTCCCTGATTCTTTCTTTAGACACTTTTTTAACGGTTTCAAGCGTCTCCGGAATGGCGCGGAAGGTGTTCAATTCAATATCGAAGTTGAGCTTGGCCGCAAACCGGCAGGCGCGCACGGCGCGGAGGCCGTCTTCAGAGAAGCGTGCTATCGGATCGCCGATGGTCCGGATGATCTTATGCTCGATATCCGACAGTCCGTTGACATAATCGATGACCTCGCCGGTTTGGAAATCGTACACCAGGCCGTTGATGGTGAAATCCCGGCGCTCCACGTCAATCCGAAGCTCCTGGGCAAAGGAAACCGAATCCGGGTGCCTTCCATCGATATACCTGCCGTCGGAGCGGTAGGTTGTTATCTCAAACTGATGACTATCCGCGAGCACCGATATGGTGCCGTGCTTGATCCCGGTCGGTATCGTCTTCCGAAACAATTTCATCATCTGCTCAGGCCGGGCGTTTGTCGCAAAATCGTAGTCGTATACCTCGTTGCCCATGATGAAATCCCGCACCGATCCGCCGATGAGATAACATTCAAAACCATTATCATGAAATTTATTGATTATTTTGAATATTGTTTTGCGGACCTCGTCCGGGATGTTGATGGTTATATTGACTTTCTGCATGAGAGAACCCGGTATCGTTGTTTCATGGCCGCGGCTGTAAGAGATATCTATGAACAATAAAGTGATAAGCGCACTATTAGTCAATGGATTTTTAGAAATATATTAGAGGGATGTCATCTGATCTCCGATCCTTCATACGGACGCGCAGTTACGTATGGTGAAGGGGAAGACTCGTGATTGAACGGCGTATCCGGCTTATAGGAATCGTACGCGCTCACGGCAAAGTAGTAGAGCACGGTGTTCTTTAAAATCGGGTAGGTGAGCTTTCCCCATTTGTCCTGTTTCCGGTTCTCTTCGATCACGGCGTTTGTTATTTTTACCTGGATAACGTTGCCGCTGCTTGCTGCATTGGTGATTTTCCCGCCGTTTATGACCGCTATGATGCCGTCATATCTGTCCGGAACAATGCCGTAATAAATCTTATATCCCAGAATATCGTTCTCCGTGTTTTTTTTCCATTTAAGGGTCACCTTCCTGTCCCCGGTGCCGGGAACCTCAAGGAACCGCGGGGGGTCGGGAGAGAGATCGAGCCGGTAATCGAGCTTGACATCGGAGATGGAGGGCGCGCGTTTTCCATCCGGGGAGGATACGAGATGTGCTCTCCACTGATAATATTTACCCCGGAGATAATCGACGCTCTCTTTTTTCAGGTGAATGTTTTTCTGATTATTATCAATACGGTACCATTTTATATCGGCGCTCTCCTCGGTGAAATAACGGTCGGCTATTCTGAACTGCATCCATATAAACGTGTTCTTGGCCGGTCTCTCTTCCCATCTGAACTCGGTCACGCTGGTGCCGGTGCCCGGGAACGTATATACGGGGCTCGTTATCACGCCTTCGACGTTTAAGGGGATTTTCCCGATCGTGGCCACCGTGTGATAGTTTTTGCTGGCAATCTCCGCGTATTGAGCCACATCCTCGAACTGCCGGTACGATATTCTGAATTCATCGAGCAATCCATGATAGTTTTTCCCGATATACGCCTGGGGCAAATCGAGACACTGGCGCGTGCCGTCCTGATTCGGCTTGCCGAACGAAGGCATGTATACGCCGTCGAACGGTTCGCCGCTTTTCGTGACATATTGAACTTCGTCTTCCTCGCCGTTCAGATATTTCGTCAGTTTTCCGGAAAGCATGTCAAAGCTCAGGCTGAAATGGTACCATCTCCTTTTTTGGAGCGCACGGCCCCGCTTGAGAATTACGTCAAAGGGCTCTCCGTCCGGGTGCTTAAAAATTCCATACAAGCCGGCAATGATCCTTTGATTCTTAAGCTCGATTTCGATCCCGCGTTTTCTCCCTGACAAGTATCCGAGGCGCGAAAAGAGCACGCTCCCGTCTTGAAATTTTTTTGGATACAGCCTGAATTCAATGGTAAAAGATCCTAAGTCGTCGCAGGTGCCGAGCCATGCGCCTTTTGCGGTTTCAATGGCGACCCCGTGTTCTTTTTTGTAAAACTGCGCGCACCCTTTCCCCAGGGCTCCTCCGCCGGCGATGAAGGTGTAGTCGCTTGAGAGTATTCGATAATGTTTCAGGTCGTCCCGATGCAGGCGGGATGAAGGGGTGTTGAATGAGAGGACGATATCGGTAATGAAAGGGTCGCTTGCCGCCTTATAGGTCAGGTCCTTTACGGTGTATCCCTCCTGTCCGCTTTGATCCGTAATAACCTTCACATTATAGAGGCATCTCTTCGGCACCAGGGGGAAAACCCTTGTGCCGGTTGATTCAATCCGCGCGTAAACGAGGGGGTATATGCAGAGAACCGCCAGCACTGTTCGTATATGAATGCGTCTACATCTCATCTCTTTCCCTGGATTTGTTGCTTTGTGTGTAACTATAGGTTACGCTGAATTATTTTGGGCTATTTCCAGTTCATGGATTTTATCTATTCTTCTCTGATGCCGCCCCTGTTCGAATGAAGAATCGATCCACCGCTCTACAATCTTAAATGAAAATTCTTCAGCAAGCACCCGTCCGCCCAGAACCAGAACATTGGCATTGTTGTGCCGCCGGGACATTTCAGCCATAAATTCGTTGCAGCAGAGCGCTGCCCGTATCCCCTTAATTTTATTCGCCGCTATTGAAGCGCCGATGCCGGTGCCGCAGACCACTATTCCGTATTCAAGTTCTCCCTTCTGTATTTTGTAACATACTTTTGAAACATAATCGGAATAATCACACGATTCTTCATCGTACGTGCCCACGTCATCAAAATGGATATCCGTGAAACGGTTGATAATCGCCTTCTTTAAGGCAAATCCGCCATGATCCGAGCCGATGCCGATTTTCACATTCAGTCCTTTATGCTATTCAATTTATTTTTGGTATAATAGATTTGTTGCATAGCTCAATAATCAATTATTTTTACCCCCGCCGTCTTCGGCTGCGGCGGGTAAAAATGCATAATTACGAGTAGTCACACAACAAGTCTATTATGTCCTATAGCAGTTAATTTATCAATAATATTTTCTTGTTGTATAGACCTTTTAATCGTCGGATCATGGATATGATGCGACATAATTTTTTTCCGTTCATTTATAGCTGCGCGCCGTTTATTTTTATGTGGATATTGTGGATAACTCTGTGGATAATATGCCTGATCGGATATCGATCCGGAATATTTTGTTTTTTTATTGCATAATTTTATACCTGATTTAATAAGTTCTCATCGAATCATTATATATTGATTTACCGTCACCGATGGAGGGGATGGACTATCTCAGGAGTATGCCCAATGAATTATAAATTTTATCTGATGGAGAAAAAACCGCCGATTGCCCGGGTTTACCTCAACAGGCCTGAAAAAAAGAATGCCATGAATGCTCCGGCATGGTCAGAGCTCATTCCGATCATGGAGGAGCTTGATGAGGACGAAAGCATACGCTCCGTAATCATTGCCGGAAAGGGATCCGATTTCTGCGCGGGTATAGATCTGACCGGCATGGCGCAAACGACGCCGGAGCTTATGAACAAGGAGCAGTCCGGCGGAATTAAACTGGAATTGTACCGCAAGATTCTGAAAATGCAGGACGGCCTCACCTGCATCGAACGGTGCAGAAAGCCGGTAATCGCGGCGGTGCACGGGAGGTGTATCGGCGCAGGCCTTGATCTTATTACGGCGTGCGATGTGAGAGTGTGCTCGCACGACGCTCAGTTTTCCCTGCGGGAGGCTGCGGTCGGCTTTGTTGCCGACATGGGAGTGCTTCAGCGTATCGTTCCGATCGTGGGTCAGGGGATTACCCGCGAGCTGGCTTTCACGGCAAAATTTATCTCCGCTGCCAGGGCCAAAGAGATACTCCTGGTCAATGAAGTGTTTCAAAATCAGGATGAGCTTATAAAAGGGGCGGAACGTATGGCTGTGGAGATGTCCGAGAATTCTCCGTTAGGGGTTAAGGCGACGAAGATAGTTCTGAACCAGATGAAAGCGGACACGGAGAATGAAAGCCTCGTTTTGAATGCAATCCTGAGCACGGCGATAGTTCCTTCCCATGATTTGCTTGAGGCCGCTGCCGCATTTGCAGAGAAGCGGAAGCCGAAATTTACCGGAACCTAACAAATACTATAATATAAAAATTTCTTGATAAAATCCGATTAATAGTATATGCATACGGATTGAAGGCAAAGCCGCTGGTGTGACGATGAAAACGACAATAAAGCAATATCAGAGCAGGTTCCGGCTGAAATTATTTGAAAATTATTACGTATCCAAAAAGAGGTTTCTAAAACTCTGGGACGGCTTCATTGAGAAAGGCCATGAAAAGATGACCATCATGTTCATCCCCCACAATGAGCGGAAGATATTTAATTTTCAGATATCAAAATTCACCATTTCATTTTTCTTTCTGCTCTTCGTCGTAGTGCTCGTGACCTCCTCGTATGCCCTGATCAGGCACGCCGGTGTTAAGCGTGAGGAGCAGAGGCTCCTCATGACCTATGAGGATATCCGCTCGCACCTGCTGCGGTTCGAAAAGCTTACGAATTCGGTCGCCGAGCTTGGCGATGAGATAAAGCCGGACGTCGAGGAGCTGTATGAACTCACCGCAGGCTCCGACGATGTTAACCAGATATGGGATCTTGACGAAATGGATAAGAAGGACTACGACGAGCTGAAGAAAATTCAGAATATTCTTCCGGAGGAGATTTTTACCATAAAGAATTTGCAGAAAGATATCGTCTGCATGACGAATACGATAAAAACCGTAAAGAATTTTATTGATGTCCGCAGCAAGGTTGTACGGGATACTCCGTCACTTGTTCCGTGCCCCGGTCATATCACCTCCCTGTTCGGATGGAGAAGGTCGCCGTTCGGGCATGGGCGTGATTTTCATTCCGGCATAGACATAGCCGCCCCGCCCGGCATGGAGATCAGGGCTACGGCCCCCGGCACCGTTATCTCTGCGGGATGGAGCGGGGGATACGGGATTATGATCCGCATACAGCATAAATATGGATTCGAATCCGTGTATGGGCACTGTAAGGCCGCCGCGGTTGTTCCGGGGCAGCAGGTACGGAAAGGGGAAGTCGTCGCATATGTCGGCCAAACCGGAAACGCTACCGGCAACCATTGCCATTATGAGATACGGCTCGGAATACCCATCAATCCATATCCATACATGAGCAGGATATGGTGAGCATAAATTTCAGCCAAACGCCTACTCATCATTGGTTGAAATAATCTCTTACCTTATTTCTGAATCTCTTATAAAATCCCCTGAGCTCGGTGATATACATATCATCCCTGCTCTGCTTAATAAGCTCCATTGTCGTGAGCTCAATGACATCCCAAAGCATCTTCCGGTCAGGGCAGGGGGAGAAATAGTCAAGGTCGATTTGATAAGCTCCCTTATACTTGCGCGCGCCGCCCTGGGATGTAATTTTTTTTATTATTTCATTCAGATTCATATGCTCGCTGTTAGATCGGAACGATGCATCCAGGGTGAGGCTCTTCTGTGCATTGTTCTCCACTGCGGCAAAGACGACCACGGCGGGGACATTTTCTCTTTTCAGCAAAAAATCCGCAACTATGGCGATGCTGTCGCGGTGGGATGAATCAATATATCCGATGCCGGTTATAAGCCAGTCCTTGTAGAGTACCTTATTGTTGATGGCGCTGTTGAGCATCTGGAGGGTTGTTTTTGACAGGGGGATGCTGCTGATTTTGCGGAACAGCGCGTTGTCGGCGAATTTCGATATATAATCCAGCGCCGCATAGTCGATCGAGCTCGCGTGGGAGTATTTGTCCGTATCGGTGTATATGCCGTAGAGAAGGGCGGTGGCGACCGACGACATCACGGTGTCTTCGAGGGGCGGTGAAAGATCTTTTATCAGCAAAGCCACCAGCGAGCTCGTGGCACCCGCTTCCGGATCTTTGAGTATGAAATCCGCTTGTATCTCTTCATCGGACGATTCATGGTGGTCGATATATGCCGCGCAGGGCAAGGCGCCGGTTACGGCCGGTATGGATGGCGACTGATAATCGGCGATCATATAGGCGTCGAATTTCTCTCTGTCCTTGTCCGGCTGGGCGAACGATATCGGTATTTTCAATATGCCCACGAAGGCTTTGTTTTCCGGCAGGGAAAGCTTTTTGGTTATCAGGATCGAGCTGGCCGTATCCAGGCGGTGGCAGATGGCGCTTAAGGCATAGGATGAAGCGATTGCGTCCGGATCGGGCGATCCCTTAACCACGATCATTATGCTTTTGTATTTTTTTATTGCCGCAGCCAGATCATTCGATAGTCCTTTCACTGCCGAATCCTCTTTACTGAAATTTAAAGGCAATGACGCTCATATCATTAATCTGTTTCTTTTCTTTGATGAAATGTTGCAGGTCGGCGTGTATGATTTTTACTAAATCCGCCGGCCCCGTCTCCCTCGCCCTTCTGAGCACGTTCTGCACGCGATCAATAGAATAAGCCTCGCCGTTGTCATTGATGGCGGTAACCAGGCCGTCTGAATAAAGAATCCCGGCGCTTCCCGGATTCAGCTGAATAGTTTTTGATTCGTACATCGATTTTTTATTCACCCCGACCGGGAGGCCCTTTATGTCGCATTCGGTGATCGTGTCGGCATCCGGACTATATACCAGCAGCGGATTAAAAGCCGCATTGGAATAAGAGAGCTCCCCGGACGAGGACAGTATCGCGCAAAACGCCTGGGCGTATTTATTGGAGAATACCGAGGAGCCGATGACCCAGTTCATCATGTTCAGGATCTTATTCGGGGAATCGAATAGTTTCGCATGGGAATGAAGAACGGAATACAGTTCGAGGGATATGATCGCGGAATCGATTCCCGAATAGGACGCGTCGGATATAAACAGCGCTATACGGTTTTCATCAACCGGCATGGAATCGAAGTAATCGCCGCCGTACGGGGAATTGTTGACATACAGGGAGCTGATCCGGTAGCCCCTCAGCTGGCTCATGCCGTGGGGTATGATTTTATTTTTTATGCTGCTGACGACTATCTGGTCGTGCTTGATCACCTGCGTGGCCCTGACCTGTTCGAGCATGAGGGCATTGGCAAGATGGTGCTGGAACTGAATCCGGTACAGCTCCAGTGCGGAGAGGAAAGACTTTGTATAGATTTTGTTTCCCCGCAGCTGGCCCAGGGCGATCAAGCCTATCATTTCCTTCTCAGGGTTGTAACACGGCAGTATAACCTCGAGCCGGTTCCTTTCGAAAAATTCAAGAGCACTGTTGCCGTCATCCGGCCTTCCGGGAAAATGGAGGGCCGGTTTATATACTATCCCGGGTGTACGGGATAACAGCGTCAACAGGGGATGATCCGATAAAATCTCAACGTCAGGTATTTTTTCCCCGGTGCCGAACGCAGTAATGAATTTATTTTCTTTTTTGTTGTAAAGAAAACAATAGGCGTTGCGTATCCCGAATGCCGCCGCAAAACCGCCGGCCAGGGCTTCAAAAAAATTGTCCCAGTACTCCTCCTGTTTTATATTTTCAGTGACCCGCTTCAGATCGTTAAACAATTGATCAAGTCTTGTTATCAGATTGCGGCGCCCCCGCTCAAACAGATCCGCGATTCGGGGCCGAATATACTTAAAAACAGTAAATAGATATAAAAACAGAATGAAAGCTAATGCCAGGCTGGGAATTTTTTCCTGCAGATACTGCCGGGTATTATATTTTATCATTAAAAGGGTGGGCGCCAGGAGAAGGAGTATGGTGATGAGCCAGTAGAATGCCCGAGCGTAAAATTTTTTCATGTCAATAGTGCTGTAATCTGAAGCGGCGTAGTTCATTATTATAAGGATCAACGGGACGGCAGGAAGGACGCTCGTCGTGCTGAAGTCCGTGATGCCCCCGAAGTACTCAAGGTAAACGGCAGGGACAAGGAAGGATGGGAAGAGCACTATTAATCCGGCCAAAAGATATAAAAGGTCGTTTCGCAGCGCCCGGTTTGCATGCTGCCCGGCTTTGTATAGTATTACGATCAGCGTTGCAAGCAGATAGAGGGTGACGGTTAAGAGATAAGCCGGATATCCGGAGCCGATCAGACCGGCGAAGGAACCGGCGCGCGCCGGCTCAGCAAGCGTAACACTGCTCGCAGCCGTAATGCCGCTGACCAGGTAACCGGGAATGCCGGCGATCAGGGCAATAATTATGCCTCCGGGTTTTGTATACGGATAAACCCAGAAGAAAGCGAACACCAGGGTGCCCACCAGCATCAGGAGGGAGAGAATTATTTTTTGCGCCAGCGCCGGAGTGAGGATGCCGATATCGAGCCGGTTTATGATTATGAGAGAAGATAATGCGGCGGAAGCAAGTCCGGCTGCTGCGAGGAGCGTGTTGCACGAGGAGCGGGATTTTTTTACAATATTATAAAAAAAAATTACCAGGCAAATGACTGTCGCCGCAACGGCAAGGCTTATCTCTGCGTAAAACAAGGCCGGATCCTATTAATTACTTTTTTTCCTTGATTATTTTTCCAGATAAGATAATCTAAACCCTGCAATAGTATAAAAAATACAAAGTCTGGTCAACCACAATATTGACATTGTTAGCCTTAAACAGTGCCTGAAATCGGAGTACAATCGGATTTATGGGGAGGGGCATACAATATCTGCTGGCGGCAGTAATCATTCCGCTCTGTCTGGGAGCCGGGTGCGGCAGCGGTTTTTTCGGGAAAAAACAGCCGCTCGCGTCAAAGGGTACAATGGATCTTCGTGATTGGGATTTTGAACTGGACGGGCCGGTTAATTTAACCGGAGAATGGGAGTTTTACTGGGAACAGTTTTCAGTCGATTTCCCGGATAAGAAACCCGGATCGGTTCCCGCCGCCCGCTATATCCGGGTGCCGGGTATCTGGAACAACCTGGTCATTGATGGGAGGAAGCTAACCGGCTATGGATACGCGACATACCGGCTGCACGTGTTATTGAAAAAGCCGTCTGCATCCGGGATCAGACAGGATCTGGCGCTTCTGGTCCGCTCCATGGCTACCGCCTATACCCTTTTTATCAACGGGCAGCGGATCGCGCACGGCGGGACCGTTGCGCGCTCCCCTGCCCGGGCCGTGCCCGGATACTGGCCTGATGTGGCCGGCTTTGTTTCTATAGGAGACGAGGTTGACATCATCCTGCATATTTCGAATTATCACCACCGAAAAGGAGGCGTCTGGGATACTATAATTCTTGGGACGGAACATTCCATCCATGACCTGAGGGAAAAAAAACTCACCCTCGATTTCTTTCTCGTCGGCTCAATCTTCATCATGGCCTGTTATCATCTGGTCCTTTTCGCCATGAGAAAAAAAGACGCATCCTTCCTCTATTTCGGCCTTATCTGCCTGATTATACCGGTGCGCATACTGGTAACCGGCAAATATTATCTGATTCGCATTTTTCCGGATATGCCCTGGAATTATCTTCACAAGATTGAATATCTGACCTTTTACCTGAGTTTTCCGCTATTTTTCATGTTTCTTCGCGTATTGTTTCCCGATGAATTCAATAAAAAGGCGCTCCGGGCATTTCAGCTTTTGGGGATCGTTTTTTCCTGTGTGGTTATCGTTACGCCTTCGCAGATATACACGCATACTCTGCGATTTTTTCAGATCCTGTCGTTCCTGGTATGCGTGTATGGCTTGTATGCGATAATCCGTGCGCTGATGAGAAAACGGGAAGACGCCGTACCCTTCATGATCGGATTTTCCGTGCTGGTCACGGCGGCGATCAATGATTTTCTATATAACAACATGATAATTCCCACCGGATATGTCGTGCCGTACGGGCTTTTCTTTTTTATTTTTTCGCAGGCTTTTCTCCTCTCCCGCCGTTTCTCCAGAACGTTAAGCGCGGTCGAAAATCTCTCCGTGGAGCTTGAAGGTAAAAACAGGAGGCTTGTCGATCTTGACAAATTGAAGGATGAATTTTTGGCCGCCGTATCCCATGAGTTCAGGACGCCGCTTCACGGCATAATCGGGATAGCGGAATCGATGATCGGGATGCAGAACGATTCCCTGGATGATGAATCGCGGCACAATCTCACGTTAATAGCGGCAAGCGGGATGCGCCTTTCCGGGCTCGTTAATGATATCGGCGATTTTTCAAAGCTGAAAAACAGGGATATCGTTTTATGCCCCAATGCCGTAGACATCCATACCGTCGTTGAGATTGTTTTGGCCCTTTCCTGGCCGCTCATCGGGAACAAAAAAATCGACATATGTAACGCGATAGCTTCAGAGGGGCCGCTTATCCATGCGGACGAGAACAGGGTGCAGCAGATCCTTCATAATCTTATCGGCAATGCGATAAAATTCACCGATGAAGGAATTATAATCATATCCGCGGAAACGATCACCCATAATGACGAAGGATGGATGAAGATTTCGGTATCGGATTCCGGAATCGGCATACCGGAGGAGAGGCGGGAAATCATTTTTGAATGCTTTGAGCAAGGGGATGTTTCAATACCCCGGCACTACGGCGGAGCCGGGATCGGGCTTTCCATTGCCCGCCAGCTTGTAGAGCTGCACGGCGGTGAATTGGGCGTGGAGTCTGTTGTCGGGAAAGGATCGATATTTTCATTTACGCTCCCTCTGTACCGGGGTCCGGATCATGAGTGCCGGACGGTAAAAAGCACGCCGATTTTTTTCGCTCAGGTACATCGACGGGACACGGTACGTGACCGGGCTGGCGGATCGTATGATTGCCGGTCGGGGAGCGCGGGGCAGCTGCTCATCGTTGATGACGACATCATCAATCTGCAGGTAATAAGGAATTTTTTATCCTTTGAAGACTATGCCGTTATATCGGCAACAAGCGGAACCGAAGCCATGAATATAATGCAGCAGCGTTCGTTTGATTGTATCCTGCTCGACGTGATGATGCCGAATATTTCGGGATATGATATATGCGCGGAATTGAGAAAGCGGTTTTCCCTGTACGAGCTCCCGATCGTGTTTCTCACCGCCAGAAACAGCATAGAAGATCTCGTACACGCTTTCAATTTGGGCGCCAACGATTATCTCACGAAACCGATCCGCCGGGATGAGCTCGTCACGCGCGTTCGTACCCTCGTATTTCTTAAGAAAACCGTTGAGGCCCACAATGAGGCGAAATCCAAGCTATTACAGGAGCGGGCGAGCCCGCATTTCCTGTTCAACGCCCTTAATACCGTGCACGCCCTGATCAATAAAGATCCGGCCAGGGCGGACGAGGCGATAATCAAGCTGGCCGACAATTACCGTTTTTTAATCGAGCTTTCCCACCGTTCACTGATTTTATTTAATACTGAATGGAGGTTTGTCGCGAATTATCTTGAGCTCGAGGAGCTGCGCTTCAGCGATACGCTTTCCATCATGATGGAAAGGAGCGGCGATTTTTCCGAAGTGTTCATTCCGCCGCTGACGATCCAGCCGGTTGTGGAGAATTCGCTGAAGCACGGCATATGGAAGCGGGAGGAGAGGGGAATGATACGCGTGTCCGCCGCGGCTGATGCGGACCGCGTATCGATCTCGGTTTGTGACAACGGATCGGGCCTGAAGTCCGGGGATATTTATTCGCGCTCGCTCGGCAACATCAGGAAGCGTTTGAATTATCACTTTGACGACGTTGAATTCAGCGTGCGCAATGCAGATGCCGGCGGCGTGGAAGTGAACATGTCATATCGTTACCGAAAGACAAAAACGATCTCCGGGGTGTCCTGAATATGGATTCGGATGATACATTTTCTGTTTTCATAGTTGAGGATGAAATGCCGGCCCGCGAGCTGTTGGTGGAATATTTACTTACCCGTTCCGAACTGAAGCTCGCCGGTATAGCCAAAAACGGCGCGGACGCGCTTGCCAAGCTTTCCCGGAATTCCTATGATCTGGTGTTTATGGACATCCATCTTCCCCAGATGTCCGGAGTTGAGATACTGGAACGACTGAAAAAGCTCCCCTATATAGTTTTTACTACCGCGTACGACACCTATGCGCTCAAGGCTTTTGAATTTCATGCCGTGGATTATCTGTTAAAGCCGTTCAGCATGGAGCGGTTCAATCAATCCATTGAAAAATTTTTAAATCTCAAAAGAGGGGCGGAGCGGAAGGCTGAACCGGAGGGCGGGGTGGGTTTTTCGTTCAAGCATCAGGGGAGGTATACTATACTCCCGTATCAGGATATCATATACTTTACGTCCCATGGGAAGAAGACCACCATCCACACCGTTAGTCAGGAATATGAAATCCGCATAATGCTCAAGGATATTGCAAGGAAATTGCCGCATGACGTCTTCATCAGAATTCACAAACAGCATATTGTCAACATGCGGTATATAGCGGTGGTGGAGTACTTTATCGGCGGGCAGTATATCGCATTCCTGAACGACGAGGAGAAAAGCTCCCTGCCGGTTGGAAAGAAATACGCTCCGCTGCTCAAAGAAATACTGCGGCTGGAATGATTCTGTCGAATGCTTGAAAAAAATTGGACTTTTTTATTGAAAGTATATACAATGAATAAAAGATTAATTACTCGAATGGCTAATTTTGTTAATATCTCTTACTCCCTCCCCCTACATGGGGGAGGGCTGGGGGTGGGGGTGATTAACTTATGGCGAATAGGTGACTTTTGTATACCAAAAATCTATTTCACCCTCCCCTCACCCCTCCCGTCAAGGGAGGGGGACTGCTTTAATTAAAAATCGCCTAACTCAAGTTAATTATTTAGTGGGCAGTTCCACACATATATAGAAATACAGAGAGGTTCCCCAATGCGAAAATTTATATTATCTATCGTGCTTATTTTTGCCGCAACCGTTGCTTACGCAGATACTATATATCTTAAAGACGGCACTGTTGTAAAAGGCAGGATTATACAGATTACGGAGAGCCGGATTGAATTCAATCCCGGGGCCGGCCGCGCCTTTGACGTTGTTGATAAAGGCACTGTCATCAAAATCGTATATGACGACGGCAGGGTGGTGAATTATGCGCCGGATACCCTGTACCGAAAGGACGGCTCGGCGATCAAAGGGATAATCAAACGGGTAACCGGCAGCGATATCGTGTATACCCCTGAGGGATCAGCAGAAGAGAAGTCGCTTCCGCGCATAGAGATCGAGCGGTTGGAATACAGCGACGGCAAGACCGTGTATATCGCCGAGAGGAAGGATCAGCAATGGGGGGGTTCAATCGAAGAGAAAAAGCCCGTCGGCGGCTTTCATGATTCAGTCGTCCGGGTCGCGGGGTTCTTCGGATTCGGCACCCCCTATCGGGGCGTCTTCGAAAAAGAGGAGCGCGTTTTCAATGCCTACCGGCCGGATCTCTTCACGGCGTACATATTGCCGCGCGATTATCAGTTGCTCCAGACGTTTGTCAGCGGCGGGGGAGAGCTTGATCTCATGCCGCCGGCCGTCAAGTTTAAGCAGCGGCGGGGGTTCGACTTTACCGGCATCAAGTTCGGGATCAGAGGGCGATACGGGCACGAGTTCGTCGACAGCGTCATCGTGGACCAGGATGCATATTATGATACCGTTGAAGGCTATGAGATGCTCCGGGGCAGGCTCATGAGCTACCACTATTGGGCCGCCGGCCCGATAGTGGACCTGATCTTCGGTCCCCGGAGCAATGCCATGAATTTCATCCTCAACTTCTACGCGGTCGCGGGACAGATATTCGGCGGCCGGCTCCTCCCCGCAGCCGCGTTGCGGAGCTCCCGTTTTCTCGGAGCGGAGCTTGCGCGCCTGTACGGTTCAGGACATTTTCTGGAAACGATAAGCGCCTTCTATGCTTCACGGCAGGTGAACAAAACAAGGTTCAACGGCTATACCATACGGGGAGGGTTCGGGCCGCACTTCTCATTGAATAAATACTTTCCCCTTACCATAGGGATAAATGTCACCTATGCCTATTCGTATATCGTCCTCGGCAGGGATCCGTTCATATACCTGGACGGGAATAAAAAGGCGGCTCATCATGAGGTAGGCATGGAAATTTCAGCCGGTGTGCATTTCTAGTTCCCATGAGAATCGTACTGGTTCATCCCGCGGGTTCGAACTGGATCAAGGGGAAGAAAGACCTTGCGGCCGTAGCCAACCGGATGGCTCCTATCGGACTCCTGTCCATTGCGGCTTTTCTTGAACAGGGGGGGCATGAAGTTTTTGTGCACGATTGCCTGGGACCCCATGCTCCGCATGAAGCCGAAAAAAATATAAAAATAATAGAGTCCCATGATCCGGATCTGGTCGGGTTTTCAGCAACAACTTCCGGATTCCTGGACGGATACCGTCTGGCTTCTTTAATAAAGAAAAAACGGCCCGGCATTGTCGTTGTTTTTGGCGGCGTGCATATATCCGCTTTGGGCGGAGTTCTTCTGGAAAATTATCCTGACATTGACTATCTGAGCATGGGCGAGGGCGAAGTAACTATCGGGGAGCTTGCCGACGGCCATGATCCGCAATCAATTCCGGGCCTGGTGCGGAAAGAAGGCGGCCGCGTTGTCGCTAATCCGCCGCGCGGACAAATAGCCGACCTTGACACGCTCCCCTTCCCGGCATATGAGAAGCTCGCGGGTTTTCCCGGCGGGTATAATCTTCCTCTTTTCAGCTATATAAAGGCGCCGGGGGCGACCATGATCACCAGCCGCGGATGTCCGTACCAATGCTCGTACTGCGACCGCTCCGTTTTCAGGAGAGGATTCAGATACAATTCATCCCGATACATCTATGAGCATATGAAAGACCTCCGTTTCCGCTTCGGCGTGCGCCATGTAAACATCTATGACGATCTATTCACCCTGAACCGGAGACGGATCGAGGAGCTGTGCGGCATGCTCGCATCCGGGCCCCTGGGCATGAACTTCAACTGTGCGGTCAGAGTCGGATACGCGGACGATGATCTGCTTCGCATGCTCAAGGCCGCCGGCTGCCTTATGGTGTCCGTGGGGATCGAGTCGGCGGATGAGGGGATCCTCGCACGGCATAAGTCGGGGGTTACCCTTGCGGAGGTAAGGGACACGGTGGAGCGGATCAAGCGCCAGGGACTCAGGGTCAAGGGATTGTTCATGATGGGATTGCCCGGCGAAACGGAGGAGTCTATAAGAAAAACGAGCGATTTCGTCATCTCCCTCGGGCTTGACGATCAGAACATGGCGAAGTTTACACCCTTTCCCGGCGCTCCCATCTGGTCCGCGATCGAAGAGGAGGGAATGCTGGAGAACGACTGGCAGCAGATGAACTGCCTTAATTTTGTTTTTGTCCCCAAGGCCATAGAATCGCGCGAGCGGCTCGACCGGCTCTACAATCAGCACGTAAAGCGGTTTTATTCAAGTCCGGCGTGGCGCAGGAAGTTCATGTTCCGGCTCTGGCAGCACCGGCATAGCCTTCTGTATTTGCTGAAACATCTTCCGTCGTTTGCAAGGGCCAGAAAGAATTTCGAGCCCGATTCATAGCATAAATTATTCTTGATCTTCTTCTAAATATTTTTTTATGCTGCCTCATGAATCATATACAGCAGCTCATCGAGAAGATTCTGGCGGGGCCGCCGGTGCCGGATAAGGATTTCATCGCTTCAGAATATACTTATGCGGATGTGTACGGCCTCGCAGCAGGTTTTTTAGAAATATTTTCCCGGCTTGATATAGATGACAAGCCGGTCTGCATCTGCACCGAGGACCGGGGGATCATCACCGCGGCGCTGATCGCAGCGCTTGCCGGCGGTCCCGCGTTGATCCTTCCCCATTCATTGTCGGCGCAGGTTTTATCGGAGACCCGCGAGATTACACGCTTCACGCATGCGATATCCGACGGCTCCGTTGATCTGCCGTCCGGCATCCGGGGCATAGTCCCGGAGCGCGGACCGCGGGATGCTTTTGCGACGCGACGGTCGCGTGATCTGAATTCGGTGTTTCTTACGCTTTTTACCGGCGGCTCGACGGGAAAGCCCGCGGTCTGGTCAAAAACGCCGGTCAATATGCTTGCTGAATCGAACAATCTGAGAATGAAGTACCGCATCATCCCGGATGACCTCATCGCCTCAACCGTGCCGCCCTACCATATCTACGGGCTGTTGTATACCGTGCTGGTTCCCTTTCTCGCGTCCGCCACGGTTCTGGGAAAGAACTACGTTTTTCCCCAGGAGATCATCGGCGCACTGAAAGAGAATCCGGCAACGGTACTGGTAAGCGTGCCGGTTCATTACCGGATATTGAACGGCGCTGCCATTCATGCACGGCATCTCAGGATAGCGTTTTCCTCCGCAGGGCCGCTTGACCGGGAGGACGGCATCTATTTTTACCGGCAGACGGGGGTCGGGGTTGAGGAGATTTACGGCTCAACAGAAACAGGAGGCATCGCGTGCAAGTGCGCCGCAGTCGGACGTGAGCTGCTCGAACCCTTCGCCTGGGTGCAGTGCAAGACCAGGGAAGAGCGGATATGCGTTAAATCATTACTCATTTCGCCCGATCTGCCGGTTGATGAACAGGGTTTTTATATGACCGGAGACAGGGTAAAATTCGAAAGCGGGGGCGGATTCATTCTCCTCGGCCGCGCCGACGGCGTAGTGAAGGTGGGGGGAAAAAGGGTTGATTTAAACGAGGTTCAGGATAAGATAAAGCTGATTCCGGGAATCTGCGACGCTTTCGTCGTTTCCTTGCCGGGAAGGAAGGGAAGGGACGCGGATATTGCCGCTGTTATTGAGGGTGACATCGCTGAGGCGGAGCTGAAGAGGATCCTCTCGGAAAAATTTGAGCCCTTTGCCGTGCCGCGCAGGGTGCGCCTGGTCGGCAAGATTCCAGCAACATCCACGGGCAAGTATGACCGTGAAGCAATTATGAAGCTGTTTCTCAGCTGAAGGGACATAGAGGGTCAAGCGATGGGCGGAAAAACCGTGTACATGTTCCCGGGTCAGGGGTCTCAGTCGGTCGGAATGAGAAACAAGCTCGGCTCCATGTCCGAAGAGCAGAAGGAGCTTTTCAGCACCGCCGACTATATCCTGGGCTTTTCCTTGAGCGTGCTCATTGACCAGGGTCCGGATGAGGAGCTCACCAGGACCTCAAATACCCAGCCCGCCCTGCTCGTCATGGGGATAGCCTTCAGCAAGGCGATCGATGCCCGGGGGTACCGGGCGGATATCGTGATGGGGCATTCCCTGGGCGAATATAACGCCCTGGTTCACTCCGGCGTCGTCGATTTTGCCGATGCGGTGCGGATCGTCCGGAGGCGCGGCGAGCTTATGGAGAAGGCGGTGAAGAACACTCCCGGCACCATGGCTGCGGTTATCGGCATAGATAAGACCAAGCTGGAAGATATCGTCGAGAAGAGCAGAAGCTCGGGCGTGATCGAGATAGCCAATTTCAATTCGCCGACCCAGGTGGTCATTTCCGGCCAAAAGGAAGCCGTGGACGCGGCCGTACGGCTCGTCAACGACGGAGGGACCGGCAGGGCTGTTGAGCTGAACGTGTCCGCCCCATTCCACTCGTCCCTCATGAAGCCGGTTGCCGATGAATTCAGCGGCTTTCTTGCGGATTTTACCTTCAAGCAGCCGCGGATGGAATTCATCGATAACGTTACCGGGCTCATGGAGAATGATCCCGAGAAGATCAGGAGAAAGCTCGTGCTTCAGCTTTCAAGCCCCGTGCAGTGGGAAAAGTCGGTGCTCGCCGCCTGCAACGCGGAGGCTGCAACCTTTATCGAGTCGGGGCCGGGAAGCGTGCTCGCCGGCCTGGTTAAGCGCATCGTCAAGGATCAGAAGATTGTTTCCGGCGAGAGGCTCCTCAAGGCATGAAGGCGGGGTTGCGCAACCCCGCCTTCATAAGGCATATCATTGCTTATATCGTTGTTTTGCTTCCTCGATTATTTCCAGGGCGCTCTCTTTATCCTTCCATCCCTCAATTCCGACTTTTTTATTTTCCAATTCCTTGTAGACCGCGAAAAAGTGTTCGATCTCTTTTAACAGATGGGGAGGGACATCGGACAGGGTTTTTATCATGCATTTGAATTACTCCTTGGAATTTTCCGGATGAATTCCGTGATATTCTTATTATGGCCGTAGATTATGAAAAGTACCGTCAGTATGGTTCCGACAATAGCCGCGGGCTTATAACTACAACCAGCGATAATGCCCAGGCCCAGGACAAAAATCATGGCGAAGGAAGCGATGAAAGGCGTCCGCTTCAACAGGTAGATTGCCACCCATGCAAGGGCGGAAAGGGCAGCGCCCAGGGGGGTTATCGGCAGGGAAAATCCGAGATACGCCGCCACCCCCTTGCCTCCCTTAAACCGATGAAAGCAGGGAAAGCGATTCCCGATCACGAGGCTAAGCCCCGGCCACGGTACCTGGCCCGGTGTTAGAAAGTGCTCTGCAAACAGGGCAATTGCAGCCGCCCTGCCAACGTCCAGGAGAAGCACGACTGCCGCCCATACCATGCCTGCCTGTCGGTACACGTTGGTTACCCCTGCATTGCCGGAAAAGCTTGTACGCGGGTCTTCTTTGCCCAGGAGCTTAAAGAGGAGAATGGAGAAGTTAACTGAGCCGGCAAGGTAGGAAAAAATTAACAATATAATGAGCTCCATAGTATACATTTGTTTTACCTGTCATCGCGAACGAAGTGAAGCGATCTGGGTATATACAATATAGAAGTCATGAAAAAACATCTCTTTTTAATGAATGTTTAGTGTAGCAATAACAAGATTGCTTCGTCGCTGCGCTCCTCGCAATGACAAATTAGTTCAGATATTTATTTTTGAGTAAACTTCTAGTCTCAGGATTTCATCACAATCACAGTAAAGATATGCCCGTCCACAACAGCATGGATGGCCTCGTGAGTTTCATCATCGATCAGAATAACGCTTTTTTCCCTGCCGATTTCCTTCACCCTTGTCCTCTGCCACGCATCTGCAAGATTCATGCCTGCCGCTTTTGACACAGCCTCCTTTATGCTCCACACCCTGGCCGAGGCTTCCCGGTCCCCGAGAGCGTGGCTTTTCACGAGAGGGAGCTCTTCCTCGTGCATATACAGGCGCTGCGATTTGAGAACGCGGCCTGATATTTCCTCCACGTCTATTCCGATCCGGCGATCGGATACCGCCGCAACCGCGAATCGCGCGTCATGGGATGCGGTGCACCACCGGGTATCCTCGCCGCCGGTGACCGGACATGCAGGCCTGCCGTCCGGCTCTATGGTCGTAATCGAGCTCGCCGGCGCCGTCATGTCGCTTCCGGATGACCCTCGCGAGAGCTTTTTCAGCGCAAGCCGCGCAGCGACAAAGCTTTTGCCCCGCTTTTCACGCATGCTTCTGAACCGCTCCATTTCCGGAGGGGACAATATCCCTTCGCACGGCTTGGTCACGGTCGCAAGCTCGATCAGGGAAAGCTCCCTGCATGCGGACCTGACGGATTCAAGCCTCTTGTCCTTCCCGCTTCGTATCCACTCCGGCGGCAGGAGCTTTTTCCCGCTGACGTCTTTAAGGTGCAGGCCCCGGACTTCCTCGCACAGCCTGCCTTCGATAGAGTAGATCCAGAGATCGAATATGAGCAGGCTCGGGCCGGCCTTGACCGGCGTTATTCTGCTTATATAGGTCTGGTACGGCCTGGTTTTTTGCATAATGATACGCCGGTCAATATGGACCGGGAACCCTACAATGCCGGCAAAGCGCTGCCCCCACACGCACGCAGCGTGAAATGAGGCGTCCAGGGGAAACGGGGAACCGAGCGGTTCGGAAGGAGCCTTATCCGTTCCCCCGTCAACGATCGCGATCGCGCCCTGGTCCGTGACAAAGAGCTCATTGATGTTTTGATACGCGGATTTAAAGGGGATCAGTTCGCTGTAGACCTGTTTCATGCTCAATTGAATGCACACGCCTTCAAGGCCCAGGATAGTGTCGAGCGGCGGTTCTTTCGGAGGAACGGCGCTCTTGTTTAAGATGCACGACGCGTGTTCAATCCGGCGTACGATGCCTGATTTTCCCTGTTTTCGGACCGTAATGAGCCGGCAAGAAACAGCGCCGTTGTCAAGCCTTGTTACTTCATTGAGCGCTTCAATGTGCGCGGCATCATGGTCGATCTGCAGAAATTTAATAAAATCGGCTTGATCCATTCGGATCGCGGCGGAGCCGTGCAGGAGCGGCAGGCAGGACCGGGCAAGGACGGCCATGGATTCGACCGCCGGGAAAACGGCCCGCTCGTTGTGCACGTGATCGCGGAGGTAATCCGCCACGGGAATGGTGACCGGTATTATTTGGGAAAGGCTTTCCATAGGTGGACCGTCTTTTCATCAACAGCCACCGGCATGCCCCTCTTGTTGAGCGCGCAGTGGCGGGTGAAACCGCGGCAGATCATATCGCCCGTTTGGGCAAGGGTGATGATATAGTCGAACGTGAGCTTCACCCGCTCAAGCTCGATGGGCCGGGTGTGTATCCATATCAGATCGTCGTAATAGAGCGGCTTGTAAAAGGTGATGCCGAGATCGATGATCGGGTAGACGTACCCGCTTTTCTCGATCTCCCGGTAGGGATAGGCGGTATCCCGCATGAGCGAGGTCCTGCCGAATTCAAAATATCTGAGATAATTGGAATGATACACGACCTCGGACCGGTCTGTGTCCGCGTACAGAGTCCGGTACTGGCACCGGTGCCAAATCTCGCCGCTTGTGGTATCGCGGACGTATCGTCCGTCGTTGCCGTACGGCTCCGGCCTGAAGGGCTTCGGCTTCATCACACGCCCCTGAACACGGCGCAGCAGTTTGTGCCGCCGAAGCCGAATGCATTGGAAAGAACGATCTCATGGCTCTGGCTGCGGGCCTTGTCGGGAACGACGTCCACGCCCGCAAGCTCCGGGTCCGGGATGTAGTTTACCGTGGGGAGGATGATTCCCCGCCGCATCCCCTCAATGGCGAAGGCAGCCTCTATGGCGGCTGCCGCGCCGATCGTATGTCCGATCTGCGATTTATTTGACGACACCGGGATATTCTCCATGTCTTTCCCGAACACGGCCTTGAGGCACTCGATCTCGGTCGAATCGCCTTTTAGGGTTGAGGTGCCGTGCGCGTTGACGTACTGGATGTCGGAAGGCTTTAGCCCCGCGTCTTCAATGGCCATGCGGATAGCGATGATGATGGTATCCTTATTGGGCCTGGTTATGTGGAAGGCGTCGGAGTTCCACCCGATGCCGAGAAGCTCCGCCCTTGGCTTGAGCCCGTACGCCGTAATCATTTCATCCGCCGCCAGAACGACGACTCCGGCCCCCTCTGAAAGAACGAAGCCTTTCCGGTCTATGCTGAACGGACGCGAAGCCCGGGACGGAGCGGTGAACGCCCGGTCGCCCGGCCTGATCTTGATCGTGGCGTTCATGTTCTCGAACCCGTGAATGATCTCGGGTATGATGCAGGTGTCCACCCCGCCGGCAAGCACGAAGTCCACGTCGCCGTCCCGTATCATGCGGCCGCCGATTCCTATGGCGTGATTGCCCGAGGCGCACGCCCCCTCGGGTGAGAAGATGGGCCCGGTGAATCCCAGGAGCATCCCCGCCTTGCCCGAGGGGAGGTTCGCGCACAGGTTGGGCAGAAGGTAGGGGCTCACTTTCAGCGGGCCTCTGGTGAGGTAGTTGTCCATTGCCTTCCGGTACGCATCGGAGCCGTTAAGGGCGGAGCCGATGAGGCAGGCGGTTCTCGGCCCGGTCTCCGTATCGATTTCAAGGCCCGCGTCCCGGAGCGCCTCCTGGCAGACCGCCATGGTGAGGAGCACGAAATCAGCACTCCAGTTGTATATCTCCTTTTTGTCGGCGAAATCAAGGGAGCGCGGGTCCCAGTCCGGTATCTCGCCCACGACGTCGCATGCGGTCCGGACCCGGCAGCGGGTTACCTTCCTGAACCCTGCTTCACCCCGGACAGCCCGCTCCCACGATTTTTCGAACGTTGCCCCGAGCGGCGTTGCGGCGCCGTATCCGATTACAAAGACGCGTCTGTTTTTTGGTGCTCTCATATATAAAAAAGCAGGACATTAAAAAGTAGGACATTAATAGGAGAAACAGCAATATTTAACAACATTTTTTTGACGGAGTATATTAAACTTGTTACAAAGTCAATAATCAATGATTTTTACCCCCGCCGCCGAAGGCGGCGGGGGTAAAAATGAATAATTTTGATTAATTATGCAACAAGCTATTATTTATGCTGAGTTATAGTCTTGACTTATATTTCGGTTTCAGCAACAATGATTAGCATCGTTGAAAGGAGGCTGGCATTGGATTTTCTGACGGCTCTGCGGAATAATCCGGTAATTGCGGCTTTTAGGGATATTGAAAATATCAATGTTGAGGCATTGAATCACATAAATATGCTTTTTATTTTAGGAGGCACCATTTTTGACCTTCCGCACATCGTTGAACAGGCAAAAAGATATGGCAAGCTGGTCTTTGCCGACATCGATCTCCTGAAAGGGATCGGAAAGGACGCTTCGGGAGTCCGATTTCTGGCAAAGGAAATTCTGGCGGATGGAATCATCACGACACGCAGCAATCTCATAAAGAGCATACAGAAAGAGGGGCTGGTCTCAATTCAAAGAATGTTCGTCCTGGACTCGGAGTCTCTTGCAGGGGGGCTCGGCGTCATCGAGAAATCAAAACCGGACGCTTTGGAGATCCTTCCCGGTATGATACTCCCCAAGATAATGAAAAAGATCAGGATGACCGTCTCCATACCGGTCATAGCCGGGGGGCTGATCACCAGTGAAGAAGAGATACATGAGATACTCGCCTCCGGGGCGGTCGGGATATCCACCACCTCGTCCCATCTTTTTAGTCATTAAGAGCGGGCTCATTAGAATCGCCGGCACTTCATTGCGGGGAAAGTTTACCATTGCTAAAAATAATTCTTGACACATACCGATACACACACAAAACTCAGAGGAATAGTTTTCCCATAATAATCTTCGGGCGAGAGAAAAAAGAGTAAGCCCTGATGGATGATGAGCACTTAAAGGGCGTGCGCGTTTCTGTCATGGCTTTTTTTATTTTTCAGACCACTCTAAAGAAAAAAGGCGCTTCAACCATGAGCACCCGGAAACGGACGGCGTGCATTTTATATAATATCTTTTGGTTTCCGTACGCTTCTCAACATGGTTTTTTTCTATCAGTTAAGAATATTCCATCGATAGATTTACAATGCTAGGAGCAATAATGATGGGCATTGTTCTCGATTCCGTTACCAAAAAGGTGGTCGCCGAAACCCACTTAAACAACATCAGCCTGGAGCTTGAAATCGGCACCACCACTGTGGTGCTCGGCCATACATTGGCCGGCAAGACCACGCTTCTTCGTTTAATGGCGGGTCTGGACCGGCCGACTTCGGGTCGTATTCTGGTGAATGGAAGGGACGTAACCGGCATGTCGGTCCGTAAAAGAAGCGTTTCCATGGTATATCAGCAGTTCGTGAACTATCCTTCCCTGACCGTATACAAAAATATCGCCTCGTCCCTTAAGATGAGCGGAATGAGCAAAATTGAGATCGATCGAAAAGTCCGCGAAACGGCCGCCATGCTGCATATTGAAGATCTGCTCGATCGATTCCCCGCGGAGCTCAGCGGCGGCCAGCAGCAGCGCACGGCCATCGCCCGCTCTCTGGCCAAAGACGCCGACCTGTTATTACTCGACGAGCCGCTGGTCAACTTGGATTATAAATTGCGCGAGGAACTTCAAGTTGAACTTCAGGATATATTCAAAAAGCGGGAGGCCATTGTCGTGTATACCACAACGGAGCCGGCAGAGGCCTTGATGCTGGGGGGCAACATCGTGGTCATTGATGAGGGGCGCGTTTTACAGACCGGGTCCACCCCGGAAGTATATCATAATCCGGCGACGCTCAAGGTCGCCCAGCTATTCAGCGATCCGCCGATTAACTATCTGAACGGCGCCGTCCGGGGGGATGCCGTGCGGCTGGAGCAGGACATTGAATTTCCATTGGACGGCCATCTGAAATCCGTGCCCGCCGGAAGCTATATATTCGGCATTCGGCCTAATCATTTTTTTCTTTCGAGGGTCAGCGATAAGGATGCCGAATTACGCGTGAAGGTTGAATTGGCGGAAATAAACGGGTCCGAAACATTCATCCATGTCAGCCACGGCGATTCCCGTCTGGTGGTTCAGGAGGACGGGGTTAATCCTCTCCGTATAGGGCAAGAAATAACGATTTACGTCAACCCCGCTTGTTTTTTTGTATACGATACAGCCGGCGCGCTGTTTGCATCGCCGTTCAACAAAGGGTCAGATAGGAGACCGGCATGGCCTGCATAGAATTAAATGAAATCGCTCACGCCTACGTCCGCAACCCTGCGGGAGAGTCGGATTACGCCATCAAACGGATCCATAACGTATGGGACGACGGCGGCGCATACGCCCTGCTCGGCCCTTCCGGTTGCGGTAAAACCACCCTGTTGAACATCATTTCCGGCCTGGTCACCCCCAGCAGAGGACGCGTATTATACGACGGCAGGGATGTTACCGCCATGCCGCCGGAAAAGCGCAATATCGCCCAGGTCTTTCAGTTCCCGGTCCTGTACGACACCATGACGGTGTTCGATAACCTGGCTTTTCCCTTGCGAAATCGAGGCATAGAGAAAAATGAAGTAATCAAGCGGGTTCACGAGGTGGCTGAAATTCTTGACCTTACTCCTTTTCTTAAAAAGAAAGCAGCCGGACTGGCGGCAGACGCCAAGCAGAAAATCTCATTGGGACGGGGTTTGGTACGAAGCGATGTGGCTGCCATTCTATTCGATGAGCCGCTGACCGTAATCGATCCGCACCTGAAGTGGCATCTCAGGCGTAAACTCAAAGAAATACATGAACAATTGAAGCTGACCTTGATATACGTCACCCACGATCAGATGGAAGCCCTTACCTTTGCCGAGAAGGTGGTGGTCATGTATGAAGGGGAAATCGTGCAGATCGGCACTCCCCAGGATCTTGTCGAGAATCCGGAGCATACGTTTGTGGGATACTTCATCGGCAGTCCGGGGATGAACCTTCTGAGCTGCACCCTTAACGGAAATGTCGCTCACATTGATGGTGCGAGGATACTGTTAGACCAAAAAACAACGGAATTGGGAGGAAAGGCGCGAGGAAAGCTGGAGCTGGGAATTCGGCCGAAGTATCTGGAACTGAGTTCCGAGCCCGGGAAAAACGGGGTGCCCGCCGATATTAAAGCGGTTGAGGATCTGGGCAGCTACAAAATCGTTACGCTGACGCTGGCTGGTAAAACTTTACAGGCCAAGCTTCCTGAGGGAAAACCGGTTCCCGGGGGCACGGCCTGGCTTGTGTTTCCGCCGCAATGGATACGGCTGTTTGCCGACGGCCGTCTGGTTAAGTAGCAGGGGAGATGTGATGGAAAAGTGGGAAAACAATAAAGCGTGGTTTTTGGTGGTGCCGGTACTGGCCTTTGTCGCCTTCAGCGCCCTTATTCCGCTTATGACCGTGGTAAACTATTCGGTCCAGGACATCTTGGCTCCGGGCGAAAGCGTTTTCGTGGGCACCGAATGGTTCAAGAAAGTTCTGCACGACTATCGCCTGCATGACGCATTGTGGCGTCAGTTCCTCTTTTCCGGGCTTGTGCTATTAATCGAGATGCCGCTCGGTATTCTCATAGCGCTGGCGATGCCGAAAAAGGGATGGGGAGTCTCATTCAGCCTGGTCACGCTCGCGCTTCCGCTCCTCATTCCCTGGAACACGATCGGCTCGATCTGGATAATCTTTACACGGCCGGATATCGGGCTGTTCGGCGCCGCGATCAACAGCCTGGGTCTAGCCTTCGATCATACGAGGAGGCCTCTCGATGCCTGGATCACTCTGATGCTCATGGAGGTATGGCACTGGACGCCGCTCGTCGCTCTCCTTGCCTATGCCGGGTTGAGGGCGATCCCCGAGATGTACTATCAGGCGGCAAAGATCGACGGCGCGTCTGCCTGGTCTACGTTTCGTTACATCCAGCTGCCGAAAATGCGCGGCGTGCTCACGATCGCATTACTCCTTCGCTTTATGGACAGCTTTTTGATCTACGCGGAACCCTTTGTGCTCACCGGAGGCGGTCCGGGCGATGCCACCACCTTCCTGTCCATTTATCTGGTAAAGATCGCCACCGGCCAATTCGACCTGGGAATGGCTTCAGCCTTCTCGCTCATCTACTTCTTAATCGTACTGCTGTTGTGTTTTGTTTTTTACCAGGTACTCCAGAACGTCGGGAAGGGAGCCAGAATATGAAAGGAAAAAAGAAAACAATTGCTTTGGCCGTATATTTTATATTGCTGTTTCTTCCGATCTACTGGATGCTCAACATGTCTTTGAGAACCAACGCCGATATCCTCAGCACGTTAACCCTGTACCCGGCTGATCCGACATGGAAAAACTATATAAAAATATTTACTGACTCGGACTGGTATTCAGGATTTATCAATTCCATTATCTACGTCACCATCAACACCATGATATCGCTGACCGTTGCCCTGCCGGCTGCGTATGCCTTTTCACGCTATACTTTTATAGGGGACAAACATATCTTTTTCTGGTTGCTCTCCAATCGCATGGCGCCGGCCGCTGTTTTCCTGCTGCCGTTTTTCCAGCTCTATTCCACTATCGGTCTTATAGACACCTATATAGCGGTGGCATTGGCGCACTGCCTGTTCAACGTACCCCTGGCTGTGTGGATATTGGAAGGCTTCATGTCCGGTATTCCCCGTGAAATTGATGAAACAGCCTTTATCGACGGGTATAGTTTACCCCGATTCTTTGTCACCATATTTATCCCTTTGATCCGGGCCGGGGTGGGGGTTACGGCGTTTTTCTGTTTCATGTTCAGTTGGGTGGAGTTGCTGTTTGCCCGGACGTTGACGGTAACGAGCGCGAAACCGATCGGGGCGGTCATGACGCGAACGATCAGCGCGACCGGTCTTGACTGGGGTCTTATGGCGGCAGCGGGGGTGCTTACCATCGTACCGGGCGCGTTGGTGATCTGGTTCGTGCGCGATTATATGGCCAAGGGCTTTGCCCTGGGCCGGGTATAAAAAAAGAGGAACGGCAATGAAATTAGAATGGATGTATTGGACGCCGATTACTGCCGGTTTCTTTATTATTATTGCGCTCATGCTGGTGGGAATGGGTGTGTGGGAGGTCATAGCGCCCTCAATCGAACGTCGGAGATTTCTTCCGATCTCCACAACGCGCGGCGACCGTTTCTTTATAGGGCTGCTCTGCAGCGCGTATATCAATATAGCATGGGTGGGGCTGACCGACTGGAGCCTCTGGTTTGCCTTGCCGATTTCAATTGTCTGGCTCGTCATCGTTATGCGTTTCGGATAACCGGCGCGATGCTTTTCCCGGCTGGGCTGAAATTCAAATGATGCGGGATGTACGGGCTTTGAAAGAGGGGCAGCACGTTCCTGAATCGAATAAATTTAAAATAAGGAGGGAGCAACAATGATTCACAATCGTTTGAGAAAGAGCTTATTGTTCTGTTGCATCATGGCTGCGGTGTTTGCCGTTTCCACTGCCTGTAAAAAAGCACTGCCGCCCCTGGATGCGGCAAAGAAATGGGTGGACACCGAGTTCCAACCGTCGACGCTGACTAAAGAGAAGCAGATGAAAGAGATGGAATGGTTCATCAAGGCGGCGGAGCCGTTCAAAGGTATGAAGATCAAGGTTGTGTCGGAGACCATCTCGACTCATGATTACGAATCGAAAGTGTTAGCCAAGGCCTTCTATGAGATTACGGGGATAGAAGTCGCGCACGATCTGATCCAGGAAGGAGACGTGATCGAAAAGCTTCAGACCCAGTGGCAGTCGGGAAAGAATATCTACGACGCCTACATAAACGATTCCGATCTCATAGGCACCCACTGGCGCTACCCGTATGTGGTTGTTCTGGAAGATTTCATGAAAGGCGAGGGCAAGGACGTTACACTCCCCACGCTCGACGTCAACGATTTCATGGGAAAATCTTTTACCACCGGCCCGGACGGCAAGCTCTACCAGCTTCCGGACCAGCAGTTCGCGAACCTCTACTGGTTCCGCTACGACTGGTTCAAGCGGCCTGATTTCAAAGCTCAATTCAAGAAAATTTACGGCTACGAGCTGGGCGTACCGGTAAACTGGTCCGCGTATGAAGACATCGCGGAGTTCTTCACCAAGCACGTGAAGGAGATCGACGGCGTAAAGGTTTACGGCCACAATGACTACGGCAAGAAGGCGCCCGATCTCGGCTGGCGGTTCACGGACGCGTGGCTGTCCATGGCCGGCAACGGAGACAAGGGGATACCGAACGGCAAGCCGGTTGATGAATGGGGGATTCGTGTTGACCAAAATGATCGCCCGGTCGGTTCCAGTGTTTGCCGCGGCGGCGATGTCAACGGCCCGGCTGCGAAGTACGCGCTCCGCAAGTACATTGAGTGGCTCGACAAGTACGCCCCTCCGGGCGCCCGGGGGATGGATTTTTATACGTACCTGCCGTACCTGGCTAAAGGCAACGTGGCGCAGCAGATTTTCTGGTATACGGCATTCGTGCCCGACATGGTCGCTCCCGGCCCAACGGTCAACCCGGACGGGACGCCGAAATGGCGCATGGCTCCGTCTCCCCATGGCGCCTACTGGAAAGAAGGAATGAAACTGGGCTATCAGGATTGCGGTTCCTGGACGCTGTTCAAGAGCACGCCTCTCGAGCGCCGCAAGGCAGCATGGCTCTATGCGCAGTTCTGCGTAGCCAAGACAACATCGCTGAAAAAGTCCCATGTCGGTCTGACATTCATTCGCGACAGCGATATCCGGGACAAGTCCTACACCGAGCGCGCGCCGAAACTCGGCGGTCTGGTCGAATTCTACCGCAGCCCGGCTCGCGTCGCCTGGACGCCGACCGGCACCAACGTTCCTGATTATCCGAAGATGGCCCAGCTCTGGTGGCAAAATATCGGTGAGGCGTCTTCCGGCGCGATCAGCGTTGACAAGGCCATGGACAATCTGGCCCGCGAGCAGGACGCTGTTCTGGAACGGCTTGAGCGTTCGGGCGTGCAGGGTAACCGCGGTCCGAAGCTGAACGCCTGCGTTGACGAAAAGACTTGGCTCGGCAAACCGGGTGGAGTCGCACCGCAGGCTAAGCTCGCAAACGAGAAGCCGAAAGGTGAAACTGTCGACTATGACAAACTCATTAGTGCCTGGCGCGCAGGTCGCGTGAAATAACTTTCCCGGGGATTGGCATCCGGTATGCGCTCCGGCCGGTATTTCCTGCGTGATTGGGGGTTATACTATATAAGAGTCTTTGCCGGAGCGCATAATAGTATGTTAAGCTTCTGAGGGGCTAAAGCGATTTTTTGTTTAGCCCCTTTTCTTTTTATTACCTCCCTTCGGAAAATTCCGCCTTCTTACGAAAAAAAGCTTATTGACATACGTTGTTTTATGTGACTACGTATCGGAGAATGTTAGGTGAATTGCAGGAAGAAAGAATCTCAGCCCGGGCTATTTTAAATCTGTAGAACTATTTTATACGAGGTATCGGCATGAACAGACAAACGGCCCTTATCACCGGCGCGACATCCGGCATCGGTAAAGCCTATGCAGAATATTTCGCCCGCAGGGGATATGATCTTATACTCACCGGCAGGCGGAAAGAGGTCATCACCGCCGTGGCACGTGAGCTCAAGAAGGCGCACGGGATAGCCGTCACGGTGGTGATCGCGGAACTTTCGAACAAGGAAGGCGTTCGCCCGGTGCTCAGGACGATTGAGAAGGCTGGAGACCTCTCTGTCCTAATTAATAATGCCGGGTACGGCGAGAGGAAGTTATTTATCAACCTGCCGGTGCAGAAGCATCTGGACATGATCGAGGTTCACGTGAACGCCGCTCTCCGGCTCATCCACGCGGCACTGCCCCGCATGATCAACAAAAAGAACGGAATCATTATCAATGTGGCGTCTCTGGGCGCTTATGCGCCGGCTCCCATCAACGGCATTTACGGCGGTACCAAGTCGTTCCTGAACGTGTTTACCGAGTCGCTCCATATGGAAGTGCGGCGCTACGGCATAAAGGTGCAGTCCCTGTGCCCCGGTTTTACCCGCACCGATTTCCACCGGAAAATGGGGATTGAGGAGGAGATGAAGAAAAACCGTATGATTCACTGGATGACGCCGGAACGGGTGGTGATAAAATCAATGAAGCGTCTGGGAAAAGGGAAGGTGATCTGCATTCCCGGGATAAGGAACAAGCTCTTTTATGCCCTCGCGCGGTTTATGCCGCGGAGATTATATTACCGGATGACTGAAAAGTTATACGGCTCGTATCTGGGATTGAGCGGATGATATAATCCCGGTTACCCCACCCGCCGGAACACGATGCATGAATTGCACCCGCCGAAGCCGAACGCGTTTTTAAGCACGAATTCCTGTTCAAGGCTGCGCGCTCCCTCTGACACGCAGTCGAGCCCGATCTCAGGATCCGGCGTATAATTTATAGTCGGGAGCAGTCTGTTCTTGAGCATCCCTTCCATGGCGAATATCGACTCGATGCCGCTTGAAGCGCCCATGGCATGTCCGATCTGGGATTTGTTCGCGGACACCGGCGGTATCTTCCCCCCGAAAATAGTATTGAGGGCGTCGAACTCGACCTTGTCGCCGATTTTGGTCGAGGTGCCGTGTGCGTTGACCGCAGCTATGTCTGAAGGCCGTATGCCGGCGTCGGAAATGCTCTCCGCAATGCAGCGGGTGACGGTGTCGAGGTTTGGCGCTACAAAATGGCGCGCGTCCGAGGTCATGCCGTAGCCGGCGATCTCTATTTGAAACTTCAGGCCGTGCGCCTCGGCGAACTCCCGGGTGCAGATGATCACGCCTGCCGCTCCTTCTGAAACGACAAACCCTCTTCTGTTTACGGAGAAAGGTCGGCTCGCTTGTTCAGGCTGCTCGGGCTGGTCCTTTTTATGTTTATACGCGCCGTTCATGGATGCGAAGCCCGCCACAATAGGCTCAACCAGGGGAAAATCCACTGCCCCGCAGATGACCGCGTCCGCCAGACCCTGGTTCAGGAACAGGGAGCCTATGATCATGGACGTCGCCCCGGTGGCGCATGCGGTGATGGTCGCACTTATCGGGCCGGTCGCCCCGGTAAGGATGGAGACCTTGCCGCCGACCATATTGATGCACGAATTCGGATTCGTGAAGGGGTGAGGCAATTTATTTTCTTTTATCATGAGCCGGTCGGCGGCGATGACCGCGTCCAGGCCTCCCACGGCGGAGCTGAAGGTCACGCCCACGCGCGGGGCGAGATCCGGCGTTATTTCAATTCCGCTTCTTTCCAGAGCACGGTGCGCCACAAGCATCGCGTGCTTGAAGATCGGCGAGATCCAATGCGCCATCTCGCGGGGAGAGAGGAAGGGATAGGGGCCCGCGTCGATCTCGCCGACCTGGCCCGCTATATGAACCGGGAAATCTTCGTTAAAAGAAAACCTGGTGAGCCTTCCTATGCCGCTTTCGCCGGAAACGGCGCGCTCCCACTGCGTGTGCATGTCCGTGCCCAGAGGGGACACGGTGTCGTATCCGATTATTACTGCTTTATGCACGGCGTACTACCACGGTATGAACTTATACAGCTTGGCGAACATCTCGTAGACCTCTATCCAGTTCTGGAGGTCCTTGGGGGAGCGCATGTGGGCCCGCTTGTTGACCATGACCCAGCTCATGTGCGCGGCTCCGTCCTTGCAGGTGGAGCATTCGCGC
This sequence comes from Spirochaetes bacterium RBG_16_49_21, assembly GCA_001829495.1. Taxonomy (GTDB): domain Bacteria; phylum Spirochaetota; class UBA4802; order UBA4802; family UBA5550; genus RBG-16-49-21. The sequence goes on along the minus strand of MIBJ01000004.1, from coordinate 62,484 downwards.
GTCTCGGAGGTGCAGCAGCGGTGCATGGTCTTCAGATCCGCGGCCCATCTGATGAATTCAATCAGCCGCTTAGGCTCCGGCTTGCGGTTGTCGAGCGGCTTGGTCACCGACGGGCACTCCATCCAGCCGAAGGGCCTGCCGAGCATGGTGCCGGTGGTTATTATCTGGTGGTAATATTTCGAGGAGATCACGGTGTCCGGATATTTATCCAGCACCTCGTCCATCTCCTTCCTTAAATCCAGCAGCTCCTCATGCTTCCATGAAAATCCGTCGACCCCTTCGTCATTGGACAAGAGCTGCATGTGAACTTTGAGGCCGACATCCGCGATTTTTTTAATGATTCGCTCTATCTTTCCGATCTGCTTCGGCGTAATGGTATACAGATAGTAGGTGTAGGGATCACCCTCGTAGTTTTTCCGCGAAATGGAGAAGGTGTCGCGTCCCCTGAGCGTTTTCTCGTCCTCTTCGTCCCCCCAGAGCGATATGCCGACCATCAAGTCGGGGAAGCGTTCCCGCGGCACCTTGATGATGCCGTTGGTGGCGCAGTAGGTGGGGAGGCGCCTGTAGAAGGCCTCGACCCGGTCAAGGAACAGGGTCGGCTCTCCGCCTATAAGAATGGCGAGATTGACTCCGCGGGCCTTCTCCCGGTCGACGAACTCCTCCCATTTCCGAATGTCTGGTTCGTCCGGGGATTTCTTATGCTCGTCGGAGGAGAAAAAGAAGCAGCCCTTGCACCGGAGATTGCATTTGTTGGTCACATCGTATATCGAGCTCCGGATATTGAGCTTTGATATCTGCCTGTATCGTTCATGCCATTCATTATCCAGCATTGAACTGACGGTATTCATGGTATTCTCCTCTTTGATTGGAACTATAGCGCGAATTCAGGCGGAGGCGTCATATGATCCAGGAGGCTTTCCCCCTTTTCATAGCCCATGACCCATACCGCAAGGTAGGTGTCGACATAGTCAAGCCAGGCCTTGAAGCTCTCGGCATCGGTCGCGTGACGGTAGAGCCTGGCGGTCACCACCGCGCTTCCGGCAGCATAGTGGCGGCAGTCAGCGCAGTCGGTGTCGGGCACGCAGCAGGAGGCGCTCCGGTCCCATGAAAGGTCGGTCCGGTACTGCCGAAACGATCTTCCGAGACCGATGTCCGTGGACGGGTTCATCCGGGGGTATGAGCAGCCGTACAATTCATGCAGGCTGCTGGAATGGGTGTGGGCCACCACATTATATGGCGAAAAAAGGACATTATCGGGATATTTTATCAAGATATCCATCATCGTTTTTCTCGTCAAAGAGAGCGATTGCCGGTCATGGCGGAGCTTGCCCGTGTATCCGACCGGGGCTGAAAAGGTGTTAAAAGTAATTTTCCCGTCCTGCTTTGACAGGACTTCCATGATGTCGTATATCTCATTGATATTTTCCCTGGTGAAGGTATACACGAACACCGCGCGGGGGTCCCCTGCGTAATTCCGGATCTGTTTTTCCAGCAGATGCTTAGCGTTCCGAACCCGCAGGCTGGTTTCGTCGTTTCCCCATACGGAGATGTGGATCTTATACCCCACCGATTCAGGAATGCGCTTGAATCCATTGGAGGCGATGCAGCCGAGCGGGATCTCCTCGAAGCATACCTGGCAAAGCCGGGGGACCAGAGACGGCTCGGCTCCGGCCAGGACCACATAGGTGATTCCCCGCTCCCTCTCGCTTTTTACGAGCGAGCGCCACTGTTCCGGCGTCCCGTTTTCCTTGGCGAATTGCTTCTCACCCTCATAATAATAGCAGCCGTCGCATCTGATGTTGCAACGGTTGGTCATATCGTAGGTCGATTCCCGGAGAAAGAAGAATTTGCGGACCTTTTCCCATCGCTCACGTATCGCCGGGTCCTTGATGATATCCGAGAATTTAATTTTATTGCCGTCCTCGTTTTTTTTTGCGGCAATGGTTTTCGCGTGTTTAACGTTCACGGCTTATGCCTCTTAGGTAAGCTTCTAGAAACCTTTTTGGATGCGCCCATAATTTACTGAAAATTTATTTTTCCTTCAACTTTTCTTCGATATATTCCGCGATTAATGTGACATTCGACAGTTTCGGATAATCCTCCTCATCAATGGTTATGCCGTACTCATCCTGAAGAACAAGTACCACGGTGGTCAGATCCATGCTGTCGATTCCCAGCTCGTCGACCAGATCGAGATCCGGGTTAAAGGTTTCCGGCGTAATATCTTCAAGTTTCAGCTCATCGATCAGAATCTCCGCCACGCGGAGTATTGTTTTTTTATCCGGCATGAATCATCCTCCTCAACCGTGCTCCTTGGTCGTAATTTCATCATCGGCGGCGCCGGTTGCCATCACTCCGTTGCATGCTATCTGACCCTTAACCAGCAGCTTGAATCGGTATGTATTCGGATCATGTTTGTCGGGCGACGTTACCACGCTCACCGTGTCGTTCGGCCTGATAAATTGCCTGAAGCGCACTTTCCATATTTGGGAAATGGATATGGTTTTTCCCTTGTTTGCCGCGGCCATTCTGATCAAATCAGAAACGATGCCGAGCTGTGCGATTCCCGGCAGGATCGGGAACCCGGGGAAATGACCGTCAAACCATGATGAATCCGGTTTAATGGTCGCCTCGGCTGAAATCTCCGGGGTCTCAGTTACTCTCAGGTTTTTTAAAGAATGCCATTCTTTATTCATTTGTAAATTACAATGTTGCGACGTGTTGTTTATGAAGTTTATTTTTTAGAAAATGCTTACATGCTGTTACCGGTGTCAAGAAAAAAATGAACCCCGTCATTTGGTTATCGGTCGGCCGATGATTTCCGAAAGGGGGATGATTTCGAGCCCCTTATCATTCAATCCGACAAGGATCAATTCCACCTCATTGAGAAATTTACCGAGGTCAACCGAACTTTTCGGCGCGCGGTCGTGCAGCAGTATTATGTCATCCGGTTTGACCCGGCGCAGTATTTTTCCCGAAAGCCGGCTGATGCGCCTGTTTCCTGCGTCGAATCCGCGGCAGCTGAAGTTCACGCATATTAATCCCGCTTCTGCGAGGACCGGTCCGAGCCGCGGGCTCGTTATCCCGACCGGCGGCCTGAAGGCGAGGGAAGAGACGCTGAATTCCGATAATAATGCCTGCGTGCTCCGGATCTCGGCGCGGAGATGGGAAAGGGATCTGAGCATTAAGAGCGGTGAGTGGTGGTATGAATGATTTCCGATGGTGTGGCCGTCGCTTAAAATTTTTTTCACCAGGCTCCGGTGCTCGGCGGCATGCCCGCCGATGATAAAAAAGGTGGCTGCGGCATCATGCCTTTTCAGGAGTTCCAGGAGCGCGGGCGTGGTTACCGGGTCCGGGCCGTCGTCAAAGGTTATGGCCACGGCGCGCCTGCCGGAACACCCGCGGCTTATTACCGGCAGATAAAAACCGAATCCGGGAAAAAAGGGCGCGGCAATGCAAAGAAACAGAAACAGAGCCAGGGGTACGGCGGAGAGCCGTACGTCTACGAATGCCAGGAGCATTGCAGCCAGATACGCTGCGATGCATGCCTGAAGCGCCGGCGTCAATCGGATGGCTGGCGGGGCTTCTCTCATCTGATCATATGCTCCCACAGGGGGCCGCTATGGCCCTGTTTATGAAGGCGCGAAACGAGCCGGGCAGCCTTATTCCCTCCTGAGCCGATGAACCAGTTTTCATGCTTCCGGCCGCGTTCCTCGACCATGCAGATGATCTCCTCGCCGGAAATGGATCCGGACTGGTAGAACACCGGCTCCAGCAGATCGTCGGTCTCTGCTATCTGACCCTCAGCTCGGGCGATTTCATAAATTCTGGTATGCGGGTATATCCTGATGCCGCAGAAAAAAAAGATCACGGTTTTATCGAGCCGCTCTGCGTTGTCGAGCGTTTCAGTTACCGTGTGCCGGTTCTCGCCCGGGCCTCCCAGGAGGATATAGTGGGCCGCATACAGCCCGGCATCCAGGGCTGCGGCGTGGGCCGTGAAAACATCACCCACGCTGAAGGGCTTTTGGTATGACGCGAGCATGGAGCCGGCCAGCGCCTCGGTTCCGAATTCCGCGTGGGTCAGACCGGCCCGGTGAAGCACGCGGTAGTAGTTTTCCGGAGGCTTTGTCGGCGCGAAAAAAGCTCCCCAGGGGATAGTAAGCCCCTTGGCAGCAAAGGCGCGGGCCACATCTGCGCTGTGCTCGTAGCTGGTGTTAAACACGGAATCGGTGATGAAGAGGTATTTCGCGCCGGCGCGCTCCAGTTTCACGGCGGTGCCGGCCACCTCATCAGCGGGGATGAGCCGCAGGGCCGCTCCCTCGATGTGGGGATAGGTGCAGTAGATGCAATTATAGGTGCATCCCCGCTTTGTCTGCAGGTTGAGCATGCCGCCCCGGGACAGGTAAAATTCGGCAACCGATTCCGGGGTCACGGTTCTCGTGAAGGGAAGCTCAAGGGGAGGGGGGAAGGCTTCCTTCATGCCGGGCGCGATAACGCCGGAAAGGGCTGACGGGTCTTTCCCGGATTCAAGGGCTTCGAGAAAAACGGACATCCGCTCCCCTTCGCCGATGATGCCGTAATCAGGCTCGAGTGCCTGCATCATCCGCTCCGGGAAGATGGTGAACCCGCTTCCGCCGACAACGATGACCGCTCCGGTGATTTCCCTGACGGCAAGGATGAGTTCACGGTAGAATGTAATGAAGCTCTTGACATCATGCGCATCCACATTGTCGATATTGCGGATGGATATGCCGATTACATCAGGAGCAAAATCCCTGATCGTATCGATGATGGACCGGGCTTTTTCGCGGGAATTGATGTCCGTTATTTTCACCTGGTGTCTGCCCGATATCGCTGAAGCCACATAGTCAAGCCCCAGAGGATATACGTAGTAGGGGGTCCGCACCCTGTTTGCTGAAACGAGAAGTACTTTCATAGCGTCTTTTCGAGAAATAACTGAGTTACGGGCAATTTAGAATTTCAATGGCCGTGACAAAGCCTCCCAGCCCCAGGATCAAAATTCCTTTTCCGCCGAGGGGGCATTCCGCGCCGCCGGTGATGGAGGAGGGGATATTCCCGTCCCGCACGAACCCCGCCGCCAGAGCGACTGCAGTCGCGGTTGCGGACCCGTATTCGCCGGTAAATCTCCGGAAATCGACGGCCGGGGCTCTGAATTCAGCGGCTTTAATAATTTCGCCGAGCTGTTTTTCGCAGGCGTCCCGATCTTTCATCGGCATTCCGGCGAACAGGGCGCCGTACCGGGCGCTGATCTCTTCCGTACCTCCCAGGCTCTGAACAAGCGATTGCAGTATGGATGGATTGTTGACGGAATTTTCGAAGAAGACCGGCCTTATCCGTGGCCGTGATCCGCCTGCTGGTTTTCGCAGCACGAGCGCGCCTCCGCCGTCGGACGGTACCCGGCTCAGCCGTACGGATGCATCGAACAATGGAGATAGCGTCTCATGAAACTCGTCGGCTGCCATGACGAGCGCGGTGCCGCCGTCGGCCGCCGTCAGGGTGGCGGCGATCAGGGCCTGCTCAAAGGAATAGTCGCCGCCGGTAAGGGTAAGGTTCGCTCCGTCTGCCCCGAGCATGATGGCCGCCTGTCCGGCCGGAGCGTTGTGAACCGAGCCGACGAATTCCGTCGGGCTCGTGAACTGCTCGTTTGATGCATACAGCCGGGTGAGGAAATCGTATGTTTCGGACAGGGGGCCCCATGATGTGCCGAAAAAGACGGATGACGGGGTTTGATCATGGTTTGAGATTTTGCGCGCTTCCATTGCCAGGGCAAGCGCAAGCCGCGGCAGCCTTTTCAGCCGGCGCACCTCGCGGGCAGGAAGATCTTTCGATATATCCGCAAGCGGCAGGATTCCGCTACAGGTTTTGTCTACAGTTAATTTCCGCAAAGTCTGGTCCGTGTCTCCCGCGCCGGTGATGCAGGCGCTTCCCAATATTTCAAATCCGGACGGTTCGACGGGGACCGGCTTTTCACGCTTCGCGGCCGGATCCGCGAGCACCAGGCATGCATTGTTGCCGCCGAAGCCGAAGGAGTTGGACAGGACGACGGCTGCCTTTTCGGCACGGGGGGTGAGAACCGGCTTCAGGTTTAATTCCGGATCCGGATCAGCGCACCCGGTATTTGCCGGGATCAGCCCTTCCCTGACGGCCGCGGCGCAGACCACAGCCTCGATCGCGCCCGCTGCGGCGAGGGAGTGGCCGAAGGCGCCCTTCACCGATGACAGGAGGGGCATCGCGTTCCCAAAGAGGGAATTCAGGGCCCTCGCTTCTGCAAGATCGTTGTCCCTGGTCCCGGTCCCGTGAAGATTGATATAGCCGACCTCCCGGGGAGAAATACCCGCACTCTGGAGGGCCTTCCTCATTGCCGCAAGCGCTCCCTTTCCCTCCGGATGCGGGGTTGCCGGATGGTACGCGTCGCAGGAAAGTCCTCCGCCCAGGATTTCCACAACGGCGCAGTCAGGCACTGATTCCCCTCCTTCAAGGAGGAGCATGGCCGAGCCCTCGGCAACGGTCATTCCCTTTCTCTCCCGGTCAAAAGGCCGGGCTCCGGCCGGATCAATGAGCTGCAGGGAGTTGAACCCGTAATAGGTGAGCCTGCAGAGCGCGTCCGCTCCGCCGGCGAGAACGCGTCCGGCCTTGCCCGAGCGTATCAGCTCGTACGCAAGCTTGATCGCAGCCGCCCCTGACGAGCACGCGGTGGTGATGGTGAGCACCATCCCGGTGCAGCGCAGAACGGCGGCAAGGAATTCCGCCACGGATGCGGTCGAATGATACCGGTACTGGTCCGGGTCCGGCACATTCTTCTTTAACAGCTCTTCGGTCACCGGCATGCCGCCGGTGGTCGTCCCAATGATGATTGAATCAGGAACGGCGCCGGTTCCTGAAAGCGCCTCCCGGGCGGCCAGGAGCGCGAGCTCATGCGTTCGGGGTACGGCCATGGTTTGGCTGAAGCCGGGGACTTCCCCGGCGGGGAAGGAATTTCCCGGCGACGGCGTGAACAGGGTAAGCGGTTTTATGCCGGAACGGTTTTTTTGCAGTGATTCCAGATGGCGGCCCGTTCCCTGTCCGAGAGAGCTTATGATTCCCATTCCGGTAATAAAGACCCGCGTGCCGTTCAACAGGATCACCCCGTGCGGCTTTTGTGGATGTATTCCGCGAGTGTTCTGAGCGAAGCGAAAATTTTTTCACCGAGCTCTTTGCTGTCGATTTTAACCGAATAATCCTTATCAATCATCATGACAAGCTCCAGCACATCGATGGAATCGATTCCCAGCTTTCCGCCCACGAGGCGGTCATCCTCATTGATGTCTTGCGGCGTGACGTCTATCAAATCAAGGGTCGCGATGATCTTTTCCTTTAATTCAGCGATCAGCTCTTCCATTTTTTCCTCAATGCGGTTACGTGTGCCGTGAAGATAGTTTTTATTTAACAGGGTAATGTCAAGATATTTTTATTGACACGAGCTTGTGGTCTAGTATCTGCTCAAAAAGCAGGGGGGCAAATGTCCACATCGATTTTTAAGACCCCCCAACCCCCTGGGGGGGCTTTAAATTTTTTTTACATATACTTTCCTTATTCGTTAATCATCTTTATGAACGGAATTATACAAACGTTCCGCTATATCATCGATCTGGCAAGAAAGCCCCCTTTGGGGGTTGGGGGGGTCTTAATAATTGAACATGCGGGAGATTAATATCGACATTGAGAATCTGATTCCTCACCGGAACAGCATGAAGCTCCTGGATGAGATTGTTGAGATCGACGATAATCATTGCATTACCTCTGCGACCGTTTCGCCGGATTGGCCGCTTGTTGAAGATGGATATGCCAGCCCGATCATTTTGATAGAGCTTGCGGCGCAGACTGCCGGCGTCAGCTTCGGCTGGCATGAACAGCGGAAGGGGAAAAAAGCAAAGGCGGGACGGGGATGGCTCGTGGGCATCAAGAGCGCTGAATTTTTAAAGGACAAAATTCCCCTTCAGGCGAGGATCGTGACGATGGTCGAGGAACGGAGGAGCGACGAGGTATATGCGGAAATTGCCGGCACCGCCAAGCTGGGAAACGAGACTATCGCAGAGATGGTGCTTCAGGTTTTCCGTCCCGAGAATGAATAAACAGGAGGCAGTATGACTCAGGGCGCGGACAACAGGGTAGCCATCGTTACCGGCGCAAGCAGGGGGATAGGGAGGGCTATCGCGGTCGAGCTGGCCGGGGAAAAGTATTACGTCATTATAAACTACAAATCAAATGATCAGGCGGCAGCCGAGACCCTGGGACGGGTGAGGGCGGCGGGGGGCGATGGGGAGACCGTGAAATTCGATGTGGCCGATACCGCCGAGGCGGAAAGGGCAATGGAAGATATCGTAAAGCGGTTTCCCGTGATCGACGCCTTGATAAACAACGCAGGCGTGACCGCGGACAACCTCTTTCTCATGATGCCGGAGGCTGAGTGGGATTCGGTCATCGGCACCACGCTCAAGGGATTTTACAATATGACCAAGCCGGTTCTGAAAAGGATGCTCCGGCAGAAGAAGGGCTCGATCGTATCCATCTCATCCGTGGCCGGGCTTATCGGGAACAAGGGCCAGGCGAACTACGCCGCTGCCAAGGCGGGACTTATCGGCGCAAGCCGCTCCATAGCCTCGGAAGTGGCGAAAAAGGGGATCCGGATCAACGTCGTGGCCCCGGGGCTGATCGAGACCGACATGATCAAGGACGCTCCGGTGGAGATGATCACAAACATCATTCCCATGGGCAGAATAGGAAAGCCTGAGGAGGTCGCTGCGGTGGTGCGGTTCCTCTGCTCGGACGACGCCTCGTATATCACCGGCCAGGTGATATCGGTGAACGGCGGGATGATGTAATGAACAACATAATACGCAAACTCGGAAGACTCATTTCTATTGTCTTTTTATCCGCAGCATTCATCGGCTGGGGCGATACCTGGGACCAGATTAAAAAAGGGGCCGGCACGATCAGTTCGGTTGAGGCCCGGTTCGTTCAGGAAAAGCATATGGAAATATTGTCACGGCCCCTGATCTCACGGGGCACGTTCTATTTCCAGGCCCCGAAATCGCTCCGGTGGGAATACACCTCGCCCGTTCGAAGCATTCTCCTCATGCACGACGGATCGGTGAAGCGCTATATCAAAAAGGGGGACACAATCATGCAGGATTCGTCAGCCGGGATGCAGGCCATGCAGGTAGTCCTCTCTGACATCGTCCAATGGATGAAGGGTGACTTCAACGCGAATCCGGGATTCATCCCTGAGCTCAAGCCGGGAAGAGTTATTATCCTCACGCCGCGGGACAAGTCGGTCGCGGATATCATCCAGCGCATTGAGCTGAGGCTGTCGAACAAGCCGGGGGTGATCCGGTCCGTTCTGATCTATGAAAGCAAAAAATCGTACACGCTCCTGGATTTCAGCAGAGTGAAGTTAAACGCCCGGATTCCGGATTCCCTTTTTTTAGGCGTATGATGAGAGCGGCTTTCCTTCTTTTGATGCTTCCGGCCTTAATAGCCTGCGCCGGAATTTTGAAAATAACTCCCGTAAGCTCCGCGGAAAAGGAGCGGATTATTAAAAGGTGCGAGGCCCCGTTTCTGAAAAACAGATGGCGCCTTGTTCACTTGATCAGCGGTACGCTCCCCGGCGGAGCGAACGCCTCCATGATCGGCGTGTCCGTCGCCTCCCCTCAGGGCGGCGGAATCCGTTGCATCCTCATGTCGATCGAGGGTTTTGTGTTTCTGGACGCGGACTATGACGGAGCGCTTGTAATAAAGCGCGGCATCGGCCCCTTCGAATCCGAGAGCTTTGTGAAGGGAGTGATCCGCGATATCAGCCTCATGCTGTTTAGGCCCGGAGGGGAAGCGGCCGAGACTGGCTCTTCCGGGGAAGGCCCGGTGTGCAGGTATCGCTCCGACGGGGGAGTCACGGAGGCATTGATGAAGGACGACGGCAGCGTGGAAATCCGCGCGTATGACGCGTCCCTGAACCTGATGCGTCTTGTTGCGTTTAAAAAGCTGCGCCATGACGGGATCCCCGGCCGGATCGAGCTTACCGGATACGGCCTGCTCCGGTATTCGCTTGAGCTTGACTTGATCGAGGCGGAGCGGCTTGATTAGTACCGCTTCCGCATGATTATTACTTAATACACGGCGGGTTCATCAGCGAGGCCGGTACGCCAAGAAGCGTGTGAACAATCCTGTGTATTAATGAAATAACATTTCTTAGGAAATAAAAGGAGGACAAAATAATGGCAATAATTACTATAATCATAATAACAGGTTTACTGGTTCCATCCCTTATAATTCTATACAATCTCCTGATCCGCAGGAAGAACCAGGTTATCAATGTCTTCGGCAGCATGGATGCCTTGCTGAAAAAACGTTTCGATCTGGTTCCAAATCTCATTTCAACCGTCCAGGTCTACATGAAGCATGAAAGAGATATCCTGCAAGCCCTCACCGAATTGCGCGCAAAGGCCATTAATCCCAACCTCGGTGAACAAGAAAAAGTGGATATGCAGAACAAGCTGACCAAGGCCCTGGATGGTATCCTGATCGCTGTGGAAAATTACCCGGATTTAAAGGCCAGTCAGAACTTCTTGCATCTGCAGGCCTCGATCAATGAAGTGGAAGAGCAGATATCGGCCGGGAGAAGGGCATACAACGCCGCGGTAACCGATTACAACAACGCGGTGGAGATGTTTCCCACCAATATCATGGCGTTGCTGATGGGATATCGGACAAAACAGGTGTTTGAAATTCCGCAGACTGAGCGGCAGAATGTAAATGTGAAGTCCCTGTTTAATTCTTAGGAAATATCGTGAAATCGATTGAGGAGCTTCGGCAATTTTTCGAGCTGAATATCAAGCCCAATCTTGATGGGCTTGAGACAAAGCGGATAAAAGCAAAGCGGAAGAAAATTATATTTCACTTCCTATTTGGAATATCGATATTGGCGATATTCAGTAATTTTGTATTTCTCATTGTAAAATCTCCTGATAAAAATCATGATATCCCGGCATTTTGGGTTTTTATTTCTCAGATCTTTCTATTGCCTTTCTTCCTTGGGCTCTGCATTGCCTGGTGGAACTTTTTTCGAAAAAGAGCGGATTTCCGGCATGAATTCAAGGAGGCGCTGATAAGCCCGATAGTCAAATTTGTCGAACCGGAATTAAAATACAGTCCGGAGGATAGAATTGTGCCCGGGGTCCTGTTCCTGGGAAGCGAGATATTTCCACACTCTTCATATTACCCCCCGGGTTTCTGGGCCGAAGACTTTGTGGAAGGTGAGCTTGGCCGGACAAAATTCGAGTTTTTCGAAATCAACTGCTCCTCCCCCCGCGCCATATATTCCAGATACTCGGATTGGCGGAATCATCTTTACAAGGGCGTGATTCCCATAGATTTAAAGTCCGATGCGGACATTCCGGAGCGTATATCATTCAGGGGTTTGTTTTTCGTGGCTGAATTCAATAAATCATTCAAGGGCTGCACATTGATACGGCCTGATGATCTGGGGATCCGGCCGCAATGGCTGGCGGCTACCGGGCGCGAGCCTGTCCGCCTGGAAGATATTGAATTCGAAAAACATTTTGCGGTTTACTCCACGGACCAGATTACAGCGCGATATATTCTTTCAACAAGCCTGATGAAAAGAATAACGGAATATAAAATCAAAGTCGGCCGCGCCATCCGGATATCATTTATTCGTAATAAGATATTCATCGCCATAGGCAATAAAAAGAATTCATTTGAAATCAATCTCTTCAAGTCCCTCTATGACTTTGACAAGATCAAAGAATATTACAATGATTTCAGAATAGCCCTGGATATCATAGATGATCTGAATCTGAACACGCGGATTTGGCTGAAAACAGATGAGAACCAGGTTGCAGAAATGCCGCGCCTGTCAAACTACCCATTTAAGAAAAGATTGATCTATATATTGTTGGCCACAATTTTAGGTTTCTATGGCTTACATAATTTTTACACAGGCTATAAAATAAGAGGCGCCATTAAACTGCTGATTACTCTGGGCAGTATGCTGCTCGGTTCGTATGGTTTTTATGCAGTGCTACTTGTATGGCTGTGGGCAATCATTGAAATATTTACATTCACTGTTGACAGTAAAGGAAATCCTTTGAAGTAAGAACAATGTCCTATATGGAGCGGTACTAATACCGGTACGTGGGCCCGAACAGTATCAGGGTTTCCCTCCTGTCGTAAAAATAGCCCATTTTTGAATACCCGCTGTAGAAATACACGGCAAGCTCGTGCGGCTCTTTGCCGGAGGAAGGCTTCTTTAAAAAGATCGTATTAAAAATATATTTCAGATATACGCCCGCCCGTATGCCGACGTTCGGAAGGCGCCTGCCGACAATCACTTCTACATCGCACTCGACAAAAACCGGAATCCCGGCAGACAAAAGATCGAGCCGTGCCCCGAGAAAGATCGAGGGATCGGAGAAAATCGTGCGTTTGGGCCTGCGGCCGAGCTTATAATCGAATCCAACGCTCACGTCAAGGTAATCAGCCATGAATGTCGTATAGTGCCTGATCGCCTCGTATCCGGTGTTTTTTACCACGCCGCGGTCGTACAGGATATAGTCGTCGCCGATGTGGGAGCTCGTGTGGTAAATCGACGTTTCAAACAACAAACGCTTATACCGCACGTCCGTGTATATAGTGCCGTTAAAGTCGGCGTGAATGAAATTAAAGGATTGGGAGAAAAGCTGGAACTGCGTGAAGACCCCTCCGGCGCCGCCGATCTCGATGTCTGCGCCGCTCACGTTGCGCAGGGTGATCCCGGGAATCTTTGCCCCGAAGTCGAATTCCATGTAATGCTTGTTTTTGTCTTCTGAGTACGTATACAAAACGTTGATTGCATGCGACCGGAGCAGGGCGGCGTGCGGGTTGAGGGAGAGCTTATCCTGCGATAAAAATTCCAGGTCGTATGCTGCCAATGGAGCCGGCAGCAGGAGCAAGGCTGTGGTGATGATATAAAGATTACGCTCAAACGCCTTCATGATTGTATTATGGTACATTCACAATATCCGGAATTTCAATTCTTTTTTGGGAGTGCGCGACAATTCATTATCAATATCTGGGTGGCCGAGCGGTACCGAGTCGTTCCGGTTCTGGCTGGGGCCCCGGTCTCACCGATGCACCGGGTGTCGATGACGCATGTTTTCGGCGCAGGCGTATAGGGGACAAGGATCGCGAGGATGGGGCCGCAGGTGGACCTGGGGTATCAGTTTAAAAGCGTCAGCAACAGGTACCTGGATGGCGCTCCGCCGATTTTATTCGCTTATATGATGCAATCGATTGATTCAAAGGTTTTCTCCCTCGGGTTTGGAGCGGTCCTCGGAATTAACCTGAATCCAGGCAGGCTTTTTACAGTGAGCTTCGAAATAGGCGTAACTACGAGTATCGGTATCGGTCCGTATCATAAAAGTGAGTGGGGCATCATGTATTTGAATATGCCGCCGTTTAGTATAGGAACCGCACCAATATTGCCTGAAAACAAATCAAGCGATACGGCGGTCGGCAAAGCCGAGGGGTTTGCCCGGCTGAGTTTCATTTTCAGGGTCGGAGACACCTATGTCGCGGAGAAACCCCGGGAGATCGATATCAAGCTGAGAGAATGACCCGCTCCATTACCGACCAGACTCAAAACCTCCTTGACAAATGGCTCGTACTCCAATTATTAACACAACCACAACCATCGATCTTTTGTTGGGGCGTGAAACTATGAAACTGGACGGATACCTCGAATACAAACGAAGGGAATTCTGCAAGGATGTTAAGTGTCCGGTTCAACTGGAGCTCGACGGTCAAAAAGAAGGCTCCCATGAATACGAAAGAATAAGGAATATCTGTAAATCGGGGTGCAGGTACACGACCTATCAATTCCACCACTGGTTGATAGAAAAGGGCTATCTCATTATCCGACCGGTGCAGTAGGCTGTTGAATTGCAGAATGTATATACTAGGCAGCTTTTAGCTGCATTTAAATTGTCATGTGACAATGCCCTCACCCCCCGACACCTGCCGGACAGGATGTTGCAGTGGCAGACGCATTCTGAACATCCTGTTCAGCGTCTGCAGGCGGTCTTCCTGACCGCTCCCGAGCGCGGACAGGATGCTCCCGACATGGATGTCGCAGTGCAGCGCCGTGCAGGATGCACGAAAAGGCGCTGCGCCAAAAAGCGCTCGGCGTGCGCAGAGCGCGGGTGAGGGCATATGAGGCGAGGATTATAGGAAATAGGAGGTAGAAATCATGCCGGATGCAGGGAAAATTCTCGATGCAAGGGACGCGAAGGATATGGCGCCTGAAAAGGCCATGACCAATAAAGCCAAATATATAAAAGGATCGGAACACATGGACTGGGGCATGCGCAACCGCCTGTCCCGGCTCATCAGGGAGGACGGGCACTGCTTTTTCATGCCCATCGACCACGGCTACTTCCAGGGGCCCACGCGCTGCCTGGAGAGGCCGGGCGAGACCGTGTGCGATCTTTTGGAATACGCCGACGCCCTGTTCGTGACCAGGGGGGTGGTGCGGAGCTGCATTGACCCGGACGGCGATACGCCGATTATTCTGCGCGTGTCCGGAGGCACGAGCGTGGTGGGCAAGGACCTCGCCAACGAGATCATCACCACCTCGATCGACGACATCATCAGGCTCAACGTGAGCGCGGTCGGCGTATCCGTCTTTATCGGAACCGATTACGAAAAGGAGAGCCTCGCCAACTTAAGCTTTATCGTGAACGAGTGCGAGAAGTACGGGATACCGGTGATGGCGGTCACGGCAGTGGGCAAGGAGCTGGAAAAGCGGGACGCCCGGTACCTGAGCCTCTGCTGCCGCATCGCAGCAGAGCTCGGGGCAAAGGTGGTGAAGACCTACTGGTGCGAAAACTTCGACAAGGTGTCGAACGGCTGCCCGGTCCCGGTCGTCATGGCGGGCGGGCCCCAGTGCGAGACCGAGCTCGAGGTGTTCGAGTTCGTGCATGACGGCATGCAGCGGGGCGCCATAGGCGTGAACCTGGGAAGGAACGTGTGGCAGAATCCCTTTCCGGTCGCGATGGCGAAGGCGCTCCACGCGGTAATTCACAAGAACGCGACCCCGAAACAGGCGGTGGATATTTATAAAGAGACCAAGGAATACTGCTGACCCGTTAGTTATGCGCGTTGCAATGTATTACAACAACAGGGACGTCAGGATCGAGGAGATGCCGGTGCCCGGGATCGCTCCGGGCGAGATCCTGGTCAAGGTGCTCTCAAGCGGGATCTGCGGAAGCGACGTGATGGAATGGTACCGGCTTAAAAAAGCCCCCCTTGTTCTGGGCCACGAGATCACCGGGGAGATCGTTAAAACCGGCGAAAAGGTTCATAACTATCATACGGGACAGCGCGTATTCGTCTCCCACCATGTTCCCTGCAATACCTGCAGGCATTGCCTGAACGGGAATCACACGGCGTGCGAGACCCTGCACACCACCAACTTCGATCCGGGCGGATTCGCCGAGTATGTCCGCGTGCCGGAGCTCAACGTCGACCGCGGCGTGTTCCTGCTTCCGGAGGAGGTATCTTTCGATCAGGGAACGCTTATCGAGCCCCTTGCCTGCGTGATCCGCGGCCAGGGGATCGCGCGCCTGAGGCCCGGCCAAAGCGTGCTCGTTCTGGGAAGCGGCATGTCCGGCCTGCTGCATATCGCGCTCGCCCGCTCTCTGGGAGCGGGACGGATCATAGCTACCGATATCAGCGAATATCGTCTTAGTGCGGCGAAAAAATTCGGGGCTGATGCCGTCATATACGCCCGCGAGAACGTGCCGAAGGCTGTACTGGAGTTAAACGGCGGCAGGCCCGCGGATTTGGCGGTCGTGTGCACCGGTGTTTTGTCCGCATTTGAACAGGCGCTTGAATCGGTCGACCGGGGCGGGACCGTGCTTTTTTTCGCGCCGACCGATCCGGGCGTCAATCTCTCCGTGCCGATTAATGCATTGTGGCGGAACGGTACGACCCTGCTTCCCTCGTACGGCGGAAGCCCGGCGGACATAGCCGTCGCCATCGAGCTCTTGGCCGCAGGCCGTGTGATCGTGGATGAGATGATAACTCACCGGCTTTCCCTGGACCAGGCTGCGATCGGGTTCAGAATGGTGGCGGAGGCGTCGGAGTCGATTAAAGTCATACTCAAGCCGCATCAGGAATAGGGTGGCATTATGAAAAGAACGCTCGGTATCATTGTTTTACCGATCGCGATGGGAATATATATGGTGCAGGTAAATAAAATAGGCGCGCGGCAATACACCCCCGTGAGCATTGGCCGGATAGAAGAGGATGTCAGAATCCTTACCGCCGTTCATCCGCCGAGGAACTACCGGAATGTTCAATCCCTCGATAAGACAGCGGACTATATTACTGCTGAATTCAAAAAGATGAAGTGCCGCGTTGATTTCCAAAGATTCGTTGCTAATGAAAAGGAATATCGGAACATCGTCTGTTCGTTCGGCCCTGAGCAGGGAGAGCGGATTATCGTCGGCGCCCATTATGACGTGTACGGGGACCAGCCCGGAGCAGACGACAACGCGAGCGGCGTTGCCGGGCTTCTTGAGGTCGGACGGCTGCTTGCCGGATTAAAGCCGAGCCTGAAATACCGCACCGATCTTGTCGCGTTTACCCTCGAGGAGCCGATATTCTTTAAGACCCGCCACATGGGGAGCAGGGTGTACGCGCAATCGCTTTCCGCGGCAGGCGTCAAGGTGCGGGCGATGATAGCGCTTGAGATGATCGGTTTCTTTACCGACAAGCCGGACTCGCAAAGGTATCCGGTATTCTTCTTGAAGTGGAAATACCCGTCGGTCGGCAACTACATCGCGGTTGTGGGGAATCTGGATCAGGGGGAGCTTGTTGAGAAGACTAAGGGGCTCCTATCAAAGACCTCGAAGGTGCCGGTCCACTCGATCTCCGCTCCGTCATTCCTTCCCGGCATCGACTTTTCCGACCACCAGAGCTTTTGGAAATACGGGTACCCGGCAGTCATGATTACGGACACCGCCTTTTACCGGAACAAAAATTATCATAGGGAAACGGACACCATCGATACGCTTGATTTCGAGAGGATGGCGGAGGTGGTGAAGGGGCTCTATTGGGTGATCGTGGGACTATAATCTACGGGGTTGCATAATGAAGATAGAAGGAGCCGTCGTGCTCATAACCGGAGCCTCGAGCGGGATCGGCAGGGCCGCGGCCCTTGCCTTTGACCGCACAGGGGCCAGGGTCGCCATGGCTGCGCGGAGAAAGGAGCTTCTTAAAGCGAACGCGGCCATGATGAACGGCGCGCTCGTCCTGCCGACCGACCTGTCCGATGAAAAGCAGGCGGTTACCATGATCGATAAGACCGTAAAGCATTTCGGCAGGATAGACGTGCTCATCAACAACGCTGCCGCGATCATCGTCTCGCGCGCGGATGAGGTCGCAACCGGCGATCTGATCCGATCGTTCAGGACCAACCTTATCGGCCCGCTGCGGGCGGCAAACCGGGCCCTCCACTACATGCGCGAGCAGGGGTGCGGCCATATCATCAATATAGGATCGCCGGGCTTTATGCTGGGTATTCCGCTGTATCTTCCGTACGTATGTTCAAAGGCCGCCATGAGCGGCTGGACCCGAACCATACAGGCCGAATGGGCGGGGAGCGGGATCGCGGTGAGCGAGTATTTCCCCGGCTACATCAAGACCGACTCAAAAGCGGAATCCCGGCGCGGACCGGTCGACCAGGACGCCGTGATCGATCCGGAACAGAATGCGATCACCCGGTTTTTCACCAGGCCGAAAACTCCGGAACACGTCGCCCGGCAGCTCATCGCCCTGGTTGAAAAGCCGAAACTGTTGGTCTACTCCAGCGGCCTCACGAGCCTCGGCTCCTGGATCGCCAATATGCCGAAGCGGCGGCTTCGCATCGCGGTAGGGATCGCCCGCGCTGCCCGGAAGCGCCTGGGGCTTGAGACCTTTCAGGATTGATTCAATCGGCATTACCATCTATCAAGGCAGGAATCGATAATAACATCTAACGGTTCGGCATCATTTATTTTAGTTAAGATATTTGCCGATTCACGAACCGTTTTTATATCAATATTTAATTTTTGCGATATACCTTCAATATCAGAATCGGTTATATCCCGGCTGTTGAATTTTTTTAATGCGGCGGTAGCCAGAATTATTTTGCACAGGGTCATAAGCTTGAGCTCCCTCTTTTTCGACGCCTGTTCGGCATCTGCGATGTTTTTAAGCATGATCTGCTCGGACGCGTTCAGACGATTGGCGAATTTTTTAATCAAGCGCTGGGCAAACTCCGGGTTCACCTCGATGAGGGCTTCGAGGTTTCCGGCCTCCGCAACCGCGATCACGCAGTCGGTTCGGCAGATCGCCGTAGCCAGGCGCGGCTGGCTTCCCACGATGGCCATCTCCCCGAGGATCTCTCCCTGGGTAAGTGTAGCCATGGGTACCTGCTCGCCGGTCTCCAATGTCTTGACGATGTCCACCTCGCCCTTTTTGATCAGATAAAAAACCGAACCCTCGTCGCCCTGCTCAAAGAGCTTCTGGCCCGTGCTGAACATCAGCTCCTTCTGCATGACCGATACGGGTCGCACAAAGAGCCGTCTGATGCTCTTGAACCCCGGAAGGCGCAGGTTGAACGACAGGCCCTTTGAAATCCGGTAGAGATAATATTTCAATAGGAAAATACGAAAACCCTTAGGCTTTCGAAGAAAGCGAACCAGCGTGCCGGAGAGCTGCTCCTGTTCGCCGTGAGTGTCCCAGAGAACGACTCCCGGTATCCGGGGTGAAGAGAAATGCGAGCAGGTAAAGGAGAGATGGCACTCCGATCCCGGCTCAAGCTTATCTGCTGTTTTAAGGTAGCAGTTATCGGCTGTAACGTGATAGGTGATTATTTTAATATTCGCTCCATCCACCGCCATATCCGCGTCAATGATGATGGGTATCTTGATTATGCTGTTTTGGAAATATTTCGGGTTCAGCACGCCGATTATGAAGAGGTTCAGCGAATAGAGCGCGGGAAGCAGGGTGAATAACATGGAGTATTCTTCGATTTTCAGCTTTTGGCCGAGAGAGTTGATGATGAAGTCGGCTGCCGGCAGCGAAAAGACCGCTGCAGCGAGCATGACGGCAATAATGCTGATTTTAAAAGGACTCATGCTCAGGCGGAAGAAGGGCACATGCTCCCTGGCTTTCGAGCCCATGGAGCGGAGAATCCACCGCTCGTACTGCGCCTGGCGCTGCATGGCCTCCCAATCCTCAAGCCGCAGGTTGTGTTTTATGAGACCGTCGAGAAGCGGAAGGTTCTGGGATTTGGCGAGCATGTATTCCATTTTGAGAATCAGGGCGACCAAAAGGGGCGCTGTCCAGTAGGTGGCGTCTCCTCCCCTGAAAAGAAGGGTGTCATACAGGCCGTGAAAGATCAATGGCACGGCCAGGGCCTTGACGGCATACAGGGCCTTATTGAAGCAGGTGCCGGAGAGCCTCATGAGCGCGCAATAGTATCCGATCATTCCGCAGGTGAGCACGTGGAGGGGTACGGAGCTGAAGAGCCTCACCATGATGATCGATGTATGGATGTCAAGGGCATAGAGTATATTCTCAACGGTCGCAAATCCCATACCTAAAAACATGGCTGAGATGACCGCGTTGAGAACCAGGAGAGCGCGCCGTGATTTATACATGAGAAGAAGCATGACGATAAAAGCAGCGGTTTTTTCAACGAGCGCGGCGTGGAGGAATCCTCCGGCTGCCGCGCCCTGGAAGGCGACGGGCGGCGCTGCCGTTTTCCCGAGGAGAAGGATTATGAGGGCCAGCATGGCGCCGTAGATAAAATATTCCAGATGGTACAGGCGGCTGGGCTTTACGATAAAATAGCGGTGATAGAAAAAATAGATTACCGGTATCGGCAGAACGGCCAGGATTAATATAAATGATAGTGACGCCACAATGCTTAACGCTTCGGTGTTGATTCCGCAAATATTCTCTCGTCATTGATCGATAGAAGGCCATTATGAACCGATGATGAGGAGAGGTAGCAAGCATTTTTTGTTGCGGCGATCGTAACAGGGGACGCACCGTATTCATTTAAAAAATTAATAGTGATTCAAGAACCCGACCGTATCATTTCCAACTCATCCCCCCGGCCCCCTTCTCTTCGGGAAAGAGAAAGGGGAGGTATACACAATAAGCTTATTGCCACGATCCCCCTCTTTACGAAGTAGAGAGGGGGCAGGGGGTGAGTTGGATTTTAAGCTTTCGTAAAGAAGGCGACTAAAAAATTGTTAATGAACGACCATTAATTTACTTTACAAACAAGGCCGCTGAGAAAAAATAAGTTCACTCATGCTATGAGCGAAGCTTCTAAAAGCTCGCTGCTCCGGCTCAGCGGCAGGGCGGGTGAATCCAGCGGTCTCATCACGATGTGCATCGGCGGCGGCATGGGATTTGCGATGATTGTGGAAAAAATGTAGAAAATAAAAAACCCGCTCGGGTGAGCGGGTTTGCAACTGGTGGTATTCCCCTGAGAAGATTGTGATATTTTTTCTATTAGCCACCAAGAAGCTGTAAGACTGTCCTTGTCTTTAAATTTGCCTGAGCCAGCATTGCAGTACCACTCTGGACAAGAATCTGATCTTTGGACAGATCGACCAAGGTTTCAGCCATATCAGCGTCTCTGATCCGGCTTTCCGCCGCCTGCGTATTTTCATACGCATTCATCAAGCCCTTGGCAGCAAACTCAAGCCGGTTGTAATAGGCGCCGAGGTCGGCTCTCTGCTTCGCAATCTTGTGGAGAGAGTCGTCAATGATGCCTATTGACCGGTTAGAGCCTTCAGCGGTGCTGAGATTCACGAGGAACTTGCCGGTTCTTTCCCTCAGGTTCAACGCTTCCGCGGTCATGGTCCCGATATATACCCGTTGCCTCTGGTACATATTCGGCCCCATGTGGAACCACATGCTCGCTTTCGGGTTTAACTTTGCGTAGTCTCCCAAGAGCAGCTTAAACCGGTTGAATTCAGCCTGGGACGCAATCCGGTCGACCTCATTAACCAGCGCGGATACCTCGACCTGAATGAGCTGCCGGTCTTCCTGGGCATAGATGCCGTTCGATGACTGGACCGACAGCACCCTGATCCTCTGCAAGATGGATGAGGTCTGGTCAAGATAACCCTCAGCGGTCTGGATGAAGGACATCCCGTCTTCGGTGTTCCGCTCCGCCTGCCGCAGTCCCTGAATCTGGGTCCGCATCTTTTCGGAAACCGCGAGCCCCGAAGCGTCGTCGCCGGCCCTGTTGATTCTCATGCCGGATGACAGCTTCTCCATCTCTTTGTTGACATCCCAGTGCTTGAATTTCAGCGCTCTGTTTGAATTGATCGCACTCATGTTGTGATTGATTATCATGGGCACACTCCTTTGTTGAAATCTTTCCTGATCTCCGTATCAGGAATTGTGATACCAGGTTATTGTACCAGGGAATACCTGTTGGTGCATTGCTGCAACCATATGTATCTACCTGAGGTAGATACTGATGCTTGCAGCAATTGAAACGCGGATGTTAAAGTTTTCAAAGAGCGTGTCCCGCCGGCCTTAAAGAGCGCCGGCGGAACATATGACTATAAACCACTTGCGTGGAAAACCACCTAACGCAATAATTCCAGAATCACCCTCGATTTCGCGTTCGCCTGAGCAAGCATCGCGGTGCCGCTCTGCACTAAAATCGAGTATTTCGTGTAATCGACCGTGACCTCCGCTATGTCCGCATCCCGTATCCTGCTTTCGGAAGCCTGGGTGTTCTCATAGGCGTTCAGGAGACCCTTGGCCGCATGCTCCAGCCGGTTATAGTATGCGCCGAGGTCGGCCCTCTGCTTTGATATTATCCGGATGGCGTCGTCAAAAACCCCGATGCTCCGGTTCGCCAGATCGGGAGTGGACAGGGTGATCGGCCTGCCGATGCCGTCGCGCACTCCCAATGCCACCGCGGTCATTGTCTGAATAAAGACCCGCTCCCGCTGGTGCATGTTGGGACCGACGTGGAACCACATTGAGGCCTTTGGATTGATCCGGGAGAAGTCTCCCAAGAGAAGCTTCAATGTGTTGAATTCCGCCTGGGACGCAATCCGGTCCACCTCATCCACGAGTTCCGAGACCTCCACCTGTATGAGCTGCCGGTCTGATTGCGTATAAATTCCGTGCGAGGACTGTATTGCAAGCACCCTCATCCGTTGTATGATTTCCGTTACTTCTTGGAGATATCCTTCGGTTGTCTGGATAAACGACATGCCGTCTTCGGTATTCCGTTCCGCCTGGCGCAATCCGAGGATCTGCGTCCTCATCTTTTCGGAAACCGCAAGGCCTGAGGCATCATCACCGGCCTTATTGATCCTCATCCCTGAGGATAATTTTTCCATCGCCTTGTCGACATTCCAGTGCTGAAACTTCAATACCCGGTGGGCATTAATTGCGGACAAATTGTGGTTGATGATCATTAAGATTCCTCCCTGAATCTCTGTCCCCCGGCCTCCGTGCCGTGTGATCAGTTTTCACCCATTGATTTTATATTCGGCTGAGCTTGACCGGATATTTATTCTGATTATGAACAAATAAAGGCAATTATAGCCGATTATAGTCATTTATTTATAAATATAAAATATAATTATCCCCAGGATAATATTTTTGCCTATTTTGGCTAATCAATATGTCGGAACATTATAGTGTATCATTAGCATTTTTTAATTTTTTATTACGTGTCCAAGCGCCGCTTTAAGCTCCGGATCATTTATTTTTTCCGCCAAAAGAAAAATTCTTGTATTTTTGTTCCTGTTCATATTGTTAATAAGCTACCTAATGCCAGTATACTGATAGGGCTGACTTCAGATGAGTATTTTTCAAGATTTTCGTTATTTCAATATTCCCCAAGGAACAATTATCAATTATAATAATTTCCTTTCATTTTTATTGATTGGTATGGTTTTCGCGGATATTGCATTCGTAGTGCAATATTATTTTTTTTATGATCCGGTTGTCATAGTTATCCTCGTCCTGGGTTTGGGAGGATTGTTGATCGGTAATCTGCTGGGCAGGTTTCTACAAGAACGGCATCGGAATTTCCGGTCTATCTTTACTGTTTGCGAGGTATCATACCTGCTGCTCCTGATTCTCTATTTCCTGAGGGAAATAATAGAGTATCAAAATTCCAAACTGCTCGTTCTGCTCTTTTTTTCTCTTAAACTTTTGATTCCGATATTGATATTCATCACATCGTTGTTGATCGGAATAAAAATTAATTATTCTCTAAGGGTATCATGCACGGAATTTATCGACAAAAAACCGGGGATTGGGCTGTTCATCGGATTCATGCTCGCGGCGGTCTCGTTGGGAATCATCGTATCGGGAATTTTTTACTCTCTCAATATTCCGGCGGCCTTTATGATCGCCGTTCCCATTTTAATATTGCCGTCAATAGTTCTGGTGAATCTTCAGCGTAATCGGGCTTTTTTGTATGAGAAAGATTTTGAAGAAGAGATTGCGGGGGACGCCGCGCCCGCCCCCCGGAGGGATAACGACAATCTGATATTCATCTATCTTAATTTCTTCTATATTGTCATGTATTCCTATCTCGGCTTCTCAAGCATCATCAAGTATTACGGCAATTCAGCATATGTGGAGCTCATGTTTGTTCTTGTACTGTTGCTGTTAATGCTGGCCGGATACATCGCCGGAAGATATATTGTCATATCCAATCTCTACATTTATGGCGGATCGCTGTTTCCCGTCGGTTTTCTTGTTTTTTTAATTTTATTATTACGCTGGCACGGCTCCCTCTATTTTTTCGGGGGGATACTTCTGATCGCCCCCGCCGCTTTCGTCATGGGCGTCGTGCTGAACAGTACCGTACGCGTCATAGCCGGCCGGTATGATGATGCAAAAAGAGCCACTATAATTGAATTTGCAATAGTAATAGTGCCGACTTCGATACTGGTCTCGTTAGCCATCATCAATTTTACCAACCTCTGGTATTACGTGGTCTTAGGCGTGCTCATGATTTGCAATGTCATTATTCCCGCCATATACATGGCCAACACCACAACGGCTGCATACAAGAAGGCGTTATATTTCGCATTTTCGCTTGTTTTTCTTCCCCTCTTCTTTTTTATTATCAGCTATTATAATATTTCATTGAACAGCAATGTATACGTGACCAGGGCCGGGAATTTTGACGTGCTGTTTGACGTTAATTATGACGCTGATTACATAAAAAAAGACGCGGTCGTAACCCTGGGAAACTCCCCGGTGTTTCATGTTGCGGATAGCGTGATACGTAATCTCAAGCGCTCACTCGTGCCGGTGTCGCTCTTTCATAAGGACGAAAAAAAAATTCTCTTTATCGATTCTAACCAGAAATTTTTCAGAAACCCGGTCATAGGATATTATGAAAACTCCAACTGCCTGGATGTTCTTTCCGACCGGGACGTCGATTATAATAAATTGCCCTTAACGGGGAACCAGGGGTATGTCCCTGATAAAGGCGATCTCCTCTTTTATTTTGAACATACGGGGAACAGATTTTTTACCATCGTCGACATCCCCAATATTCTGGACCAAAACTACAACCCGTTCAGATTTTCCGGTGAATATTACGCCCTAATCAAAAAGCGGCTGGAGAATAACGGTATATTCGTCCAGACATTCAATATATCGGATAGCCGGCGCGAGCTCTTTTCTTTTGCGGTCTCAAACCTGCAAAGATCTTTCAAGAGGCAGTGCGTATTCCTTTTCTCAAATATCCTGGTCATTATGTCGTCTGATGGCGATAAAGCCTTTGATCTGAAGCAGGGTAATTATGCTCGGCTTATTAAATTTTACACGACCCATGAAGAATTATCCGGCGTGTTCCTGAACGAAGTGCATGTCCTCTCGCATCTGGTGTATGCCGATATTTCCGGTATGCTCCCGCTCATCCCCGCAGGCAAACTGCTCCCCGTGCTCTATCTCGCGCCGCCGGAAGCCTTGCGCCTAAAACAGAAATTTTTCAGCGACTATATCGGGAACAATACGGGGGCCCTTGATCTGATAGATAAATCGCCCGACCAGTACTATTTTTACCGGACGATCAATAATCTGTTCCTGCCGAATGACTCGATTCTCACGCTGCTCAAAAAGACCGAGCTGGCCGAGGCTTTCGGGAAATACCATGACGAGACCCAGTATCTATTTGAATTGAAAAAGCAGGCGGAGTTCAGGATTGATTTGCAGAATTATATTTTCAAGATGCTCAAGTACAAGGAAAAATATTATTATGATCTGGCTCTGAGATTTGAAAAGAATAAAAAATGGGAAGAGGCGAAAGAGCTTTATAAGACGGTATTGGCGATCAACAATGATAATTTTGACGCTAATTACCGGATGGGGCTTTTATGCATAATCCTTCAGGATATTGACGGCTCATTCAGGTATCTTCAGCAGGCAATGCGGATAAATAAGGATCATCCCAAGGTTCTCTTCCAGATGGGGATTTTATATTTTTCAACCGGCAAGATCACGGATGCCGTTGAATACTTCAACCGGGCCCTTCAGCAGAATGAGAAATCCCCTTCAATATACCGGTATCTCGGCCTGTGCTATCAACAGCTGGGCAATCTGTACGACGCCGAAAAATATTTTTCCAAGGCCCTGCTCGCCGATCCGAATGACGTCGATTCAAAAAGAAGGCTTGACGAGGTACGCTCCCTGATAGAAAAGGAAAACAAGAAATGGGAGACGCCGGAGCAGAAAAATGAGTCCGATGTCGAGCAGGACGCGGAAATGCCGCTTCCGGTAAGCAAGGGAGCGTATGACATACGGCTTAAGGACAACGACATGTCTCTCCCGGTCATGGATCCTCAGACCGGCGAGAGAATTCAGGGAGCTGAAGAGAAAAAATAGACGACATCAGTGCCCTCCGCCTCTGAGCATTTCGATGGAGTGCTCCAGGATATCCAAAATAAATCCGAGGGATTCTTTTGCGCCTTTCGGGCTTCCGGGCAAATTAACTATAAGCGTTCCTTTTCTTACTCCGGCGACTCCCCGCGAAAGGACCGCGGTTTTCGCTTTCCGGTACCCCTTTGCCCTTATCAGCTCTGCAATGCCGCAGACCTCTTTTTCAATTATCTCTCTCGTGGCTTCAGGGGTCACATCCCGCGGGCCGATGCCGGTACCGCCCGTAGTCAACACCAGATCAACTTTGAATGCGTCCGCATATTTGATTAAAAATTTTTTTATCTGATTTTTTTCGTCCCTGACGACGTCATATTCGCAGACCTCAAATCTGTCTTTTGCAAGCAGCCTTCGGATTACTTCGCCGCTTCGGTCCGTGTCTTTTTTTCTCGTGTCGCTTACGGACAATATTCCGACTTTAATCATTGTGCACCGCGATTGTATCGCCCTTTTTTATAATCCCGCCTTTTATCACGCCGGCGAAAATCCCCTGTTTCGGCATAATGCAGGAGCCTATGTTGTAATAAATCTGGCAGTATTTGTGGCATTCCTTTCCGATTTTCGTTACTTCCAGGATCACCTCATTTCCTATTTTTATCGTCGAGCCGATTTTCAGCCTGGATAAATCCACGTCCTCGGTCGTGATATTTTCCGCGAAATCGCCCTCTTTCAACGCGATAGTCTTCGACTTTATCCTCTCGCACTCTTTTTGTGTTCTGATGCCTTCTATCGAGAGCAGGCTGACTTCCCGCAACGCGGCGCCCGCATGAGCGTCGCCCTCCAGACCGTGTCCGACAATAAGGGTGCCCTCGCTTACCGGGGTTTTAGGAACGCCTTTTACTCTGCTCGTATTTATCGAAAATATTCTACCTGAGGAAGTCACTTTTACCTCCTGATTTTTTTAACAAAAAAACGTCTGTTATCTCGATTCTTTGGCCGAACATTTTACACATGTCGTAAATCGCAAGCGCCGCGGTCGATGCGGCGACGAGCGCTTCCATTTCAACGCCCGTCTTTGCCGACGCCCTGACCGATGATTTTATCATGACCCCGTTGTCTTTCAACTGTAAATCCATGGCAACATGATCTATGCTTATATTGTGGCACAAGGGGATCAGGTCAGAGGTTTTTTTTGCCGCCAGTATGCCCGCTATCCGGGCGAGCTCCATCACGTCTCCCTTCGGGATGGTCTTCTCCTCAATTCTCTGTATGACATCCCTGTTTAATTTGACAAACGCCTGGGCCTCCGCATATCTTTCCGTTATTTTTTTCTCCCCGACATCTATCATGTCACCCTCCCACGCTGCTCATTTCCACTTTCGGCTCGCACTCGTTTTTTTTATTATGCAGGGGCTTTTCGCGTATCACGCCGGTAATGAATTGCAGCAAGACTTCATCGGATACGTTTTCCTTCAACAGGTGCCGCACCGCATAGCCTTCTTTCGTAAACAGGCAGGGATAAATCATGCCGGAAGAATCGATCCGTATCCTGTTGCACGCGGAACAAAAATTGTCACTGAAGCTGCTGATGAACCCAACGGCACCGACGGCGCCGTTCACCTGGTAATACCGGGCCGGTCCGTTCCCGATAACATCACGGCCTTCTTTCAGTTCGCCGTATGCATTGATAATGACGCCCTTTACTTTCTCGTTCGTTATGGTATTGCCGGAGTATTCCTTAAGCCGCCTGTTGGTCGGAAAGTATTCAATGAACCTGACGATCAGCGGATACCTGAATGTCAGATCGATAAAATCATCAACTTCGTCGTCATTAATACCCTTCATCAAGATAACATTCAATTTGGTCGGACTCAGTCCCGCCTCCATACTCGCCGTTATTCCGTCCCATACGTCATGGAATCCGTCCGTTCCGGTTATCTTTTCAAACCTTTCCGCCTGTAAGGTGTCCAGGCTTATATTGATCCGGTCCAGGCCGGCATGCTTTAAATCTTTTGCCAGCTTTTTCAAATGAGTTCCGTTTGTCGTCATCGATATTTCATCTATTGCTTTGATATCCCTCAACATCCCGACAAATTTCACTATTTCTTTTTTTATTAACGGCTCCCCGCCCGTTATCCTTACTTTATTGACGCCGAGCATGGAAAATATTTTAGTGATCCTTGCCATTTCTTCATACGAAAGTATTTCACTTTTATGGAGAAATTTTTCTTTTTCGGCAGGATTGCAGTATATGCAGTTTAAATTACACCGGTCGGTTACGGACAATCGCAAGTAATTTATTTTATTCATATTTTTTTCCATGTAATGAACGGTACCTTTGCGCCTTTCTTAAAAAAGGCCGAATTCTCGTCCAATATCATAAATCCGTCGGAGCTGGATAAGGACGGTACGTCTGCCGAGCCGTGACTCTTCACCGGACTAAGCACGCTCCTTTCCTCGATCCTGTTAATTTTTATTAATACAAAATGCTTTCTGCCCTTCTTCTGGTAAAAATCTTCATTAATAAAACCTTCCTGGACTTTGAGGCCATAATCAGGATAGCCCATCATCTTTTTAATAGCCGGCACTATGAACAGTTGGGTTGCCAGAAAGTTTGAATTCGGATTTCCCGGCAGGCCGAACACGATTGTCTTGCCTTTAACGCCGAAAAGGATCGGTTTTCCGGGTTTCATTTTAACCGTATGAAATAATATCCTGACCCCTGCCTTTTTTAATACCGGCGGTACCAGATCGTAATCACCCACGGAAACACCGCCGGAGATTATTAAAATATCTTTTTTTAACCCCTCGGTAATTTTTTTATGTAAAACCGGTTCCCGGTCTTTTGCTATGCCGAGATAGGTAACTTTTAAATGCAGATTTTTGAGGATTGAAACTATAAGCGGCCCGTTGCTGTTGAATATTTTATTGCCTGATAACTTTTGGGGCGGATCGACTATCTCATTGCCGGTATTCAAAACGCCTATTTCCGGTTTTTTATAGACGCTGATTTTCCTCCTGCCCAAAGACGCGGCAATCATTACCTCAGGACCGTAAATCTCTTCCCCCTTTTTTAAAACAATCTCGCCTTTTCGCAGGTCTTCCCCCTTCCGGGCAATATTGGCACCCCCGTTGACTTTTTTTTTCATTATTACTTTATTGCCCGCCGGCTCCGTATCCTCTATCATTATCACTGAATCAAATCCTTCGGGAACCGCGGCCCCGGTCATTATTTTGACGCAGTCGCCCGGCTCCGGTTTTTTATCAAATGAGCCTCCTGCTTCAATACTGCCGATGGACCTGAACTGGGCCGGAACATGGCGCAGATACTTATGGTTACATGCATATCCGTCAACCGCTGATTTATTAAACGGCGGCATGGACACGGTTGATTTCAGATTTTCCGCCAGGATATGCCCGATAGCGTCTTCAATAAAAACCTCTTCAGCCCCGGGATTGGGGAGGTTTTTAAATAATATCTTATGTGCCCTGTCTAAAGAAATCATTTATACTCCGGGGAATCGTGCTGTTTTTTTCGATATCGGTGCAGGGCCATTCAACAATGATGGCCGTGATAAAACAAGAAAAATTTTCCGCATCCTCTAGCGCCGCGATAGTACGATTTAACCGCACAACAGCCGGGCCCGTCACGCTACCTTTATCACGTGCACGGCCGTGGCCTTGAATGAGGCCACAAGCTCCCTGCCCGGGCGGATGCCCAGGGTCTCCATGGAACGGCCGGTGACGTACCCGACAAGAATGAACCCGCAATCAAAATAAATTTTGTGGAACAGTCCTTGAGACACGGCTTTTACGACCTTCCCCCGAAACGAATTCCGCGCGCTCGTTTCCGGGAAATTCGCTGAAAAGATTATGTTTTCAGGATTGATGCAGAAAGTGACCCTCCTGCCCGGCTCCACCTCTCCCATAATTTCAACGCCGGAGCCGTTGACCGAAACCGTGAACACGCCTTCGGCCGCGTTCGTGACCGCGCCGGAAAGTATGGTCTCCGTGCCGATAAAAAAAGCGACGAATTCGTCAGCCGGCGACAGGGTGATCTCGGCCGGCGTGCCGGACTGGATGATCCGGCCTTCGTTGAGCACGATGATCTCATCGGCAAGGCGTATGGCCTCGCTCCTGTCATGGGTCGCGAAAATCACGGTTATGCCCCGGTCGCGTATGATCCGGTCAAGGTCGGCGATGAGGGACTCCCGCGTCGGCGCGTCAAGCGAGGAAAAGGGCTCGTCCATGAGAAGAATTTCCGGACTGACCGCGAGCGCCCGGGAAAGGCTCACCCGCTGAGCCTCGCCGCCTGAAAGGCTCCTCGCGCTGCGTTTTGACAGGTGCGCGATGCCGAAAAGATCCATCATCTCTTCAACCGCCGGCCGGATATTGCGGCGGTTCATGCCCCGGATCTTGAGGCCGGACGCGATATTATTATACACCGAGGTGTTCAAAAGAAGCGGCTCCTGAAACACCATGGACATCTTTCGGCGATAACGGTGAATCGAGATTCCGGGAAGAATTCTTTGACCGCGGTACAGTATCTCTCCCGAATCCGGGATCACCAGGCGCATGAGCGAAAGAAGCATGGTCGACTTACCGGCGCCGTTAGGGCCGATCACGGATACGATAGTTCCCGAACGAAATGCGAGTTGCGGCACTTGGAGCAGTGTCCGGTTGTTCCTTCTAACCAGAAGATTTTTTATTTCTATGATCGGCCGGTTCATCTTTATTTTCTCTGCTGAATTGCCGTCAGGATAAAATTGACCGCCAGCGCAAGAATTAATAAAATCACGCCCAGGGCTATGGCTATGGCGAAATTCCCCTTGCCGGTCTCCATTACCGTGGCGGTGGTGAGCACGCGGGTGTATCCCTTGATGTTGCCGCCTACCATCATCGAAGCGCCGATCTCGGAGATGACGCCGCCGAAACCCGCCATGACGCCGGTGAGCAGGGGAAGCCGCGCCTCCTTCATGAGGAGCCACACCATCTGCCGCCGGGTCGCGCCCAGGGCCAGTATCTGCAGCCTGAGCCTGCCGGGCAGATGCTGCATGGCCGAGAGGGTGATGCCGGTTATTATCGGCGCCGCGATGATGGTCTGCGCTATGACCATGCCCGCAGGCGTGTACAAAAGCCCGATGCTGCCGAGCGGCCCGCTCCTCCATATCAGGATCGTCACGAACAGGCCCACAACCACCGGCGGCAGACCCATGCCGGTGTTGACCAGGGTTACGATGACGCTTCTGCCGGGAAAGCGGATAAGGGCTATGACAGTGCCGGCCAGCACGCCGATGCAGGTGCTTATCAAGGTGGCGGCCCCTGATATTTTTAATGACAAAAGCGTGATTTGAATGACTTCAGGGTCTCCTGATACTAAGAGGTGAAACGCCTGTATGACTCCGTCTACTATTAGGTCCACTGTCTGCTCCTCAAGATTTTGGCACCAGAGTTAGAAAATTTTTAAATGCCTGCGCCTCCCTCCCCCTTGACGGGGGAGGGC
>MIBJ01000004.1:0-30939 GCA_001829495.1 Spirochaetes bacterium RBG_16_49_21 | reverse complement strand
CCCCTCCCATCAAGGGAGGGGGAATTTATCATGCCATCCAACATCAATTGTCTATTTCACCGCGTCCGGGTGGAACAGAATTGCGCCATACTTTTTAATGCCGAATTCCTCGATCATCTTCTGCGTTTCCGGCGAGACCCAGAAATCAGCAAAAGCGCGCCCGCCCGCCTCATTCACCCTTGGGAACTTTTTAGGATTTATCTCGATCACATGATAGATGTTCATCAGGGACGCGTCGCCTTCCACCAGGAGTGTGAGGTCTATATTCCTCTTGAGGGCCAGATAGGTTGCCCGGTCGCACAGGGTATACCCCAGCTTTTCATTGGCGACGAACAAGGTCTGGCCCATGCCCTGGCCGGTTTGCTGGTACCATTTTTCCCTTTCCGCAGTGATACCGGCGAGCTTCCACAGCTTCTGCTCCTTTGCATGGGTGCCGGAATTGTCCCCCCGGGAAATAAAAAGCGAATGTGATGAAGCGATCTTGCGAAGCGCAGCCGGAGAGGAGCGAAGGCCTCTGATCTTTGCCGCGTCGCGCTTCGGCCCCAGGATAACAAAATCGTTATGCATCACGATGCGCCGGTTCACGCCAAAGCCCCGCTTCATGAATTGCTCCTCAGCCTCGGGCGAATGCGCCAGAATGAGATCTGCCTCGCCGCGCTCTCCCATTGCCATCGCCTGGCCCGAGCCCACGGCGATCGTCTTCACCCTGAAGCCGGTCTTTTTCTCAAACACCGGGATCAACTCATCGAGCAGCCCGGTGTCCTGCGTGCTGGTGGTGGTTGCGAAGATGATGTCCTTTTGCCCGGCAGCGGCGGGATACAGGCACGCCGCGCACGCCAAAACAAACAGCATCAGTACGATTTTCCGGTACATAGCGCCTCCAATAATTTTTTAGAAAGCACTGAATATAAAATTCCTTGACTTTATTTCTGTCAACGAATGTTTGGGAGGGTCTGAATTTACCAGAAAGGATTCCGGTTTGCTTCAAAAAACGACAACCGTCCGCGCTCACCGGTACAGGCCCTCCGGCATTGAAGAGGTCGAGGTGCAGGTGAGCGCCGAATATCATGTGGCCTTTCTTCTGAACGGCAGGCCGTATCTTACCGTGGCGTGCTCGGGAACCGATCTTGAATTGCTTGCCGCCGGCCACCTGGCCTCCGAAGGCATAATCCTCTCGGAAAATGAAATTGAGAGGATTGACATCGATGAGAAAGGCATGACCGTAAATGTGATTACGGTGCGGGATGCGAATATCATCAGCCGTCTCATAAAAGTGAGAACACTCGTGTCCGGATGTGCGGGCGGGGGCGGGGATTCGGTTTGCTCATTGCCGGTTTTACACGATCTTCCCGAACTGAAGGCCCCGGTCATTCTGGCGTGTGCCAGGGAGTTTCTCGGATTTTCGGAGACCTACCGGCTCACTCACGGGGTCCACAGCAGCGCGCTGTACGACATGCAGGGCAAGCGCGCTGCTTTCTTCGACGAAATCGGCAGGCACAACGCGGTGGACAAGCTCATCGGACTGGCCCTCATGCGCGGTGTGGCGGTCGACCGCATGATGCTTTTTACCACCGGCCGCATATCGAGCGAGATCGTCACAAAGGCCGTGGTCGCAAAGGTTCCGGTGATCGTCACCAGGGCCGCGCCCACGAGCATGGCGGTGGAATTGGTCCGGAAGCTGAACATCATCCTCATCACCGGCGTGAAAAGAGACTCCTTTTACGTGCATCACGGGATCGAGTATATTTCTTAAAGAAAACCTTTATGTATGCTGCTAATTTGGTTATTCATACCTATAAGGATTTTATGTCTGTTCGAATATCTCTCGCAAAGACGCAAAGATTTTAAGGTTTATTGCCTAATAAATGTAAATGAAATATTTGAAATAATAGTTGATAAATGTTAATTAATCTCCGGATCGTAAATAGCCGGTGATTCTTCTTCACGTCTTTGCGACTCTGCGGGAAATAATTCACCCCGTTAGGGGCGCCGGAACCCCGCCTGGAGCGCTGCCGCGTCAAAGTGGGGAGTGCATATGTTTTCGACGGCCAGGTCGCAGGCGTCCGCATCCTCAAACTTGTCGAGCCGCATGGTTTTGATATAGCCTCCGCACGCGTGGCACAGGTCGATGCGGTAGCGGGGGTACTCTTCCCGGGAAAGAAACTCAAGCTTGTCCGCGTCTTCACATCCGCACACGGCGCAGGCGATGCGCCGGTAGGGCCACCGGTTTTCGCACAGGGAACAGTGGAGAAAACGCTTTCCGTCCCGGACGCCGACGATGGCCGCCATGTCCGGGTAATGGCCGCAGAAGGGACAGAGGCGGCGCGACTCATCCGGTTGGATTACCAGTCCCGCGTTCGCCTCGCGCAGGGCTGCGAGAAAAGGCTTCAATAAATTTGTTATGATGAAAACCGCCTGATCCCGGTCGGCCTTGTGCGTCAGGGCCAGCCGTTCCAGGAGGCCGGCGTCCTTCGTTAGAAACGCGCCGGCGAAGTCGGACAGGGCGCCGCCCTCAAGCGCCCCGCGCAAAGGCTCCAGCGTCATCCCCGGATGATGCGCGGCCATGAGCCGGATGAGCGGCTCGATGCCGGAGGCAAGGAGCCGCAGGGATTGCTCGGAAAAGATATGCTTTCCCTTATCAGCAACGGGGAGGTCGTGCGGCTGGAGCGTGGGCAAAAGCCCGCTCGCGGAATAAAATGCATGCTGTTTCTGAAGATAATCGAACAGCCCGTCATAGAATTCGACCATTTCGGCGGGGACGGCTGCCCCGCTGCCGGCCTTTTTCACCCGGTCCCTGAAATGACTCGCATGGTTTTGCATTCTTCCCCCCGTAGCTCCTCAGTCATCGAGCGCTTCGTGCCGGTAATTGATGTTCCTGAAGACCCGCGCCGGGTCTGCGAATCTTCTTATCTCTTCAGCGGATACGGACCGGACGGATACCTCACTGAAAAAGCTGATGATCCGCCGCTGGTCCCCCCTGAGGCTGGCTTCCATCGGCCCCAAGCATGATTTCGCGTATACGGCGTGCAGGGGCTCATACGCGCCTCCCACCTCCGGGACCGTTACATCGAATCCTCCTGATTCCGCTGCCATGAATTGTATGAGGCCGGGATTAAGCTCCGGCATGTCGCAGGCGAACACGAACGCGCGGCCGGTCCCGGCGTACAGCAGGGCGGAATAGACGCCGCCGAAAGAGCCGGTGCCGGGAAGAATGTCGGGGTAGCATGGCAAGCCTAAAAAGCCGAACCGTTCCGCCTTGTCCGCAACGATCGACACCGGAGAGATGACCGTCCCCACGATTTTCACCACGTGCTCGATGAGCGGCCTGCCCCGGTACCTGAAGAGTGCCTTATCCTCGCCGAAGCGCCTGCTCTCTCCCCCGGCGATTATGAATGCAGATATTCCCTCCTGGCCCATTGCCCGCCTCCGCAATGACCGGCCGCCCCCGGCAGGGACCGGTCCCCACCGGGGAAGGGCCGTCCTTCCGTGAGGCGGCGCGATGTCACTGCCCCACCGGTCATCCCATCATGCTGCGGGATATCCGGTAGGCCACCCTCTTGAGAGAGGGAAGCCCGAAGGTCGCCAGCGAAAGAAGCTGATATGCATCGCGCACCGCTTCCGCCTTTTCCACGTTCACCGTTTTCGGCTTGAGCGGGAGGCCGTATTTCTCCGGAGTATCTTTCAGGACTGTGATAACCCTGAGTCCGCTGAACTGGGTTTCCCCGTACAGGGAGATGCGGGGATACTTGCCGCGCATCTGATTCATGACAGCCTTGGCCTTTTTCAATAAAAGGTCGCGGTCGCCGTAGGCGAGCGCTCCGGTCGGACAGTTGGCGGCGCATGCGGGCACGCTCCGCCTGTTGGCGGTGCACGCATCGCACTTGTACGATTTTTCCCCCTGGATTGATTTTTTCAGGCCGTACATCTGTCGGGTTTTGTCCAGAACGTGCGGGACCTGATACACGCACTCGCTTTCGCATGCGCCGCAGCCGATGCATTTCGACTGGTCGATCACCACCCACCCGTCCATTTTGGAGATGGCAGACTGCGGGCATACTCGCATGCAGTTCGCCTCCTCGCAGTGATTGCATTTCAGGTGCATCATCTCCCAGATCGGGCCGCCGGGATTTTTCCGGTCAACCGGGAAAAATTTGACATGGTTGAAGGTGATCGCCGAAAGCTTGGCAGGGTTGGTGTATTCCGGTCCTCCGAAGAAGGAGGTTTTCTCCGCGGGGAGATTGTTCCACTGCTTGCACGCCACCTGGCACGCGCGGCATCCGTTGCACTTGGTTGTATCGACTAAAAACGCTTTTCCAGTCATGGTTTATGCCTCCCTTCTAATATTGACCAGAAACGCCTTGAATTCCGGAATCATGGTGTTGGCGTCGCCGATGGATGGGGTGAGCTTGTTTGCGGCGTCCCCGGTGGCCGCGCCTCCGTGGCCGAAGTGCCAGATCATCCCCACCTGCTCCACCGGTTTTCCGTCAATGGAAAGCGGCTGAATACGGTCCGTGACCAGCGCGTATGCGGATATCCTGCCCCGCGCGTTGAAGATGCTTACCCGGTCTCCGTTCTTTATTCCCTTGGCCTTTGCAAGCGTCAGGCTGATCTCGCAGAACATGTCGGGCACCAGCTCTGTGAGCCACGGCAGGTTCCTGGTCATTGCGCCCGCCTGCCAGTGCTCAACAACGCGATACGACGTGGCTACATACGGGTACCGCTTCGGGTCACCAAACTCGCGGGCGACCGAATCGAGGATCACCGCTGCCGGGTTGACCTTCTGACTGTTGAAAAGGTTCCGCACCGGGCTCTCCATCGGCTCGTAGTGCTCCGGGAAGGGTCCGTCGGCCAGCGCTGTGCCTGCCGCGAATAACCTGCCCACGCCCTCCGGATTCATAATAAAGGGGTTCTTGTCCGCGGGGCCGGCCTTGGGCCCGCCGTCCACGACGTCTCCCTTCCATGCGGCATCCGCCCACTTCACAACCCATCGGTCCGGAGACCAGGGCTCGCCCTTCCGGTTTACCGCTGCGCGATTGTAGATGATGCGCCGGTTCACCGGCCAGCACCATGCCCATTCCGGGAACATGCCGATCTTGTTCGGCGCGTCCGCTCCGTTGCGGCGTGCCATCATGTTCTTGCCCGGGTAGCTGCCGCTGTAGAGCCAGTTGCCGCATGCGGTAGAGCCGTCGTCTTTAAGGTCAAGGAAGTTCTTTACCTCCTTCCGGTCCTGCCAGGTGTAGCCGTTGATTTCTTTGGCTACCATGTGGGGATCTGGCTCGTGCGCCCCTTGCGGGGTGAAGTTCCAGGTGGAATTAAGTATCGGGTCCGGAAATTTCCCCTTCTCCTTCTGGTAGAGTGACCGGACCTCCCTGAAAACGAGGTCGAGGATATCCAGGTCGGTCTTGGCCTTGCCGAGAGGGTTCACCGCCTTGTAACGCCACTGAGCCCAGCGGCCCGAATTGGATATGCTTCCCTCCTTCTCGACCGAGGAAGCCGCCGGGAGGAGGAAAACCTCGGTCTTGATACGGGCCGGTTTCGCTCCCGGACGCTTCCAGAAGGTGGCGG
Source organism: Spirochaetes bacterium RBG_16_49_21 (assembly GCA_001829495.1). Lineage (GTDB taxonomy): Bacteria > Spirochaetota > UBA4802 > UBA4802 > UBA5550 > RBG-16-49-21. The sequence goes on along the minus strand of MIBJ01000004.1, from coordinate 25,374 downwards.
AATCGGTCTCCCACAGGTCGACGGCAACGAGCCAGTCCAGCTTGTCCATGGCCCGGCCGATCCGGTTCGCGTTGGGACCGCCCACGAGCGGGTTGGTTCCCATGTAAAAGGCTCCCTTGATGGCGCCCTTGAGCATGTCCTCGAAAAGGAGGATGAACGACGCGGGCTTGCTGAATTTCGGGAGCCAGTCGTAGCAGAAATTATTGTTCTTGGTTGCCGCGTCCCCGAACCACGCTTTGAGAAGGCTCACCAGGTATTTGGGCCGGTTCGACCACCAGTTGATGCTCATCGGGTCCGCGGTCTGCGGCGTCTTCTTGTTGTATTCCTCAAAGCTCGGGAAGTCCTTCACATTAGGGGCCGGCAGATAGCCCGGGATGATGTGGAACAGGAGGGCGTGGTCCGTGGAGCCCTGCACGTTCGACTCGCCCCGCAGGGCGTTGATCCCGCCTCCGGCCAGGCCCATGTTGCCCATCAGGAGCTGGAGCACAGAAAATGCCCTCACGTTCTGGGTGCCTACCGTGTGCTGGGTGATGCCCATGGCATACATGATGGTAGCGACCCGGTCCGGCTTATGCGTGGACGTGAAAAGATCCGCTACCTTGAGAAACATCTCCGTCGGGCATCCCGTGACCGCGGCCACCTTCTCCGGAGTGTACCGGTTGTAATGCTCCTTCATGAGCTGGTACACGCACCGCGGATCCTTGAGGCTCAGATCACGCTTCGGTATCTTCTTGTCGTCGAGCTGATAAGCCCATGTCTTCCGCGCACCGTACCCGCGCTTGCCCGCGTCGTATTCGGAGAAAAGCCCATCGTGGAATGCATAGTCCGGGCTCACCAGGTAGGAGGCATTGGTGTACTCGGCAACATATTCCTTCTGGATGCGGTCGTTCTGCAGCGCATAGTTTATCATGCCGCCCAGGAAGGCGATGTCGGTTCCGGAGCGCAGGGGCGCATACAGGGATGCCTGTGAGGCCGATCTCGTGAACCGTGGATCCACAACGATCAGCTTTGCCCCCCGCTCCTCCATGGCCTTAATCACCCAGCGGAAGGAAATGGGATGGTTTTCAGCGGCGTTGCTCCCCATCATGAGGATAACGTCCGCGTTCTTAATATCTATCCAGTGGTTTGTCATGGCACCCCGGCCGAATGAAGCCGCCAGACCGGCGACTGTGGCGGAGTGTCATATACGCGCCTGGTGTTCCAGGTATGTTATTCCCAGCGTTCGCGCGAACTTGCTGAGCGCGTAGCATTCTTCATTATCGAGCGCCGCGCCGCCCAGGCTGGCGATTCCCGGCGTTCTGTTTACGGTTACGGCGCCCTCCTTTTCCTGGAATGTGACATCGCGGGTTTTCTTGACCCGCTGAGCGATCCGCTTGATCGCGTCGTCCCAGGAAATCTCTTCCCATTTGGTGCCGTACGGCTTCCGGTAACGCACCGTTGAGAGCCTGCGCTCGTTAACCGCCACCTGATACAGGGCGCTCCCCTTGGAGCAGAGGGTTCCCTGGTTGATGGGGTGGTCCGGATCACCTTCTATATTCACGACCGCGCCGGCCCTGGTTGCAACTATCAGCCCGCATCCGACCCCGCAATAGGGGCAGATGGTGGTCGATTCTTTCGTGCCGCTCAGCTTATCGACAGACTCGCGTGCGCTCAGGAACGCCGTGCCGCCGACAAACGTGCCGGCCGCCGTCATTCCCGAAAGCTTTAAGAAATCTCTTCGGGTTAAAGGCATACAAATCCTCCTTCTAAAACTCAAAAAAATATTTTATAGACTTGTTTCGTTGTCTAATGTGTTTATCGAATTAAGGGAACCCGCGGCAACCTTATTAGGATGCTCCCCAAGAGGAACTTTTAAGGCTAATTTTTCGAGGCGCCCATAAAACACTATTGCTAAACCGAAACGCAGCGGTATCAGCATAACACGGGGTTAAATTTAACAGCATATAAAAATATTGCAAGGGATTTTTTATTTATATGAAGGAATAGGAAAAATGTTTTTAATAATTTTGTTTTTAATAATAATGGAAGGGAGCATGAAAGAATTCACTGACAAAAAATAACAAATTATGACAATAGCAGTAATTGCTTCATCGAAGGTCATCAATTTATAAACGGTATGGGTTTGGCCTGATCTGAAATGGCTTCCCGCCCCTCCCGGTAATATATAACGTATGTGACCATACCTCCCTGTTATGTTCTCGCAAAGCCGCAGAGGCGCAAAGAAATGCTTGAAAAAATCGATGAGGCTGAAAATTATCTTCATGCCCGTGGCTTTGCAAATATCGCACTTGACATCGAAGGATGCCGGATGGGCAGCATGAACGAATCGCTTCGGGACGGTAGGGATGGACAGGAATAAGATACGCGACTTGCTCGAAAGGGTGCAGAGCGGGGAGATCGGGATAGAGGAGGCCATGCTTGCCCTGAAAACCCTCCCGTACGAGGACATCGGCTTTGCCGTGACCGACAGCCACCGGGCTCTGCGCACCGGTTATCCGGAGGTAATCTACTGCAAGGGGAAAACAATCGGCCAGATCACGGCGATTGTAGAGAAGCTCTCCCGGAACCACCAGACCATTATTGCCACCAAGGCAACCGACGAGATATACGATGCCGTAAAAAAAATCAAGGCTGATGCGGTGTACCGAAAAGAAGCGCGCCTTATCCTCATCGGCGGACCCCCGATGCGCCGGAGCGATAAAATCATCCTGGTCATAACCGCCGGAACCTCGGACATCCCGGTTGCTGAAGAGGCCGCGGTGACGGCAGAAGCCATGGGGAACCGGGTCGAGCGCCTTTTTGACGTCGGCGTGGCGGGTATTCACCGCCTCTTCGACAAGGTGGATAAGCTTTTCTCAGCCAATGTCATCATTGTGGCAGCAGGCATGGACGGTGCGCTTGCGAGCATCATCGGCGGTCTGGTAGACAAGCCGGTCATAGCCGTGCCCACCAGCGTCGGGTATGGGGCAAGCTTTGAGGGGCTTTCCGCTCTCCTTACCATGCTCAACTGCTGCTCGCCCGGGGTGGCGGCGGTCAACATCGACAACGGCTTCGGAGCCGGCTATTTCGCCGGCATGATAAACCAGAGCGGCGGGTAAGATGAAAACGGCGTATTTTGATTGTTTTTCCGGAATAAGCGGGGATATGTTCATCGGCTCGCTCATTGATGCAGGCCTTGAACCGTTGAAGCTTAAGGAAGTCCTTTCCGCGCTCCCTTTTTCCGGGTACGAGATACACGCTGAAAAAATTGAAAAAAGCGGCATCCGTGCCACCCGATTCTGGGTGGAATCATCGGATACCAAAGAGCATCGAAGCCTTGCTCAGATAACCGAGATACTCAATTTAAGCAGCCTCAATGCTGGCGCAAAAGAGCGGGCAACAGCCATATTTAAGAACTTAGCCTCTGCCGAGGCGAAAATTCACGGCGTAAAAATTGAAGATATCTGTTTTCATGAAATAGGGGCGATCGATTCCATCGTCGACATTGTTGGAGCGGTTGCCGGCCTTGACCTGCTCGGCATAGATGCGGTTTACGCTTCCCGGATCAATGTCGGCGAAGGGCTCGTGCACACGAGCCACGGCATTCTTCCGGTCCCTGCTCCGGCGACCGTCGAGCTTCTGGCGGGCGTCCCGATATATTCAAGCGGGATTCAGGCTGAGCTTGCCACGCCGACCGGAGCAGCCGTTATCGCCTATTTTGCAAAGCAGTTCGGGAGCCTGCCGGATATGAAGATTTATCATACGGGATACGGAGCCGGGGCAAAAGACCTGCCGGTGCCCAATGTGCTGCGCGTGTATATCGGCGAGATGGAAACAAGGGCCGGGCGTGAAAAAATCACCACCCTGGAGACGAATATCGACGACCTGAATCCGGAATTTTACCAACATGTCGCTGAGCGGCTTTTTCAGTCAGGCGCCCTCGATGTGTTTACGACTCCGGTCATCATGAAGAAATCCCGGCCCGGAGTGCAGCTTACCGTGCTCTCGGAGCACGGACGCGAGGATGCCCTGTTGGAGATCATATTCAATGAGACAACTACCGCCGGCGTGCGCATAAGCAGCCAGGAGCGAAAGACGCTTGACCGGAGCATACAAAGGATCCAGACCGGGTACGGCCCGGTCAGCGTGAAGGTATTTACCAGCGGCGGCAGGGTCGTCACCGTAGCGCCGGAGTATGAAGAGTGCAGGGGCATCGCGCTCGAGCGGGGGCTACCCTTAAAGCAGGTGTATGATGAGGTAAAAAAAGAGGCGCTTTCTTTATTTAAAAAAAATAATAACCGATAATTTACCCCGCCGCCTTCGGCGGCGGGGTAAATTAAAGACAGAGTTACCGAGATGAGGGAGATAAAGCACTATTATCAATCGGGCGTGCCGCCCCGAAAAGGGATAGAGGATTGATGATCCGGATCCCGGCATATGCGGCTGCTGTTTGCCTGTTCGTGCGCCTCTTCGCCGGTACGGCCGCGGCGGAAGAGCCTCTGGCCGGCGTTGCCATACTCCGGAGCAACAGCCCCCGTACCGTATTGATGACCGCGTATCTTGAAGGGCACCTCGCAGCCGTTGCCGAATCCAGCGGCGTATTCAAGGCGGTGAACCCGGCCCTTCTCCGGGAGGAGCTCAATAAATTTTCGTGCACCGGGGAGCAATGCCTGCTGGGATTCGCCCGGGACGCGGGCATATCGGTGATCATCAAGGGGGAATTGGACGACGCCAATGAGTTTGTCGTGATGAAGCTTTCGGCGTACGGCACGGATATACCCTTCCAGGGCAGAATCGTCTGCACCTATTCGGTGCGCATACCCATGACCGGAAAATACGCGAGCGCCGAATACAGCTACATCACCGAGGAGCACGCGGGGATCTTTATGTCCATGCTCCTTGCCCGCTACCGGGTGCCGCTATATGTTCAGGAGAGCACCGGCGGCGCCTTCAAAGTCGGCATGAACATCTCCGGCTTATACCGGGCGTACCGGGTCGAACCGGGATGGGATAAAGGATCATTGCGGGCTATCAAAACGATCGGAAATGTGTATCTTAAATCAGGCAATATAATTAAATCGGACGCCCCGCTGCAACCGGGCGATTTCATACTGGAAAGGTTCCGGGATAAGGCCCGCCTTATTGATAGCGCATACTATGAGAAAAAGCGCGGGCTCGTGTTTCAAAAAACCTCTGCTGCCGAGGCTGCCGTCGCACTTCTTTTGACCGGCCCGGCCAGCGCGACCATGCCGCTCATCGTGCCGATCCTGGGGTATTACTGGAACCGCGACTGGCAGGGTCTTGCGCTCTGGACTTTTGACTTTGCTCCGTATCTGTATCTGGAAATAAACGGCCTGAGCAATTATTTCGCCAATTACTACAAGAAGAAAAGAAGCATCCCTCAGGACGTGCAGGCGCAGTTTTACTTCGGCCTGTACATGCTTTCAGCCGGCGGACTGTCCCTGTTCGTGGACGGATTTGCCCGCTCATCCCTGGCCCGTGCGTCCAATTATCAGGGGATTCAGCGGTACATGGGAAACCCCCTTACAGCCGGATATCTTGCCCTTGTTTCCGGGGGAGGGGGCCATTTTTACCGGGGGTACCGGCTCTGGGGTTATCTCTATTTTCATGCCGATAACCTTCTTTTGTATTTTACCCTGAGGGAATTCCTCCCTACAAAAAGATATATGCCCTTAACCAGGTCATTTTCCAGAGAAAGGATTGATAAAACCAGGGCTTATTCGCTCCTTTCCGCGCTCTGCGCCGTCAAGATCACGGAGATCGTACACGCGGTTCTGATCTCCGACAACATCAGGAACGGAGATGTCATCGAAGAGGGATTTATTGCCGAGCCGGTGATCTATGGCGGCGGATCGGCCCCGAATTGGGGCATGCAGTTTTCGTACAGGTATTGATTCTGATGAACGTGAGACACCATCATAGATATCAGGGCCTGCCATGCGGACCGGGGAGATTGCTGCTTTTCATTTCGGCATGCGTGGTCACCCTTTCAGGATGGACTCTTGCCGCTGACCGGGATGCCGGCCGCGATACGATAGCGGTATTTGCCGTTCCCCAGGCGAGCCTTCAGTTCAATGCCCTGTCCCAGAGGTCGGTACAGTCCGTGAGAGACGCATTCAACCGGCTGGGCAGATTCATGCCGGTTGAAGAAATTCGCCAGCAGCAGGTCCTGGCAGGCGCGGCCGGCCAGGGGACAGATCCTTACCGCGCTGCTGCTGAAAAGCTGAAGGCCGGTTGTTACGCGGTCGTGTCCGTCGGCGTGATGGGGAATTTCCTGTTCGGCGAGATAGCCGTCATTCCCGTGGCGGAGCGGTATGGTTTCATGAAAAAAAGCATCATTGTGCGGAGTATGGTGCCGCTGAATATCCCCCTGAAGCTTGCCCGGGAGATAGCCCTCCTTCATAAAAACCTTGCCGTTGAAGCCGACGTCATCGAAGAGACAAACGGCCTTCATCTTCTGGCAGCCGGTCAGTGGCAGGGGCTTTCGCCGGGGAAATACCGCACCGTGGAAGGAGAGGCGATCATTATACGGACGTGCGGCAGATACCAGAGCATCGCCCTGCTTCCTCAAGCCCTGAAGGGCGCCAAGCATGTTACCATAGAGAAGTTTCCCTCGATCGGCGCCCTGACGGACGAAATAGAAAGCGGCATAAAATACAATACCGGGTACAAATACGGCCTCGCCGGCGTGAGCCGGGGCTTGGATCCTGAAAAAAGATTCGTGGATGCGCTCTTTATCATCAATCCCGGCGCCAATCTCCTCCTGCCCGGATACGGAGCATACCTGGCTACATCCTATCTGGGATTTCCGAATACGGAGCCGAGCATTCCGGGTATTATCGTATCGACCCTGCTGGTCATCACGCATTTCACCCTCCCCGAGTTCATGACCAAATTTAAAATCAACTTTTTCCCGGGCGTGATGGATAAGGACAAAACCGCGGATCTGAACAACCTGCAGATTTTTTGCTGGGCCACCCTTCCCCTGACCGTGTCCGCAGCCTTCCTGGACCAGGTCGCTTCCCAGTGCGCAACGGCGAATATCCTGCCCCCCTTTTTTATGACTAAAGACGAAGCAGCCCTGGCGCTCTCCGCCGTGATACCGGGCGGCGGCATGTTCTACAAGGGGCACCGGCTACCCGGGTGGGGAATTTATCTATCGGAGATGTTCCTGGCCGGATTCTGCGTGTACATCAAGGATGACCGGAAAAAGCTCACCTACGGCTGCATCGCCCTGGGAGCGGTGAAGCTTATAGATCTGGCGGCAGCCTATTTCAGCAAACCTTCCTACGGCTTTTATAATTTAGAGAAAGAAGGAAGAATGCAATCGGCATCCGTTTCCCTGAACATACAAGGCTCCGAAACCGGAGAGCTTATATACCTGATGGGGCTTTCTCTTCGTTTTTAAGGCGGTTCAAAAAACAATAGATTTTGTTGCGTAACTAATTTTTTTTTACAGGGTCTAAGGGGCGGGAGTTTCGCAATAATTCTAATTTTCGAGGTTACTAATCATGTGCGTGAGTAAAGGCTTGCAAATACTTATTATGTTCATAGCTATAATCGGCTCCGGAAGTTTGATCTCCTCACAGGCGGAGGAAAAGGAAAAACCGGATCGGTCCGAAGAAGTCATTAAAATGACTGATGAGGGATTATCCGGCACGGTGATCGAAAAAAAAGAGGAAAAAGCAGCGGAAAAAAAGGGGGAGGGTGAAAAGAAGGAGCTCATTATTGAAGAACCAAAAGAGAATCCAAAGGAGGAGGAACGGGAAGAGGGCCTTGTCATCAAGGGAAGAAAAGGCCCGGAATTCAGATTAAAAGGCCTGGTAAAGAATCTCTACTCCTTTCACCGAACCGATTACTATCTGGGAGAGAATCCGCTCACCGTATCGAGCAAAAATCTTTCCGCAGACCTGACCAGAGTCAGGCTCTCGCCCGAATTCAAATACAGAAATTTTCTGACCATCGCGCTGGATTATGACAACGAGCTTATCTGGAGCAACCTCGGCAAGAGTATGGATTTCAAAGCCTATTGGCGCCCGCGACAGTACAACGATTTTCTGCATCTGACCTGGGAGCCGTACCGGGGCGACGACCTCTATTACCGCACCAAAATCCACCGTGCCGTAGTGAAGGCGGGCACGAAGGATTTCGCGGTCACGGTCGGCCGCCAGCAGATCCGCTTCGGCAGCGGCAGGCTCTGGAACCCGCTGGATATCCTCAATCCCTTGTCGCCGGTGTTTATCGAGGCCGCTTCCGAGCAGAAGGGAACCGACGCAGTAAGGCTCGACTTCTTTCCGGACAAGAAGTCCGAAATAACCATTATTCTGGACCTTAAAAGGGGCAATGATAAAATCGAGCACATCAATTATCGGGACCTCAACTATCTCCTCAGGGCCAAAACAGCGGTGGCGGAGGTGGACATCGCGATTCTCGGCGGATACGTAACCCGGAGGGGCGTTGCCGGACTGGATTTCGCTGCTCCTGTCTTTGACGGGAGGCTGCGGGGGAGCATGGTCGTAAGCCAGACCGAAGAGGCGTATGTGGAGGAAATTGACCCGTACACGTCATTTTATACTCCCCTGTATATTTTGAAAACATTGATGCCCGGCAGGGAGGGATACAGCCCCGTGTTCTTCCAGGCACACATCGGTTATGAATATACGTTCAAGCAGGGAGTGTATATCCTGGCCGAATACTTTTTCAACCAGAGGGCTTTAAACTACAACAAGGACTCCAAGATCGCCTGGTATACGGCCAGGCTCAACGCCATGGACCAGAAGACCTATTTGCAATTGGCGAACCAGTTTCTGACGAAAAACCAGCACTACGTCTCGGCCGCCCTGGGCTACGGTTTCCACCCGATGGTGCGGGGCGAGCTCTTCCTCATCGGCGACATCCAGGGCCGCGGGATTTTCTGGAATCCCCTGCTGAAAATAACCCCTTTTAAAAATCTGGATTTCAGCCTCGGGATGATGGGGGCATTCACATTCAATAATAAAGCCTCTGATTTTTCAGAGTACCGGAAAAACTATCTGTTTTACGCATCGGGAAGCTATTTGTTCTGAAAATACCAGACTTGTTGCAAAACTATACGGAACAGAAATTGGTTTTCCCCATTCCTTGTAGCAAATATCAAATAAAAATCGGCTTTCTGTGAATACCAATGGAGAAAATTCAGTGGCGCCGAATGCGTCCGCCGGTATGAAAAGTTAGACGCTTGCATTGCCGGCTCCCGGGGAAATAACCCGGCCGACTGCCGGAATGCGCCTAATAGCGGCTGTTATGATCCAGCTTAGTGTCAGTGTTCCGGCAAATACAATGGAGCCTTTCTCTATAGCGGCAAACGTTGTATCCCGTGTGGATGTTCAAAGTTCTTACTTCTTTGCCTTTGTATTTGAGGCCCGCCAATTTGGGTTCACTCATTTTATCTTCTTGCCGAACAATTATTATCCAGAAATTCCATAATTTCTCTCTTACTTAAAGAAGAGTTTTCCAAAAATGTCAACAAAAATCGTTTGTTGCAGCGCGGGAATAGAGGCTGTCTCAAATGCAAGAGTTGATACAATTTTTTAGTTAATCAGGCGGCACATATCTCACTCGCTCCGCCTCGTACATACTTCCATGTCGCTGCGACTGCCAGGATGGCAGGAGTGCCGCGGAGGGCAGGATGCCCGTGAGCGGCCTCGTTGAGATATGATGTCGCCTTGATAATGGTATTCAGTAATATTCTATACCTGTTAATTGCTTTTGAGACAGCTCAATGAGAGTACAACTCGAATTTGACAAAAAATTCCGTAGCTCGCTGCGGGGTTTTTTGTTATTGCGATATTCAGTGTTCTGTATGTCACTTAATTTTGATATCTAATAAGAGGATACCATACTATCTGAATTGGGTGATTAAACTTTCATTATTCAATATAGTCCGCGATTTTCATATCATTCTTAATTAGATTATTCACGACCGTGGAAATATCTGATTTTTTTTTCTTTGCTATATTTTCAACAAAAGATAGGATTGGAGGCTCTAAGTAAATTGGGAGGTTTATTTTTGTTTTTTTATTATAGAATTTGCCTCTCTCTCCTTTTGAAAAGTCATATTCTTTCTTCATAATTATAACTCCTTATATTGATTCATCTCTTTTTTAGTTGCCTAATCCAATTCATGTCTCCAATCTGTTCAGATTCACATTTCGATATTAATGGATACTAAGAAAGGGCATATATTGCAATATTTTTTTATGTTATTGGATTGAAATTTAACGATGTGGGTCATCGGAGCGTTTTGTGGGTTTTCAAGCTGGGCCTTCCAACATGGAAGTCGAGCGGCGCCGGCCCCGGACACAACCGCGATGCGCTTCGATCGGATCACGGCGTCCGTCTCGAACGCAAAGTCAGGCGGTCATCCCAAGCGGCGTCTAAGCACGGCATGGCGATGTTCAAATACACGACCAATAAACCAGGCAACAAGCTTCCGGGCTGTCCGGGGTTGAAAGGTGAGATTATCTGTAATTGTGCAACCGTTTGTCGCGCCCTCTATTTTTCTTTCGTGGCGCCACAGGCTCATGGACCCCATAGGCGACTGTTCAACAAACCCCTTACCCTTGTTCAACAGCAGGAGGGTCACGTCCGAATAATCGATGGGGATTATTCCAAACAAATACACCCGGCTTCGGAACAACGGCGTGCCGAAAATGACGTTCAGATCATCAATACTTTTTACGCCACGCGGCGCCGTCATACGAAAGTAAGGCCGCATCTCGGTCGAAATGCCCTTCCAGGAAGTAATCCACTTCCAGACCTCCTCCGCTGAGGCGGCGAGCCGAGAACTGAATTCAAGGCGGACAGGCGGCATGCGCATCTCCATTTACGCCTAACAATTATTATCCGGAAATTCCATAATTTCTCACTTATTAAAGAAGAGTTTTCCAAAAATGTCTACAAAAATCGTTTATTAAGTACAGAATATGTAGGTATTTCTTTATTCACCGCTTATTATCGCGTTAACCCGCATCCTTGGTTTGCAAGAACTTGCTTGCCAGTTTGTGAGTTTGCTCAATGCGCTTGTTTGCAATGTCCCATTGCTGCAATTCGATTTTTACCAATTCCTTGTGTTTCTTGCTTATGTCACGTAATGCATTCCCGACAGATTTCCGTACATACTCACTCTCATCGTTTCGAAGTTGGCTCAATAACTGAATGGCAGCATCTGGATGGTCATTAAAGTAAGAGCGGCCTGTCCAAATTCTAAGACCCTCTGTTACTGCCCGCCGCACATTGGGCGAGGAGTCTGCCAACCATTCTTTGATTTCAGAGAGAGCTTGTTCGTAGCCAACTTCGGCGCAATACCTGTCAAAAGCTTTTGCAAGAATCTCTTGCACACGCCAATCTTTATCTTGGCTGACACGCCGTTTCAGAAACTCGAGGCTTTCGTTCGAATTGGCCGCTAATCGGCCAAAAATGAAAGTTGCCAGCGAGCGCGCCTGGTATCTATCTGAAGAGAATAGTTTTTTGGCAATGCGAAGGCTCACTTTGTCAGCTTGCCCAACAACTACTTCATCTGCTGCTTTTTGAATGTCCAAAAAACCATGTTGTGTCTTTTGGACTCTCTGAATGAGTTTCTCTATCGTATCCATTTTGCTTGAATTTCTTGTTCCTTGCTACTTGCGGGCTAACAACTGAGCTATGCGACAGTCAAATGCCCGTTCGCACGAGTGGTTTGTTAACCTTTATTTTTTCCTCCATACATTGTAAATATTCCATATTTATAGAAACAATCAACATCCTCAAAGCCAATAGTCTGCAATGCATTGAGTTGTGCGGCCAAAGTGTCAGGCTTGTTTTCATTGTTATGATATCTCCTAATAATGTCGTCATAATGATTGTCCTCAATCCCCCCCAATGATTTTTTTCATCAATCCATTGCTTCCAAAGCAAAAGATACCACTGCTCAAGCGCATCTGAGGGAGCAAGGATAACATCAATATTTAAAAAGTAGCCGTCAACATTCAAGTGGGAATAGATGGTTTTGAATAATGCCGTTTTCTCCTCCATAGTCAAATGGTGTATCGCCAGCGAAGAAATTATAAAGTCATGCCTTTGGAGATCGATGTTTTTATTTATAATTTCTTGAAAACTTGCCTGTATAAAATGGAGGTTTTCAGACTCTTTCAACCGGTCTTTCGCCTTATTCAGCATATCTTCAGAGCCATCTATCAAAGTTGCCTCTATTGAATCATCAATTTTTAGAAGCTCATATATAACAATTCCGTCTCCGCAGCCAAGGTCAAGAATATTGTTATTAGGTTTATTGCCGATGAAATGCTTATAGAAAGATTTCAAAATTTCAAGCAGTCTCTTCCGCTCCACAATGTAGACATCAGCACTATCCCTGTATTCCTGTGAAAATTCGGGCTTTGTCCATTGTGATTTGTTAAATTCTGTCACAAATATATTTTCTCGATTTTAGGTTAACAATTATTGTCCGGAAATTCCATAATTTCGCACTTATTATCAAAGAAGAGTTTTCTAAAAATGTCAACAAAAATCGTTTATTGCAGCGCGGGAATGTAAGCTGTATAAAAAGTCATTAAACAACATACTGATAGTTATCGGTACATGTATAATTATTGGAAAATCAAGGTTTATATGCTTAAAGATTACTGATAACTATCGGAACATTGACTTTTTAGATAACCCCTTTTTAACTATCGCGTTTGACTTAACTGGTATTTCACACCCCGCGAGTCGGCCGTTGACACGAATGAGGATATCCCCAGTTCAATTGTCACTGTTCTTCAAAGGCTCTCTAACCGCGAATAGCCGCTCCGTCACCGAGGTGTCGCCCAATTGAAAGTTTGATTCATTGCCAACTTAGCTTTTTCATCGACAATTTGGCTGCGTGTCCAGCTCCATTCGGTCGCTATGTTATAGATCGTTAGTCAAGCGGATACGATTATAGGCGTTTTCACCGATTGTTTTTTGAAGTTGATGAATTTACGATATCTATCCTTTTTTCTTTGACGATAGTGACTATTCTTCAAAAGGATCCCTTAGCGATTCACGCTTCGCATCTCGCTCGTAACCCTTAGCAAATTCTCGCATGGCTGTCGCAAACCTAGAATATCCTTTGGCTTCAAGTGCTTCGGCTTTTTCGCGGTTAATTCGAGCCAATTCGAGTTCCTCCTTACCTGCAGTGAATCCATGCACACCTCTCTGGTTAAAGAGTTCCGTGGTGAACCCTGCTCTCATTGTCTTGGCATCCTTGGCGTTGAGTTCCTGGGCTACGATATGATGAATCCATAATCCATTTTCGTCTCTTGGAACATACGGCAACACATGGCCAAGTTGGCTAAGCGCAATGTCAAAATGCCCGGTTTCTGTGGCGATTCGCTTTATCTCTGCGAGCCAAGTAGTGAAAGAATCAGGATCGCCAAAGAGTTTGATGGACGATTTGCCCAGTTTCCGCCCGGGTCTATAGAGCTAAGCTCTCCAAGAACAAGTATTATGCGAGTCAGATAATCAGAATGCCATGCCAAGGTTTCTAACGCCCAAAGCAATCCAGTAATGTAATTCCAGCCCCCAATGCCTCCACTCCCTTCTTGATCAAACACCTGATGGAATGGGCTCTCATCAAGGTTTTTTAGAGCTGATTCGACAGCATCCAGAAATTCGTCAGGGGCGGCTTCCGCGAGGAGGGGAATCAAAAACAATCCAAAAATTCCCTAATTTCAACCATAGTATTAAAGAACCCTTTTTCCCAAAATGTCAACAAAAATCGTTTCTTATTCACAGAATACACAGGCATTGTTTATTGCAGCGCGATAAGGGGTTGTCTCAAAAGCCCCCTAAATCCCTCGAAGGGGGACTTAAATTGCTTAATACTATATTGAAAAACCCCCTTTGGGCGATGCACTGAGCCAGTCGAAGTGGGGTTTGGGAGGTGTTAACCCGCGCTTGATCATAAGAACGCAAAACATTGTTAAGATATATCGCTTAATAATGTCTTGAAAAAAACTGAAGGATTGTATACTTACCCTATAAGGAACAGGTCTCTGTGTAAGGGTTTTGCAAATGGGCAAAAAGTTAATATTATTTGCTTTTTTTCTATTGCTTGCTTCCGCTTATCTTTATGGAAACGGCTCCTCACGTGGCATTGTGTGGAGTGATTACGCAAAGTCGTTTGATTTAGCCAACCGGCAGGTTGTTTTTATTATTAACAACGACAATCTTGCATATTCAAAGGCTGAATATAGTGACAATTCTTGGCGAAAAATTTCACTGCCTTCGAATTGGAGTGAAATATTTTCGGGACAAACGGACATTTGTTGGTATAGGATTCATGTCAAATTTCCCCGGGAGCTCCCTGCGCATTCAATAGGAATTAGTCTTGGAATCATATCTGACATTGATGAACTGTATTTTAATGGCTATTTGATCGGCAAATCAGGAAGCTTTCCCCCGCATAGAATTTCCGCTTATGATAAGAAAAGAATTTATGAGATCCCGATAAAATTAATAAAGCCGGGAGCGGATAATGTATTTGCTCTTCGTGTTATGGGACTTTTCCGCTATGAGAAAGGTCCGTATAAGGGAGAATTTAAGATCGGACCTTTATCCCTATTACAAAAAGACTTTCTATTACTTGAGCTAACGGACTTATTTTTTATCGTAATCTATGTCATAGTGGCATTTTATTTTGCCTTGATTTTCATAACGAGGTCCATAGATAAAGAGTACCCGCTATTTGCGATTTTTACCGTGTCGGCGGCCCTGTATTTATTTTTGAGGACCCAGCTGAAATATCTATTCTTTGATGATTTTTTTATAATGAAACGAATTGAGTATATGGTTATATTTTTAATACCGGTTTTTATGATGGAATACATATCATATTATTACAGCAAATCCAGAAATTATCTGCACTACTTTTATTATTCTATCACTTTAGTCTGCCTGATTATAGTTTTGATCAGCAATGAAATTCAATTATGGAACGATCTGTTATTTTATTGCGTCGAGCCGTCGTGGTTCGTTCCTTTTGGATACAGTCTTGCCGTCTCCGTAAAGAAATATAAAGAAATAGATGATGCCAAATATCTGCTGGCCGCATTCCTGGTCGCGTGGATTATTTTCATAAACGACGCCCTGTACGATCGCGGAATCATTAATACGATGAGACTGTCGACTTATACCTTTATTTTTATAATAATAAGCACGGCCATTATCATGCGCAAACGATTCAACCGGTGGTATTCGACTGCCGAGTTGTATAATAACAGGCGCAGGGGTGTGTTTTCCCTCAGTGATGAAAACAGAAAGAAGCTTGACAAGACAATCGCATATATCAAAGAAAATTATCGGAGCGACATATCGCGGGAAGGGCTTGCAGAATCGGTGGGTTTGCATTACGATTATTTTGGCAAGCTCTTTAAGACATACACCGGCATGAAGATCGGGGAATATATAAATCAACTGCGGATAAATGAGGCCGCAGGACTTCTTGTCTCCACCGATCAGAAAGTTATAGATATTGCTTTCGGCGTCGGTTTTGAAAGTCTATCGACATTTTACCGGGTTTTCCAGACAATAAAAGGCGTAACTCCGACCGAGTGGCAGGAGAGGCAGAGTAAATTGGAATCGAGTATTTATGATAAATAAATTACTTCATTTACCGAAGCAACGAAGACCCACTTTAATTAACAGCCGCCGGATGGCGGCACTCCTGTTAACCGGTATTGCGCACAACGCCCAAGCGGCGCCTCCGTTTCGCTGGAGCGAAGCGAAGGCGAAATGTGCAGAGCGACCGCAAATATTTCTCCCAAAAGTTTCTCTTGTTCAATTTGTATAGACTAAAATAATGGGAACTACTTGTTGATCGCCAAAAATTCTTTTAATTTTTTTAATTGATCGTTTAATATATGTAATTTTGTTTGTGAACCTCCTGAAGATATAATAAAGTCAACATTTTTTGAATTACTTAAACTCTTTTCTATTTCTGGTGATAATTGAATTTCACCATAGATATTCTTCCAGCTTTCATACACACCCCAAGGGCCAATGCTACCCGTCTGTTGTCCTTCAATTCTAATTTTCCGATTCATAAATTTTAGTCTATAACTTTCATTATCTATAACTAATAATACATCCTCATCTAAACTGCTTTCTCTAGGTCTTGCATAGAAATTCATAATAATCATTGATTGAGAATTTCCATTTGAAATTTCTTTTTTATATATCGTTTTCCAATTATCCAGTGGCCCAGATACTAGTTTATGCCAGGTTTCTAGAGTGATCAATTTAGAATTGTTCCCTGTGTTTATGATTTGAATTTTATGCGCAGAGCATGAGATCAGAGTGATAAATATAATAAATAAACATATATCGATAATTATCGTGGTATGTATGCTTGATTTTTTCATTGATTTCTCCTTTTAATTTGGGATTCTATCGGGTTAGCTATTTTGTAATCCTCGAACAATGTTCCAAAATTCAGTTAGAATTCTTAATCGAATAAAAACTGTAATTTGAACTTATTGAATATTAACGATTAATTCATGCTTCCACATAACAAACTGATTCGACTTTTCTGACTGCCTGAATCATACGGCCGTGCTTGATATAATCTTCGCCGCGGCATTCGGACACCAGCCTGCCATTAATATATGTCCTGTTCGGACAGCCGTCGCACATGTCCTGCTCGCCGTTCTCCAGGAAGTCTTGTGGCTGCATGATGATAATTGTTTGAAATGTTAATTTTTTAAAGATTCTCAGGGGGTTGGTCAGAATGGAAAGCAAGTACCTGCCGAACGCTTTTCTTAATCCTTTGTCGAAGGCAGCCAGAGGGAGCAATAATTTCGCATGCTGATAGATTTCCGGTCTCAGGTATGAGATATAACCGCCTTTTATTAAATGGAATCCATTTTGAATGATTTCCATTCCTTTCGGGCCGAGATAGCCGTATATTTTTTGCCTTGATGCAATAATGTTCGCGAACAGCCATTTGGGAGCGTTGGGGACCATGGTGCCGCCCAGGTAAGAATTGAACGTAAAATCCGGCACAACCTTGAGCGCCTCCCTGTATAATTCCATAGCGGTGATGGGCCGGTAATCGTATCTCCCGGCGTAGACGGTCTGGTCGGCATCCAGTTTTTGACTTCCCGCATAATATTCCAGGCAGTCATCTTTGGGCACCTGCCTTACCGGTATGATCATATTAGTAGCGACACGGTCATTGTTTGAAATCGTCCATTTGATAACGTTCCCGACCTGGTGGAGCATTGAAGGGACTATTGTGGTATTGAATCCGCACACGAGCCCTCCTTCTTCAAATATCATATCAGCGAAATACTGTCTCAGTTCATTTAATTCCTTTTCATCTTTTCCTTCCCATCCGGGTCTGTTTTGCAGCGAGTCGACGTGAAATGTGAACCCATACGCGCCTGCTGCTTTTAGATCGCGCGCGAATTCCTTTGTAAGTCTGTTCCCATTGGTAATAAGGACAGGCTTCAAGCCGTGGGATTTTACCAGAGCGACTATATCAAGTATATCCGGATGGATAAGCGGCTCTCCCCCTGCGATATTTATGGCGTCGCATTTTCTGAGCTTCAGTAATCCTTTGAGATCAGACTCGAACTCTGCTACCGTTTTATAACTTCTGGGATTATGCTCCTGATAGCAGTATTCGCATGATAGGTCGCAGTTGCGGGTTGGCTCGAGCCAGCTGAACGGATTATCCGAAAATGACCACGGCATCCTGTATAAGCCAAGGGTATTTACTTCCGGCAGGTGATTTTTAATGCTGTTCATAGTAATCCTCCAAATTGAATTTTTTATTTCAGATCATAGAAAGAATACTGGATTTGCAGAAGGTTGTCTTTGCAATATCAGTTGGTGCTTGGATTGAGAGTAAGCAGAGTTTATCAAAATCAGTCATTGCTGGAATTGAGATGATTGAGATTGACAAAGTGCCTTTTGTAAAAGGCTCCTCCTGGAGTCGATATGAGGGCTCTCAATTGACGAAACTCCTATTTTTGACAGATTTCTTTTCAATTCTTTACGGAAAGTGGTGAGAGGTATATGCATCCTTCGATTTTTTCCTGAAAATTGCGAACTTTCATTGACTGCTGATTATTGATATTCCTATCATTACCATAGCAGCACCAGCGTATACAGGAATTGAGATCGTTATAAAATTAAAGGACACCTTCCCGGGCTTGTGCTTCGGCAAGCTTAGTACGAGCACGGCAGGCTCAGCACGAGCAACTATAGCAATGGGCCGCATGGCATCGAAAACCGGCACCTGTAAAATTCATTCCGTCTATTGAGCT
This sequence comes from Spirochaetes bacterium RBG_16_49_21, assembly GCA_001829495.1. Lineage (GTDB taxonomy): Bacteria > Spirochaetota > UBA4802 > UBA4802 > UBA5550 > RBG-16-49-21. Next base: position 7,048 of record MIBJ01000004.1, on the reverse strand, counting down.
AGTATTAATTAAGGCACAGTTTCCTTTAAGCTGGCCGTATTAAAACATACGCATAAAAGTAGCAGGTAAGAAAAGGAAATAGGGGGCTTCGTATGACTGACGAACCGACAACCATACAACCTGACCGGGGAAAGCCGGCACAGCCGCGGCGGAAGGTGAAGGGGGTTATCTTCATCATCGTGAGCGCTTTCGCTGCTATCGTGATACCGGCCGTCACCGCAGTCTCAATAGCTATCATGCAGCTCGTCCATCCCGCATTCTACACCGGTATTCTGAAAGACGGCCGTCTCATCACCGCTTTTGTTGAGGCGAGGAATTGGCAGACTGATCAGGCGATTAATGAAGAGATCGAGAAAAGCCTTGATCTCACCCGGTTCAAGGCTGAATTCGAGGCTATCAAGGCCCGGTATGACCGGACGAGATCCGCTTACGAGAAGATCAGCAGGAGCGACGAGATCGAATCCTTGAAAAAAGAGCGGCGGGAAGTCAAGAACCTCGAATGGAAGCTCGTAAAACATATGCTTCCCGGCGAAAGCGATTTTGATCGGATCCGCGGCGAGGAGCTCAAAAAGATCGACGGCAGGCTTGATCAGATCGAGGAGTATCGGGATAAAAACAGCGGCATGATCAAAGCGGCAAAAAAGGAGATGGAAAAATCCCTTGACGAGTACGAGGACGCCCTTTCGGTGCTTGAGGACAAAAACAGGGAAGCGAAAAAGATCATTGAAAAACATAAAAATACTCTCGCAAGCAGCATCTATGACGACCTGGAGATAATCGAAGGGCCCCTGTCTAAAATCCTCAATGCAAAGCTCATGGACGGCCCGGTCCAAAGCGAGATTGAAAGGATGCTTAAATTTTTCACCGGCTATGATGTCCAGGTGGAGCGGGGGAACGTGTATTACGAGAGGGTCTTTGACGCTGAAGGCCTTGGCAGGCGGTCGCTCAGGGTCAAGATTCCCGGGATCGAGGTGGGTCTCTGGGTGGACGACGGCAGCGGCGTGAAGAAGCACGTGCTGAGCCAGCTTCTTGCAGAGGAGATAGACACCATGTACAATCTGCGGAATAAGGCGCTCCTTTCAGCCATGTTCAGGTATTCAGATTCAAGCCTGGGTGAATATTTCGGGGGAAGATATCTCTCCGGTCTGGGGCTCTCCATACAGGACGGGGTTATCCGGCGGCCTCCTTTCGTGCTCAAGGGCGCTGCGGCGGAATACACCGCGCTCGCCATGCAGATCCTCGCCGGGGCCCGGTATCTGTATATCGTTGCAGCAGGCCTCATCATCCTCTATGCCGCGTTTGTCTTTTTCTCGGCCGTGGATCTGCGGCGCAAGCTCGCGGCCATGAAGTTCCTCTTCATCTACCCCCCGTTTATAATTCTGGCTGCGTGCGGAATAGTGCTCTGGGCGTCGCAGTACTTATTCAGCTATTTTCCGGACTTCATAGAAAACTTGACTATACGAAGCTTTGCCAAACACCTGAGCTTCACCGCAGCCGGGCGCCTCGCCCTGCCGCTTGTCGTTGTATTCGGAACGATCTTTGTGGCTGGTCTTGTTTTGCGCAAATTTATGAGGCGGAGTGCGGGAGATGTTTTAAAAAACTCGTAATCAGCCACAGTGAAGGCGGGGTTGCGCAACCCCGCCTTCGTCATAATTGACCACATACCCGGCCGGTTACCGCCCTTTTACCGCCTCCCACGCCTTCCGGGCGCCATTAACCGTATAGAATCCCCGTATTGCGTTTCCGCTCCGGTAATACTCGCCGCTATATTCCTGTATGAAAGAGTAGCGCATCCCGAGCCGGTTGAGCTCGTTCCGGGTGACAGCCGAGCGGGTGAAGTAAATTTTTCCGCCGGCTATCCTCACGTTCTTGAGATACTCGGTTACGCCCCTGCCCCATTCGGGGAAGCGCACGGTTCCGTATAAATAACCTTTGCCTGCCCTGAGGGAGAGGTATCCGTGATTGCCTGCTGCATTGATTACATAATCGCCGACATAATCCTGGAGCGTAGGCTGCCAGCCGGGCAAAAACCCGCCTTCTTCCTGATCTCGAATTATCTCGATGAAATCAATCTTTTTCATCGAAAAGAAGGCAAGACCCTTGTCGTCCTCCTTGCCTGCAAGCGCATCTTTTCTTGAGGCATAGGTTGTTCCATCGCGGACGCAGATAAGCGCGTCGCCGGCTATAAACAGGGCGTGAGCCCGGTAAAAGCTCCCGTCCGAATCCTTGACGAGCGCGTCGTATGATGAAAATGCTGCCAAGAGGATAATGAGGGCCAGTACCGTAGATGCCCCGACGATAAGGGGGAGCATGGCTGTCTTGAATTTTTTATTATCATTCACGTGTTCACCTTCATGATTATTACCGACATACATTCCTGCTCGCATGGCTAAAAATCAAGCAACAAAATGGAAAATTTATGATCTCACAGGTAAGGAAAAAGATGCCCATCAACAATAGGAAGATTCTGACCTTATTTGTACCATTATTATTTTTCATCACCGCGTCCAAGGGATGTGTCTGTTTCCCGCTTCCCGGCAGCGGCCAGGGGAACAATCTCCAGAAGATAAAGCTCCGGCCCGGGTTCGCCATTTCCCTGTATGCGGACAACATCAAGGGCGCCCGGTCCATGGTCGGGGTTACCGGGGAGATCCGGAGGATTTTATCTTCGGCCAATTCTCACCATGAATGAGGACCGGTAGCGGCTTGAAGTTTTCTTTCCCTGCCTCATCTTTCATGAAAGCGATCCGATCCGCCGTTGAAGGATGGGAATCAAGCCATTGTAGAGCCGGATGGCTGGTTCTCATACCCGATAATCGATTCAGAAGGTTCAAGAGCCCTTTGCAGCTGATGCGCGATCCGTGCAAAAGCCGGACCCCCTCTCTGTCCGCATCACGCTCGAACTGACGGGAATACTTGAGAAAGGCCAGAAGGCTTGAAAGCTCGCTTATGGTCTCCGCGGTCTCGAGCTCCTCGAAACCGGCTCCGATCGTCAAATGGATGAGGTAGCCTATCCCCAGGGCGCGGATCAATTGTCTAATGCCGTGGCGGCTCTCCACATGAAGTATTTCATGGGCGAGAACGCCGGCGACCTCGTCCGGAGCCTCGCTTGCCTCGATCAGGCCGGTCAGGATGATGATGTTACCGTCAGGTAACGCAAACGCGTTCGCTACGGGGCTGTCGAACATGCTTATAGTATACTGGCGGAGGGAATCCTTCGGCACCAGCCGACGCTTCATTCTCTCCAGAACTGCCTGCAGCTTTGCGTTGTGATACGGCTTTAGCTCTTCCGCTATTTTGGGGGCGATCAGCTTTCCCAGTCGCTCGTCAACGGAAACCGGTATCAGCCGGTAAAGCTCGAAGAGCGCGCCGTAGATAACGGCAGCGGCTGCAAGAAGCGCAAAGGGGGCAAGGATTAGCTTTTTTCCGATTGTTCCGTATCTCATGAAAAATGAAATACGGGAATAGATGCCGGTTTGCGAGCGTGAAGCATATAAGAGGAGGGCGCGGTGGCAGTCAGGATCGGTGAAGGTGATGACGGCGTCGGCGGCCGGCGCACGTCCGCCCCGTACGATGACGCGGGTCTGCCCGGCGATCATCGACACATCGATGATATCGCGGTATGAAATGCTTTGGATTCCGGATGTCCCGTTGCTTTCATCCTGGAAGTAGATTCTGTCAGGATTGATGCGGAGGAGGCCCCGCGCCGGCACCGGTGAGTCTCCGTCGTAGTAATCAGCGTCGACCGGATCGAGTTTAATCACGGGGGACGTTATCATGGCAACATGCCTCCTATGGAATCGAGTGCGTCGGCCGCCTCGGACAGGCCGTCGGACAGGGCGGATGCCTTCGCATCAAAATCGGACTTGATGGCCGCGAAATCGACGCCGGGCTCCAGACCCATGTTGGTCACATACATACGAATGTTCATGATGACAGCCCATGGAAACCCGATTCCGAGGGTGAAGATGATAAGCAGAGCGCTCAGCAGGGTAGTGGCAAGTATCTGTCCGCCGGTGATCGTTGTGGTGAATCGCTTCCCCTGAATGGAGGTGTTGTCCCATACGAAGCGCTTAAGGGCCGCGCCCCACCAGAAAAAATAAATGCCGAGCGTGATGACGGCGAGGAGGATACCGATGAAGAATGGCTTCGCCAGCATCTTACCGGTACCGTGGAAATCGAAGGCCTGGTTCCCAAAGTGGGAATGAGTGATAAAATAGCGGTTCAGATCGCAGTAGAACCATGGCAGGTAAATCCCCACGGTAATGAAAGACAGGAACAGCCCTTTTAAGAAAATTTTTGCTATCAAGCCCGGAGTCCCGGTAAAGCGGAAACGGACGGCTTTCCATGAGGACCGGCTTTGCCGAAAACGCTCCCTTCCGACTAAAATAAATGGGATCACGGCAATTATAGCCGCATACACGATTCCCGGTATGATATAGGAGACGATTCTGCGATCAATGAACAGGTTCAGGATATACGTCATGCCGTAGATAAGGAGATAAAAAACGATTATTATACCGGCCGCTTTTAAGAAACCGATAAAGCGCTCCCGCCCGGTTGCGTGGTAATCAAAGGGCTCGTCAAGGTAGCGCGAGTGATTGTACAGGAAGCGGGTAACGTTCACCCGAGCCCAGAATATATAAATACCGAGAGTTATTATTGAAAAAAATATATTTTTCACGTAAATGAAAAAAAGATCGCCGCCATTGCCGATAAAGGTGAATTTATCATAATTGTTTTTCATGGGAGCCTCCTTCAAATATTTTCGAAATCGACCTGAAACTGAGAGAGCTTAATTTCCTCCAGCCGGCTTCCACCGGACGGATACCGCTCTTTCCGGGCACGATTCGACGCATTTCATGCACCGGAAGCAGAGGTCCGGCCAGAGCGGCGTGATGCGCCATTTCTGAGGATCGAAAGGGTTTTCCTCAACGGCGCCGAGGGTTTCATGCAGGAGGAATATGGCCGGATCGCATGCGCGCAGGCACTTTCCGCACGATCGGGGATCAACACCGACTTCGTCGCCGCACCTGGAATAATCTATTTTAATGCTTGTTTTTCCCGTCATGACCTCAGCTCGGGATCAGTAATTTTTTCCCAAGCCGTGGACTTCATCCCTCGGCTTTAAAAAGAGCGCCTCCTGTTTGCATGCATGGCGGCACACGCCGCATCCGAAGCACTTCTTATAATCAAGGGTGATCCTTTTCAAGGCATGGTCGTATCCTATCGCTTTGAACTGGCACACTGATACGCAGGCCCTGCACCCGGTGCATTTATCCGGATCCGGATCGACGATATATTCGGACTTATATATCGATTTTATTCCATAGTCGAGGCGTGGCCGTATCCCGGCGCACTCAGGGCTGGCGCACGAGCAGAGGTTGTTGATATACGGAAACGGGCCGAACCATATCGAACCAATGTATCCTTTTTTGTTATGCTCGGTAAAGCGTTCGACCGCCTGTCGTCTGGTGAGATGATACTTGTCCTTTTCCGGTATGAAACGGGGCAGCTTGTCCACGATCTCGGACATCACGCCGAAATTGATGCAGCACGCCTCCTTGATTCCGCGCGACATGTAACGGCACATGCAATTCTTTTCGATTATCGGCTCTGCTGCGCACGTCTCGAGTATCGCAACCGCATCCTCAAGAGGGACGACCTGGCCGATGTGGCCCTCCGGCCTGAAGGGATTCGTCGGCGGGTTTGTACTGTGAAGCAGCTTCTCAGCCGTGTGTTTTACAATACGGCCGATGATGGGCATCCTGAGCTTATACCCCAGGCCGACGGCATTGAATCCGCGGAACTTCCTGATCGAGATCTGCTCGAAATTCTTGTATTGTTCCAGGAGAAAGTCCCGCAGATTGTACCGCTCCGCTATCCGGTTCGAATAATGCTCCGCGTTCAGGTACCACTTACCGCCCGCTCCATGTTTCATGCACAGGTCGCACATGTTATAAAGACCTTCCGCCGCCCGTTATCTGCATCTATACTATCTGCACCGGTTCTCCGGCGTTTTCCACAATGCTGCCGATAATGCGCGCGGATTCGCCGGAACTCTTTAAATTCTTAATTACCTTGTCCGCATCCTCTTTTGCGCAAACGAGCATCATGCCGATTCCCATGTTGAAGGTCGTAAACATTTCCCGGTCGCTGATGGCGCCCTCCCGCTGTATTATGCTGAATATCGGGGGCAGGTAAAACGATCCGCGCTCGATGCGGGCAGCCCTGTTTTTCGGCATGACACGGGGTATGTTTTCGTAAAAGCCGCCGCCGGTGATGTGAACCAGGCCTTTGACCCGCTCGCCTGAAGCAACGCAGTTCATGATGCTTTTCGCATAGATTTTAGTCGGGGTCAGGAGCACGCTTCCCAGCGTGTCGTCGAGATCTGCAAGCCGTGTGTCCACGGAATAATGCTTCATTTCGAAAAAAAGCTTCCGTACCAGGGAATAGCCGTTGGAGTGAATTCCGGATGAGGCGAGGCCGATTATCATATCTCCCTTTACAATGCCCCTTCCGTCGATGATCTTTTTCCGGTCGGCCACGCCTACGGCGAATCCGGCGATGTCGTAATCGTCCGGCGCCATGAGATCCGGATGCTCCGCAGTCTCGCCGCCTATCAGGCTTAAGCCGGCCTGGCCGCACCCCTCGGCAAGGCCTTTCACAATGTCGACGAGCACGTTTTCATCGAGCCTGCCGCAGGCGATGTAATCGAGAAAAAAGAGCGGCTTTGCGCCGGAGACGACGATGTCGTTTACGCACATGGCGACCGCGTCTATGCCCACGGTGTCGTGCTTTCCCATCATCTGCGCTATTTTCAATTTCGTGCCGACACCGTCAGTTCCCGCGACCAATATCGGGTCCTCATATTCCGGGAAGGCGCCGGAGAATAGCGCGCCGAATCCGCCGATGCCGGTTATGACCCGCTCTGAAAACGTAGCGCTCGCGATCGGCGCGATCTTTTTCACGAACCGGTCCCCGGCTTGTATATTGACGCCGGAATCTTTGTATGATAATCCCATGGGGCCTCACCTATATTAAATCA
>MIBJ01000003.1 GCA_001829495.1 Spirochaetes bacterium RBG_16_49_21 | reverse complement strand
TTTGATTTAATCTAACTGAAGTTACACCCATGATTCATATACCTCATCTCGTTTTCCTATATAAATAATATAAAAGTCATTGCTATCAATATAGAATATGGCCCTGTATTTTCCTTTGCGTAATCTAAAATAATCTCTTTTAAAATTACCTTTCAGCTTTTTAATGTCAAATAAATTTAAATCTTTGGTTAAATCCAATGATTGAAAAGCATGATGGAACAATTTGATAGTTTGTTTTGGGATATCTCCTTTTTTAATGGATTTTTGGACATCTTTTTCATAATAGATCATGTATACAAAGTACTACAATTTATCAATATTGTCAAGCTGAAAATATTATGAAGAGAAAAAGGGGCGCGCAACATCCAGCTTTTGCTAGGGCACAAGAATATTACCACTACGACGATTTATACAAAAGTGGCGAAGCCCGCCATTACGGGAATCAAAAGCCCGTTTTGAGGATGGTGTCAAGGGGATTCACGATCTCTCGGAGCTTCCGTTTATTGATGTGCGGGTAAATCCTCGTCCTTTTACTCTTCTTATGGCCGAGCAGATGCCGGACGTAAGGCGGGTCAACGCCGCTTTCCAGCAGGTGGGTGGCGAAAGAATGCCGAAGCATGCGAATGTTCAATTTTTTAGTTATACCCGCTTCTGCCGCGGCCTTGGTGAAAATTTTTGTCGCCGACTGGACACTGAGATGGGCATCCGTACGCTTCCCGGGAAAAAGCCATGTTTCGGGCTGGGTGGCGTAGTAATAAATGCGCAGTGTCTCGAGCGCAATACTTGAGCAGATGGTATATCTGCTCTTCCGGCCTTTGGCTCCGCGGACAAAGATCATTTTTCGTTGGAAATCAATATCCTTGGGCCGCAGGCTCACGACCTCACTCGCGCGCAGGCCTGAGGAATAGGTGAGCATCAGAATTGCTTTATACCTAATGTCCAAATTAAGCGATACAAGCTTTGCCACCTCCTCTCCGCTCAAGACAGCGGGGAGTTTTGTATTCCCTTTCGCTTGTGTTATTTCAAAGATAAATCTCTTTTTTAATATCCTTCCGTAGTAAAACCTAAATGAGTTCAATGCCAGGTCGAGCATTGAGGTTGATTCCTTTTTTACATTTGCCAGATCGTACAGGTAGGATCGTATATCATTATCAGTAATGAATTCAGGGAATCTTACGGCATGAATCAGGAGCTCCCGGTTATGATGCATATACATCCGGATTGTTTGGGGACGGCAGCGCCTTGTCCTCAGCTCGACCTGCAGCGGGTGCAGGCAGGAGGTAACATCTTTTATCAGGCACTCCCTCATCCGGGGCGTTAATCTGATATTTTGTCTGCGGAAGAGCAAAACCAGTTCATTAAGGTGATATCCGGAGTAGGGGAGGTCCCAGTATTTTCCGTCCATCACCCACGTTGCATTCTTCATTTCGGTCAGTTTTTTGAAATAACCGGTGTTATAGGGAATGGTGATTTTCAGCTTTTTTATATCGGTGATATCAATCGTTATCATGAGGAATACCCCCCTCAGAGCGATGAATCAGTAGTCCGCTCTGATAGATAAACGATTGAGGATGCGGAAAATTAAAAATTTTTTGATAATTATGATGGAATATACTGTGTGGCGGAATTAAAAAGTTTGGAGAACGATCATGGCAACGCGGGTTGAAAATATAATGTCGGGGCGACTGGATTTGAACCAGCGACCCCTTGACCCCCAGTCAAGTGCGCTAACCGGACTGCGCCACGCCCCGAACATCTGTTTTGATGCAAATTTACAAATAATGCCGGCTGTGTAAAGTAAATTTCGGGTTCCCGGATAAATTAGTGCGTCAGTTTTTAAGCGAATAAGTATTGACGTTCGGTACATCATCTATCAAATAGTAGTATAGATGTAACTATTCAGCTATTTGATAATAGCTCGCAGAGACGCTATGCCTCGAAAAAGCTCGGCAACCGAATGAAATACAAGCCTGGCATGAATAACGGTTGGTGAGCTTGTCAAACCATGCAGCTTGGCGTCTTTGCGAGAGATAACTGAGCAGTTACCTATAAATATTATGAAATTAACAAATATTTTTTATCAGCCGCTTATCGGGGCAATAGCTGTTTTCCTGACCCTTTCCGGATGCTCTGCGAAGTTCGATAACTCGCGGATTTACAGCTTAAACGTGGAAGCGAGGCAATATTTTAAGCAGGGAGTGGAGTATGCCAGGGAAAATAAGCCGGATGATGCGATCAAGGCCTATACCCGGTCAATAACCATATCACCCAGCGCCTCGGCCTATAACAACCGATGCGTTGAATACACTCGCAAGGGACTGTACGACCTCGCATTATCGGATGCCTCAAAAGCCATATATTTGAGCCCTCAATATGCAGTTGCTTATTTCAACAGGGGTAATGCATACTTTAAGAAAAATGATTTTACCAATGCTGTAGAGGATTATTCGCAGGCTATCGAGCTGGATCCGGATCAGGCTGAATTTTATTTTAATTGCGGCCTTGCGCATCATAAGGCGGGATCGCCGGAAAAGGCGATCGTCCTGTATCAGGGCGCGGTCGAGGCTGATCCGAACTATTATGCAGCTTATTACAATCTGGCATGCATCTTTTCGCTCAGCAATGATACGGCGAAAGCTCTTGAATGCCTGGAAAAGGCGGCTGCCGCGGGTTATCATGATGCGGAGCGATTAAAGCAGGAGCCGTGTCTCAACAATGTCCGGAATACGGATGGTTTCCGTGTTCTTCTGGACAAGCTGGAAGGGAAGGGGGAGAGCCCTCAATGAAAATACTTATATATCTTCTCCGAAGTTTTAGCGCCTATTCCCTTGACGTTTTGTAGTTCCTCAAGAGACGCTTCCCTGATTTTATCTATTGATTTAAAATGATTCAAGAGAATGGATTTGCTCCTCGCACCGATCGAGATACGATCGAGGAGCGAGGAAGTGGTCTTTTTATCGCGCAGCTTCCGGTGAAAGGTTATGGCGAACCGGTGGGCTTCATCGCGGATGTTCTGGATGATGTGCAGGCCGGGCGACGATTCGGGCAGCCGCAAAGGCTCCTGCCCGGCATCATAATATATTTCTTCATACCGTTTCGCAATGGATATAATCCGGAGGTCGCTCGTGAAATTACGGGCCGCCTCCAGGGCGCGGGCAAGCTGCGTTGTGCCGCCGTCGATGATCAGGAGGTCCGGAAGATCGAGATCCTCATTGAGCAGGTGCTGGATTCTCCGCGACACCACCTCATGGATCATACCCGGATCGTCGGCTGAATCGTATCCGCGTATTTTGTACCGCCGGTAGCCGGATTTGTCCGGATACCCGTCCTTGAACGTAACCATAGAGGCGACCGCGTCCGTGCCCTGGAGGTTGGAGATGTCAAAGCATTCCATGGCCCGGGGAATGGATTCAAGGCCCAGAACTCTCTGCAGCTCTTCCAGGCCGAGCAGGGTGTCCCGGTTCTGCCGCTGCGCATGCCGCTCCGCCGCGATGAGGTCGATATTCTTCTTGACGAGCCCCATGATCCCCCGGTCATCTGCGGTTTCAGGCGTCAGTATCGTCACCTTTTGCTTTGATCTGTCCGTGAGAAATTTTTGTAAGAGTATCCGGTCCGGGAGCCGCTCTTCAATGATAATTTTTTGCGGAATGTCGGCGCTTTCATAATAGCCGGGTATGAAGGAAGAGATGATCTCGCCGGCGTCCGCGTATTCCGCGTTGTCAAAAACTGAAATTTTTCTGCCGAGGAGGACGCCGCTCCGGAATTCGAACAGGATAATTATTCCCTCGTTGCCGTATTTGGATACGCCGATGTAATCCTGATCCTTGCCCACGGGGAGAAGCACCTTCTGCGATTCAGATATTTTCTGAATGTCGAAGATCATGTCCCTGATCTCCGTCGCCCGTTCATAGCGCAGGCCGCCTGCGTAGCGCTTCATGATCTCCTGGAGATTCTTTATGACCGGCTCGATGCCGCCTTCGAGAAATTTCACGGCATTATCCACGCGATCCAGGTATTCCGCGCGGTTGATAATGCCGGTGCACACCCCGCTGCACCGGTTGATCTGGAAGTTCATGCAGGGCCGCTCGTTGGGTTTTAGAGGTAGATCCCTCGTGCATATCCTGAGCTTGAAGATGGAATTGATGAGCGAAACGGTGTTTCTCGCGGCTTTTGCGTCCGTGTACGGGCCGAAGTACCGGGTGCCGTTGCTCTTAATCTTCCGGGTAAAGATTACCCGCGGATACTCCTCTTCCAGGGTGACCGCGATATACGGATACCGCTTGTCGTCTTTTTTCTGAATGTTGAATTTCGGCTTGTGCTTCTTTATGAGGCTGCTCTCAAGGATAAGGGCCTCGATCTCTGAGTCGGTGACGATATATTCAACGTCTTTTACGACATTCACCAGCACGCGGGTCTTTACGTCAAGCTCCTTGTTCCGGAAATAGGACGAGACCCTTTTCTTGAGCGATGCGGCCTTGCCGATATACACAATGGCGCCGGTCTCATCCTTCATTATATATACGCCCGGCTCGTCCGGGAGTCGCGCCAGAATATTGTTCACTGGATCGGATTCAGGCATTTCGGTTCTGCAACCTTCGCACTTTATCGATGTAGCTCCTGGTCAATTCATGGGAGGGATTCAGGGTCAATGCCTCCTCGAACATGGCCGCGGCTTCGCGGTATTCCCGCTTTTTCGCGTATGCGACGCCCAGATTGAAGCAGCTCCCGAACCATTGCGGCTTTATGAGCGTCAGGGTCTTGAATACGGCGACGGCTTCGTCAAGCCGGTTCTCCTTGAGCATGGATACGCCGGCGTTAAAAATTGAGCCGATCCCTTCGGCTTCGGGTACGCTCTTGTCCGCCTTATCCTTGAGCTCCTCGATGAGGATGTTGAACGACAGGGCGAGCTCGGCTAATTCCCCGTCGGCGGTCGGGTTCAGGGACACGTCAAGATCGCCGTTCACTGCCTTTTTCATGTAGCGCGAGAGGTTCGTGATCAGGAGCGAGTAATTCTGGGTAAAGATAAGGGTGAGGATGATAACCGCCAGGGTCAGAGCAGCCGTCATGACGATATTCAGCACGCGGATGTTCCAAATGGAGTCAATATAATTTTCTATCGCTTCCTGAGTGCGGGACACCGAAATCAGGAATTGCAGAATTACCTTCCTGCCTTTCAGCTCATAGGGATAATAGACGTTCTGCCATATGAAATTATCCTTGGAGTATATCTCCGGATCAATGACGCTGTGCAATATTCCTTCTTTCAGATAGTTGATCTTCTTATTTTCCCTGACAATGGCGTCCTTCGCGATCTTCAGGTCCAGATTGTTCTGCAGGGGGATCGTTCCATATATCCGATAGTAATTTTCGTCATCTGTTTTGGCGAACATGATGAGGTACAGGATATCCCCGGTGAAGGTATTGTAATTTTCGATCTCTTTTTCCAGCTCTCCTCTCGATGCGATTTTCTTATCGCGGAGCCGCTCTATGAGCGTGTTGATCTTTTCAATAATGACGTCCTGATTGTGGGTCGCGAGCGTGTCCCTCAATATCGCCGCGCCCGCGCTCATCGAATAATGAAAGGACAGGGCGGCGGCCAGTATCAGGCCGGAATAAATTATGGAAACGGCGATGATAAACCTCCGGGTAATGATCGATTTTTTTTCAGGTGCCGGCTCCCTCTGAAATAGTCTTTTCAATTTGGAAATAATGTTCATTATTGATATTCCTTTACGCTTCGGCGTATTTGGGAGCGATAGATGAATAGTTAATACCTCTTGCTCCCTCCCCTTTATGGGGGAGGGCCGGGGTGGGGGTGGCCGAGTTATTAATTAAATATATAAAGTTCATATTAAAATTTCAATCTATAAAAGCGTCTGGATGCAGACTTGTTGCAGGAGTCTATCAAGATTGTTGTTAACAATCTATCACTTCCGAAAGCGGATGCCGGAAATCAGCGTTCTAATCGAAGGCTTATCAACGTTGATCGTCAGGCTGCATAAAGATCAACATGCTTTATCCGGGAGATCGGAATTTTTTTTTCGGCGTTGTTGACGTCATAGGTGACGATCATATCGTTGATAATCGATCTGTTTTTAGATAACTCGATCTCCCTGCCGTCTTCAAGGACCAGAATGATGTCCAATCCCTTGATGGCCAGGTATTTTTGCAGTAATTGTTTAAAGCTTTTCCGTTTGCTTTTTTTATGCGGCATGCTACCCTCTTGACATTCTGTGGGATTGGCTACAGGGTATGCGTGTCTTTTATGGAGCCATACATGCCTTATAGCCAGAGACGCTGCTTTTATAGGCGCCTCTAAAAACTGCTTTTTTCATTAATAAGAACAAAGAAAAAAAGCAGTTTTACTTTAAATATGCCCAAAAGGAAACATCCATAAAAGATTTTTAGAAGTTTCCTTATGTCTCATCATTATTATCGGTTTCACGGTAGGCAACTTGATTAATTTTTATATATATTTTACTTATTTTATTCAGCCGCGTCTTCAAACCCGAGACGCCAGAGTGCTGTTCCGGCCAGCCCATATTTTTTGGCCACCTGAATAAGATATATTCTGGTCTCCCTGTCTGAAACATGCACAGAGCAGGTTTGTCCGGATTTCTTGTATGAAAAGTAGAGGTTCAGGGACGAATCTCTTTTTGCTGAATGTTTTTGAGCGAGCTTAACCGCCTGTTTGGCGGAAACGGCTGTCGGCTTCTCGCCGCTGCACCACTGGTATCCGTACGCCGGAATCCCGAGCCATACCCGGGCGGCTTTGACGTGTACGAGCAGGGCCTTTATGTTTTCTTCAGCCCATCGGGGATCGGTCACCGGTCCCGGACCGGTATGCCCGGCGTGGAGGTCGTAGCACATGAGGACAATCTCGTCGAGATAAGGGGAAATAAGCTTCAGGTCGTGAAACCGGTACCATTTTTCAGGAAATCCTATAGAAGGAAACAGGGCCATGGTGATCTTTCCCTTAAACCGGCTTGCTCTGACCCCGGACAGGAAGAGAGCGAGCTTGCCGGCATCTTCCGGAGGCAGGTATTCAAAATCAAGGTGGATGCCGGAAAATTTATGCTCCCCGGCCAGTGCGGCAATGCTTTGTATTGCTCTTACCCTGCCGGATTTTGAATTGAGGAGCCGGTGTCCTGCATCGGCTGAAGAAAACGATATGACCGGATACCGGCTGATCCGATGCTTCTCGGTCAGATATATAACCTGTTTCATCAGGGGCGTGGATTCAGTTCTAAGTATCCCTTCAGCCGTGAGTTTAAATCCGGTGATCCCGATGACCGAGTAGCGCGGAATCGTTGCTTCAAGATACTCATTGGAAAGGCGCGCGGTGTGAAGGATATAGGCCCACGAGCCGATTTTTGGGGCGGCTTTTGCTGATTGGATCGCCACCAGGGAGGCACAGGTAAGGATAAGAAATTGATTTTTCATATATTTTTGCGCTTATGCCCTCACCCCCATCCCCTCTCCCATTAAAAATTGAAAAAAGGAGAGGGGGGACTCAGGATGGAGCTTCATGCAGCGGAAACCCTCTCCTTTCTTCCGAGTTTAATGGGAGAGGGTGCGCAGCGCGCGGGTGAGGGCATTTTTTAATTAATTTTGACAACTGGCCTATTCTTGATTGAAAGCATTTTTTTGACAAACAGATATTTTGTTGTTAAATTATTAAGGGAAATTTGCAGATATTATAGATAACAACCATTGCAGCAGGGATTCTCTATGAAAAGAATGAAAACAATCGGCGTTTTCTTTGCATGTATACTATTATTCTCAAGCATTAACAGTTGCCAGAAATATGACGACCTTTCAGACCAGAATCCGATGCTGGTGGTTGATGTGCAATTAATTGGGATAACACCTACTGATGCAAATAAAATATATTTAATATATTATAATAGCAGCGACTGGACGGAACAGTGGCTCGTCCAGAGCACGACCGGCACCCAGTTTTTCAATCCGGTTGTTTTATCGTACTCTTCCATGTATTTAGCGGTATTTTACGACTTGAACGGCAATACGGTCCCTGATTCGGGAGACCCGTGCATCGGATATAATAATGCCGCTCATTCGCCTGTTGTGGAACCGTTAACCCAGATTCAATTCTTGCCGCTGGAGATAAAGCAGATAACTATAACATTGGATATTGCCGGACCGGTGTATCTACCATAATCAAAATCATGATATTACAAAGATTGTCTCAAAAAATTCTGCATCGTAACCTTAGAGCAATACACACCTTTATTGCGGTTTTAATAATCATAATCGCTGCGCCATTCTTCACCACCTGCGCCGAAGACACCTTTAACGAGGACCGGTATGTGATAATAAATGTTCAATTAACTCCCGCCCTCTACCCGGTGGATGATGCACATCCCCTGTGGGCGGTGCTTTTCCTTTCCTCAGACTGGACAAACGAGCTTTTCCGTGTGAGCTCCGGGACAACTCAGCTAACGATACCGCTTTTTAAATCATATAATTTGGATGAGTTTATCGGGTATATCGCTGTGGTATATGACTCAACAGGTACGGGAAATCTTCAGAATCAGCAGTGCATCGGATTTCAAAATTCCCAATATCCTGCCGCGCTCGACACAGTGGCGTTTCTAGAAATAAAAGTTATGAATATAAATGTCGATCTGGATTCTGGCACCAATAATTTCCCCTATCCGTAGAAAGAATACTTGATTTATTTTGTGAATAGTAGCTTTTACGAATTGTTTCTTCACAAAAAATTCTTGCCTATTATTCATTTTCTTTATCTATTGTTTTTTTCACTATAAATCACAGGAACAATCATGCCTCCCTTAACCGCCCAACAAAGAGCAAAGCTTAAATCGATCGCTCATCATTTAAAGCCGGTTGTGCTCATCGGCAAAAACGGCATGTCGGAAAGCCTTGTAGCGGCTATTGATAAATCGCTCTC
>MIBJ01000002.1 GCA_001829495.1 Spirochaetes bacterium RBG_16_49_21 | reverse complement strand
GAGCTGCTCAACTCGTTCAGGTTTTATCACGGCCTTTTGCAGAAGGACGAAGGAGCCATCAGGAAGATGGTCGATTCGATCACCGATAAAAAACAGCTCACTCCGTACCGGACCCTTGTTTCAAAAGTGAAGGCAATGTTCCCCGCTCCGGACGACCAGAAAATTTACACCGTGTATGAAAATTTTGTTTATGATAAGCTTGAACAGCTGAAATCGTAAAAGGTTCATTCGTTAATACTATATGCGAATAATTGGAAGTATTGTTATTTTTTTCTATATTATCATCCTCCCATCAACCCTGGATGGCGCGGGATGGTGGCGGCTCTACTTCACCTCACCCGGGAACGCGGATTCCCGGCCGGGAGTGGAGAATCCCGGTGCCGGGCTTGTATCGATCATCAAGGCGGCAAAGAAATATTTTTACGGCGCTTTCTATGAGATATCGGACCCGCGGATCGTGAAGGCGTTAATCGATGCCCGGAAGCGCGGCGTTTCGGTAAGCCTCGTGACCGAAACAGACAGGGCCCGCAGACGAAGAAATATTCAAGACCGGATGAGCGCCGCGGGCATAGGAATCGTATCGGATAACCGCAGGGGTCTCATGCATAATAAATTCGCGGTCATAGACGGCCAGTATGTGTGGACCGGCTCCTATAACCCGACCCTCAATGACGTGGAGAAAAACAATAACAACGCCATTCTCATTCGATCGGCTCAGTTGGCGCAGATCTATCAGAATGAGTTTACGCAGATGTTCCGCGGGCATATTTTCGGCAGCAGGAGAAAGGCGGGGCCTTTTGCGGACGCGGGGAACAGGTATTACGTGAAGATCGAGGACACGAATATCAACGTCTATTTCTCGCCTGATGATAATGTGGAGCGGATAATTTTAAAAAGGCTTTCAAAAGCGGAATCTTCCATTCACTTCATGGCCTATTCATTCACGAGCGACCGGATCGGGGAGATGATGATAACGAAGTTCAAGCAGGGCGTGCCGGTGTACGGCATGTTTGAGCGCAGGGGCACCGGGGAGGCGCATTCGGAGTACGTCAAGATGAAGCTCGAGGGCCTGCCGGTGAAGCTGGATCGCAACAGAAACCTGATGCATCACAAGGTGATCGTGATCGACGGATACCGGGTGATAACGGGCTCTTACAATTTTTCCAGAAATGCGAAAGACTTCAACGATGAGAACATCCTCATTATAGATAATAAAGAGATCGCTGCCGCATATCTGGCGGAATTCAACCGGCTATTCCGGTGAATTCCCGCAAGAACGATACGCTCCCGCCAAATTTATATTGATTTTTAATATCCGGTATAATAGTGTGGCTTCAAGTGATTAAACAAATATAATGAGGAGGATTGCGGAGAGATACACAAAATTTCCGCTCCATTTATCCTCTATTTCGAAAATACATAACGCAGCGAAAATGCAATAACATTCAAGGGGTAATGCCCCCCCTGTAGGGAACGGTCGCGACCGGTTCCCTACAGGGGGGGCAGGGAACTTTGCGCCGTTTATATACAAATTTGAATATATAAAGCTGGAGGATGCCGTGGGATTTCTAAAAATTTTTCTGTCAATTCTATTTGTATTCACCGCTTCTCTTGCCGCCTTGCCGGAAACGGCGGTCGAAATGGGAACGCGGCTTGCGAAAATGAACGACGATCGTCCTGTTTTCGAGAGGGTTAAAGCACGGATAAATCTTATAATTAACAACAGCAGCGGAGAGGTCAGATTTACGAAAGTTCTCATCATGGCGGCTTATACGGAAAACATGAACTCCCCGGTAAATTATTGTGAAAGATACATAACCTATTTCATGGCGCCCGCCGACGATCAGGGCAATGCCTATCTGTCGTACCATTACAAAAACCAGTCTGATGTAAAATGGGCTTACTTGAAAGGTATCCGCAGGGCTAAAAAAGTCACCGGAGCGGACAAAAAACTGTCTTTTTTCGGCAGCGATTTCACCAACGGCGAGATGGGGAAGCCGAACTTTCTTGAATGGAAATATAAATACCTCGGCGATGACAAGGTGACGTTCCGCGGGAATGTTTTTGATTGTTATATGATAGAATCTCTTCCGAAGACTCAAAGCATTATGAATGAAAACGGATGCGGGAGAAGGGTCTCCTATGTGGAAAAAAAGACCCTCCTTACATTGAGACTCGATTACTATGACGAAAACCTTACAAAAATAAAAGAGATGAGGCTCGTGTCGTTCACAACGAAAAACAATATCAATGGCCAGAAGGTCTATTATGAAACAGGACTGGAGATGAGAAACTTAAAAACCGGAACCAGGACCGAGCTCCGTTTCAGCGATGTGAAAGTTGAATCAGAAGCCAACATCCGGACGGATATTTTCACGGAACAGTATCTGATCCAGAAATGGTGGTAAAAATACAGGGTTGTTGCGGAATTCTCATTCTGCAACAAGTCTAATAATTTGGAGGAAGCAATGAGGAGTAAAAGTTTAGCGATTTTTACGTGCATGATGCTATTCTGCACGGGAGTTGCTTACAGCCAGATTGACAACCTGGCTGATAAGCCTGAAGCCGGAAAACAAAAAGAAAAGGGCAAAGATAAGGATAAGGATGTAACATTTTCTCTCCATGGTTTTGCCCAGGCCAACTTTGTCGCTTCGCGTAACAGCATCGGCGCAAGCGGGAACAGATGGCGTACTTCGCGGTATGAGTTTCCCCGTATCGGAGGAACGCTCCGGCTTGAACTGGAGGGAAACGCGTATGACGTTGCGCATTTTTTCTCCGCGGTTGAAATGGAATATAACGCCGCGGGAGAGAAGAAAAATTTTTTGAAATTCTATAATCCGAATGCCTTCTTACAGTACACCTATTTCACGTACAACGCGGATTTCGACAGAAGCGAACTTATTAAAAATCCGTCTATTACCGTACGCGAGACCTACGTGGATCTGTACTCGAAGCACGTAACCTTCAGGGTCGGGCAGCAGATTATAGCCTGGGGTGAGATAGAGGGCGTCGAGGCGCCGTCGGATGTCGTGATACCCTGGGATTTCACGACCAAGAGCAACTATTTCGAATATTCGCGGATCGGCGTTACTGCCGCGAACCTGAGTTTTCATTTTGCCAAGCAGCAATTGCAGCTCATCTGGATACCCCTGTTCCAGCCGACGAAACTGCCGCTGGAGTCCGTGTATCACCGGGGCGTCACCAGCATCTCCCGGCCGGAGTTTGAAGTGAGGAACGGCGAATACGCGGCCCGCCTCTCGGGCAACCTGGGCAACAGCTTCCGTTACGGGCTCGGGTTCTTATACGGGTATGACGACCTGCCGGATACCAGGGTGCTTTTGCCTGGTTCGTATCAGAACTACAGCTTCGGCGATTTTACGTTACCCGTGTACACGCCGGCTGTGGTCTTCACCGAATTGTATTATAACCGCGTGTATGTACCGACCCTGGACCTCGGGATCGCTATGGGAGACGTGCTGTCGTGGAAGGTTTCCGCAAACGCCAATTTCACGGAGGATTTCTGGGGGAAAAGAGACCTGATAAAAAATCCTACCGTGACCTATCTCACCGGTCCGGAATCGACCAACATGTTCGCAAAAATATATCTCGGCCTGTACGTGGGACAGCAGTGGGTCATCAATTACACTCCGCCGACGAACGATTCCAATCCGATAGAGCTGGTGTCGAGGTTGGATAGGTTCAAGCTTCCGAACAAGCAAACACTCAAGGGATACGGCCAGCTCAATCCGTATACCTGGATGCTGTCCGGCAATATGCAGAGGAGCTTTTTGCAAGGGGACGCGCTGGACTTCCAGGTGCGGTTTGCGCTCTACACCGACCCGAAATTGTGGAGATGGGATTATGTGGTGTATCCTTATTTCCTGTATAAATTCACCAACGGCGTCAGTTCCGCGCTCGGCGTCGTCATAGCCAATAGAAGGGGCGACGACCGCTATATGATCATATCCGAAACCCGGTACTCCTTCTGATGCAGCAGCCCGCAGGCGAGGTTGCCAACCTCGCCTGCGTGAGCTTTTTTTATTGCCAAAAATGACCGTATGATTGAAAAAGTACCTGAAACTGCATAACTGGCCCCTTAAAGTTATGTTTGTTGCACGAGGAAAAAATACTTAAATTATCAGACGCCAATGGAACAGCTGCTGAACGACATTATTGCGAATCTACTGCTGAAACATGATAGCATCATCTACTTTTTTTTGTTTTTAAGCTCTGTAGTTGAGAATCTCTTCCCGCCGATCCCCGGGGATACGGTAACGATTTTTGGCGCTTTCCTGGTTGGCACCGGAAGGCTTGATTTTATTCCGGTCTATCTGTCCACGACCATCGGGAGTGCAGTCGGCTTCATGCTTCTGATATTTGTGGGACGCCTGCTGATGCGGGAATTTTTCATAAAAAAAGATTATAAATTTTTTTCGGCAAAAATGATCGTAAAGGCCGAATCCTGGTTTCAGCGCTACGGTTACCTTGTCGTTCTCGCAAACAGATTTTTGCCCGGCGTCAGATCGGTCATCTCACTGACGGCGGGTATTGCAAGACTTGATTTATCAAAGGTATTCCTTCTTTCCCTTGTCAGTTCCGCTGTCTGGAATCTTTTATGGATACTGGTCGGCTTTTTTCTGGGTAACAACTGGGAGATGGTAAGAGAAGGTGCCGCGCACATCCTCAAGCAATACAACATTGGAGCATTTATCGTCATCGGTGTATTGATCATTTGTTTCATCGGATACAGAATCATCAAAAAACGTATCAACGTATAAGGCGGCGGGCGGCCGAATTTGTTCCTTATAGTATATTGTCTTTTTAGGGGTTAAGGGGCGTAGCCCGAGCGAACACGACATTCGCCCGGCAAGCGCATTTTAACCGTCCTGGTTGCGCTTTGCAGGTCCAGTTTGGGTTACGGGCGAAGCCCGCATTATGAATAGTCGAAATTTTTTAAGAAATTAATGCCCCAAAAAATACTTGTTTTTTTATTATACCTTTTTGTAATTGGTTATGCAACAAGTCTAATATGTTCGGGCAACCACGTAATGTACTTGATTTATCCTTATGGGAAAAATTGACAAAGCGTTATTAAGCGTTTCGGATAAATCCGGGATTGTCGAATTTGCCGGGGAATTGGCGAAGTTCAACATCCAGTTCATCTCCACCGGAGGAACGGCGCGGCTGTTACGCGAACACGGCCTTGAGCTTTTAGATGTCTCTGATTATACCGGATATCCGGAGATGATGGATGGAAGGGTAAAAACCCTCCATCCGAAAATTCATTGCGGCCTCCTTGGGGTGAGATCAAACCCGATTCATATGAGGGAAATGAATGAATATAATATCGAAAAGATCGATATGGTTGTCGTAAACGTGCATCCCTTTGAACGGATGGGGAAAGACTCGGAATCGTCTTTTGAAGAGATTATGAGCGGGATTGACATCGGCGGCATGGCGCTGATTCGGTCGGCGGCAAAAAACTGCGAGAGCGTTACCGTCGTGGTTGATTCGGATGATTACGGCATGGTGATTGAGGATCTGCGCAAGAACGCCGGTGCAGTATCAAAAGAAACAAATTTGCAGCTTGCCGTCAAGGTCTTTGAGACTACTTCCCGGTATGACCGGTTATTATCCGAGTATTTAAGACAAAAGGCATATGCCGGAGCTGAAAAATTATATTGAGATTCCCCGGTAAACAAGGATTGGCAATACTACTTTCACCGGCGAAGACCAATAACAATATAATAAATTTTAATCGGAGGTAATAAATGGCAGAAGTTACTCTAAAAGAGATTTACCCGGTGCCTGAGAGCTTTAAAAAAAAGGCATACATCAAAAGCCGCGCCGACTATGAAAAAATATGGGAGGAATCCCTTAAAGATCCGGATGCATTCTGGGCAAAAATCGCTGAAGAATACGTAACGTGGTTCAAAAAATGGGACAAGGTCCAGGACTGGAACTACGCCAAGGACTTGAAAGATTTCAAAATCAACTGGTTCACCGGCGGCAAGCTGAACGTGTCGTATAACTGCCTCGACCGGCATCTGGAAAAAAGGGGGAACCAGACAGCCATCATCTGGGAGGGAAACGACCCGAAGGAAGACAAAAAATTCACCTACAAGCAGCTTCACGAAGAAGTGTGCAAGTTCGCGAATGTCCTCAAGAAAAACGGCGTCAAAAAAGGCGACCGGGTCACGTTCTATCTGCCGATGATCCCGGAATTGCCGATCGGCATTCTCGCCTGCACCCGGATCGGCGCGGTACACTCGGTGGTATTCGGCGGGTTCTCAGCCGAGGCGCTGCGCGACCGTGTTCTCGACTGCGACAGCCGCGTGATCGTGTCCTGCGACGGAACTTTCCGCGGCGCCAAGGCGGTACCGCAGAAGGATAACGCAGACAAGGCTATTTCAGAATGTCCGAATGTCCGCGTCCATATCGTCGTAAAACGGGTCGGCGATCAGATCAAGTGCGCCTGGAACGACAAAATCGACAAGTGGTGGCATGATGAAATGTCCGCCGTCGACGCCAAGTGCGAGCCGGAGCATATGGACGCTGCTGATCCGCTCTTTATCCTCTATACGTCCGGCTCAACCGGAAAGCCCAAAGGCGCGATGCACGGCACCGGCGGGTACCTCACCTTCGTGGCTTACACGCACAAGATGATTTTCGACTACCATGAAGGCGACATCTTCTGGTGCACCGCCGATATCGGCTGGGTAACCGGACATTCTTACATTGTGTACGGTCCCCTGTGCAACGGCGCGACCAGCGTCATGTTCGAAGGGGTTCCGAATTATCCGGATCCCGGCAGGTTCTGGTCGGTCGTGGAAAAGCATAAAATCAATATATTCTACACTGCGCCGACGGCCATCCGCGCCATCGCCAAAGAAGGCGACAGCTGGGTCGACAAGCATAATATTAAATCGATCAAGCTCCTGGGATCGGTGGGCGAGCCGCTCAATCCCGAGGCGTGGAACTGGTACTACAACAAGATCGGCCGCGGCGAATGCCCCATCGTTGATACCTGGTGGCAGACCGAAACCGGCGGTATCCTTATTACGCCGCTTCCCGGCGCGATCGACATCAAGCCCGCCATGGCCACGGTTCCCTACATGGGCGTTGATCCCTGCATCGTCGACGATTCCGGCAAGGAGCTTGAGGGCGTGTGCGAAGGGAATCTTTGCATCAAGCGTTCATGGCCCGGACAGATGATGGGCGTGTACGGCGATACGGAGCGGATGTTCAACACCTACTTCACCCAGTTCCCGGGAAAATACTTCACCGGAGACGGATCCCGCAGGGACAAGGACGGCTACTATCAGATCACCGGCCGCGTTGACGACGTTATCAATGTTTCCGGCCATCGGATGGGTACTGCCGAGGTCGAGTCCGCGCTCGTTGCGCACCGGAATGTCGCCGAGGCCGCGGTCGTCGGGTATCCGCATCCGATCAAAGGCCAGTCGATATACGCGTTCGTTACGCTGAAGACCGGAATCGCCAAATCGGACGATCTCAAGAAAGAGCTTGTCGCCACCGTGCGGAAAGAGATCGGCCCCATCGCGACCCCCGAGATCATACAGTGGGCTGATATGCTGCCGAAAACGCGGTCAGGCAAGATTATGCGCCGGATCCTCAAGAAAATCGCGGCCAGCGACTTCAGCAAGAGCGGCATGGGCGACACGTCGACCCTTGCCGATCCGACGGTCGTTGATACCCTGATCGCCGGCGCGAAAGAGGCGCAAGGCAAGTAAGCCGGATTTAACAGAAAAACCGAAAAGGCGGCGATGCGAATCG
>MIBJ01000001.1 GCA_001829495.1 Spirochaetes bacterium RBG_16_49_21 | reverse complement strand
TTGGATTGATTGCACCGTTAAAGTTTACGAAAGCACAAGCTGGGTATCTTGCAATGCATCAACTAAAAGTGGTTTCCTAAACGGGGCTCAGCACCACTCGAGATTCAGGGGAACACAATCGTTATTTAACTGGTTTCAGGACTATGATACGGAATTGTATAATGCTGCGGTCAGGGATGATGCATATTTTCAGAAAAGAATTTCTGTCAACGAAGCCTTTCTTGATTTTTTCTTTGAAATTGATGATAATCTTTATGAAAATGCACGCCGGGCAATAGCCGAGTCTTATTATGAACTGGGTAATAGAGAAAAGGCGGATTTGTTGTTTGAACGGTGGCTAGAGGAAGACCCTGCCTGGGGATGGGGCTGGATTGGGTGGTCCGACTGTTATTATCTGGGATATCGTAAAGAAAAAAATTATCAAAGAGCTGAAGAAATCCTGCTAAGAGGCTTGAAAGTTAGTAATGTACGAGATAAAGAGTTTCTTTTTGAAAGACTTGAGGGAATATACAATGATACAGGTGAAGAAGAAAAGCTGATAGAAATTAAAAATCAAATAAGAGATCATGAGAAAAATTCTATTCTGCAGAGTGGTGTGTCTCAAACAAAAGTCGGAAGAAATGATCCATGCCCGTGCGGATCAGGTAAAAAATATAAAAAATGTTGTTTGATCAAAGAATGATGAATCAATCGTCATGATATTCAAGCCAGGGAAATTTATCTTCTAATTTATTTTTCTTCTCAAGAGGAATGTCTTCAGTAGGATCATAGATAGTGAGCTTAAAATTAAAAGTGATATAAGGGCTTAATATTTTTTCGAGATCATTAATGGTGTACTTCTTCCCATCGATGGAAAAATTTATTCCATTCCTTCCATTATATTCATCATAATCCTCTTCAATTCTTCCAATGATTGCATCATCTTAATAAACAATCTTTTTATGAATAGTAGATTTCCAGAGATTTTTTTCATTTTTCTCATTCTAGCTCTTGACGTTTTTATTGGAATATTGTAATATTAATTCAACCAAACGTTTGGTTATAAATATGGGAGTGGAATATGCCAAAAAGCGGTGGTGATATTACACGGAAGCGCATTCTCCAGGTTGCAGAAGAACTCTTCTCGGAAAAAGGATTTGATGGAACCGGCATAGAAGAGATAGCACAGAAGGCCGGCATCAATAAGGCGACTATATATTATCATTTTAAAAGCAAAAATCATATCATTGAAGCATTATTCAAGGATATAATCGTTGATCTGAATAACCATTTAAAATCATCTCATGATTCAGGTTCTAATGGCGTTACTGAAGATGATATAGCAATAAAAATTGGCCGGGAAATACATTTTATAGAAGATAAAAAGAAGATAATTTCTGTAATGGCAATGGAAGCTCTGAAAAATAGTGACTGCAGCAGTTTCCTTTTTAAGTGCGCAGAAATGACCATTAACAATGAATTAAAGATGCATAAGGACAATTTTAAATCAAAAAAAGATCTTTTTGAAAAGAATAGGCAGGAATTTTTCGTTCATGAATTTTTCACCGGCTTTATACCTTTCATTATGTTCGTGGTTTTGAAGGAGAAATTCTGTGATTATTTTGACTATAATAAAGATGCTGTTTTTCTTCAATTTTTAGAATCCTTTAAAAAATCACATTTTCAATCACATGAATAAAAGGCGTTGATATGAATTGTTGCGCAAGTTTTTAAGCATAACTATAACCAAACGTTTGGTTATTAATATAGGAGGTAAAAATGTGAAAGTCTTTATTACTGGAGCAACAGGGTTGCTGGGCAATAGCATAACCAATGAATTGCTTAAAAAGGGACATCGTATAACAGCACTTGTCCGGTCACGGGAAAGAGGAAAAACAATCCTCGATCCCCGAGTAGCGTTAATCGAAGGGACACTGGAAGCGGTTGATCAGTTCTCTGGCAGCTTGCAGGGATTTGATGTTATGATTCACGCTGCTGCGATTTATGGGGAATATTATCGTAATGGTGATGAACTGGCTTTATTTAATGTTAATGTCAATGGGACAAAAGCTCTGTTTGAGGCAGCCCGGAAGAATGGTATTAACAACATAATATATATCAGCTCATCTGCAGTACTTGATACTGAGAATATTGACGAGGTGGATGAGAGAGCATCCTACTCGGAAACAGAAGATCCCTATTTTAGGAGCAAGGTACTGTCGGAACAGGCGGTAAATGAATTTGCCATGGCCAATCCTTCAGTAAGAATAATAACTATATTGCCCACTGTAATGCTTGGCCCTGGAGACAGGGGGCCCACGCCGACTGGTAATATTATTCTCAATTATCTAAAGGGCAAAACGAGATTTATTTTTCCGGGTTCACATCGGATTGTTGATGTCCGGGATGTCGCGCATGCCGCGGTTCAGGCAATTAATACAGGAAGGGGTGGTGAACGATACCTCATCGGTGGAAGAAAGTATTCGTTTTCAGAAATATTCAAAATTTTTTCCAATATCACAGGGAACCCACCCTTGAAAAAAACGATATCGCCGGGTAAGCTCTTAATGATTGCGAGATTGGTAACCTTACTTCATAACATCAAGGGGGAATCCTCTCCCTTGAAGCCTGAGATCATTAAGCGACTTCAGAAAAATTTTTGGTACAATTCATCAAAGGCTGAAAAAGAGCTGGGGGTTGCATTCAGATCACTTGATGAAACACTGTCTGATACCATGGCCTGGTTTAAGGAGAATCGCTATGCATAAAAGCGTCGAATCTGAAAAAAATTACTTAAAGGGAAGAACACAATGAAAACAATCTTTAGAATATTTGCATCGGTAGCTGCTTTTGCAATAACAACAATTCAATCGGGGTGCACAAGCTCTGTTGTGCATTTCAATGATCTGGCGGAAAAAGAAGATAAATCTTCAGTTAACATCATCCCCTATTTAAACCTAAACAAAGGCGACGTTGTTGCGGACATTGGCGCAGGTGGGGGATACTTTTCATGTAAGCTTTCGGAAGCAGTCGGCGAAAGCGGCATGGTTTATTCAGTTGATATAAGCAAAGAAAGCGTTGATTTTATACGAAAGTCGGTACAAGAAAAGGGCATCACCAATATTGAAGTTGTTTTAGCAACCTATGATGACTCGAAGTTGAAACCCGGAACCATTAATCTTATTTTTATTCGCAATGCGTTCCATGATATTGCAAACAGGGTGAACTATTTTTCAATGCTCAGACCGGTATTAAAAAAGAATGGCAGAGTGGTAATAATTGATTATGATTCTGATAAACTTGGCTTCCTGAGGAATCTGATTGGCCATTCACTGGAGGAGAAGGTTATACGCAGTGAAATGAAGGAGGCAGGCTATAGAGATCTCAGGAGTTATTCATTTTTACAGCAGCAATCGTTTAATATCTTTGCAATTAAAAAGGTTATTAAAAAATGAGGTGGTTAGCTGTTTGATTCATATTTCTGAAACCAATGCTCCCCGGGTCATGTATCAGGTCAATCATCCGCCTGAAAATAACAAGAGGCGGGAAATCCCGCCTCTTGTTATTTTTAAGTCCTGTTCTGCAGGCAATCAGGGACGATTTTCGAACTCGGTCATCGATGAAATTGTGCCCCAATTTATTCGCATCAGGCCCACTGTGTCCCATGGGCCTTTACATGAGTGAAAATGTCGGGTACTGAGCATGGCACGGTATGCTGGAACGACAATTATATATCCACACTCAATCCGCCATCGATGAAATAATCCTGAACTTTTCCCTTCAGCGGGGTCTGCAGGCTGAGCTTGATGGCCAATTGTTTGCAGTTCGCAGCACAGAATCCGCACCCCAGGCATGTCTGCTCGTCTATAACGATATGGCCGTCGATGATGGATATCGCGTTCACAGGGCATTTGCTGATGCAGAGCTTACACGCGTTGCATGACTCATTGTTAATCTTTGCCTTCCAGCCGATGGAGCGGAACCGCTCGCTCGGAAGGATCAAGGTTGACGATCCGTTTCAATTTAGGTCCGATAACCGGGTAACCATACCCCATTTTCGGGAATATCCTGACAACGAAATAAAAAAAGCTCCACGTTGCCTTTCTCACGCGTTTTTTGAGTGTGCGCTTTATACTCATGGCTTCAACCTGCTTAATATAAATTCGTCCTCATCCATGAATGTTGTCATATATCCTTCCGGTAAGCTGGAACAGTTTTCTCTTGTCTGTTTCGCTGAAACCCTTAAACATCTTTGAGTTCATGACAGAGGATATTCCCAATATCTGAGGTTTTATCTTTTTTGCTTTTGCCGTAAGCTTTATGTTGATGTTTCGGGCATCCTCCTTTGTCCTTTCCTTGATGAGATACCCGTTCTTCTCAAGCCTTTTCACCACGGTGGATACCGTTGATTTGTCTTTTACAGCGTACCGCGCAAGGTCCTTTAAAGACAGCGGGCCTTTCCGGTCCAGAATGAAAAGGACATAGCCATCCGAGGTGAACAAATCCTTGATACTTTTCTCCGCCAGCCCGTTTTCAAGGATCACAATCAGTAGTTCCTTGATGCGTGAAATTATGTATAAATAATTATTCTGGTTTATTTCCATGTAGATCCGTCGGTTGAATAAATACGACTAATATTAATAGTTTTGCCTAAAACCATTTTAGGCAAAACTATTATAGCTGTCAACTGATTAATTAATTTATAAGCCCGCTGTTCAGCGTTTTACGTTTTATTGATTTATTGGATGAGGCTTGGTAAATATGGATATAAGGCCGTTGATCCGGATCATCAATCTTCCGAAATGGCTTTCTGATAATAAAACACGACAGATTTCTCCGTCGTGTCAGAAGTTTAAGGTCCGTCTGCGGGTGAGGAGGGGACTTAAACTATTGGACATTTCTTTGCTTAATATCATAATTTGGCACAGCAAAGCGGCATAAAATTATGCATAATTTCACAATGATATAGTACTATTCGAATCTTGCCAAAAAATCTTCAATATTTTCATTTGCAATTAACAATTATTTTTATTAAAACATCAAAAGAGTTTGACAAAATGTTGTCATTTCTATTTTTAGATAACAAATAATGATATCATAAATTGATATCAAGAAATAGAATAGAAGGGCCAGTATGTTAAGAACAACAAAAACTGTGTCAATGGATGGTAATACCGCAGCCGCTCATATTGCATATGCATTTACTGAGGTTGCAGCCATTTATCCCATTACACCTTCTTCTACAATGGCAGAATGTGTTGATGAATGGTCAGCCTACGGGAAAAAGAACATATTCGGAGAACCGGTGCGGGTCGTGGAAATGCAATCCGAGGCAGGCGCTGCTGGAGCTGTTCACGGATCCCTGCAGGCGGGAGCGCTTACAACAACCTTCACTGCATCCCAGGGCCTTCTTCTCATGATCCCTAATATGTATAAAATATCCGGCGAGCTTCTCCCCTGCGTCATGCATGTCAGCGCCCGGTCACTTTCCACACACGCGCTATCGATCTTCGGGGATCACTCCGATGTGTATGCGGCACGACAAACGGGATTTGCCATGCTCGCGGCCGGTAGCGTTCAGCAGGTCATGGACCTTGCGGGGATCGCCCATCTGGCGGCCATAAAAAGCCGCGTTCCCTTCTTGCATTTTTTTGACGGTTTCCGTACTTCCCACGAAATACAGAATATAGAGGTGATTGATTACAAAACATTTGGATCACTGCTCGATTATGACATGCTGAATAATTTCAGAAATAGGGCTTTGAATCCTGAAACACCGGTCACGCGCGGGACGGCCATGAACCCGGACATTTATTTTCAGCTACGCGAGGCCGCCAATACCTACTATAAAGCCGTTCCCGATATAGTAGCTCAGTATATGCTTGATATTCAAAAAATTACAGGCAGGGAATACTCCCCCTTCGTGTATTATGGTGCGCCGGATCCGGACCGTATAATAATTGCTATGGGTTCAGTAACAGAAACAATCCGCGAAACTGTGGATTATCTTTGTGCCAGGGGTGAAAAAGTCGGCCTTATCACCGTTCACCTGTACCGGCCCTTCTCCGTGAAATATTTTTTTGATCAGTTTCCTTCAACGGTAAAAAAAATAGCGGTTCTTGACCGTACAAAAGAACCGGGTTCTCCCGGCGAGCCCCTGTATCTTGATATCTTAAGCTTGTTTGATAATAAACTAAATGCGAGGCCCTTTATAATCGGCGGTCGCTATGGTTTAAGCTCAAAGGACGTCACGCCGCGGCAGATAATGGCGGTCTTTGAGGAACTGACAATACCTGTGCCCGGAAATGGCTTCACTATCGGTATAAGAGACGATGTCACCCATACGTCACTGTCTCTGCCAGTTGAGATATCTACCGTGCCGGATGGCACTTTCGAGGCCAAATTTTATGGTGTCGGCTCTGACGGCACTGTGGGCGCTAATAAAAATTCTATCAAGATCATCGGTGACGGTGCGGACCTTTATGCCCAGGCTTATTTCGCCTATGACTCAAAAAAATCGGGTGGCGTTACGGTGTCACATCTGAGATTCGGAAAAAAGCCGATCACATCGACATATCTGGTGACCCATCCCGACTTTGTTGCATGCCATGTGCCGGCCTATCTTGAGCGATATGATATGCTGGCTGGTTTAAAAAAAGGCGGTGCATTTTTACTAAACAGCCCCTGGGACGAGGAAGAAACTAAAAGACGTTTACCCGCAGCTATTAAGAGTTTCCTCGCACAAAAAGACATCAGCTTTTTCATCATAAACGCTTCGAAAATAGCGGAGGACATCGGCCTTCCCGGGCGCACCAACAGTATCATGCAGGCTGCATTTTTCAAGGTGGCCGGCGTCATATCATATGAACTGGCCGAACAATATATGAAAGAAGCGGTGAAGAAGACCTACGGGAAAAAAGGCGACGATATCGTGGCAATCAACTGTGCTGCCATTGAACACGGCGGTGAAATGGTGCACAAGGTTGCTGTCCCAACTGAATGGAAGACGGTACAGGTTAACTCAGATCATGATGGCCAAAGCAATCCGGACTTCATTAGCGACATCGTAAGTCCGATAAATCGACTTGAGGGGAACAATCTGCCGGTTAGCGCTTTCACGGATTTTCCCGACGGCACGTTCCCACAGGGTACAGCCGCCTATGAAAAGCGCGGCATAGCAACGTATGTTCCTGATTGGGTGCCTTCCAATTGCATTCAGTGCAATCAGTGCGCATACGTCTGCCCCCATGCAGTCATCAGGCCTTTCCTGCTCGATGATAGCGAGGTTGAATCACTTCCTTCCGGCGTCGAAACCCTTCAAGCCAGAGGTAAAAGCCTCGAAGGATACCGCTTCCGCATACAGATAAGCACCCTCGACTGTTACGGCTGCGGAAGCTGCGTGGAGGTTTGTCCGTCAAAGGAGAAATCATTAGTCATGAAGCCTATTGAAAGCCAGATGGCCCAGGTCCCCATTTGGGATCATTTCTCTGTAAATATTTCATACAAAGACCATCTGGTACCGAAAACCACGGTCAAGGGGAGCCAGTTCGCCAAGCCGCTTCTTGAGTTCCATGGAGCGTGTGCCGGCTGCGGTGAGACTCCCCACTACAAGCTGATAACACAGCTCTTCGGCGACCGCATGATGATTGCTAACGCAACCGGGTGTTCCTCAATATACTGCGGTTCAGCCCCGTCCACACCGTTTACGGTGAATTCGAAAGGCCGTGGCCCTGCCTGGGCAAGCTCCCTATTTGAGGACAATGCCGAATACGGATACGGCATGAACCTGGGGTATGTTCATCTGCGGTCAAGATTGATCGGTCTCGTGAGGGTTATTATTGCAGAAGATGTCAGTGATGAATTGCGCCATGCAGCGCTTGACTGGCTGGATAAAAAGGACGAAGCAAGCGATTGTGAAGCTGCGGTTGATCGGCTGTTCTCGCTTGTGCGTGAACATGAAAGTGCAACGGCACGTGAAATATTCCGGTTGAGACGCTTCCTGAGAAAACGCTCTATCTGGATTGTGGGTGGCGATGGATGGGCTTATGACATTGGTTTCGGCGGTCTTGATCACGTAATAGCCATGGGAGAGGACGTGAATATTCTCGTCCTCGATACCGAGGTATATTCAAATACAGGCGGGCAATCTTCAAAGTCAACGCCAACGGCCGCTATCGCTAAGTTCGCAGCATCGGGGAAGCGCCTCCGGAAAAAGGACCTGGGGCTTATGGCCATGTCGTACGGTTATGTCTATGTCGCGCAGGTATCCATGGGCGCGAACCAGGCACAGTATCTCTGCGCTGTAACCGAAGCCGAAGCCTATCCCGGTCCGTCGCTTATCATTGCCTATTCGCCATGCATTAACCACGGTATACGTTCAGGCATGGGTTCAACTCAAAAAGTCATGAAAAACGCCGTTGCGTGCGGTTACTGGCATCTTTATCGCTATAATCCTCTCTTGGAGCGTGAAGGGAAAAATCCATTCATACTCGATTCGCCCTCTCCGGATTGGAACAAATTCAGGAAGTTCCTCATGAACGAGACCCGTTACACCTCGCTCAAACATGAATTTCCTGGCCACGCCGAAGAGCTTTTTGAAGCTGCCGAGGAAAATGCCCGCAATCGTTATAACACGTATAGTCGATTGGCCGGCGTCGCAGAGCAATCATTACCTACCCTGGAGGTTGTCAATGAATGATCGGAAATATATTATTCTGGTTCCCATTTTTTTACTCCTTATCGGCGCAATTATTTTCGTCTGCGGTAAAGGCGTAACAAGAGGTCAGCAAAATAATAATGAGAAAAAAAAGCTCTCATACACATATCCGATTTTTTATAAAGGTTTTTACCTGAATTCCGGATCGGGCGGCAGCATGGTAAAGCTGAAACGCCACATCGAGCGGGCTAAACAAGCCGGTTTAAACACCGTGGTCATCGATGTACAGACCCCGGGCATGAAGTCCGCTGTAACGCCGAAGGAGCATGTCGAGTACTGCTTGAAAATGGGGTTTCATCCCATAGCCCGGGTCGTGGTGTTTCCCGAGGGGTTGAAAGAGTACCCCGCCCCGAAGGAACTTCTGGAAAATCGGCTTGCAGTCGCCGAGGCAGCGTGCGCGGCCGGGTTCAGGGAAATACAGTTCGATTATATCCGGTTCAACGATCATGGTGTGATAGGTCGTGTTTCTCTTTCACAAAAATACGATTATATATCAGGATTTCTGTCTACTGCGCGCGCCCGGCTTTCGAAATACGGAGTGAAAATTGCCGCTGACATTTTCGGCCGTATCCCGCTCAATACTGACGACAACATAGGCCAGAAGATGGAGGTGTTCGACCGCGTCGTCGATGTCATCTGTCCCATGGCGTATCCCTCGCATTACACCTGGAGCAAAAAGATGATGTCCGATCCATATTATACAGTCCACATCACGTCAAAAAGGGCAAAAGAGCGTGCCTCAAAGTCGGAAATCGTCCCATGGATACAGGCCTTCAGGATGAAAGTGAAACGCTCCGGCCTAACCTATGAAAAGTATATCGAGGCTCAGATACAGGCGGTTCACGATGCCGGGGTAAGAGGGTATCTCCTGTGGAATGCTTCCCAGGACTATGATGTGCCGCTAGCGGTATGTGAGGATTTTTACAAGAGATACAAAACAATTGCGCACGAAGCTTCAACGGTTAACAAGGAGAAATAATATGGGAAGTGTCAAGGATTTGAAAATAATACAGGAACCTACCGGCATTAACTCCGGCGTCGGTTTTTTCTCCTTTTCCGACCGCTACTCGGTATTCGACTGGGGCGAAATGCCGGATCATATCGCCGGCAAGGGTAAGGCGCTGTGTATCATCGGCGCCTATTTTTTCGAAAAACTCCTTGAGGCGGGTATTGACAGCCATTATCGCGGCCTTGTCGGCAACGACGGAGTGATACGCCAAATAAAAGATATGAAAGAGGCCCCGGATATCATGGCAGTCAGCCTCTACCGGGTAATTCGTCCAATAGAAAAAAACGGATCCTACGATTATTCGGAATATCGCGGGACTTCAGTAAATTTTCTGATACCGCTGGAGGTGATTTACCGCAACCGTCTTCCCGAAGGTTCGAGTGTTTTAAAAAGGCTCGCCGAAGGGTCAGTAAGCCTTGCCGATCTCGGATTGACAAATATGCCGGGTCCCGGCGACGTCCTTGAGTGGCCGATCCTTGACGTGTCCACGAAACTCGAAGCTACCGACCGGTATCTGCCGTGGAGCGAAGCGAAAGCGATATCAGGCCTCGCAGACACCAACTTCAACAACATGGAAAAACTCACGGAAAGGATCAATACGATCATCACGAGTGAGGTTGAACGCATCGGGCTCGTGAATGAGGACGGCAAGATGGAATTTGCCATCGACAATAGTGGAAATGTTGTAGTGGTCGACGTCCTGGGTACGCCGGATGAATGCCGTTTCACTTACAACGGCATTCACGTAAGCAAGGAACTCGCCCGGGTTTTTTATCGGGAAACCGATTGGTATCGTGATCTTGAGTCTGCGAAAAAGAAAAACAGGCTCGCGTGGAAATCGCTTGTTGCATCAAACCCCCCGCATCTTCCCGATCAGCTTTCGGGGCTCATATCAAGCATATACCAGGCAGTGGCAAACGAGCTTACCGGCATGCATTGGTTTCGGGTGCGGCCCCTCTCGGAGATCATGAAGGATATTCAATACGAACTTGCAAAATCAAAACAAGGATAGAAGATATGATCCGTCATGAAATAATCAATAAAAAGGTGATACTTCACATCAAGGACCGCGTGTGTGAGAGTTCACGTGAGCTAATCGAAAGCGCCCTTTTTTACGACATTGTAAGGCTCGCCATCAAGCGGCTGGAAAAAAACGGCTCCCGCCTTCTTGCAATAATCCCAGACGGCTGTATAAACGACAGTTCGACCGGGATTCTTATCGCGACAATCGGAGAACTTCAACGGCTTCCCCGTGAAAATGTCATAAAAGTCGTAGACGGATCTAAAATGTTTTTAAGTGATGCTGAGTTATTTAACGGGTTCGTTGAATATCTTTATAACTTCTGGAGGAGCTTCGATCGCTTCATCATCTGCGATTCCACTGGAGACCGGCTCGACAGCCGACCCTACCGCACGTTCAATAGCACGGTTGAATTTCTTTCAGATCTGGTGCGGAGCGTATACCGCGATGTGCAGGAGAACATCACTGGCAGACACTCGAATGTATACCGCCAGGTGAACGCGGGGGCCGAGGTAGCGGCCATCGCCCTGCCGATGGAATTGTCCCTTCCCCCTGAGTGGTATCAGAAATTGAAGAACATGTCGGTTATCCGACAGGTGCTCCTTGTCCCGCCACTTATCCTCGACCCGCCGATAAATACGCGGAGCGGTGTATTCGAAAAAACCGAGATTAACCCAATTGACCATATCGAATTTACGGCAGATGATTGGTTATGTTATCCTGCAAAGGTTGGTGAGTTGCTGATTTTTGTTTATTTCTATAAGGAATTCTTTGAGCTCGGCTTCACTCTTTGCAATCTTTTTGATCTTGCGTCATTGGAAGAACTCAACCGCAAGCCGGACGCCGTATATTTCTTCGGAGTGCCGGGAGACGCCGGTTACGGCTTCGGCGATTCGCCGACGGTTTTTCACGAAGATCAATCAAGTGGGATACTTGTCGCATCGGTCCCCTTCGCCGACCGGTTCGGATATTTCGGATACTTGAAAAAGATGGTGCTCACCCTGCACAATATATGCATGATGCGCCGCGGAAGGTTGCCTTACCATGGCGCCATGGTGAGAATACTTTTAAAGGGCGGGGTCGATAAAACTCTGCTTGTCATCGGCGATACGGGCGCAGGCAAATCGGAAACGCTTGAGGCATTCCGCACCGTCGGCGATGATTGTATCCGAGACATGGTAGTAATCGCTGACGATATGGGCTCTCTATCAATCGACGAAAATGGCGATGTCATTGGTTACGGCACGGAAATCGGCGCATTTCTCCGCATCGACGACCTGCAGCCCGGCTACGCCTTCGGACAGCTCGACCGCTCCATCATCATGAGCCCGAACAAAACAAACGCCCGCATTGTGCTCCCCGTGACGACGTATGACGAGATTATACGGGGCAGCCGCGTCGACATGGTACTGTACGCGAACAATTATGAGGAGATCGACGAAGGCCACCCGGTCATCGAACTGTTCACGACATCAGACGAAGCGCTTCGAGTCTTTCGTGAAGGTACCGTCATGAGTAAAGGGACTACAAACACGACCGGTATCGTACAATCGTATTTCGCGAACATCTTCGGACCGCCGCAGTACCGTGATTTGTACGAGGAACTTGCGCAGCGCTATTTCACCGCTTTTTTCAATACTGGTGTAATAGTCGGGCAGATACGGACCCGTCTCGGATTACAAGGATGGGAAATGATAGGACCCAAAGAAGCGTCAAGAGAATTGCTTGCGTTGTTGTCCAAGTGATTGTAACGTTTGATCAAATCTATATCGCTCTATCGGGAGGATGCAATGGCAGATGTAATGATACATGAGTTTTTATTAGGATTTATAAAAATTTATATTCTGCAATACGCGGAAAAGGAACCCGTTTATGGTAAGGAAATACACGATCAGCTTCAAGAGTACGGCTATAAGATATCATTTGGTACGCTGTATAACACATTTCACGGTTTCGAGGAAAAAGGATACCTGATCCATGAGGATCGGAATATAAATGGAAAAATCAGAAAATATTATACGCTGACGGATCGCGGAAAAGAAGCGTTTAATAAAGCAAAGGAAAAGGCCAAGGAGCTTTTTGACGCGCTTTATGAATGACAGACTACTCTATCATATAGAAAAGGGGTAAAACAATTTCGTGAAACTTTCAAAGAGAATACAACAAGTAAAACCATCCCCAACACTGGCCCTCACGGCCCTGGCTGCGTCACTGCAGGCGCAGGGGATCGACATCATCGGCTTCGGTTCGGGCGAACCCGACTTCGATACTCCCGCAGGTATTAAAGAAGCCGCGAAGCGTGCTCTTGATCAGGGTAAAACAAAATACACGCCAGCGGGTGGTATCAAGGAGCTCAAGGCGGCCGTTGTAGAAAAACTCAAGCGTGATAACAGCCTTTCGTACGAGCAAAGCCAGGTCACCATCAATTGCGGTGGCAAGCACTCGTTTTACAACCTGATGCAAGTTCTTCTCGACGACGGCGACGAAGTGATCATACCGTCGCCCTACCGGGTGTCCTATCCGCCCATGGTATCACTCGCGGGGGGAGTCCCGGTGATAGTTGAGTGCCCTGAACGAAACGGTTTCAGGCTGACGCCTAAGCAGTTACTTGGCGCAATAACAGATAAAACGCGCGTTGTGGTGTTGAACTCCCCATCAAACCCTGCCGGGGCCGCCTACACGCGCGACGATCTCGCCGCTCTCGCCGGGGCAATTGCCGGGCGGGATATCGCTGTTGTATCCGACGACATTTACGAATCGATTATGTATGACGGCCGCGCTTTCGCCAACATGGCCAACATATCGGAGGAGATGAAACAAAAGACGTTTGTGCTGAACGGCGTTTCAAAGGCGTATGCCATGACCGGCTGGCGTATCGGCTACATGGCGGGCGACGCGGCAGTTATTAAAAATGTGGAGACGCTGCAAAGCCAGTCAACGTCAAATCCCACGTCAATCGCCCAGTATGCAGCAGTTGCGGCATTGTCGGGTGACCAGAATCCTGTCATGGAGATGGTATCGGCTTTCGCCCGTCGGAGAACCCTCATCGTCAACGGCCTCAATAAGGTGCCCGGTTTTGCCTGCTCACAACCGGACGGTGCGTTTTACGCATTCCCGCGGATAAGCGATGTGTATCGGTTCCGGGGGTGGGAAAAAATAGCAAGCAGGTATGAAGGTTCCGGCAATTCATCGAAGCTCTGTTCGTATCTTATCGATGAGGCCTTATCAGGGGTGTAGCCCGCATCGGCGAGGCCATCGCAAAAATATCATAGCTAAGGTAAGATAGTAAAGGGAAAAATAATGATCGGATGCAATTATGGAAAATTCTTCTGTGTCACGCGTATGGCCCGTGGCGGAAGCTTTCACTGCAATGGTGATTCTCGACCTGTATATATCAAATATGGCATATCAGGAGATGAGAAAGCCCTATGAGTAATAATTCTCTGGTTCCCGTCCAACATTCTTATTCTTGTTTCACAACAGCTTTTTTAAAATACATAATGAAATGCGGCGGTTCCAAGGAAATACTCACTGTAATAATGGCAAGGAGCAAGTATGAATCCTGACGATGTGCGGATAATTGGCATTGAATTTATCACCGCGCAAGGGTATAGGGCTGAGCTGCACCCGCATTATAATTCTGTCGTGGAACTGCGTTATTACGATTCTCATACCAATACAACATACCGATCATGAGAAATATCTGAATCGGCAATTTTCGCATTATGTTCTTTCTGGCGATCATTTCAGTCCGGTTTGTTCACTTTACCGTCGGTCGAGCGCTTTCCGGAGGGAGAGTTTCATATGCTTTCTGAAAAATCGGTGTCAATTAAAGAAGCGGATTTGTATGGGAACTTAAAGATGATCGGAGCTAATCTTCCTGTGGACCTGGTTGATTCATTATGCGCGCAAATATCGGTCATCGAAATAGGAAATACCAAAGCATCACCACAGGAGTATGCCAAATGAAAAAAGTACAATTGTCCATTGAAAATAAAACATACGATCTCCCCGTGGTAGAGGGGACCGAGGGTGAAAAAGCAATTGATATCTCAGAATTGCGGAACAAAACCGGGTATATCACCTTGGATGCGGGGTACCAGAACACCGGCTCCTGCCTTTCAGCCATCACTTATATCGACGGGGATAAAGGGATACTTCGCTATCGCGGGTTTCCCATAGAGGATCTGGCGGAAGAATCAACGTTTACCGAAACCGCGCATCTTCTTGTTTATGGCCATCTTCCGAACGACTCTGAAAAAAAATTATTTTCCTTGCGTCTTACCGAAAATTCCATGATCCATGAGGAGATGCTTCGATTTTTTGACGGGTTTCCTCCAACCGCGCATCCAATGGCAATCCTTTCCACCATGGTAAATGCTCTCTCGGTTTTTTATCCTCAATTCTTCACTGTCGATTTTGACAGTGACGCTTTCGATATCATGGCCGTGCGGCTTATATCCAAAATCCGTACCATAGCAGCTTATTCATACAAGCATTCCATCGGTGAACCCTTCGTGTATCCCCGCCATGATCTCCGGTACTGCGCAAATTTTCTTTATATGATGTTTAACAGTCCGGTGAGTCCATACGATGTTGATCCGGAAATCGAAAAGGTGCTCAACACCCTGCTTATTCTCCATGCAGATCACGAGCAGAACTGCAGTACGTCAACCGTACGGCTCGTCGGAAGCAGTATGGTAAACCTGTATTCGTCGATCTGCGCTGGCATATGCGCTCTGTGGGGTCCTTTGCATGGCGGTGCAAACCAGGAGGTCATTGAAATGCTTGAACGCATTCAACAAGACGGCATATCCGTTAGGGAGTGTATTGATAGAGCAAAAGATAAAAACAGCTCTTTCAGGTTGTTCGGCTTCGGACACCGTATTTATAAAAGTTATGATCCGAGGGCAAGCTTCTGGTATCTATTTTGACGGGATGTTCGGTGTAAGAATCGACTGGATCAAGCCCTTTTCCTTCCTGCTCGATCCCAAAGTCATGGAACAGGTCAACAACCTGCCTGAAAATAACAAGAGGCGGGAAATCCCGCCTCTTGTTATTTTTAAGTCCTGTTCTGCAGGTGACGAGGGAATCGAACCCCCAACCTGCGGTTTTGGAGACCGCTGCTCTGCCAATTGAGCTAGTCACCTATCACATAAAAATAATCAGGCATGCGGCAAATCAGTCAAGAATTTTATTTAATAATACTCGTTGATCCCCGCGTCCTCGAAAAGGTACTTCTGGTTGTCTTCGCAGTTTTCATCCAGCTCGCAGGGATAGTATCCGTTGAAGCAGGCGCAGCAGAATTGCATCTCCGGGCTGTCCAGCGCCTCAAGCATGGTCTCCACGGTCATGTATTCGATCGAGTCGACCCTGAGGTATTTCCGTATCTCGTCGATGGTGTGCGTGGCTGCGATGAGCTCCTTGCGCGTGGGGATATCGATCCCGTAGAAGCAGGGGAAGGTCGTGGGAGGCGCGGATATGCGGACGTGGATCTCGGCTGCTCCGCCGAGCCTGAACATCTTTATGATTTTCCGCATGGTGGTTCCCCGCATGATGGAATCGTCCACCACCACGATCTTCTTCCCCGCCACGGTCGAGCGCACCACGTTGTACTTGATCTTGGCGCCGAAGTCGCGGATTTTTTGCGACGGCTCAATGAAGGTGCGGCCGATGTAATGGCTCCGTATCAATCCCATCTCGTAGGGGATGCCCGCTTCTTTCGCGTATCCGATTGCGGCGCACACCGACGAGTCGGGTATGGGCACGATGATGTCGGCCTTTACCGGCGCCTGGCGCGCGAGCATTCGTCCCAGCTTGATCCGCATCTCGTACACGGACTTGCCGAAGATAATGCTGTCCGGCCGGGAAAAATAGATATACTCGAATATGCAGAGGGATTGATTTTTCTTTTCGAATGGACGGTAGGATTTAATGCCCGTGTTCGATATTTCCACAAGTTCGCCCGGCTCGATTTCCCGCACGTATTCCGCATCGATGATGTCAAAGGCGCAGGTTTCCGACGCGATCACGTGCGTTTCGTCGATTCTTCCCAGCACCAGGGGCCTGAACCCGTGCGGGTCGCGCACCGCGTAGATCTTGTCGCGGCTCATGACCAAAAGCGAGTAGGCGCCCCGCACCTGCTTCAGCGCGAAGATGAGCGCCTCCAGAAAATTTTCGATCCCGGACTTCGCCATAAGGTGTACGATGACTTCCGAGTCGATCGTGGTCTGGAAGATATGCCCTTTTTTCTCCAGATCGTGCCGGAGGGTGCCCGCGTTGGTCAGGTTTCCGTTATGGGCAAGCACAACCGGCCCCAGGATCGAGTCCGATCTGAAGGGTTGGGCGTTTCGTAAAAATGACGACCCGGTGGTGGAATACCGGTTATGCCCGATTGCCAGGTAGCCCTGGAGGTTATTGATATGCTCCTGGGTGAACACGTCAATGACCTTGCCCATGCCGGCGTAGCGGTAGATATGGTGGCCGTCTGACGATGCTATGCCCGTTGATTCCTGGCCCCGGTGCTGGAGCATATATAACCCCAGATAGGTTAAGTTTGCGGCCTTGGCGTTACCGTATATTCCGACTATCCCGCATTCGTCTTTCGGCTTCCCGTCGTCAGCGGGCGGGGGAGGTGTTGGTTTCATACAGTACATAATGCGTCTAA
This sequence comes from Spirochaetes bacterium RBG_16_49_21, assembly GCA_001829495.1. Classification (GTDB taxonomy): domain Bacteria; phylum Spirochaetota; class UBA4802; order UBA4802; family UBA5550; genus RBG-16-49-21. Next base: position 103,121 of record MIBJ01000001.1, on the reverse strand, counting down.
ATATACTACGCGGACAAAGTGAATCCATGCATGAGATATGTAAAGAATTTTTATCTTTTGATACCTATATATACAAATTTGTATATATAGATTATAAAGATTCGGCAGAATTGATTCTCATATATCAGACAAATTCGATCAACGGCGGCAGATACTCTTCCGGCGGATCAAACCCGAGTAAGAGGAGGAGCGTAGCCGAGACATTGGCAAGGCCCGGCTCTTGTTTGAGCCTGGCGAGCCGGTATTCATGCTTTGAATCCGGATCATAGATGATGAACGGCACCGGGTTCAGCGTGTGCGATGTCTTGTTCCGGGGCAAACCGGTTTTTATATCATGCTCGATTTCGCCGGTTTTTTTATTGACCTCGTACATCTCGTCCAGGTTGCCGTGGTCGGCGGTGATGACCGCTATGCCTCCGGCTTGATCAACAGCCTGTATGAGCCTCTTCAAACAGAGGTCCACGGTTTCAACGGCGATTACTGCGGCGTCCCTGTCGCCGGTGTGGCCCACCATGTCGCCGTTCGCGAAGTTGAGCCTTAAAAAATCGTAGGCGCCGCTGCCGGCCGCCTCGATAACCGTATCGGTGATTTCAGCAGCCTTCATCCAGGGCCGCAGGTTGAACTCCACCTTGTCCGACGGGATCTCGACGTATATCTCTTTTTGTTCGTCGAATTTTCCGCTCCGGTTGCCGTTCCAGAAATAGGTGACGTGGCCGAATTTCTGGGTCTCGGATATCGCGTACTGCATGGCGCCTGAATGCACCAGATACTCGCTTATGGTCCGGTCAATATCGGGAGGCGGCACGAGGTATTTCTTCGGGATTTTAAGGTCGCCGTCATACTGCATCATTCCGGCAAACACGATGTCGGGCAGCCTGCCGCGGTCGAATTCATCAAAATCCTTTTCCTCAAAAGCCCGGCTTATCTCGATTGCACGATCGCCCCGGAAATTATAGAATACGACCGAATCCCCGTCCTCGATTGCGCCCACCGGAGCGCTGCCGTCGGCAATGGTGAAGGAGGGGAGGTACTGATCCGTAACGTGCGGGTCTTCTTTTCTATAGGTCGCCACAGCTTCTGCAGCAGAGCTGAAGGGCCGGGCGCTTCCGAGCACATGAGCCTCCCAGCCGCGCTTTACGATAGTCCAATCCGCCGCATACCGGTCCATGGTCGTCACCATCCTGCCTCCGCCCGAGGCGATGCGGTAATCGAATCTTTTTTTTCGGTACGATTCCAGGAATTTCTCGAGCGCATCGATGTAGACAAGCGCCGAGGTCGCGGGCACGTCGCGGCCGTCGAGGAGGATATGCACCCGTATTTTCCCGATGCCGGTCTGTGCGCATTTCTCAATCATCTTGAAGAGATGGCTGATGTGGGAGTGTACGTTGCCGTCTGAGAGGAGGCCGATGAAATGGAGCGCCCTTCCCTGATGAAGCGGCTTGTCCGTCAATTCTTCCCATATCCCGGTCGCGTATATTTTACCGGTTTCTATTGCCTTTGTCACGAGCTTGGCGCCCTGATCGAAGATACGGCCCGCGCCGAGCGCGTTATGGCCGACCTCGGAATTCCCCATGTCATCGTCGCTCGGCAGGCCGACGGCGGTCCCGTGCGCCTTGAGCGTCAGATACGGGCACTGCGCCATGAGCCGGTCCAGCACCGGTGTCCTTGCCAGATGGAGCGCGTTACCCTCGTTCTCTCTGCCGATGCCGACCCCGTCCATGATAATAAGCAGGAGGGGTCCCTGACGTTTTATTTTTCCATTTCTCTTAAGGGGCTTCATGCCGCGCTCCGTCATTCCAGCAGAAATTTTTCCATGCCGGAAACCTCCAGTACTCTGAGCACGGTTTCATTGGTATTGACAAGATGCATGCTTCTGCCGCTCTCCGCCAGCATGTTCTTGAATCGGATCAGCGCGGCGATCGCCATTGAATTTATCTTTTGTACGAAGGCAAGGTCGATGATCGCGTCTCTCGAATCGTTCCGGGCGAACCGGGTGAATTCATTCACGAGGAAGGTGACATTGTGAGCGACAAGCTCCTCGGTTATAATAAAGGTAATTTCAGATTCGGTTTCTTTTCTATCCATATTCATAATCCGAATGCTTCCCACGCGGCTTCAGCCGGTGAACCCCGGCTACTGTCGCCATAGGGGATGCACTTGTCAATTAAATATAGCTATTTTTGTTCCAGAATGATTTTCATTTCGCCCGAGCGCTCTTTCAGCCTCATCGACAGGGACTGCAGGTCTCTTAAGCTGCTTGCAATGACTCCGCCCATGTTGTTCATTTTCTTGAGCCAGGCGACGATCTTCTTAACGAACTCCGTCTGCCGGTCAGATAGATCAATGACCTGCTTTGCCGCCCGGTCGACCTCAAGGGAGGAGGAATAGAGTATCTTGGTCTCGTTGAATTCGTTCATCGTCTTTTCGTTCAAGCTCGCCATGAATGTGGAATTCTCCTTCACAAACGAGACGATCTGCTCCAGGTTCTTGGCGAGGGTGCCGATCATGGTCGACGAATTTTCTATATTGCTGACCGTATTCTTTATGATTTTTGCGATCTCCTTCGAAGAGTCGATGCTCATGGTGGCGAGCTTTGATATCTCGTCCGCAACCACGGCGAAGCCTTTTCCATGTTCGCCGGCCCTGGCCGATTCGATGGCGGCGTTGAGGGAGAGGAGATTCGTTTTATCGGCTATCTCGCTTATGGTTCTGGATATCTCTTCGATTTTTTTTGAATTTTCCTTCATGTCCGTAATCGCGGCGATGGTTATGGTTATATTTTCCTCGTTCGTAATGGCGAGACTGAGTGCGTTCTCGGCCTTCCCGCGCTGGGACGAGCTGTCGCTGTTTATCCTCTCCATGAGGTCTGATATCTCCTTTATCATTGCGAAGTTTTCTTCCACGGTCTTGTACTGGAAATTTGATTTGTTGCGGATCTCCTCAATGCTCGAGGTGAACTCCTGGGAGATGCTCTCGACCTCGTTGAGGAGCAGTCCGTGATCGTTGAGGACGCCGTCTATCTGGCCGGATGATTCGGAAAGCCTGTTGCTCTGCGCAAGGAGCTCGTTCGCGGTCTGCTCAAGGGTCGCCAGCATAGTTTTTAATTCCTGAAAATTAGAGCTGGCGGTCCGCTCCGCATCCTCAACCCGCTTCATGTTGCTGTTGGTGAAATCCGCCATCTTAACCACAAAAAACACGAATGCTCCGAGGAAGATGATCTTGGGTATTTCACTGGAAAGCCGTATCGTATCCTTGTCGAAAAATTTCGTGACGTCCGACGTCACCTGCATGCCGCCGACGGTCATCGCCAGCACCAGAAGGATCGAATATGTTGCAATGGAATAAACGCCCATGTATATGTTAAGTTTTTTGTTGTACCGGAGCGCCGACATAATAATAAAAAGAAAATAGACACAGAAGGTCGCCGGCTCTTTTATGGTCATCCCGTAACCCACCCGCTCGTCGAAGTGCATGACGAATTTCGTAATAAATACCAGCGAAAGCTCCACGGTTACCGAGATGTATATGAGCGGAATGGATATTTTTTTTAAGCCTATGAATATCTGATTAATTATGGCTATCAAGAGCAGTAGGACGCTTACCGCAAGAATCGTGCCCCACGTTTGCACGCTGGATGCTCCGGCTTTTGAAGCGAGCGCCACCAGTAAGAACATGACGGTAAAAAGATACCGTGTTTTATTTATCAACAATTCGGTCTGTAACGAGCTCATTGCTATACCCCCTCGTTATTTTTTCCCCGCATCAAACTTGGCGAGGATACTTTTTAGCGTATCAATTGTTTTTACGGTAGCTGCAGACAGGACTATTTTCTCTTCAGCGCCGGAGCTGAGCATCTCGAACAGGATAGATGCGTTCAGCGCTCCGCTCTGCGCCTGGTATTCCTCATAGAGCGCAACAAGGCTTTTTTTGTCAAATGCGGGCGTTTTGCGGAACGGCGACAATGCCGCCCGTTTGATTGCAGTCCGGAGAAACGGAAACATCCTGGCAAGGATCGCAACGATGATGAGGGGCGCCAGCACTATCAGGTTTGTTTTGAGCATCGGCAGGAGGTAGTCGGGGAACCGTGCGGTGATGCCCGCTTTCCAGAGTATCCACAGGGAGTCGACTGCGGCAAGGGATACAAGAAATGAAGCCTTCCCCCGGGGTACGCCCAGGCTGGAGAATCCTATGGAAAAGATGATAATGGCGATGAAAACCAGAATCGTGTCATATCCTATAGTTTGCGATATGAATGCAATGCTCGATATGAAAGCATTAATTCCCTGTAAAATGTCGGATATTTCTTTGAGAGATTGCATACGCATATACTCGGTGTTTGCCGTTACCGAAATGATAATTTTTTAGTCACGTCCCAAAATTCTGACCATATCATTTTTAACTCATCCCCCCAGCTCCCTTCTCTTCGGGAAGAGAAGGGAGAGGTATATTCAAGAAGCTCCTTGTAACTATCCCCCCTCTTTACGGAGTAGAGAGGGGGCAGGGGGTGAGTTGGACATCAGGTTATGAGAGATACCTTAATCCGGATATTCATCCGTCGCATGCAATTGGGTTCAGATCAACGATAGCTTCGGGATGGGGAGATTTGAACTCCCGACTTCTTCGTCCCGAACGAAGCGCGCTAACCGGGCTGCGCTACATCCCGTCGTATGTCAATATATGACTGCCGACATTTTATGAATTCTGCTGATATATTTGCAATTAATTTTTTATGAAAAAAATAATATTAATAGACTTGTTTCTTAACGCGCAATAGTTTTTCATATTTGCCCCCGCCGCCTCCGGCAGCGGGGGCAAATTGTAAACAATAATTGAGTTTTGAAATAAGTCTAATGAGGAAATGCGGATTATACGCATTCTATCGAGAAAAAATACTTGCTTATGAAAAGCTGATGCTATATCTTGAAGTTCATCTCCTTCATTGTTCTGGATAATACTGGATTTGTTGTATAGCTGCAATTAAACGAATCAGGGCTATTTTACGGTACTGACAGGTGGAAATTCGGCATGAACATGAATAATAACCAATTGATTACTTCACTGTATATCAGCAATTCATTGATGAATACCGGCGCTAATGCCTTTATGGAGAAGCTGGCGGGAATTTTTTTTAGGAAAATCGATTTTGACACCGAGAGTATAAAAACCCTTCGGGAATACCAGGGGAAGGGACGGGTGGCCTATGTTTCGTACCAGAGTTCCAGCGCGTCGCTGCACATACTGGCAAATCTTCTGCGGAGACACGGCAATCGTGTTCCTGATATCGCCTTGGATTTCACGCCCTCGTTTCTACAGATGATCATAAATTTTTTCTCGCGGATATCCTATTTTTACCAGAAATACCTTGAAAGAAAAAAATTTACGGCCGTTCCGGATCAGGAATATATCATTAATCTCCTCCGCGGCAACCGGGCCGTCATGCTTTCTCTTCTGTCGCGGAAGCTCTTTATCCGGAAGTACATCGATATCAAGTCCGATACCATCGAGTACCTGATTGAAGCTCAAAAGCTCATTGATGAGCCCATCTACCTGTTCCCCCATATTTTGTTCTGGAACCAGGATCCGGAGCGGACCAACACGTTCATCAGCACTCATGCTACGACAAACCTTGGATTTTTCTCCGCTCTTTTTACAATGATCCGGAGCGTCACGCCCGCGTTCGCGCGGATTTCTACGCCGATCAACCTTCAGGAAGAGATCCGGCGGTCATCTACGGATGATCCAAAGCAGATATCCCGCATTATACGGAACAAGCTTTTGGAGATATATACGCATGAGAAGAGGACCACGCTGGGACCGGTTATAAAGTCCCACCAGGAGATGATGGAGAAGGTGCTCGAGCATAAGAATGTCCTGGATGAAATAAGGCTCCTGATGGGATCGGAGCGGCAGTCTGAAAAGCTCCTCAGAAAGAAGGCGTACAAATACTTTAATGAGATAGCGGCGCATTTTTCCATCACCATGCTTAAATGGTTCCATCGCCTCGTCAGATATGTATTGAGCAAGATATTCGACGACATATATTTTGACATCAATGATGTGCAGCGCATCCGTGAGGCGGCTCAGCGGGGGCCGCTCATACTCGTCTCGAGCCACAAGAGCCACATGGACTACCTTATCATATCCTGTATCTTTTACGAGAATAAAATTTTTCCGCCCTTTATCGTGGCGGGCTCTAATCTGACCTTTTTTCCCATGGGACAGATTTTTCGCCGGTGCGGCGCCTTTTTCATGCGCCGCTCGTTCCGGGGTCTTAAGCTCTATCCGGATGTGTTCAAGCAGTATATCAAGACGCTCGTGGGCGAGGGATACACCATTGAATTCTTCATCGAGGGCACCAGATCCAGAACCGGAAAGATGGGTACTCTCAAGCTGGGCATCTTGAAATACCTGATCAATGCGGTCGAGGAGGGATACAACAGGGAAATGATTTTCGTGCCCATAACGATCAGCTATGACCGGATAGTCGAAGAGTCGTCATACCACATGGAGCTTAAGGGAAAAGAAAAGGAGGCTGAAACAACCTCCGCCTTTGTCAAGAGCCGCAAGCTCCTGAAAAGGAATTACGGCAAGGTCTACCTATCCTTTAACGAGCCGGTGAGCTTCAGAGAATACGCGGAAAGCCTGAAAAAAGAAGAGGACCTTACGGAATCCCTCGGCCTCTACCTCGGTCAAAGGATAAGCGAGATCATCATGGCGACCCCCTTCGCGGTTACCTCCGCCGCCATGCTCCTGTCCTCGGCCAAGGGTTTCAGCAGGGACTTATTGAGAAAGCGTTTCGCCGTGCTGCACGAGTACCTGATGTTTGCCGGCGCGCGCATGAGCGACACCATGCAGACCGCGTCCAACTATGATGAGATCATTGATTATGTGATCGAATCGTACCGGCAGGACGATATCATTACCGAGCTCACTGCCGGGATCGGCAGTACGGATGGAGAGATCACGCTCCAGGGGGTGTATGCGATCGACGAAAACGAACGGGCGAGAATCGCCTTTTACAAAAACAGCATCACCCATTTTTTTCTGCCCGTGTCGTTCATTTCGGGGGTCTTACTTAACTTCGCACAGGGCGACGAGATGGATGTTCAGCAGCTCACCGATAAATTCAAGGATCTTATGGAGCTGCTCGCCGAAGAATTCATTTATTCAGAGGAGATGCTCGACACGGCGGGTGTAATTGCCAAATACCTGGGCTATCTCGAAAGCCGCTCGGTTCTTTTCCGGAGCGGGGAGAAGATCCATATTCAATCCTCCAGCCGCGATGAGCTCATCCTCTATGCCAAAGCGGTACAGGATTTTCTCGAATCATACCTGATCGTATGCGACAGCGTGACCCAGATCAGGAGGAAGATGAGCCGCCGCGATCTGGTTTACGAGGTGCGCAAGAACGGAATGAAGCTTTACAATCTGGGCGATGTCAAGCTGTCGGAATCGCTTTCCATGCCGACGTATGATAATGCCCTTGCCAAGCTTGAAAAGTCCGGTGTGCTTGAAATGCGGCAGGTGGGAAGGAGATACCCTGAAGTCAACATCAAGTATCCGGTTAAAGCATTGGAAATAAAACAAAGGGTGCAGGCCTATCTGTGGACGATGCAGAGGCTGTAATAATAAAATGAAGGCGGGGTTAAGCAACCCCGCCTTCAAATTTTTGCATTAATATTTCACCTTTCTTCCGCCTTTCTTGATTTTCTTACGATCAAGCGGCGTGCCTTCCCATGCATGTTCGAGCACCATACGGGCGTCCTCGGGCAATAATTCCTCGGGATTGGTCAAGCGGGCGCCGTCGAGCATTATGGCTTGCGCAATGACCGGCAGCATGGATTGCGGCACAACCGGTGAGCCGTTCCGGTCGTAAATCTCTTTCAGAAAACGGGGGTGCTTGCCGCCGGTCGCGTCGTGCAGGTCCTGGTTCAACTTGCGGATCAGCTCAATGACCCGCTCCGCGCGATGTTTTTTCCGTGTGCTTGCGTATACTTCCGGGCCCGCCAGCGGGAACAGTATCTCTCCGATGATGTCGGCGGAGCGGTGCAGGTTGTACTCAAGGCCATAGGGGAGGAAGATGCTCATAGCCACCCCGTGCGGCACATGGCACAACGCGCCGACGGTGTGACCCAGATTGTGCACCATTCCGACCATTGAATTCGAGAATGCGGCCCCCGCCATAGTCGATGCGTTCGCCAGCGCGAGCCTGCCGTTCAGATTTCCCGGATTCTTTACTACATTCAATAAATTTTCGCTGATCATTGTGATCGCCCTGAAAGCGAATGAATCGCTTATCGGGTTTTTTTCAATGCAGAAATATGCTTCGCACGCGTGGGTCATCGCGTCCATTGCCGTGGAGGCGGTAAGAAATGCGGGCAGGGTCCTGGTCATGCGCGGATCCAGCACCGCCAGGTCCGGCAACAGAAAATACGATACAAAATTCATTTTTATTTTTCGATCGGGATCGGTTATAACGGCCACAAGGGTCATTTCAGAGCCGGTGCCGGCTGTGGTGGGGACCACCACAAAGGGCTTCAGTTTTCTCTTGACGGCTCCATATCCTTCATAGTCGAGGAGATTGTCCCCGCCCAGCGACGCCACGATATTGACCCCCTTGGCGGTATCGATAACGGAGCCGCCGCCGATGGCAATTATCGAATCACACCCTTTCTGCCGGTATACCCGTACGGCGTCGTTGACGATCTTGTAGTCGGAATCCATCGGCACGTCATCGTACACGGCGCCGATTTTCAGCTTGTTTTCCATGGCTTTTTTCACCACGTCGACGAGGCCGGCGGAGGCGACGCCCTTGTCGGTAATGATAAGGGGCCGATAGGCGTTCATGCCTGCCAGCAGGGCCGGTATTTTTTCAAGGGCCTTGTTCCCCGATATTGTCTTAACACGGCAGCAAAAATCATAAAAGCTTGGAAGTAACATAATGGTTCCCCTTACTTATTAATGTAATTGTTCCTATGGATGTTCCCGGTACATTTAAACGGTAAACATTCTTAAATAGACAAGAACCCGATTGAGATATTTCCGCAGCGGGGACATCTCGGACCACTTGGGATACCGCTTTACAACCAGCTTGGCGACTATTTTCGGCAGCAGAAAGACCGCCGTGAGATCCATAATCCGCATAATCGATTGCGCAAACGGCAGATCGCCCTCCACCACAAAGCGGCTATGGGCATATCCCGTGCATAATGATTCTCTGAACGTGAAGACCATCATGGCGGCCTCCAGACTCGTGAAAGCCATGCTCAGGTTGATTTTCTTGCCGCGCGGATCCGATCCCTGGTAGCGGAATTTTCCTTTTTTGTCTTTTCCCATAATCATCTGCAGTCCGTACAGGAGGATGCCCTTGTCCACGATAAAGCGGGGCAGCATTTTCGCGTAAAAGAAGAGCGGAAACGCTTTTTCGGGATTGACGATTAAGCGCAGGGTAAAGTTCGCAGGGATTGTCTCCACCTCCTTTTTGACTTCCTCATCAACCTTCGCGGCCGCCTGTATCGCCCGGGCGAAAAACCACATGAAGACCGCAACGTAGATTCTCTTGATGAGCTTTTTCCCCGGCTGTATTTCAGGATATTTGTTTATATTCATTGCTTTCTCCTTATCGTAATGATATCGATCTAGACGGCGCTCCCTTCCCATGCCTGCTCAAGAACCGTGCGGCAATCGGCGTCGGTGAAACGTTCCGCGCTTCTTTCCGCAGCGACCCTGGCGACCTCGGCCAGTTTATACTTTTGAATCTTCAGTTGCTCCAGCGATTTCGGCAGGAGCCCCTTCAGGCTGTTGATAAGCTTCATGGCAGCATCAAGGCCCTTCTGCGGCCGCTCTTGCACCGGGGTCGCCGCGTACGCCTCCATCCCGACTAAGGACAGGAACAACTCATCACTGATTTTGATTTTTTTCTTTTGCATATCAGCTATTAATGATGGTAGAAGAATCCGCATGTATTTTCCTACGGATATGCCGGTAATAATCGATAGCTCCTCCGCGAGCAGGTCCGCCATACCGGGCCGTGTGTTGGAATAGGCGCTGGCGGCCAATACGGAGGCATTTGCCAGTGCTATGCTGGCGTCTTTGTTTTTCGGCCGTGTGACGCCTTTCGGAAGATATTCGGAAAGGTAACTCAGCGCCGGGTGCGCTACGGCGGCGGTCATCGGATTGTGCGCTTCATCGGTAAGGGCCGCGAACGCGTGCGTAAGGGCGATGACCCCCGACTCGGCGACGCATTCCGGGCAGCAGCCTGGCGTCATCCGGGGATCGATTACGATCACGTCCGGATACAGGAAGTCCGCTGTTATCCGCCTGTTGTCGATCGTCATGACGTTGGTCGCCTCCATTCCGTTGGAGCGGCAGGCGGGAACGATGATGAGCGGCTTCAATTGACGGCTGATCGAGGCTCCCTCATGATAAGCGGAGAGATTATCGATTTTTTCCGATACCAGGACGTTGACTGCCTTCGCCAGGTCCACGACCGTACCGTTTCCGAGGGCGATGATCGAGTCGCAGCCGCGTTCTTTGTAAAGAAATGCCGCATCGCGCGCCAGGGATATGCCGGCGTAATCGCGGACCTCATCGAAGATTCCTCCCAGGGTAACCGTGGAATCGTAAAACGCCTTGATGAATTTCTTAACCAGACCGCGCTCCATGATGTTTTTGCCGGTGATTACCAGCGGCTTTTGCGCGTCGTAACCATTCAGCTCGGATGGGATGTTCTCCAGGGAACATTTTCCGGAAATTATCTTTGGATGAATCAGGAATTGGTAATAATCTGGTATCAGCATAATTATTCCTCTCTTGTATTAAATATGCCGTCTTCGTAATGCCGGAGACGTAGTAAAGACAGTATGGCGATCACTCATTTTATCTCAATGCCGAGACGCTTCAGCGTCCGCTTTTTAGGGATACCGTTTGAATCGTAGCCCCTCAACCGGTAATATTTTTTGAGCATCTTTTCAAGCGGCACACTCCGCTCTTTCGAGTCGCATTTTCTCCCTTCGGTGAGCAGCCGGAGGGGGAGGGTGTCGTCCTTCTTCGATATTCCCTCGCGGGTATTCATATACCGTTCGAGCACATGGACCCGCTCGCCCGCTTTCCTGAATTTCAACATACTGACGAACGGAATATAGGTCTTCCCAACCGTCGCATGCCAGAGTTCCGGCCACAGGCTTACATCCATCAGATTCAGTGCAAGGGGCGCCAGATTCTGGTTCAGGATTTTGATGATGAAATTAGGAGTCAGTTTGATCAGCGGCGGCTCAAGAAAAACGGCAAAGGCGGTGAACTGGCAGATATGAAGGGAGTTCATTGCCGCATAAGCATTTTCCATGAACTTTACCATGTAATGCTTCCATCTCATGGCATAGGGGTCGGCCATGCCTAAATATGCTTCAAGGACGAAAAGGCTTGTCGACAGGTGACAGGCCCCCCTGTTGGCGGTTGCGTAGGACAGACCGTGGCCGAAACAGCCCCGCGGGTCATAAGCCGGCAGCTCCATGCCTTTCACGTGCATGGCAAAGTCTTCGCCGCCGTATTTTTTTGATGCAGCTTTTGAGCCGAGAGCCAGGTCCTTGCCTATTCCTTTTCGATATGCAATGTTTCTGAGCATTTCAGATATGCCATCGGTTGATCCGAATTTTAGATTCGTTTTGACCAATCCCTTTTCCGTGGCTTCCATTGCCCAGGCCAGGGTGCCGCCGGATGATATGGTATCCATGCCCATGCCGGCGCAGATGTCGTTCCATTCGGATATCACCACCGGATCGAAGATTTCCAGGTTGTGGCCCAAAAGACCGACGGTTTCGTATTCCGGTATGTGACGCTCTTTTCCTTCTATCATGCCTTTGTGGCCGCACATGATGATGCAGGGCTTACACGTGTCCCACGTGGTTTTGAAGCGCTCAGCCATGGTTTCGCCGGAGATTTTATGCGCTTCGCCGTGGGATCCGCCGGTGAAGTTGCGCACCGGCAGGATGCCGGCTGCGTTGGACAGGTTCGTGTTGGCGTTTGTTCCATAATAGCGGTAAGACCCGGAAGTAATGGAGTTCTGGTTGATATATTTAAAGAACCTCTTGTTGGAGCGGTCGAACTTTTTTTTCTTGGCAGGTACGATCTTTACTTCTCCGCCTTTGGCCACAATTCCCTTGATGTTCTTTGAGCCAAGGACAGCGCCCATGCCGCCCCTTCCCAGGAAGCGGTGGCCGGAACGGATGTTGGCAAACCTGACCAGGTTCTCGCCCGCCGGGCCGATGACGAGCGCGCCCACGCCCTCTTTCGATAAAACGGCCTCTGCCGCTCCCGTATCCTTACCCCAGATTGCCTTGGCGGGTTTGAGCTGCACGCCCTTGGAGTCGATGTAAAGGTAAACGGGGACCTTTGCTTTGCCGCTGATGATGATGCCGTCCCAGCCGGATGTCTTAAGGGCCATGCCGAAAGGCCCGCCGCACGAAGCGGTGCTCATGATACCGGTGAGGGGTGATTTGGTGGCAGCCTCGAACCGCCCCGAACAGGGCGCGCCGGTTCCCATGAGCACGCCCATCATAAAGGCGATCATGTTCTTTTCGCCCAGGGGGTCGACGCCGGGCTCCATCCGGTCGTATAGAAGTTTGAGCGCCAATCCCTTGCCGCCTAAATACATGTTCCGGTCCTTCTTCCCGATTTTCGTTACCCGGAATTTTTTTGCGCTCAGATCAATTTCAAGAATACGATCATTGGTGCCTTTTATTTCCTGCATGATAATCCCCCTGACTATGCTCTCGTAGATTTTTTTGATTGCTCATCAGCATGCCTGTATCCCCTCTTTTCTTACACTTTTTGATGGCAACTGCTGGCTGCGTTAGTACTGCCAAAATTTTATTTTTTCCGGCAAAAAATTTTTTTGGGTCCCGGCTCCGTCGGGTTAGGCAAAAATAGATATTTTACCCCCCTCCGGAAGGCTTCAGACACGTGACTTCATCTCCATCGCGGAGCTTTGACCACGGGCTTATCCTCTCTCCGCTCCTGAAATAGGCGCAATCGGAAAAAGTTTTCAATCCCATAGCCTTGAGTGCCAATTTCAGCCGTTTTCCTTTAGGAATTACGATCCGGATCCCTTCGGCAGGGTTGTAATTTTCGAGTTTTAGATCCTTATCTAAGCCGGAGAAGAATTTTATTCGGACTGAAATTTTTTTGTCCATGGTACTATGCTTATGACGCGACTACTCTGGAATCTTGAAAGATAATTATCAACTATAAAACTATAAAAATTGAAAATTTATAAAAAATGAACTGTCAGTTTTTAAAACAAGCCGTGCCCCTAGACTGGATTTTTTGTGTACGTTTTGAGCTTTTTCATAAGATCATCCCGGCGCCTCGCAAGCTCGCTCCCCTTGTATACATCTTTTACTTTTTTGGGCTTGTCAAACCGGGCGATTTCTTCAAACTTGAGATTCGCGTGCTTAGCTTCCCTGATCTCGTCCAGGGAGGGGAGGATGATGGCGTACAGAGAGTACGGGGTATAAATGAGGGAATGGCCCCTGCCCAGGTAGGCCTCTGAGAAGCCCCCGTCTATGTTTATGGAGCGTCCGTCCGGGGAGGCTATTTTTTCGCCCTTCATGACGTCCACCGGCGTGTGACCGTACACGATCCGCTCAGCGCCGAATTCATCCATGATCAGATCCATGAATTCCTTCTTCTTTAAGTTCTCGCCCCAGTGGAGCGTCTTTTCTTTGTGGGTGGCCTTGTCTTTTAAAAAGTATCGTTCAAAGGTCTTCATCGCGTGTTTGCCGAAGAAGGGGGATTTCGGCCCGCACCAGAGATAAAACATGACTGCAAGCTCAAAGGGGTCCTGGGTCGCGCCTTCCCGGTAGCGCTTGCCCACGTTCTTGACCATCTTTTCGATATGGTCGAGGAGATCCCTTCCCCGTTTTCCGAAGAGCTTGTCGAACTTCCCGTCCTCGGTGCTCGGAATGAGCGCGTGGATGTTAAGGATATAATTATTGATATGATACAGCGTGCCGACTTCGAAGAGGTACTTCATCAGCTCTTTGATTTTCAGGCTTGATGTGAACTGCTTCGCCAAGTCGTCGATGACATCCGTCTCCTCAGCGGTCAGCTCAAGCGGGTTCTCCGGATCAAATGTCGGGAAATGGGTGTCGGTGAGGCCTTCAACTTCACCGCGTTTCATCATGCCGGCAAGCCTCTCAAGATTGAGGCGCGACTCCATGCCGAGCTCCGGGAACTGCTTGATCGTCTTTTCCTCAAGCTTGAACTGGATCATGGCGAGGGTCTTTTCCATTTTTTTTGATATTTCCAGTTTAGCCTTGAACAGGCCGGTTATTCCGACCGGATAGAGCTTTTCCGCGAATGCCTTGAGCTTCTCCAGATCGATGCCGAGCCGCTCTAAAAAAGCCAGATTATCGTATCGAACGCTGATCCTAAGCGCCTCGGCGATGAGCGACTTGTTGCCCGCGGCCGCTCCCATCCAGAGTATATCGTGGTTCCCCCACACGAATTTCACGTATGGCCGGATTTCCCTGCTGGACAGGATCCGTAAGATCTTATCCGGCTCGTCTCCCCGGTCGAACACGTCGCCGAGAACCACGAGCTGGCCCAGGATGACCTGCTTCACGATTTTCGCAAGGGCCGCTATTACCCTGTCCGCGATGATTTCGTTTTCATATATGATGTTGGGAACATGAAAGTTGAGGATGAGATTTTCTATCACGGTTTTGAGGTCCTTGTTGATGCTCGACCTCACCAGGTCGAAATCAATAATATCCTCCACCTTGTACCGTATAATTTTTACCAGCGCGGCTATGACGTCCTGGCGCTCCAGGGAAAATTCTTCCGTGGTGAAATATCGCTCTTTCTGAATGACCTGGTCGAGGTAATCGAGCTTTTCATTAGAGAAGTTTTTTGAGAGCGCCTCCTGGGCCGTTCTCCATATTAGGCCGAATCTTCCCTTCAGGATGGACGTGAAACGATCGCCTGCTCCATGAGGATCGCTGATCCACATGGTTGTGTTGATGTTTCTTTCCAGTTCGGATTCGATCTCGGTAAGCTCTTTTATGATGTCATGAAATTCGGTAAGGCTCAGTTTGCCAACCATGATATCCTCCAGCGGGACTTAATTTGTTAAAGGAGTGATGACAAAGCGGCACAGATACAGATACTGAATATTAGAATAGCCTCGGCGTGTCAATTTTTTTATTTGTCCGACTATTCTTCCGCCGGTATTTTTGCTTGTTCGTGAGCTGGAAAGTTTACTCTGACACCTTTAATAGTAAATCTGTTTCCATCATAGTGCCCGATATAATACTGATAAAAACCCCAGTGCCAATCACGGTTGTTGAAGCCGTAGCAGCCGGCCATTATATACCGGATATTGTCTTTTGCATATTCATAAAAGTTATTCGCGTCGCCGGAAATGACGGCTTTGACCGGATACCGGATAAACAGCTTATGGAGCTCTTCGCCGCCCGAATACCGGGTTCCGTTTTGGGGATAGGATATGACCGGATGATGGGAAAATATGAAAATCGCGGAGGAATTTTTGTGGATCTCAAGGTCTTCTCGAAGCCATCGTGTCTGCTCCGGCGACATCTTCCGGCCCTCATCTATTATGTGAAGTAGAACGAAATGAGAGTCGCCGTAATTAAATGAATAAAATAGCTTTTCTCCGGTGTACTGTTCAAAAAGTTCCAGGGAGCCGTTAAATTGATCTCCGGCCCCGGCCAGGATATGGATGGCCGAAGTAAAAATTTTTTTTTGCTTGATCAGGTTCCGGAACTGGCGCGTGACATCCTTTCTGGTTATTCCCATCCATTCGTGACCTCCATGGATGATGTTTCCCGTGTGAATTACCAGCACCGGATGTTCATGGTTTATGTCTCTCAATACAGCGGGGAGCCTTTCCGCATATCCGACGAAGGGCGACGCCGGGCTTGTATTGCCGATAACTATGAATTTGACGTCAGATGCCGGCCGCTGCGAAGGAGCAGCGCAATGCGTAAGCAAGAAGAGAAGAATCGCAGTAAGCGGGCTGGATACCGTGCTCAATAAAATTTTCATTTTAACATGAGATCACGTCATGGATTATCTATAAAAGAAATGCATGACTTATTTGTCAAGATAATATCAGTTCCGGTAGCTCTGGAGCGGCGCGGGAATCCTGCCTCCCCGTTTGATGAAATCAGAGGAGCTGAACCGGTTAACCCGCATCACCGGAGCCCTGCCCAGAAGCCCGCCGAACTCGACGAAATCCCCCTCCTTCATGCCCACGACCGGGATTATCCGAACCGCGGTGGTCTTGTTATTTGAGACGCCGATTGCCGCCTCATCCGCGATGATGGCAGCTAAGGTGCTGGCGTCTGTATCGCCGGGGACGGCGATCATGTCCAGCCCCACTGAACAGACCGAGGTCATCGCCTCGAGCTTTTCTATCGTAAGGGCCCCTTGCTGGGCTGCCTCGATCATGCCCAGGTCCTCGCTCACCGGGATAAATGCGCCGGAAAGCCCGCCGACAAAAGATGAGGCCATGAGGCCGCCTTTTTTGACGGCGTCGTTGAGCAGCATAAGCGCAGCAATGGACCCGGGCGCGCCGCATTTTTCCAGTCCCATCTCCTCGATAATATAAGCGACGCTGTCACCCACAGAAGGGGTGGGCGCCAGGGACACATCCACGATGCCAAAGGGTATCCCCAGCCTTCTGGCCGCCTCGCGGGCTACCAGCTGGCCCACGCGGGTGATTTTGAATGATGTCCGCTTGACGGTTTCGGCAACGGTTTCAAGGTCGCTTCCCCTTATCTTTTCAAGAGCGCTCTTGATGACCCCGGGGCCGCTGATCCCCACGTTTATGACGGACTCAGCTTCGCCGATTCCGTGAAAGGCACCTGCCATAAAGGGGTTGTCCTCCGGTGCGTTGGCGAATACCACCAGTTTGGCGCAGCCGACGCTTCCCCGATCTTTCGTGGCGATGGCTGTTTCGCGGATGATTTCCCCCATCATCCTGATGCTATCCATGTTGATACCCGCCTTGGTCGTGGCCACATTGACTGATGCGCAGACTCGCCCGGTTTCCGAAAGGGCGCGGGGTATCGCCTTTATGAGCTTACGGTCTCCCGGCGTCATCCCTTTGTGCACCATTGCTGAAAAGCCGCCGATGAAATCCACGCCTGCCTCGAGTGCTGCCTGCTCAAGCGCCGCGGCAAAGGGAAAATAATCGCAGGTGTCAGAGCAACTTTCCGCGACCAGGGAGATGGGGGTAACGGCGATACGCTGGTTGATAATGGGAACGCCATACGTCTCCTCGATCTCTCTCCCTACAGAGACGAGTCTACCCCCCAACCGCCTGATTTTATCGTTTATCTTTGCACATGATTTTTTCGTATTCTCATCTGCACAGTCACGAAGAGAAATTCCCATGGTGATGGTGCGGATATCGAGTTTTTCCTCCTGGATCATTTTGAGGGTTTCTATGACTTCATGCTCATTCATGTACTATACCCGGTGCATGGTGTTGAAGAGCTCTTCGTTGTAGATATTAATGACAAGTCCCATCCGGTTGCCGATCTCGCTGAGTTGTACTTTCAGTTCTTTGAGGGAGACCCTGCCTTTAGACAGGTCAACGGTCATCATCATGGTAAAATTCTCCTGCATGATCGTCTGGCTGATATCGAGTATATTAACATTGGTTTCGGCGAGCTTGGTGCTAACCGCTGCGATGATGCCGACCTTGTCTTTGCCCACTACGGTTATGATTGCTTTCATACGGTTATCCCAATTTTAAGCTGCATATATTTTAAATATTCTCGACTTTGGTGCCTTTTTTCTAAAGTGATTACTCTGACACCATGTCTTTAATTTTTTAAGAGGGTCAAGTTCTAATACAACAATTTCTACAATTTTTTACTCTGACCCCCCAACTTTTTCCCAATTATTTCTCATCTTATTCGTATATAAAGATAAATTAACCTTCTTGGAGCATAGTTATGTCACGAAAACATAGAATTTGTCTTGAAAATGTTACCTACCATACCCACTCCCGATGTATTGAAAAAAAACCACTTATGAGATCTGAAAAAATAAAGGAACTAATGATCTTTGTTTTAAATAGGGCATTGAAAAAATATCACTTCGAACTCAGTGGTTATACTATTATGGACAATCATTTTCATTTTTATATTAAAACTCTCAAAGACGGAGAAACTATTTCACGTATTATGCAGTTTATTAAGGCTCAATTCTCTCGGAGGTATAACCGATTGATGAATCGAACAGGTCCTTTTTGGAATGAACGCTTCGGGGATACTATTATAGAATTCTCTGATGATCCTGAATCAGTCTTTTTTTATATTTTATGGTATATTGGATATAATCCGGTTCGAAGTCATTATGTGCAAGATCCCCGTGATTATCCCTACAGTAGTATCAATTGTTATTTGGATAAAAATTATAAATCGCCAGTAAAGATAACCCTCCATGATTTTTTTATTAAACTTGGTTCGAAGTCTAATGAGCGCGTTAAAAAATTGTTGGAATACGAAGAACAGTATCGAAAACGAATATTTTCACAATATGTTTATGCCTAATTCATTTTAGTACAGTGCAATTTAAAGATAGTTTTTATACATTCCCGTATATGAAAATACAAAATGATCTATGGTTATTAATTAATATGCTCTTTCTATCCAATTTTTTCATACCTTATCCTCATCATCTTTAATTGCTTATATGGTTCTTCTGCTCCGGGCATTAGCAGTTCCATTCACTGGAACTGGAAAACTTGCTCTGACACTGACACAAGAGAGTCTATACGGACACTGGCGGGCGCCTGTTTTTCCATGGCCTGGTCTCCTCAAGTTGCGAAGCGAGCCTGAAAAGCGTGGCCTCATCTCCGAAGCGTCCGATAAAGTGGGTCCCGATCGGCAGGCCGCCGGCATTCCAGTAAAGCGGCACGGACATTGCCGGCTGGCCGGTCGCATTGTAGAGGGGAGTGAAGGCGGCGATTTCGCCGGCCAGCCTGAAGCCGTTCAGCGGATTGTCTGGAGTGGAATCAAATGAGCCTAGCTGCACGGGCGGCTGCGCCAGCGTTGGGGTTAACAATATATCATATTTCAAGAAGAATGCGGCAATATCACGGGCAGCATGTTGTAATGTCTGTTCAGCATTGAGGTAATCAGCTGCATCATTCGATCGCCCAAGCTCGTACATCCCCCATGTAAGCGGTTCCACTTGATCCTGCCTGGCACCGAGAGCTTTTATAATGGCAGCGACGCCCGCAGCCCACTTCACTACAAAGGCGCGGGCCAGAGCAATGCCGTCAACTACCGGGGCAGCCTCCTCAAGCACATGGCCGAGTTTTTGGCATAATAACGCAGCATCCTTGACCGCATTCACGCAATCGTCATGCACGGGAACTCCGGTCATCGTATCTGTTGTAAATGCGATGCGGAGCCTTCCCGGGTCAATGCCTGCCTCCTCACGGAAGGGACGCACTATTGGTGGAGCCCAGTACGGATCGCCCAGGACGCACCCAGCGGTCGCATCCAGGAGAGCGGCGCTGTCACGGACGGTGCGCGTGAGCGCGTGCTCTGACACCAGACCGCCCATAATATCGCCCAGGTCGGGCGCCAGGGTGTTCCGCGCCCTCGTGGGTTTCAATCCGAACACGCCGCAGATTGATGCTGGAATCCGAATGGATCCTCCGCCGTCGTTCCCATGCGCCATAGGGACAATACCGGCGGCAACCGCCGCAGCCGAGCCTCCGCTCGACCCTCCGGTCGAGCAGTTGGTACTCCATGGATTTTTCGTTGGGCCAAATAGCTCTGGTTCCGTTGTCGGAAGTATACCGAATTCCGGCGTATTGGTTTTTCCTATGATAATAAGCCCTGCCTTCTTGTATCTCCGGACAAGCTCGCTGTCATAGTCAGGCACGTAATTCTTGAGCAGCCTTGAGCCGAACGACAGGCGGACGCCGGCGTAGGAGGCGATCATGTCTTTCAACAGAAAAGGAACGCCGGAGAAGGGGCCCTCCGGGATCTTGGAACCCGCCACATCACGCGCTTGGTCATACATGGTTGTAACAACTGCATTCAGGGTCGGATTGAGCTTTTCAATCCGCTCAATCGCCGCTTCAACCAGTTCCAGAGGCTTCACTTCCTTTGTGCGCACCAGGTGTGCCAAGGAAGTGGCATCATGATTTTTTACTTCATCTGATAATGACATAATCATCCCTCGTAGCTAAACTAAAATATTACTCTGACCCCCGTAGTAGTAGCTTACTCTGACCCCCTTTAATCCAGTTAAACCCCGGTAAAATTGAAATTTTGAAGCATGTCAAGATATTTCCCATCCAGCCACTTTTTCTTTCATGTTCACCAAGTCTTAATTGACCCAGAGTAATTTAACGATTTGTTGCACTATTAATTTTTTAAAATTTTTTATTATACAAAAATATATTTTTATATACTTCCCCCGCCGCCGAAGGGGGCGGGGGAAGTATATAATTATTTTTATTATAAAATGAGTTTAGGAATTAATTCTGGATTTGTTTATAAAATTTATTGATTTTACCCATTTCGGTTTTTAATGTGATTCCAACCTTTTTGGTTTCTGCTATACCGGGTTAGGAATTTCTACAATGAGTTCAATAGTTTTGATGATCATTGTCTTTTTTTCCCTTGCGGGTCTATTTTCCGGATGTGCGCCCGGTAATGGCGCAGACATACCCATGGGCCCGGGCATAGAGACAGTGCCCCTTTTTATTGGAAAACAGGCCAATTCTAATCCTTTGATGAGGCAATACATACCACAACATCCCTTTCTTGCTCCGCAGGCGAGGAATGGAATGCATGCTGATTCTTATTGCTCTGACACCTACCCTGGGCACGGGCCTTTAGGGAATAATCCTCAAGTGACATCAGCTTCCCTGGCATGGTGGGGAGGAGAGGTTGCCACCGTTGCATTTGATAAAAAGGGACGGTTGATCTGCGTAAGCGGGAACCTCTTTAATTTTCAACTCCTGCTTTTAGATCCGGATAATCTGTCCGTATTGGCGTCTTTTAATCTGCCTCAGAGAGCCTCCATGTTGAAGTTCTGGACAACCTTTGATATGCGCGTGATCATGAATGATACTTCCGGAGGTGCGTATTTTCACCTTGATAAGGATGACCGGCCCATTATAGCTTCAGCTGATCGGATAATCAAAATATTCAGTTTGACGGAATCGGATAACAAACCGGTTTGGAGCATTGCGGATTCTTATGACCTCAATCCCTTCCTTCCAGAGGATGCCGCTGTCATTGATGCCATACCGGATTGGCAGGGAAGAATATGGTTTGTCACCCGTAATGGAATAGTGGGTTATGTAGGACCGGGCCGGCGATCGGTCCATACCCTTTGGCTGAAAGGCGAAGAGATCCAGAATTCCCTGGCCATAGCTGAAGACGGAGTGTATGTTGTATCAGACCATGCTCTTTACCGATTTGAAGCGGATACGGAGAATAAGAAGCCAGAGTACACATGGCGCGAAGAGTATGACAGGGGCTCAGGCGTAAAGCCTGGCGCCATCAACCAGGGTTCAGGGACGACCCCGACCCTGGTTGACAAAAACCTCGTGGCTATCACCGATAATGCTGATGACCGGGTGAATCTTCTTGTTTACAAGCGCCTTCCGCATGTTAAGGGCCGCCGGCTGGTTTGCCGACAACCTCTTTTTGATAAAGGGAGGAGCGTGAGTGAAAACAGCATTATTGCCTATGGCCGTTCCCTTATTATAGAAAATAATTACCGGTATTCAAGCGGCCTTCCTACTGACCCGAATCCACGGAGTCATCCGGGGGTGACCCGGATTGATATAAACCCCGATTATTCAGGATGCCGCGTGGTCTGGGAAAGCAGGGAGGCCAGCCAGACCACCGTGCCGAAGCTTTCCGTCGGTAACGGTCTGGTCTATCTGTATACCCGGTTGAGCGGTACTCTGGATACGACAGTCGCGTGGTACCTCACGGCAGTGGATTATCGGACCGGAAAAACAGTTTATAAGATTCTTACCGGCACGGGTGCTCTCTGGAATAATAATTATGCGCCAATCACCCTTGGGCCCGATGGTACGGCCTATGTGGGATGCTACAATGGGCTCATGGCAATAAGGGACGGCAGACCGGGAGAGAAGCCCAGAAGCATTCCAAAATCCCGGTGATTACAGATGCGTCTACCACGCGCCGGTTGCGAGATAATCATTGATCGCTTTCGCGGCCTTGCGCCCCTGTCCCATCGCAAGGATGACCGTGGCAGCGCCGAGCACGATATCGCCTCCGGCGAACACTCCTCTCTTGCTCGTCTTCAAGGTGTTCGGATCAGCAAGAATGTTGCCGTGCCGGTTTGTCTCAAGGTCCGGCGTGGTTTGGGGGATGAGGGGATTGGAGGCGTTGCCGACAGCCACGATGCAGGCATCCACCGGTATGGTGAACTCGCTTCCCCGGATCGGTTCCGGCCTGCACCGGCCGGATTCATCAGGTTCGCACAGCTCCATGCGGATGCATTCGACGCCGGTAACCCAGCCCTTATCATTCCCGGTTATTCGCACCGGGTTCTGGAGGAGCATCAGATGCACGCCTTCCTCTTCCGCGTGATGGACCTCCTCCTTGCGTGCGGGCATCTCGACGCGGGAGCGCCGGTATATGAGGTATACGTTGTCCGCGCCGAGGCGCAGGGCCGTGCGCGCCGAGTCCATGGCCACGTTGCCGCCGCCGAACACGGCGATATTTTTTGCCCGCGCAATCGGCGTGTCCGTGACGGGAAAGGAGTAGGCCTTCATCAGATTGGCTCTGGTGAGGTATTCGTTGGCTGAATACACTACGTTCAGGTTTTCCCCGGGTATGTTGAGGAACTGGGGCAGGCCGGCCCCGGTCCCCACGAACACGGCATCGTATCCCTCTTCCATGAGCTCGTCGAGGGTGGCTATTTTACCGATGACCATATTGGTGCGCACCTCGACCCCCATCCGTATCAGGTTATCCACCTCCCGGCCGACTATCTTTTTGGGGAGGCGGAACTCAGGTATGCCGTAAACCAGCACGCCGCCCGCCTTATGCAGTGCCTCGAATACGGTAACCTCATGACCGTCGCGCCTGCAGTCCGCGGCAACGGTGACGCCTGCCGGGCCTGATCCTATGACCGCTATCCTCTTGCCGGTATGCGGCTTGATTGCCGGGCTTTCGGAGGCAGGCTGGGCCATTTCCCAGTCCGCGGCGAAGCGCTCGAGCTTTCCGATCTGCACTGCCAGGTCGACCGACTTAAGGCTTTTGCCCACGGTGCAGGGGGCTTGACACTGCTCCTCCTGCGGGCAGACCCTGCCGCAGACTGCGGGAAGGATGCTTGTCTCCTTGATCACGTTTATCGACTCCCGATATCTCTTCTCGCAGATAAGCTTGATGAACGCGGGAATATTTATCGCAACCGGGCAGCCCTTGACGCAGGGTGCGTTTTTGCACTGCAGGCAGCGGTTTGCCTCAGCCACGGCCTGCTCCTCGGTGAATCCCAGGGGTACCTCGTTCACATTGCGAATCCGCTTGGCCGGGTCCTGCTCCGGCATCTTTTGCGGCGGGATCGCCAGCCGCTCCTTGTTGGTAAGCTCTTTCTTTTCCATATTGGTAACTAATCGCCTATTTAATCATACCGCAGAGGTACGGAGAAGCATCTGTGTCTTTGTATCTCTGGGCGAAATAAATTCGTGGTCATATATCCTAACCCGGCAAAGCCGAAACTAAAAAGGTTTTTGGCAGCAAGACTTTCATGATCAAGGTACTAAGCTCTGATCTTGCACGCGTGATCGATTGATTCTTTTTCCCGGTCTTTGTACATGGCGAGGCGCATCATCATCTCGTCGAAATTCACCAGGTGGCCGTCGAATTCAGGGCCGTCCACGCATACGAACTTGGTCTTATCGCCCACCGTGACCCGGCATCCGCCGCACATGCCGGTACCGTCAACCATGATCGTATTCAGGCTCACCAGTGTGGGAATATTGTATTTTTTCGTGAGCAGGCTTACCTGCTTCATCATGATCGGTGGGCCGATGGCTATCGTCTGGTCGATCCGCTTTCCTTCGTCGATCAGCTTCTGCACGGCGTCGGTCACGAAGCCTTTCATTCCGTAGGAGCCGTCGTCCGTGGTGATGATAACCTCGTCGCTTGCAGCGCGCATCTTCTTTTCCATGATGATGAGCTCCTTCGACCTGCCTCCCAGGATGGAGATCACGGTATTGCCTGCGGCTTTCATCGCCTGCGCGATCGGGTGTGCGGGAGCGATTCCTATGCCTCCGCCGACCGTTACCACGGTGCCGAATAGTTCTATATGCGTGGGCCTGCCCAATGGTCCCGCCAGGTCGCATACCATATCGCCGACAGCGAGCTCTGACAGGGCTTTGGTCGTTTTACCCACGATCTGCACCACAAGCTCGATCCATCCATGGTGCGGATCCGCATCCGCTATGGTGAGCGGAATCCGCTCGCCGTCATCGCAGGTGCGGAGGATGATGAACTGACCGGCCTTTCTCTTTCGTGCTATCGCCGGGGATTCCACCCTTATGCGGAAGACCTGAGGTGATAAGAATTCTTTTTCTTGAATTTTATTCATATCTATTCCCATTGTATAGGTTGATTAAATGCACTGAATAGTTACAAGGTTGTATATTGCATTGCGGCCAAAGGGAACATCCTAATTTGAGGTTCCCTTCTCAAAGGCAGCCTATGCCCATAGGCATTTTTATCGCACTATGTTGAATATGAAAATATGTCAAGAAATAATAAAAAATGCGGCTGAAATCTTGACGTATTGGATCATGAAAGATTATGATTAACCCAGAATCAATTATCTGAGAGGTGCCTCCGTGATCAAATCGGTTTCAGAAAGATACAAAATTATCGTGATATCATTACTTATATTGATATCATTCTTTTTTGTAGTGTACTTCCATTTTATTCTTCACAGCGCAGCGGTGTTCACCCACTTTTTCTACATTCCGATCATCCTGGCTTCGATCTGGTGGGGAAGGAGGGGGATCCTGATTGCCCTGGCCTTGTCTCTTTCGCTGGTATTGAGCAATATATTTTTACATGAGTATTTCAGCACGGCGGATGACTACATCAGGGTCCTCATGTTTTTTGCGATTGCCGCGGTCGTCTCGTATTTGAGCGAGCGTGCGGGCCGGATCAGAGAACGGCTGCATCACCTGAACCTGGTTCTCGGCGCCATCAGGGACATCAACCATCTGATCACCAAGGAGAAGGAGCGGGACAGGCTGCTCAAGGGGATATGCGTGAATCTGGTGAAGAACCGGAGCTATTTTTTCGCCTGGATCGCCCTATTCGACGATTCCGGGCGATTGACATCGGCGGCTGAGGCGGGCCTGGGCGGAAATTTTCAGCCCATGGCTGACATGCTGATGCATGGAACCATGCCCCTATGCGTCACGCGCGCGACCAACACGCGGGGGATTATTTTAACGAGAGATCCGCGGATAGAATGCGCCGGCTGTCCCCTTTCGAGTCAGAGCGCCGGTTCAAGCAGGATGACCGTCAGCATCAGCTACGGCGGCAAGCTTCGGGGGATATTGAGTGTATCCATGCCTGAAGACCTTCTGTACGACAGCGAGGAACAGGTGCTCTTCAGGGAGATCGCTGCCGACATCGAATTTGCCTTAAGCGGAATCGAGCTGCGCGGCGACCACGAGGCCGCGCTCGGCGAGCTTAAGGAGAGCGAAGAGCGGTTTCGGAACATCGTGGAGAACGCCCCGTTCGGATACTACCGCGTCGACCGGGACGGCCTGTTCCAGTACGTCAATGCAGAATGGGAGCGGATTCTCGGCTTCGCGCGCAACGATGTCGTCGGCAGGCACTTCAGTATCGCCCAGCCTCCCCGGGAGGCGGCCGAGCAGAAAGAGCTGATGGCGCGGGTTCTGGCGGGCGGTACCGCGCGCGGGGAGTCCGGCATGATGCGAAAGGACGGGAGCATCGCCTTCCAGACGTATAACATCCAGCCGGTCTACTACCGCGGCGCGATAGTGGGCGCGGAGGGTTTTTTGAACGATATAACCGAGCGCAAGAATGCGGAGCGGGCCCGGGAGCGGACGCAGCGGATGCTGTCTCAGATCATCGAGGGGAGCCCCATACCGACGTTCGTCATTGACGAGAACCATGTCATAACCCACTGGAACCGGGCCTGCGAGATTCTTACCGGTTCTTCTTCGGAGAAAATGGTCGGAACCAGGAGGCAGTGGGAGCCCTTCTACAAAACCGAAACCTTGTCCCTGGCGGATATGATCATGTACAGTGCGCAGAACCCTGATCTGGCGCGGAAATACGGAGGCGAGTACAAAAAGTCCCCGGTGCTTGAAGGGGCCGCCGACAGCGAGCGGTTCTTTCCGCACCTGGGGAAATGGCTCTTTTTCACGGCCGCGCTGCTCCGTGATTCCGAGAGGAATATCATCGGAGCTGTTGAAACCCTGCAGGATACCACCCAGCGCAAAAAGGCCGAGGAGGAGAAGATCAGGGCCTTCACCGAGCTTGAGCAGATATTCAACTCCACTCCGGTCGGGATGCGCGTCATTGATCGTGAATTCAACACGATCCACATCAACAGGCGGTGCAGGGAAATGTTCAATCTCGATTCGATGCTTTTTCCAGGAGGCG
This sequence comes from Spirochaetes bacterium RBG_16_49_21, assembly GCA_001829495.1. Taxonomy (GTDB): domain Bacteria; phylum Spirochaetota; class UBA4802; order UBA4802; family UBA5550; genus RBG-16-49-21. The sequence goes on along the minus strand of MIBJ01000001.1, from coordinate 76,434 downwards.
GGGGCGATGACGGGGCTACGGCTCTTGCGAAATCGGACCGGCTGGTGATGAAGCGCATCATTAATGGCGAGCGCTACGTCGAGTACGAGATCAAAAGCCGCGTCAATGACGAGGATATCATCTGCATCGTGCATGCCTCTCCCTATCTGTCGAACGAGGGGCAAATAATCGGCGTCATCGAGAATTATACCAACATCACCGAGATGAGAAATCTCCAGAACGGCATCATGCAGATTGCGGGGCTCGAGCGGCAGAGGATCGGGCAGGACCTGCACGACGGACTCGGCCAGAATCTCACGGCCGTGACCTTTCTCATTGAGGCGCTGAAGGAGAAGATGCCCGAGAAGCTCAGCAATGAGGTCCGGGAGATTGAGCATGTCGAGAGCCTGATCCGCGACGCCATCGTGCAGACGCGGAGCCTGTCGCGCATGCTGAGCCCGGTCGAGATGGAGAAGAACGGCCTCCGCTCCGCGCTCGACGAGATGGCCGCGGCCACCGAAAAGGTGTACCACGTATCGTGCCAGATATACCAGGAGGGGAATTTCCTCATCAGCGACAATCAGACTGCGACGCACCTCTATTACATCGCACGGGAGGCGGTGACGAATTCGATCAAGCATGGGAAAGCCGAGAGGATCATGATCCGCCTGACCGCCGATGACGCGGGGCTTGCCATGATCATCCGGGACAACGGCACGGGAGCCGCGAAAGAGAAAAAAGACACGGGCCTGGGCCTGAGGATCATGAGATACCGCGCAGCGGTTATCGGCGCCGATTTCGGCGCCGGCAACCATGAACAGGGCGGGTTTGAGGTGAGGGTGCAGATGCGCGCAGCGTCACGGCAGGTCGATTCCGGCAAGCCTGAATAATTAGTTGACATTACGCTATAGGTATCGAATTACAGGTCTATGATAGACACGGAAGCTCATACCGGAACGGATCTTCGTTATAAAAATATAACAAGAGATCAGGCAAAAGACACGGGCATGGCGCTTGTTTTAATTTTTTTCATTCTTGCCCAGTTTATCCCTGACAAGGCTAAGATTTTTCAGGTCATTGCTATAATCATTCTGATTATCAATATGGTGTCGCCTGTTCTATATAAACCTGCCGCGTGGCTGTGGTTCGGCTTTGCCCATATATTGGGGACATTCGTTTCCAAGGTATTGTTGACCATTATTTTTATTTTTCTTGTTACCCCGGTAGGCTTGTTGAGAAGCTTGTTGGGCAAGGATACCCTTTTACTGAAGAAATGGAAAAAGGATGATTCGTCGGTATTTCAAGTCAGAAATCATGCATTCCGACGGGAAGATGTGGAGAAACCATATTAAGTATTGTGCATAATTAATAAACTTGTTGCTAAACTAACCGTCATTGCGAGCGTAGCGAAGCAATCAGCTAATGCTATTAAAAAGACTGTTGTTAATGTGTAATAGGGCCTTTTTTATTCTGATTCCGATTGCTTCGTCGCTGGCGCTCCTCGCAATGACATTTAAATTAGTGTCGCAACTAGTCTAATATAATGGAGATTTAATATGGAATTTTTACAAGAAATCTGGGGTTTCATAAAAACAAGAAAGAAATTCTGGTTGCTGCCCCTCATTATAATTCTGCTGCTGTTGGGTTTGATAATCGTGTTCTCCGGCGGTTCGGCGATCGCTCCCTTTATATATACAATTTTTTAGATAACGGGTATTGAGGTCTGCATGTCATCTGCGATTCTTGGTATATCGGCTTATTATCACGACAGCGCCGCCGCAATGGTGGTTGACGGAAGGATCGTCGCGGCGGCCCAGGAGGAGAGGTTCACCCGGAAGAAGCATGATTCTTCGTTTCCTGTCAATGCGGTCCGATACGTTCTTGAGGAAGCCGGCCTGGCTCTCCCGGACCTGGAGGTCATTGCCTTTTATGATAAGCCGTATATAAAATTTGAGCGCCTGCTTGAAACGTATCACGCCTTCGCCCCGCGGGGACTGATGAGCTTTTTTTCCGCCATCCCGGTTTGGATCAAGGAAAAGCTCTTCATGAAGAACATGTTGCGGGAGGAGCTTTCTAAACTGGGAGGGAGTATCCCGGGTCTTATATTCCCCGAGCACCACCTCTCGCATGCCGCCAGCGCCTTTTACCCCTCCCCGTTTGAGAATGCCGCGATACTGACTATCGACGGCGTCGGAGAATGGGCGACAACGACTATAGGCGACGGCGAGAAGAACGGCATTTCGATTTTGCGCGAGCTCCATTTTCCTCATTCACTAGGTCTGTTTTATTCAGCGTTTACCTACTATTGCGGCTTCAAGGTCAACAGCGGGGAATATAAGTTGATGGGTTTAGCCCCTTACGGCGCTGCTGATTCAGAAGAGACAAAGGCATTTGAGAGAAAAATAGTGGATGAAATAGTGGATATAAAAGAGGACGGCTCGATTCTTTTGAACATGGACTACTTCCAGTACGCGACCGGACTGAGGATGTGCAATGAGGATAAATGGGAAAGGCTGTTCGGTTTAACAAAGAGAGAGCCGGAGACGCTCATCACCGAGCCTTATATGAATCTGGCTCTCGCAGCTCAGCGCGTCACTGAGGAGATCGTGTTCAGGCTTGCAAAGAGCGCAAAGAGCTTAACCGGCAGAAGAAATCTCGTATTGGCCGGCGGCGTGGCGCTCAATTGCGTAGCCAACGGTAAGCTGCTGCGATCCGGAATTTTCGATGACCTTTGGATTCAGCCTGCTGCCGGCGATGCCGGCGGCGCCCTGGGGGCCGCGCTTGTCGCGTGGCATATCTGGAAGGGAGAGGAGAGGACGACAATTCAGAGGCCCGACTCCATGGCCGGCTCATTTCTGGGGCCTCAATTTGGCCGGAGGGACATTGAAAGGGTCGCATTGAAATTCGATGCTCCCTATAAATATTACAGCGCCTTTGCCGACCTCGTTTCCGTCGTTGCCGGCCTCATCGCAGAGGGCAAAGTTGTTGGATGGTTTCAGGGTAGAATGGAATACGGCCCGCGGGCCCTGGGGAATAGATCGATCCTGGGAGACGCACGGCACTCTGATATGCAGAAAAAGCTGAATCTAAAGATCAAATACCGGGAGGGCTTCAGGCCTTTTGCGCCCTCGGTATTGGAAGAGAATATTCAGGAATATTTTGATCTTGACCGGCCTTCTCCCTACATGCTTCTCGTTGCCCCGGTTAAAGAGAGCAGGAGGAATCCCCTCCCGAGGGATTATGAAACCATGGCCATGTTTGACCGGCTCTATCATCTGCGCTCGGATATTCCGGCCGTAACGCATATCGATTATTCAGCCCGGATTCAGAGCGTGAACAGGCAGACAAACGAGAGATTTTGGGAGCTGATCAATGAATTTAAAAGACAGACCGGCTACGGGGTTATCGTCAATACCAGCTTTAATGTGAGAGGAGAGCCGATCGTTTGTACGCCGCTGGATGCCTTTCGGTGCTTTATGCGCACCGAAATGGATTATCTGGCTATGGATAATTTTTTATTTGATAAAAAGGAACAGAAGGATTTCAAGGAAGAAGCGGATTGGCGCAAAATATACCAGCTTGATTAATGATAAGCGTCGGTCAGCCTCAAGGACACGGGGTATGCCGCGGTACCTTCGCAATTAAATTTTACTTAGATAAGGCTTCAGTTTTTCTGCAAGAATCTCGGCCAGCTTTTTATTTCCTTCATAATTCAAATGAACCGGATCATACAGGTAAATGTTATTCAAGCTGTTGAATTTCGGGTAGCAGTCTATTACCGGGATCTTATGCACCTTTGCAGCCTCCACCATCGCCTTTTGCTGGGGATTTTGTGATAAAGCCTCGGCCAGCGAGCGCGTTCTGTTATATAATTCAGGAACAATAATTAATAAAATTTTTCTTTTTTTACATTCTCTATTGAACCATGCCACATGCTCACCCTCTTCCTGCACGGATACGCGCGGCAGTTTTATTGTATGCCGGGCGGTACTTTTCAATTGAGCCTCTTTTGGTGGACGTGTCGGTGGTTCGATAAACATTGATTTTGCGAGAAGAAGATAGCTTATTGGAGGCGAAAACTGAATCATCCTGAAAATACGCCGTGGAAAACTTGAGGAATTCATAAAGTTTATGCTTTGCCAATCCGTCTTGTCTATAAATCCATATAATTTTGGGTATAGTGACGCATCGTTATATCCGAGATAAAGAACCAGCAGATCAATCGGATATTTGTTCAGGAGATCATTTTTTTCAATTGAATATCGTAATGAGGATATGGTATGTCCCAGCATGCCGATATTGAATGCATCAACCTTTGCACCCGTTCTGTTTAGGATTTCTTCAAACTGTTCCGGGAATGCCTTTCCATTAATATCCATGGGGAATCCATAGGTGGCGGATCCTCCCGCGAAAAATATTCTCCGGTACCCGGGTCTTATTATGCTCATCGGCTTTGTCTTGGCCTTGCCGTTATAATGATAGTACATGGCATTGGGTTTAAATAGTTTATCCGCCGTTGAAAAGTAGGAATCGGTGCGAAAATATTTGGGCATTGCGGTAAAGAACAGTATGGTTATCGAGATTGCCGCAAGGCGGATAAGCTGGCTGAATCTTTCATAATATATAAACAGGGAGGTTGTCGACAAAAACAGGATGCCTAAAATGGGGAGGGAAATCTCTTTTTTTTCGATGAATGTTTCGCCCGGCTGCAATTTGTCCGCATTGAAGAGGGCGAGCAGGTAGATCCCCGCAAATACCGCGACTGTTAAAACCGAGAGGATCGCGAATCCCTTTTTTCTGATGTCGTTTATATCTTTCAGATGATAAAGAAATTTTGCGAATATTATTGTTCTTATGAAAAAAATCAGGAACAGTACCAGGGCCGTGGCATAACAAAATGTCTTATGCGGATTTACCTTGAAGAATAGAAATAAAAAGATTACCGGGAAATCGCTCAGCATAAATTTAAAAGCGCCAAATTCAAAATATCTGGCCACAACATATGAAAAGCAGAGCCAGTTCAGCAATGGGATTAAAAAGACGAGCGCCAGGAGCAGAGGGTCGACTGTTGTGTCATAGGGTGCCAGATCCTTGTAGATTTTTTCGTTATAGAGAATTTCCAGATTTTTCATGGCGGTGTCGGCGGTGCCCAATAAAAACCCGACGCCGGTTTTATTAAAATTCCCCGGCAAGACGAAACTTCGGTTGCCGATGGTTAATTGCATCGATTCCGGCGTTATCGATGCCGTCACTCTCTCCTGTTTTTTGCTCTGGAACGTGAAGTTGACCGGCTGAATGAGCCTGATGCCGTTTTCGCTCAAGACAATCCAGCCGCTGGGGATGAAATTCACAGCACTGATCCTGAAGCCGGATGAGTCCTTCCCGGTGCTGTTAAAAAGAAGAATAAGATAATCATCGCAGATACTTTTGAACTGAAATCCGGTATTCACCGGAGACATTTCCAGATCAAAGCTCATCCGGGTGACCTTTTCATTATGTACGGAAGGCTTAAAATATATTGGGAAGGTAAATTTTTTTTGGAGGCCGGATCCCTGCATGTATCTTTCATAAGGGTTTATCCAGAAACCTTTTTTAAAATATATCCGGTTAAATTCGTCCCGTGAGTTATTATATTTTTCGATCAGGTAATCATGAAGGACCGCCTTCATCGTTCGGGTAAAGCTTAATGAAACCGCAAGCCCGATGATTCCGCAAATTATAAATAAGATGAGTTTGATTTTTTTCATTTAAAACCCGTTAAAAAATTTTGGTATGCAACAACTCTAATAATCCGGCAGTCTCCCCGCCAGTACCCTGTTGATCGGATTCGTTATTACGGTGAGGGCGCTGTAGAGAGCCTCCGGCACCTTGAGCTGTGGCATGCGGAAGAGCTTCACCTGTAGGGAGTCACTGCCGTTTAATTTCAACAGATTATACGCTGCGTTGATGAAAAAATCCCTCGGAAAGATTCCTTTAAGATCCCTGAACCCGTAGCCGAGAAGCCCGTCGCGTATGATGGTCACGCAGCTTCGGGTAAAAAGGCTGAAATCGCGGTATTTTTCCGGCCGCTTCGGATCGGGTGCGGCCACTATCTCGGACAACACTGTTTTATAGTAGGCGCCGAGGCGGCCGGCATCAACGCCCTCCATCCTCAGCACATGAATGGTGCGCATGAAGTTTCTGCCGAACTTATCGTAATAGGGCCGGGTTTTGTCTTCCACATTGAATCTGCCGGTTACCGGATGGGGCGCGAACTCTCCGAGCGCGGGCCGGTAAAAGTATTCCTCTTCGGAGATTATCTCATTTTCATTGATAAGGTGGGAAAAATTAAAAATTCCGCCGTTCACGTTAATCGCCAAATGGCCGAGCAGGGAAAATTTATATTTAACCAGCCGCTCATTATAGTAGAGCTCGACAAACGGAACCGCGGACGGCTCCGTATGCGGCCGCATGATGACGATGTTTCTGCCGGTATCATAATCCTTCTGCCGCACGTACCGGGCATTGACCTTTTTTCCGAGCCAGTGGGCGACGTATCCGGACCATATCTTTTCACGCTCGAAATGGCGTCTCCCTCTTGAATCGGTTAAAAAGGTTGAATTATCCTTTTGGGTCAATATACCCGTGTATATTTTCTCTTCCATGCCGGATTCCTTTTGGAGACAATACAAATTCGGCTGACCATAAAATGCAATAAAATTTTGATTCATTGCTGAGTCAAGGGGGGGGAGGTTTTAGCATCTCCACTGCATAATTGAATTGCAAATTATTGTTCCCTATATTAAAATAGATATTCAACACCGGAACAAGCCACAGACGATTTTATCCTCGTGAAGGAGGCTTTTATGAATGGCGGGGCCATCATCGCGCAGATATTGAAAGAGCACGATGTCCGCTACCTGTTCACGGTATGCGGCGGTCATATCTCACCCATACTTACCGAATCGAATAAGGCCGGGATCAGGATTATTGACGTGCGTCATGAGGCCACTGCCGTTTTCGCCGCCGATGCCGTGAGCAGGCTCACCGGAATTCCCGGGGTCGCCGCGGTGACGGCCGGTCCCGGCGTCGCCAACAGCGTTACCGCCCTCGTGAACGCAAGCATGGCGCAATCGCCCCTCGTTGTCTTCGGCGGGGCTGCGGCAACCGTGCTCAAGGGCAGGGGCTCTCTTCAGGATATCGACCAGGTGTCGCTCGTCCGCTCCGCTGTGAAAGCGGTATTCACCATAAAAAGGAACTGCGATTTCATTCCCGTCATCGAATTTGCCTTCGCATTCGCACAGTCGGGCGTTCCCGGACCGGTCTTCATCGAATGCCCCATAGACCTTCTCTATGATGAGGAATTGGTCCGCCTCTGGTATAAAACAAAAAGTTCGGCGGGGAAGGCGGACTCGTTCCGAAAAAAGGTGATATCCTGGTACCTCAAACGGCATCTGGACAGAATGTACGCCTGCGATCTCGATTCCATGGCTCATGATACTATAGCTTCAGTGAAGCCGGATATGAGGAGGCGCACGGTGGTCAAAGCACTCCAATTAATTGATAAATCCGCGCGGTCGCTGCTCATTGTCGGGAGCCAGGCAGCTCTTAACCCGGGGAGGGCATCCCAGCTTGCAGAATCGATCCGCATGATGAATATCCCGGTGTACCTGACCGGAATGGCGCGGGGACTGCTGGAAGGGCATGATCCACTTCAATTGCATCATAAGCGGAATGCGGCCCTGGCGGAAGCGGATTGCGTTATTCTGGCGGGAATGCCCTGCGATTTCCGTCTTGATTACGGCCTTTCCATCAATAAGGAAGCGGCCACGATCGCAATAAACCGGAGCAGGCATGATTTGACATTAAATCATAAGCCTGATCTCGCCGTTCACGCCGATCCTGCCGAGTTTCTTACAGCCTGCTCGTCGTTAATCAAAAGGAGCGGCTCCCGTGATGATTGGATGAGGGTGTTGCAGGGCCGCGAACAGGAGCGGGAGGAAGAGATCAAAATCCTCGCGGGACAAAAAACCGAATATGTGAATCCCCTGTTGTTGCTGGAAAAGATTGACGGCGCGGTAAGCGATGCGGGCGTCATTGTTGCCGACGGCGGCGATTTTATCTCCACTGCATCGTATATCGTGCGGCCCCGAAGCCCCCTGTCATGGCTCGATCCGGGCGTATTCGGTACCCTGGGCGTGGGCGCCGGTTTTGCGCTGGGAGCCAAACTCTGCAGGCCTGAGGCTGACGTTTGGCTCCTCTGGGGTGACGGCGCAGCAGGCTACAGCATCATTGAATTCGATACCTTCGTACGGCACAAGCTGCCGGTGATCGCCGTTATCGGTAATGACGCGGGATGGACGCAGATCGGCCGCGATCAGGTCGTGTACCTTAAGGATGACGTGGCCACGGTGTTGCGCTACGCGAATTATCACGGCATAGCCGATAGCTTTGGCGCCCGGGGATTTTTGATAGCCGGCGAGGATCAGATCGACGCCACGATACGGCAGGCGCTCGATCTGTCGCGGAAGGGCACGCCGGTGCTCCTAAACGCCCTGATCGGAAAAACGGATTTTCGCAAGGGATCGATTTCGATGTAAAGATCGATAGTGATAATTTTCTTGACGTAACTATTCAGTACATTTCATACTCTGACCTCACCCGCGCTCCGCGCACCCTCTCCTCCTTGAAGGCGGGGATGCGCATCCCCGCCTTCAAGGGGGAGAGGGTTTCCGAAGCATTAAGCTTCATCCTTAGACTCCCCCTCTCCTTTATTCATTTCTTAATGGGAGAGGGGGCCGGGGGGTGAGGTCGTCTCTGCGGGAGCATCTTTTTATACATCAGCACTCAAGGAGCTAAAGTGGATCCAGATCTGCTACAATTTTTGCAGAAGAGATTGGCAAGCCCGGAAGTCCGGACTGAAAATAAAGTAATGGATCTTTCGGAGGCGGTCCGCAGATACGTGAAGCCCGGAATAAGCATTCACGCGGGGAATGGAATGCCCTTCCCGACGGCGGCTTATTATGAGATCGCGCGTCAATTTTGGGGGAAAGATCCGGGATTCACCTTAATCGGCACCGGCGGCGGAGCCTACAGCTACGCGGTTTTTGCCCACGGCAGGTTGTGCCGCAGAATCATTTCCTCATTCTGCGGCGATGCGTATCCGTTCCCGGTCCCCAACCCGGTCTTGACCCGGGCTTTTCGCGAAGGCTATGTGACGCCGGAAAGCTGGACTCATCTTTCTTTGACCCTGAGACTCATGGCAGGCGCCATGGGGCTTCCCTTTTTCCCCACTAAATCGATCGTCGGCAGCTCCATGGAATCCGAAAACCGGGAAAATTTTTGCAAGGCTCCCAACCCCTTTGCAGAGGGAGAATCGGCGGGTCTTGTAAAAGCCCTCAATCCGGACATCAGCCTGGCTCACGGCTGGGCTGCGGATGCGGAGGGGAATACAATACTGGCCGCGCCGTACTCAACAAATCATTACGGCGCCCTTGCGGCGAAAGAGGGCGTGATCGTTACCGTAGAGAAGGTCGTGGATGCGGATTTTATCCGCCGCTATTCATACATGGCCCAGATTCCCGGGTATGCAGTCCGCGCCGTATGCCCGGTCCCCCTTGGGGCGCATCCGGTGGGGCTCCATGCTTTGGGAATTCCCGATTTTAACGGTTATGGCGAGGACGAGGAATTTATTCTGGAAGCGCGGCGGGCCAGCCGGAGTCCTGACCAGTATCAGGCCTGGATTGAAAAATGGGTACTGGGTTGCCGCCTTCATGAGGACTTTTTAACCCGCCTCGGTCAAAAGCGGATATGGTTTCTCATGGGGCGTATCCATAAGGACTCCTGGACATCTGAGCTGGCCGATTCCGCGGACCAGCTGCCGTACCCTGAGGAAATCACCCCCGCGGAGAAGCTGGTCTTCGGGGCTTCACGCAAGCTGCAGGAGATCATCAAAGAGAAAAAATACCGGCTCATCCTGTGCGGGATCGGGGTCTCCAATTTGGCATCATGGATGGCTTACTACGAATTACGGAAGGCCGGGATTCCCCTGGAATTGGCAGCGGAAATCGGTTTCTACGGATATTCCCCCCTGCCGGCAGACCCCTTTCTTTTCAACCTGAGAAATCTTCCCTCATGCCTGATGATCAACGACATTTTCACCACCCTGGGTATCTTTATGTCCGGATCCGGAACGTCCGGCATCGGAGTGATCGGAGCCGGACAGGTCGATCGTTTCGGAAATGTAAATACCACCAAGGTTTCGGAAGACGGCTCCTATCTGGTAGGATCCGGCGGAGCAAACGACGTTGCCTCAGGAGCGTGTGAGACCATGGTTACCCTGGAGCAAAGCAAAAGCCGCTTCGTGGCGGATGTTCCGTATATCACCTCTCCCGGATTCAAGGTGTCGACCGCGGTCTCCCAATATGGAATTTTTGAAAAGCCATTGGGCCGTCAGGAATTGGAGCTCACCGGATATTTTCGAGATCCCTTGATAAAATCGGAGGAACAGATGGTGCGGATCATACAGGATCAATGCGGCTGGCCGCTGAAAATCCGTTATCCCTTGCAGATAGTTCCTTCTCCTGCGCCTGAAGAAATCAAGTTCCTTCGCTGTTTTGATCCCCGGCGTTTGTATCTTGGGGGATCTGAGTCTAAGCGCTGATAATGACGAGACATTCTGACACGGTGTACAAAAATGAGTTGATTTTATTTCCCGCCATTTTACTGTTTGACGCAATTATTTATAAAGACATTTTTTGAAAAATGTAAACCTGATGAGGCGAGTAAATACATGATGGAGGAATAAGTATGGATTTTTCCGTACCGCAGGAAATAACGATGATGGTTGAGACGATTCGAAATTTCGTCAAGAAGGATCTCGATCCGATCAGCCAGCAGGTAGAAGAAGAAGATCACATTCCGGAAGAGATAGTGGAAAAAATGCGCGGGCTCGGACTGTTCGGGCTTTCAATCCCTGAAGAATACGGCGGATTGGGCTTGAGCATGCTCGGCGAGGTCATGGTGCAGGAAGAGATAGCCAAGACCAACGGCTGCTTCCGCAGCCGCATTTCAACGAATAACGGCCTCGGGTCGCAGGGACTCATATTAAGCGGCACGGAAGAGCAGAAAAAGCGCTATCTTCCCAAAATCGCCTCCGGAGAGTGGACTGCATGCTTCGGCCTTACCGAGCCGGAAGCAGGCTCCGACGCGGCCAACATACAGACAACGGCAGTGCTCAAGGGCGACCACTGGATTTTAAATGGAACGAAGATATTCATCACCAACGCCGACTGCGCGCAGGTGGCAACGGTCTTCGCCCTCACCGACCGGCAGAAGCGCGCCAAGGGAGGAATAACCGCGTTTCTTGTCGAGAAGGGAACCCCGGGCTTCTCGGTGGGTAAACCTGAAAAGAAGATGGGACTCCGGGGAAATCACACCAATGAGCTTATATTCGACGACTGCACGGTGCCCAAGGCGAACGTGATCGGCGGGGACGCCATGATCGGCCAGGGATTCAGGATCGCCATGCAGGTGCTGGACAAGGGGCGCATGACCATTGCCGCGTCGGCGGTCGGGGCCGCGCAGAAGCTCCTCGATATATCCATTGAGCACGCGAAAACGAGGGTTCAGTTCGGCGCTCCCCTTGCGAAGCTCCAGGCTATCCAGTTCATGCTTGCGGACATGGCCACACAGATTTACGCAGCCCGGCAGATGCTCTACCACGCGGCGTGTCTCCGTGACCAGCGGGGCACCTCGGTGATCATGGAAGCCTCGATGACGAAGCTCTTCTGCACCGAGATGGCGGGCAGGGTGGCGGACATGGCTGTGCAGATATTCGGCGGCATGGGATACACGAAGGACTGCCCTGCCGAGCGTTTTTACCGGGATCTGCGGCTCACCAGGATTTACGAAGGCACGTCCGAGATCCAGAGAGTGGTAATTGCGAGAGAGCTATTGAAAGATTGAATTATTTGAGTTGGAGGATTTTTAATTAAAGTAATCCCCCTCCCTTGATGGGAGGGGTTAGGGGAGGGTGAAATAGATGTTTTTGGAATATAAAAGTCACCTATGCGGCATAAATTCATCGCCCCCACCCCAACCCTCCCCCATCGAGGGGGAGGGAGTAAGTGGTATTAACAAAATTCGCCAAACTCGAGTAAATATCAAAAGGAGCATAGTAGTAAAATGAAGGAAGCAGTAATAGTAAGTGCGGCGCGGACGCCTATCGGCAGGTTCGGCGGCACGCTGAAAGATGTAACAGACTGGGATATCTCTTCCCTTGTCATAAAAGAGGCCATGAAAAGAGCCGGTGTGGCGCCTGATCAGGTCGATGAGGTTGTATTTTCCCAGCAGTATAGAACCGGCGTTCTTCCGGCCAACATGGCCAGGCCGGCGGCTATCAATGCGGGGATACCGGTTGAGGTGCCTCAATACACCATCGCCAAGGCCTGCGGCGGCGCCTTAAAAGCCGTGAGCCTTGCCGCCCAGGCGATCAAGGCCGGGGATGCCGACATACTTGTCGCCGGCGGCACAGAGCATATGTCCAATGCGGCTTATCTGCTTACCAAGGCGCGCTGGGGATATCGCCTGGGCCATGGACAGCTTATGGATCAGCTTGTGCTTTATGATCCGATCAGCAAAAATACGATGGGAGAGACGGCTGAAAATGTCGCCGATCGGTATAAAATCTCACGGAAAGACCAGGATGCATATGCCCTGGAAAGCCAGCGGCGGGCGGCGGAGTCTTTGAAGAAGGGGATCTTCGATGAACAGGTAGTGCCGGTGCCGATCCCGCAAAAAAAAGGGAATCCGGTTTTTTTCAGCAAGGACGAGCAGCCGCGATCTGATACGACCATCGAGGGTCTTGCAGCTCTCAAGCCCGTATTCAAAGAGGGAGGATCGGTCACGCCGGGAAATTCGAGCAGCATGAACGACGGCTCCGGGGCCGTCGTGATCGCGTCGCGGGAAAAAGCCAGGTCGCTCGGCCTCAAACCGCTGGTTTCCATCGTCGGATACGCGTCTGTGGGAGTGGAGCCTTCCCTTATGGGGATCGGCCCGATCTTTTCAACGAGAAAGCTTGTTTCACAGACCGGCATCGACATTAATAAAATAGATGTTGTTGAGCTGAATGAAGCCTTTGCCTCACAGTCTCTGGCCTGCATTCGTGAGCTCAAGCTCGATCCCTCCACGGTGAACCCGAACGGCGGCGCCATCGCGTTGGGCCATCCGATAAGCGCGACCGGCGCGATTATCCTGACAAAGCTTATTTATGAACTGAAACGTTCCGGTAAGGAGCTGGGTCTTGCCACCATGTGCATGGGCGGGGGACAGGGGATATCAATTCTGGTGCGCAATGAATAGCTGCAAAATGCGAATATGTATTGTAAGGAGAAATAAATGAAATATCCCGATGACGCAATCGTTATCGTAAGCGCGGTAAGGACTCCGGTAGGGCAGTATATGGGCGGCCTGCGGAGCGTAGAGGCGTATGATCTCGCATCGCTCGTGCTCGATGCGGCAATAAAGAAGATAAATATCAAGCCCGATCAGGTCGACGAGGTCGTCATGGGCCAGTCGTACCAGAACGGCGAGTACGTCAACATCGCGCGCATGGCCCTGCTGAATGCCGGATGGCCCGACACCATACCGGGGCTCACCATCGACCGGCGCTGCTGTACCGGGATCGACGCGGTCCGGACGGCGACCGCCCTTATCCGCTCCGGCGAGGCCGGCCTGATCGTTGCGGGCGGGGTCGAGAGCATGAGCAACGCGGAGTTTTACCTGCCGGGGAGCGTCAAATGGGGCGTGGGCGGCTCTAAAGGCATGCCGCGCGGCCACGGCGACCTCTCCATCTGGGGGCTCCGGTTTTACGACCGGATACAGCGGGCCCGCGTCATGTCCCAGCCTGAAAAGCGCTACGGTCTGCTCCCCTCCATGATGTCCTGGGCCGAGAACGCTGCCAAGGAGGAAAACATCTCCCGTGAGGAATGCGACCAGTGGGCGCTTGAAAGCCATCGGAAGGCGTGCCGCGCCATGGAGGAGGGCAAATTTAAGGATGAGATTATTCCCGTATCCGTCCCTCAAAGTAAGGGCGATTCTATAATAATTGACCGTGACGAAAATCCGCGGCCCGATACCGCCATTGAGAAGCTCCGGAAGCTGAAACCGGTGCTTGGGGGCGTGTGTACAGCCGGCAACTCTTCATCGGAGAACGACGGAGCGGCGGCGGTCGTGATCACGACGGCCCGCAAGGCGAAGGAGCTGGGGATCGAGCCGTTCGTCAGCATTAAATCCTTCGGCGTGGCCGGAGCCGATCCGACGCGCACGTATAAGACCGTGCCCGTTGCCGTGGACAAGGCTTTGGAGGGCGCGGGCCTAGCCATCAATCAGATGGATTTAATTGAAATACAGGAGGCCTTCGCCTCCCAGGTCCTGGCCGACTTGAAGGACATGAAAGTAGGCCCCAAGGATTACGGCAAGGTGAACGTGAACGGCTCCGGAATATCCCTCGGCCATCCGATAGCCTGTACCGGGGTCCGGGTTCTGGTCACCCTGGTCCATGAGATGAAGCGACGCAGCGCACGCTACGGCCTGGAATGCATCTGCGGAGGAGGCGGCCTGGGTATTGCCGCGGTATTCGAGAGATAGCGATTCAAGGATGACGGAGACATGAAAATTCACGAATATCAGGCGAAATATATTTTTAAAGAGTACGGCATACCGGTCCCGGTCGGCGAGCTCGCCAAAACGCCCGAAGAGGCGAAAGGGATAGCCGAAAAGCAGGGAGGCAGGGTGGTCGTTAAAGCCCAGGTTCATGCAGGCGGCAGAGGCAAGGGCGGCGGCATAAAGATCGCCGGCACTCCCGAACAAGCCCTAGAAGCGGCGAAAGAGATTATGGGGAAAAAGCTCGTAACGCCTCAAACCGGCAGCGACGGGATATCGGTCAGGACGGTGCTCGTGGAAGAGGTCCTTGACATTGAAAGAGAGCTGTATGTAGGGATTGTCATAGACAGGGCGAGCGAGTTTGAACAGCCGGTCTTCGTGGCCTCAAAGAGCGGGGGAATGGAGATCGAGGAGATTGCGCGAAAAAGCCCCGAGAGCATCGTCAAAGTCGGGATACACCCCTTCAGCGGATTTAAGGGCTTTCACGGACGAAGGATTGCGGCTGCCCTGGGCTTGGAGGGGAAAATGGTCTCCGAGCTCTCCAGGTTTCTGGACACTCTTTATCGAATTTTCATGGACAAGGACGCGTCCCTGGTTGAGATAAACCCCCTCGTTGTAACGAAGGACGGCAAGCTCTGCGCCCTTGATGCAAAAATAAATTTTGACGATGATGCATTGTACCGGCATCCGGAGATCAAAGACTTAAAAGATATAAATGAGGAAAGTCCTCTGGAGGTGGAGGCGTCCCGGGCCGGCATCAACTATATTAAACTGAGCGGCGATATAGGCTGCATGGTGAACGGTGCGGGTCTGGCCATGGCGACGATGGATCTTATAAAGTTGGCCGGCGGGGAGCCGGCCAACTTCATGGACGTAGGCGGCGGGGCCACCCCGGAACGGGTGGAAAAGGGATTCAAAATTTTCACATCCGACAAAAACGTTAAAGCGATTTTAGTGAACATATTCGGCGGAATATTGAGATGCGACAGGGTGGCTACCGGGATCGTCGAGGCTGCAAAAAATATCAAGTTGACGATACCAATGGTGGTCAGACTCCAGGGCACAAATTCCGAGGAAGGCAGAAAGATTTTAAAAAATTCGAATGTTAAGTTCGAAGTGGCCGAGGGACTTTTTGAAGCCGCCCAGAAAGTTGTAGCGCTGACACGGAACATGAACTAAGGAAATGATACATGGCAATACTATTGAATGAACACAGCAGAATTGTCGTACAGGGCATTACCGGCGGAGAGGGCGGCTTCCATACCAGAGAGATGGTTAAATTCGGCAGCACGGTTGTGGCGGGAGTGACTCCGGGAAAGGGAGGAATGGACGTTGACGGCATTCCGGTGTATGATTCTGTTATTGAGGCGGTCCAGAAACAGGGCGCCAATGCTTCAGCTATCTTTGTGCCTGCTTCGTTTGCCGCGGACGCTATCATCGAGGCGATTGATGCGGGAGTCGGACTTATCGTATGCATGTCCGAGGGGATTCCCGTTCTGGAGCTCGTGAAAATAAAAAAATTATTAAAAGAATCGAAATCCCGGCTGATCGGCCCTAATTGTCCCGGACTGACTTCTCCCGGCATCGGGAAGATCGGTTTCATGCCGAACTTCATCCATAAGAAAGGCGGGGTCGGCGTCGTTTCGCGCAGCGGGACATTGACCTATGAGGTAATAAGCCAGCTGACCGATCTTGGTTTGGGGCAGTCAACCTCCATCGGCATCGGGGGCGACCCCATAATCGGGACGACCTTTACCGATGCATTGGAGCTGTTTCAAAACGACCGTGAAACGAAGCTGGTAATGATTATAGGAGAGATAGGCGGAAATGCCGAGGAAGAAGCGGCGGAGTTTGTCAAGAATAAGATGGACAAGCCGGTTATCGGGTTTATTGCCGGACAGACCGCACCGCCGGGTAAAAGAATGGGGCATGCGGGCGCAATAATATCAGGCGGGAAGGGAACGGCCGCGGAGAAGATTTCAGCCTGGAAACAGGCCGGCATAGAGGTCGTCGAAAACCTGGCCGAGATGGGCGTCCGGGCCGCCCGCGTATTAAAAAAAATGTGAGGGAAAAATACCATGAAGAAACCTGATCTTGCACTCTCGAATCTGGACTCGATTTTTCCGGATGATTTCTCTGAAGAGCAGAAAGCCAAGGGCAAAACAATATTTTTAAAGGAGCTCGCACTGAGCGCTCATAAATTCTACAGCGGAAAGACCATGACGGTACCCAAAGCCGGGGTATACGGCTTTAACTGGTTTAACGTCTGGTATACGCCCGGCGTATCAAAGATATCCACGACGATCCGCGACAACAATGACGCGTCTTTCGAGCTGTCAAACCGGGGTAACCTCGTTGCGGTTATTTCCGACTCGACGCGGGTACTGGGAGACGGCGACTGCACTCCGGCCGGAGGCCTGGGCGTTATGGAGGGAAAGGCATTTTTGATGAAATACCTGGGAGGCGTCGACGCCGTCGCGCTGTGCATAAACAGCTATAATGATCAGGGAAAGCACGACGCGGACAAGATCATAGACTTCGTCAAGATGGTGACACCGAGCTTTGGAGCGGTCAATCTCGAGGACATCTCACAGCCGAATTGCTTCAAGGTGCTCGATACGTTACGGGAGGCGTGCGACATTCCGGTATGGCACGACGACGCACAGGGCACCGGCTGCGTCACGGTCGCGGGCCTGATAAACGCCCTCAAGGTTGCGGGAAAAGATATTGGTAAAGTCACCATAGTGATGCTGGGAGCGGGGGCCTCGAATACGACCATCGCCCGGCTGATTCTTCAGGCGGGCGCCGATCCTGATAAAATGACCATGGTTGATTCCAAAGGCTGTCTCCATACGGACCGGGAAGATATAAAATCGGATACCGCCTACTATAGAAAATGGGAGCTGTGCCAGCTTACCAATCCCGAGAAAACGCGGAATATTGAAAATGCCGTGAAGAATGCCGACGTGCTCATCGCCCTCTCCCAGCCGGGACCGGATGTGGTGAAAAAAGACTGGATCAGAAGCATGGGGAGCAAGTCGATTGTTTTTACCTGCTCAAACCCGGTGCCCGAGATCTATCCGTTCGCCGCAAAAGAGGCGGGCGCGTATATCGTTGCGACCGGCAGGGGGGACTTCCCCAACCAGGTCAACAATTCCCTCGGATTTCCCGGAATTCTCAAGGGCGCGCTCCTTGTCCGGGCGAGAAAAATTACGGACGAGATGGCGCTGGCAGCGGCTTATTCCATAGCGAACTATGCGGAAAAGAAGGGGATCCATCCTGAGAGAATCATGCCGACCATGGATGAAACCGAGGTCTTTGCACAGGTGGCTGCCGACGTCGCGATGGAAGCGATCAAGAACGGCGTGGCGAGGATCAAAATGTCGAAGGAAGAGGTGTACAATACCACTATACGCGACATCAAAGAGGCCAGGGCGACAATGGAGCTTTTGATGAAAAATAATTTTATAAAAGAGCCGGATGTGAAACTTCTCGAGGCTGCGGCCAAGAAGGCGATTGATTCGGTTAAGTAACCTGTTATTCAAGGAGCATTAGGTCATGAGAGAGATATCGGTTAATGAGATCATCCCCGTGATTCGGAATCTTTGCATGGATGCAAATTACAATCTCGGAGAGGACGTGCTTGACGCCTTTGACCGTGGAATTGAAAAAGACGAATCCCCTGTGGCGAAAGAGGTGCTGAAAGAACTAAAGGAGAACGCGAGAATCTCGCGGGAGGAGCAGGTGCCCCTGTGCCAGGACTGCGGTCTGGCCGTCCTTTTTGTCGAGCTGGGACAGGACGTGCATGTTACCGGCGGCAATCTGAAAGAGGCCATCAATGAAGGAGTACGGCAGGGATATAAAGACGGCTTTTTGCGGAAATCGGCATGCCATCCCTTTACCCGCAAGAATACCGGCGACAATACTCCCGCGATAATTCACTACGATATCGTAGCCGGGGATAAAATTAAAATAACGCTGGCGCCTAAAGGCGGCGGAAGTGAAAACATGAGCCGCGTAACCATGCTCACGCCGGCAATGGGCATCGACGGTGTTAAGGACTTCGTTGTAAACAGGTTAAAAGAAGCCGGCAGCAATCCCTGTCCCCCTACCCTGGTCGGCATCGGAATCGGCGGAACTTTTGAACGCTCCGCCCTGCTTGCAAAAAAGGCCTTGCTCCGGAAAATAGGGACCAGGAATCCCGATCCCGAGATCGCGAAGCTGGAAAAGGATGTTCTCGGGGACATTAACAAACTCGGCATAGGACCGATGGGCTACGGGGGCAACACAACCAGCCTCGATGTTTTTATAGAAATGGAGCCGTGTCACATTGCGAGTCTGCCCTTGGCGGTAAATATTAATTGTCATTCGGCGCGTCACAAGGAAGCTGTGATATAATTTCATATATTCATATAATGGGAGCAAGCAGATGGGTGGTCAAATAAAATTAACTACGCCGCTTTCCGATAAGGATCTTGAAAAACTGAAAATAGGCGATAAGGTACTGCTCACCGGGGTCATATACACGGGAAGGGATGCCGCTCACAAAAGGCTCTTCGACCTGATACAACAGGGCAAGGATCTCCCCATGGACATCAAGGGCCAGGTAATATATTTTGTGGGGCCCTCGCCGGCCAAACCGGGGCAGGCAATCGGCTCGGCCGGCCCGACGACCAGTTATCGCATGGATGCCTTTTCCCCCAAGCTTATCGAGCTCGGATTAAAGGGAATGATCGGCAAGGGGAACAGGTCTCCGGAAGTAATCGAGGCTATGAAGAAATATAAGGCCGTCTACTTCGGCGCCACCGGGGGAGCCGGAGCATTGATTGCAAAATCCATCAAAAAGGCTGAAGTTGTCGCGTATGACGACCTGGGGCCCGAGGCGATTCGCAGACTTGAAGTTGAAGATTTCCCGGTCGTGGTTATCAACGATACAAAGGGGAACGACCTTTATGTTGAGGGCGCAAAGAAATACCGGAAAGGGTGAAAAAGCGTAAGATAAGGAGATAGGGAGATCTTAAGAGATAAGGGGATAATTTAAAAGCAAGAAAGGATTGAGCTATGAATAACATTAAGACTGAACTGTACCCGCAGGCGATACGGGGGGGAGGCAAAAAAAGCGAGGCATACAAGAAAGCCCGCCGCGCCCTGATAGCCGAGCTGATAAGCGGCGTAACCGGGCTCCTGCTGGCCGGGTTTATATTCGGTCATTTAATACTCGAAGGAACGATGCTTTTCGGCAAAGATTTGTACGAGGTTGTCGCCTATTACATGGAGCATCCGCTTCCCCTGGCTCAAATATCGGCGTTTTCGATCGGCATATTATTTTTCGTCCATTTCGTGTATGCGAGCAGAAAGATTCCCGCGAGGCTGTACGAGCGAAAGAGGATGATGGAAATCGGGCTGTCTATCAAAAAAGCAAAAAAAAGATGGAGCCAGCCGAAAAGCGACATTATGCTGCGTCGCCATAGAGAGACATCCTTGTGGATATGGCAGGTCCGCACCGGAATGATCGTCCTTGCCTGCGGCGCTTTTCATCTGTTTCTCGTCACCTGGAATATTTTTACCGACATGGGGTATGCCGATGCATCCGGCCTGACCGCAAAAATCGCGAGCAGCAGGGTTGAAAGCGGGCTCTGGATCCTCTATCTGGTGCTCGGAATTTCCGTTGTGGCCCATCTTGCCATTGGGCTGTATCGTCTCGCGGTAAAATGGATTTCCGATACCTGGTTCAACCGCCGGTGGGCTTATCTGCTGTGCACGGTCATTTTCTGGTTTTATGTAATTCTGTGTATTGCCGGAGTGGCGGCGCTGGCCGGGAAATTGACCCTCATTGAGATTCCCGTCGGCGATTTGTTGATAAGGAGTTGATTGATTATGAATGATACTTTTATGACTGATGTACTGGTTATCGGCGCCGGCCTGGCGGGGGAAAGAACGGCTGTTGCTGCGGCGCATGAAGGATTGCGCGTCATACTTCTTAGTCTGGTGCCGGCCCGGAGGAGCCACTCCTGCGCGGCTCAGGGCGGCATGCAGGCCGCTCTCGGAAATATCGAAAAAGGGAAAGGGGATAACTCCACTATCCATTGGCTGGATACGGTAAAGGGATCGGATTGGGGTGCGGATCAGGAGGTGGCGCGTATTTTTGCCGACAATGCGCCGATTGCGATGCGTGAAATGGCTCATTTCGGCGTTCCGTGGAACCGGGTCGTGGGCGGTCCCCAGCAATATTATATTAAAGGAAAGAAGGTTACCATAGAAGAAGACAGATCAAAAGAAGGCCTTATTACCGCACGGGATTTCGGCGGCACCGCAAAATGGAGGGCGTGCTATACTGCGGACGGGACGGGCCATACGGTACTCTACACCATGGATAATATGGTCTCCCAACTGGGCATAGCGGTTCACGACCGCATGGAAGCGCTCGCGCTCATGCACGCGGACGGGAGATGCCGCGGCGCCATAGTCAGAAGCCTCCGCGACGGTTCGCTCCATACCTATTTCGCAAAAGCAACCGTGATAGCTACCGGCGGGTTCGGAAGAATTTACGGCGCCTCGACCAATGCGGTCATCAATGAGGGTACCGGAATCGCACTGGCCCTTGATACGGGCTTAGTTCCTTTGGGGGACATGGAAGCGGTTCAATTCCACCCGACCGCCATCGTGCCCACGGATATTCTGGTCACCGAGGGGTGCAGGGGCGACGGCGGATACCTTCTCGATAAAAACGAGCACCGGTTCATGCCGGATTACGAGCCTGAAAAACAGGAGCTCGCGTCGCGCGACGTCGTTTCCCGCCGTATGACCGAGCACATGAAAAAAGGACTCGGCGTCGAATCTCCGTACGGCACCCACTTGTGGCTGGATCTCCGCCATCTGGGCAAGGAACATCTTAAAACAAAGCTCCGCGAGGTTTATGAAATCGCAATGTATTTCATCGGCGTAAATCCGATCACGGAGCTGCTTCCGGTTCGGCCCACCCAGCACTACACCATGGGCGGAGTCCGCGTAAATAAGGACGGCCACGCATACTCCTTAATGGGGCTTTTCTCGGCAGGAGAGGCGGCGTGCTGGGATATGCACGGGTTCAATCGTTTGGGCGGAAATTCGCTGGCCGAAACCGTCGTTGCGGGAATGGTCGTGGGCAAGCGGGTCGCCGAATATGCGAAAAAGGCGAATCTTGAGACAAGCTCTTCACTGGCGGACGCGTTTACCGCGAAAGTCGAAAAGCGCATCAAGAATCTGTATAACGGCGACGGCACTGAATCCGTAGCGGGAATTAAGAAAAAGATGGCCGATATTCTTCTCCATAAGGTCGGCATCTTCCGTAACGGAAACGATCTTGAATCGGCCTGTAAAGAGCTGAAGGAGCTGCTTCAAAGAACTGATAAAATAAAAGTCAAGAAAAGCGTTCCGGGCGCAAATCCTGAATTAAGCGCCGCGCTCAGAATAAAGGGCCAGGTAAAACTTGCGCTGACGATAGCGTGCGGCGCTTACGCGCGCACGGAAAGCCGCGGCGCGCATACCCGCGAGGACTACCCTGACCGTGACGACGCCAATTGGCTGAATCGTACGCTGGCCCGCTGGCCTGAAGGGGCCGATGGACCGGTGTTTTCATACGAACCGGTCGGCATCATAGACATGCCGCCCGGGGAACGCGGTTACGGCGGCGCAACCTTCATAAAAATGAAAGAATCAATTGAAGACTATAATTCAAAGGTTCACAAATTGCAGAAAGAGGCCGGAAGACCTGATACGGCGGAGCCGATCGGCAGTAAATTAAAACCAGGTTTGTGGAAAGATGAGGTGAAATGATGGGCAGGACGTTAACATTTAAAATATTCAGGTATAACCCTTACGATGATGGATCCAAGCCTCATATCCAGGAATATACATTGGAGGAGACTCCGCGCTTGAATCTCTTCAATGCGCTGAACAAAATCCGGGACGAGCAGGATCCGACGTTGATGTTTGATTTCGTCTGCCGCGCCGGAATCTGCGGCTCATGCGCGATGATGATCAACGGCCGCCCCACGCTGGCGTGCCGCACCTTGACGTCCGATCTGCCGGGGACAATCGAGCTCTATCCCCTGCCGTTTTTTAAAATGCTGGGCGATCTTTCGGTGGATACCGGCGTGTGGTTCAGGGAGATGGCGCAGCGCGTCGAGTCGTGGATACACGCCGGGAAAGAATTCGATCCGAACGCCGAAGAAACCAGAATGGATAATAAAACCGCGGTCGCGATCTATAACACCGAGCGGTGCATCGAATGCGGATGCTGTATCGCCGGATGCGCCACCGCGAACGTGCGATCGGATTTTATGGGGGCTGCCGGCCTGAACCGCATCGCCCGCTTTATGATCGACCCGCGCGACGAGCGCGGTCATGAGACATGGTTCGAGCTGGTATCCACCGATGAGGGCGTTTTCGGCTGCATCGGAATGATGGGCTGTGACGATGTATGCCCCAAGGATATCCCGCTGCTGGACACCTTAGCTTTTATCCGGCGCCGGATGACGGCAGGCAGCTAGCTACTATTAGCCCCTCTCCGGGGGATGGGGGGATTTTTAAGGAGAAGATCATGCCAGTGAACGATACCGACTATTACAAAATATACGATCAATTCACGAATGAGGAGCGGGTACTTAAAGAATCGGTAAGAAGGTTTCTCGATAAGGAGATACGGCCGCTGGTGCTCGAGGCCTTTCATACGGAAGAGCCCCTTGACATGAGGAAGATCGCGCCCAAGATGGGGAGGATGGGGCTCATCGGCGCCGACCTTCCGCAGAAGTACGGATGCCCGGGCGCAAGCTACGTGGATCTCGGGATCATCTGCCAGGAGGTCGAGCGGGTCGACAGCTCGCTTCGAAGCTACGTGGAGGTCCAGTCGGGCCTGGTGATGACGCCGCTCTATAAGTTTGGGACGGAAGAGCAGAAGAAAAAATGGCTCCCGGCGCTGGCGAGCGGCGAGGCGATCGGCTGCTTCGGCCTTACGGAACCGAACTGCGGCTCGGACGTGTCTTCCCTGGAGACCGTGGCGAAAAAGGACGGGAAGCATTGGATCCTGAACGGCACCAAGCAGTGGATCAGCGAGGCGAGCCTGGCTGATATGGCGGTGGTCTGGGCGAAGACCGACCACGGTATACAGGGATTCATCGTTGAACGGGGGCAGGAGGGCTTCACACAATCCTTTCAAAAGCATAAGGGCTCCATGCGGGCCGGCGACGTGGGCGAGCTCGCCTTCGTGGATTGCAGGGTTCCCGAGGAAAACGTGCTGCCCGAGGCCACGGGAATAAAGGCGACGTTCGCCTGCCTCAACCACGCGCGCTACGGCATATCCTGGGGAGCAGTGGGGGCAGCCATCGACTGCTACGAGACCGCGCTCAGGTATTCCCTGGAGCGGGTTCAGTTCGGTGCGCCGATCGCCTCATACCAGCTCGTGCAGGACAAGCTGGTGACCATGCTCATCGAGATCACCAAGGCCCAGCTTTTGGCATACCGTCTGGGGCGGCTCATGGACGAGGGAAAGGCAATGCACGGCCAGATATCCATGGCTAAAAAGAACAACATCAAGATCGCGCGCATGTGCGCGCGGACCGCGCGGGAGCTTATGGGCGCGAACGGTATTTCGCTCGATTCCTCTCCCATGCGCCACATGGCCAACATCGAATCAGTATACACGTACCAGGGCACGGACCACATCCACACGCTCATTTTGGGAATGGATATCACCGGCATAAGCGCGTTCGGGAGGTAATGATAGTGCCGTGGCTCCATAATATCGCTGGTCGGCTATCCTTATTAAAAATCTTTTACAGAAAATACTAGACTCGCTGGTATAATTTGATTATAATTGATATTTTCCGGAGTTATCTAAAAATTCGCGTTATATTCTCACAAAGGCGACCTCACCCCCCGGCACCTGCCGGACAGGATGTCCCAATGGCAAGCTTTATTGAACCCTCCTGGTTCATGCTTGCAGGCGAACCTCCTGTTCGCTCCCGGCGGAGCCAGGAGCGCGGGTGAGGTCGTCTCTGGTTCATTTAAAAAAAGGAGGATAAAAATATGGAAAAATTTCCCTGGTGGAGCGAAGCGCAGATAAAGCTTGCCGAGGACGCCAAGAAGTTCACCGACGAGGTTTTAATCCCGTTGGGTGAACGCGACGTCTTAAAGAAGAAATTTCCCTGGGAGGGAGTGAAGCAGATTGCCACCAAAGGCTGGTTCGGCACGCTCATCCCGAAGAAATACGGCGGCCGTGCCGAAGAATGGGGCGTCACCGGAGCCGCCATCATCATTGAGGAGACGTCCCGCGCCGGGGTCGTCCACACCCCTCTCGGAACCACCATGTTCGGGAGCGCGACGCAGATCGTGCACAACGGGAACGAAGAGCAGAAGCAGAGGTGGCTGCCCCGGATAAACAAGGGCGAGCTTATCGGCTGCATAACCATGACCGAGCCGTATGCGGGTTCCGATGTCGCGGGAATTGAGAGTACGGCGGTGCGCGAGGGCGATTACTATATCATTAATGGCAAAAAACGCTACCAGACGGTCGCCGCTGCCGCGGACCTGTACATGTGCTATTTTCTGACAAGCTCGAAGCCGGAGGACCGGAAGGCGTATACGCACCTGAGCGCTTTTGTGGTGGAAAAGGGAACGCCCGGTTTTCACATCGAAAAGGTCAATGATACGATGGGCTATGACGGCCTGTATAATTGTTATTTGAGTCTCGATAATGCCAAAGTGCCGGTATCCAACCGCCTGGGCGAGGAAGGGGAGGGCTGGAAGATCATGATGAGCGGTCTCAATGTGGAGAGGATCCTCAACGCTGCGCCGACCCTCGGCCCGCAGCGCGAATGCATCCGCTACACCCAGCAGCACCTTGAAAGGCGCCTGCAGTTCGGCCGCCCTATATGCGAAATCGCCACCAACCAGTTCAAGCTCGCGGACATGATCTGGAAGCTTTATCTGAGCAGGCTGATCGTTTACTATGGAGCGTACTGCGCGGACCTTGGTAAGGACGTGCCGGTCGAGGCCGCAATCTCCAAGATGTTCGCCAGCGATTCCACCATGGTGACGGCTCTCGATGCCGTGCAGTGCATGGGCGGCAACGGCGTCATGAAGATTTATCCTGTGGAACGAATCATGCGCGACGCCAAGCACGCGCAGATCGCGGCCGGGACCTCGGAGATATTGAAGCTGATCATCTACCGCCAGGGCGTGCGGGACCTGAAAAACGACCTCAAGGTTCCGCAGAGGGTTATCGATCCCGATATAAATATGCCGCTTCCGCTCGGCAAGCCGCTGCCCCGGAAGCCGGGCAGAAATGAAGCAGATGTGCTCGCCGTACTTGCAGAGAATTACCGGATCAATCCCGGCCTTCACATGACCATGGAGGATATCAAGGAATGGCTTGATATCTCGGACGCGGATCTGGTGAAATACCTGGAGATACTGGAGGGGCAGGGCCTTGCAGGCCTGTACCGCACCCGCAAAGGCATATCCCTTGCCCGGGCCACCTATACCGGCCTGCAGAAGGCTTTTCCGCCTGAGCATTACCAGTACTTCGGAACATGGGCGGATCCCAATGACCTGTTCTGATTTATTGCCTTTTTAGTTTAGTTGGGAGTGTCTAAAAATCCCCCTGACCTCATCCCCCCTTCCCCCCTTTTCCTCAATAAGAGAAGGGGGGCATAAAGCTTAATTATAAGCTCTCCTCTCCAATTTGGAGAGGGACTGGGGGTGAGGTAAAGTCCCCCTTTCGGGGATTTAGGGGGTTAATAGACAACCTCATTAGGAGGGCTCTATGAAATATGAAAGACTTTTACACCCGATTACCGTGAAAAAAACGACATTTCCGAACCGGATCGTCTTCTCACCGGTTCAGACGAACTTCGCATCCGCCGACGGCGAGGCTACGGAGCGGCTCATAAGATTCTATAAGAGGATAGCCGGGAACGGCGTCGGCCTCACGATCGTGGGGGCTACCGGCATTTCGGCTTATTCCCGTCTCGGCGACCACGCGTTTTGCCTCTGCGACAAGGGGAAAACCGGGTCCGCGGCAAAGCTTTTCGACGCCATAGGTGCGGCCGGCTCCATTCCGGCGGTCCAGCTTAATCACGGGGGCCGGGTCATGAAGCCCGCTCTGGCGGGCGGCGACCTGGTCGGCCCCTCAGCCGTTGCCTCGCCCGCGTCGAAGAACGTTCCCCGGGAGCTCTCGATCGGTGAAATCGAGGATATCGTCGGTCAATTCGCGCACGCGGCGGAAATCGCAAAAAATGCGGGCGCCCGGATGGTGGAGTTTCACGGCACCCACAGCTTTCTTCTGAACCAGTTCATGTCTCCGGCGGCCAATCTGAGAAAGGACCGATACGGCGGGAGCACGCAGAACCGGGCGCGTATCGTTATGGAGGTGCTGGAGAGAACGCGCGGGAAGGTGGGAGAGGATTTCGTGCTGGGTCTCCGGATAAGCGCCGAGGAGTACGTTGATAACGGCATGACCGTTGAAGAATGCGCGGACATGATCAACATGTTTATGGAAAAGGGCCTTGATATAGTGCATGTTTCCGCCGGGGGGATCGACACCGGCGTCCGGATGCTTGAAGAGGCGGGGAAGGGCACTATCATCAGGCTCGCGGGCGAGGTAAAGAAGCGGGTGAAGCTGCCGGTCATCGCCGTCGGCGGTGTTCTTCGGCCGGAACAGGCCGAGCGCGCGATTGACGAGGGAATGGCCGATATGGTGGCGATAGGCCGGGCTCTTATCGCCGATCCCGAGCTCGTTACCAAATCCCTCGCGGGGAGAAGCGGGGATGTGGTCGAATGCACTGCCTGCCTGCAATGCTTCGTACCCGGCGAAAAGCCGGGCATACGCTGCCCGCTGAATCAAAACCTCTGATTTTCGAGCCGGTACCTGCCGATCCGGTCCGAGTGGAGGCTTCCGAGGTAGAGATATCCATCATACTCCTGCGCGGACGTGATCTCGTAAAGGTGTTTTCCGGTCGGGTCCTGAAGGGATCCGATGATTTTACCCCTTTCGTCCAGGGCGATCACGAAACCGTAAGGCTTCGGTTCCGGCCAGGTGAAGCGGGGGAGCTTCGCCATAAGCGATTTCAGCCGGGGGCGTGGGTGGAGCCTGTCCATCATGTCGTTGCGCACGGTAAAAAGAGCCAGCCAGAATCTTCCCCTTTTGATCATATCAGGCTCCTTGATCAATTTTATTAATGAACGACTTGGAAAAATTGAATATAGTTGATCTTTTATAATTCGGGGGCCTTCGATGGAACCAAACAAACAACCGTCAACAATTCTTTGCCTGAATTTTTTATTTGATGCTCTTCATTGCACGGTACGAACACCGCATTGCCCGATCTGACTTTATTCCACCGGCCGTTTCCCCAAATTTCTCCTTCACCTGAATAAATGAACATTTCATGTTCCCAATCATGTGCATGTTTTGGTGTATTGCCCCCTGCCGAAATTTCGAATATGCGCATGCAAAAGTTGTTTGCGCCGTCATCCTTACCGATCAAAACCCGCGCATCTACACTTCTTGCTGAATTATTATCAAAATGAGTCGCTTTGATTGCCGAATAAGTTTTAATCTGCATGATTTTCTCCTTGGTGTTGCAATCCACGCTCAGGCGTGAGAAGAGGTTTTCTCATACGGTAATTCTTCGTGATTTTTCTTTTTAAAAAGATTCAAAGCAGCCGAAAGGAATAAGTCAAGTAAAATCGAATCTTTTTTATTGACACAACGGCAATTATGGGGGATAATCGGATTTTCATTTTTTCATGGAGGTTTATAGTTGAACATTGAGTTTTCACGGCATGCGTTGCGCCGGATTAAATTATATGGTATATCAGAATCGGATGTAAAAAAAATAATTGCTAAATCGAAGAAATTAAATAAAGGATATAATGAAATAATAGAGCCTGTTCCGAATTTTAAATATCCGATAAAGGTTGTCTTAACCAGGGAAGATGATTACCTTACCATAATAACGGCATATCCATTAAAGCGAGGTCTTAAATGAAGGTATATTATGACGATAAAGTAGATGCGGTATACATACAGTTAAATTCCGATACTCCTGAGGGAGTTGTGGAAATAAAAGAGGGTGTGAATCTGGATTTTTTACCAGACGGAAGGATATCGGGGATCGAAATTCTGGATGCCTCAAAAAAAATCGATTTAAAAACGCTTTTAACATACACGATAGATGAGGAGTTTGTTTCTTCATTGGCACATCTCTAAGCCCGCCCTTGTCAGGGGCCCGAACTTTCGAAAAAAAACCGCCCATCGACGATCTGGCTCCGATAAAAATTTTTATAATTGATCTATTTATTGTTGACGTTGGCGCCTGTTGCATAAAAGTTAAAAACTCATTCAGGCAGAAGATTTTTATATTTCCTGAAATGCATAAACTTAACAAATGATATGGAGATTCTCAATGGTTATAATAGCCCTGCTATCCTGTCCGTTGGACAGCAAAGACGAATTGGTTAAGAAATTCTCCAAGCTTCCTTCCTCTCCTGCATACATTCATATAAAGGGAAACTACTGTTACATCGAGAAGGGGGTGGGGATCCAGAACATAATTATATGGGATGTGGATAGGGAAAGGATGGCGGACGCTATTGAATTCCTGAACGGGCGGTGGGTGAAAGCATACTCAAGCGTGCCGGGACTTTCCTTTTCGATCTTTCCCGCTCTGGAGCTTGAAGAAGCCGTCAGGATGGTCGGCCTCTGATCTCCGGAGGACGAGGAATTTGTGTCATCAATGACATCTCAAAAACTTATAGTTTGGTAAAAATCAAACATGCCGGTTTCTGTTCCACTCTGACCATACGTCGTCCACCCGTTTCCCTGAATGTCCTGTATCGCTATGAGCCGGTCAACCGGGGTGAGAAAATCGCTGAATATGAATGATCCCTCATCGATTATTATCAAGGCGCCGTTTCCGCCGCCGATGAAATGCTGCGGGCCATAGAACAGACCCGGTATTTTAGTATAATCTGTTACCAGATCTACCGGGGGGCTGCCGTAATTATTCACGAGGGTGAATATATTACTCGAATCAACTGCCAATTGCAGTATCATATTGTCTATGCCGCCGGAGCTGTTTATGACATAAATATTCTGCCCGCGCGCCATGACGTCTGAAGCGGCATAGAGAAGAGCGCCATTACTATACTGGCCTACTATTGCCCCGCTTCCGTTCGGGTCGTATTTAAAAACCGCGGCGGATTCTTTGGATATATCGGTTCCCGCGATATAGAGCATTCCATCCGGAGCCACGTCGATCCCGTTAATGCTTACAAAACCGGGGATTGATTTTGGCTGTTTGTCCGAGCCGTCCAGATTGCTTTGATATAAAGTTGCAGAAGTCGCATAATACACGCGATCATTGATGTGGTCCACGGCAACCGCCGTCAGGGTGCCTTCATCACGACTAATCGATTCAAAATTTTTCATATTATCGCCCAGGATGTTGTCGATCCGTATGATGCCGTTGCTCACCTGGTCCGCTATGTATATTCTTCCCCGTGCGTCGAAGTCCACATCGAACGGTTGAATCGTATCGAGTCCGAGCTTGCCGCCGTCGATGACCGTCCATCCTGCGCCGCTCATATCATCCATCACTATTATGCGGCCGTTCAAAAAATCCGGCACGATGATTCTTATCTCACTGAGTCTCATCAATACCGGCACGCTCACCGTCTCTCCGGCCGGCAGGTTCGCTGCCGCAGTTCCGCGAAAGGTAACTGCCGGATTCGGATCGCCCGGAGCGGTAAATGCGGTCACCTCGAACTGCCTGAAGCTTCCCGACGGAACGGAGAGCGATATCAATCCGCCTCCGGCGAATGTCTGCTCGATAACGCCGAAGTCGGCGCCGGTGACGCGCACCCGGATCGAGCTGAAGGAGGCGGGCGCGCTCTGGGCAACGGCGTCGCGGACGAAAAGGCGGCGTATGCGGTCAAGGAGGGAATTATCGGCCGAGGCGCTTTCAGGCGGAAGCCCGGTGTTGAGGATGACCGTCGTATTCCTGAGCAGAGGGCTTATTCTGTTTTCGGAGTCAGAGCAGGATACGAGGCCAAGAGTAATTATTAAGGTTAATATCGATATATGTTTTATTTTTTCCATAATGCAACTCCATAAATCATTCGACTTGTCGCATAACTAAATTATAATTTAAATTCCGAGGCTGTCTAATATCCCCCCTCCGGTGGGTTGGGGGGCTTTTTGGACAGCCCCGGAATTTAATGAAATAGTTAAGTCAAAATTATCCAAATATACAGCAATACCGGGGCAAAAAAAATTTTTATTCGACAATACTTAAATAAAAATGATTGAGGCCCCCCGTTCCCCGGCCCTCATTCTCCTTGACAGAAAATTCCCTGCGTGCGATGTGTCGCAGGGCCTGGATCAATCGGATACGGATAATAAATGAAGGGAAAAATTGAAATAGATCAGGATCTCTGCAAGGGATGCGAGCTCTGTATCTTTTTTTGCCCGAAAAAGCTGATCACGCTTTCGGATAAATTGAACGCGGCCGGGTATCCGCCCTCGGCGTTTAGCGGCAACGGGGAATGCACCGGGTGCGCAACGTGCGCCCTGGTATGCCCGGAGGTGGCGATAGAGGTGTACCGTGGCTAAAATATTGATGACCGGAAACGCCGCTATCGCCGAGGCCGCCATCAGGGCGGGGTGCCGATGCTATTTCGGCTACCCGATCACCCCCCAGAATGAATTGACTGAATACATGGCGGCTCATCTCTCCCGGAGGGAGGGGTGTGCTTTCATCCAGGCGGAAAGCGAGATTTCAGCCGTCAACATGGTCTATGGGGCAAGCGTCGCCGGAGCCAGAGCCATGACTTCTTCATCCAGTCCCGGGATCAGCTTGAAGCAGGAGGGCATCTCGTATCTTGCCGCCTGCCAGCTCCCTTCGGTCATCGTAAACATGTCCCGGGGAGGACCAGGGCTGGGCAGTATTTCCGCCTCCCAATCCGATTATTTCCAGTCCACGCGCGGCGGAGGGCATGGGGACTACCGGACCATCGTGCTTGCGCCGGCGTCGGTGCAGGAATTGGCGGACCTGACCCGCCGGGCCTTTGAGCTGGCTGATAAATACCTGATCCCGGTCATCATCCTCGGCGACGGGATGCTGGGCCAGATGATGGAGCCGGTGGAATTCAAACATGAAGCGCCGTCGGCGCTCCCGGTCAGAGCCGGCGCGCTCAGGGGCGCAAAGGGGCGACACAGCAGGTTCGTCCGCACCTTTACCTCAAACCCCGCCGAGCTCGAGGAGGTCAACTGGAGCCTGTTCAGGCGGTATCAGTTGATCCAGAAGCAAGAGGCCTCGTGCGAGAATTACCTGACGGAAGACGCGGCGCTCGTTGTTACTGCTTTCGGCATCGCGGCCCGCATTGCAAAAGGCGCGATCAAACAGGCCCGCGCTCTGGGGCTGCGCGTGGGCATGTTCAGACCCGTCACCCTCTGGCCGTTCCCGTCGGAACAGCTTAAAGAATTATCCAAGCGGGCGAAGTATTTCCTGGATTTTGAAATGAACATGGGCCAGATGATCGATGATGTAAGGCTGGCATTGGAAGGCGGCGGAGACGTGTCCTTCTACGGCAGACCGGGAGGCGTAATACCCAATCCGACCGAAGTTCTGCGCGTTATCACGCGTGTATATCATCAAAAGGGTTTGAACCAATAGATGAAAAAGATATTCAGCAGGCCCCGGTCGTTAAAAAAAGCGGTTTTCCACTATTGCCCGGGATGCGGCCACTCAATCATCCACCGCATAACCTGCGAGGTGATTGATGAGCTGGGCATCCAGGACCGGGCTATCGGCGTACCGCCCCCCGGGTGCTCGGTGTTTGCTTATTATTACTTTGATGTGGACATGGTTGAATCGGCCCACGGCCGGGGAGCCGCCGTTGCTACGGGAATCAAGAGGGCGCATCCCGAATCCGTGGTTTTTACCTATCAGGGAGACGGAGATCTCGCCGCGATCGGCACGGCCGAGACCCTGCATGCAGCCAACAGGGGCGAGAATATCACCGCCATCTTCATCAACAACGCGGTCTACGGCATGACCGGCGGCCAGATGGCGCCCACAACCCTGCTCGGCATGAAAACAACCACCTCGCCGTTCGGGCGCGAGGATAAGTATGAAGGCCACCCCATCAAAATGAGCGAGATCCTGGCGCAGGTGAACGGCGCCTGCTACATAGAAAGGACGGCGGTGAACTCGCCGGCCAATATCAGAAAGACCCAAAAGGCCATCACCCGGGCATTCCGTAACCAGATAGAGGGGCTCGGCTATTCCCTGGTGGAGATTCTTTCTCCATGCCCCACCAACTGGAAGATGAGCCCGGTCGAAGCCTGGCAGTGGATCGATGACGTGATGTCAAAGGAATTCCCCCTGGGACTGATCAAGGATACGACGGGGAGGGGCGATGCTCATTAAAACGGTTTTTGCAGGCTTCGGCGGCCAGGGGGTGATGTCCATGGGGCTTAACCTGGCACAGGCCGCCATGATGGAAGGAAGATACGTGACGTACCTGCCCGCTTACGGCGCCGAGGTGCGCGGCGGCACCGCCAATTGCACGGTATCCGTGTCCGATGAGGAGATCGCCTCTCCGGTGGCGTCCTCGCCTGCTTTTGTCGTTGCCCTGAACCAGCCCTCAATGATCAAATTCCAGAATAAGATCCAGTCCGGCGGCATCTTCTTTTTGAATTCCTCCTTGATTAAAGAGCCGCTCCTTCGCGGCGATATAGAGATCGTGCAGGTTCCCGCTAATGCGGCTGCCGAGGATATGGGGAGCGTGAAATCGGCTAATATGATAATGCTCGGGGCTTTCATAAAAAAGAGCAATCTGGTCAACCTGCAGACCCTGATCGATGCTTTAGCCGTTGCGCTGAAGGGGAATAAAAAACTAATAGCCATTAATAAAAATGCCCTTACAGCCGGGTATGAGCTTGTGTAATTAGATTTCAATTCATGCGGGAGTGAATTATGCCGGTAAAGCAGATCTCCGTCAGTCTTGAAAATATACCGGGTATGTTTCTTGCGGTCAGCGAGTACCTGGGCGTGGAGGGGATCAATATCAGGGCCATTACCGTGGCCGATACCTCCGATATAAGCACCGTCAGGTTCGTCACCGATGATCCTCAAAAAACCGTCAATGTGCTGAAGAGCCACGGCTATGCCGTAAAAGAAACCGACGTCATAGCGGTCGAGGTTCCGGACCATCCGGGCGGCCTGCAGGCCATTTTGAAACCCCTGAAGGCGTCCAGTATAAACGTGCTCTATTTTTATCCTTTTTTAGGAAGAGGCGAGAGCGGGCAGCCTATCGTCATCATCGGAGTGGATAAAACCGAGGAGGCTGTCGCTATTTTGCGGAAAAACTGGGTGCATACCTTCGACACCGAGATTTATTCTTTATGAAGATTTTCCTATGATTCCCAGCGCTTTTATTTTTGCCGTTTTCCCGATTCAATAACGCGCTCCCGATAAAAGTTGGATGTGTCGGCTTTATGGGAACTAATGAAAAATGAAAATGCTATTTCAGGGTGTCGACCGTGGCACGGGGGAGCTTTGCGCTGAGCGGCGGGAAAATAGAATGGATTATCACGGTTATTATTGATATATTATACGACAGGCGCAACTATGGATTTGGAAATGATAATCCTGTTTGACGGCGTTTGCAATCTATGCGAAGCATCGGTCAATTTCATCATTAAGAGGGATAAAAAGAAAAAATTCAGGTTCGTGCCGCTCCAGTCCGATGCAGGCGCAAAACTGCTTGAGGATGCGGGCATACGAACCGACCGGCTGGATACCCTCATCCTGCTCAAACACGGGATTCCGTATACAAAGAGCAGGGGAGCGCTCGAGATTACCAGAGAACTCGACGGGCTGTGGCGGCTTTTATACGCCTTCATAATTGTACCCCGGCCGATACGGGATGCGGCGTATTCCTTAATTGCAAAGAACCGGTATAAATGGTTCGGCAAAAAGGACGCCTGCATGGTGCCGGACGATACGGTCAGGAACCGGTTCATCATTCAACGATAAAAAATAACAAAATCCGGGTATTGACGCCCAATTGCACGGGCTGTAATATATTATCGAACCTTTTTTGACGAATTACCGCGCGTTGCGCGGAGCGGTATCCATAATGATGCATGATCTTGATCCTCAGGATTCTATTTACAGCGATAAACAAAAGATGGCTGAAAATTCAAGTATCATCAAGAAAATCCTGATCGTGGACGATCACCCGCTTCTCCGGCAGGGGATCAAGCAGGTGATCGAGCTTGAGGAAGACCTGAAGGTCTGCGGCGAGGCCTCCACCGCGCACGACGCGATCGATCTCATCAACCGCGACAAGCCGGATGTGGTTATCGTGGACATCACTCTGGCCGGGAACGTCAACGGCATAGAGCTTATCAAGTCCCTGAACGAGCGCTTTCCCGACATTAAGACCCTGGTTCTCACCATGCACGATGAGTCCGTGTACGCGGAGCGCGCCATCCGCGCGGGCGCGCGCGGCTACATCATGAAGGAGGTGGCGTCGAAGAACATCATCAATGCCATCAGAACGATCCTGAGCGACGAGCTCTACCTGAGCGAAAAGATATCTAAAAAAATCATCGACAAGCTGGTCCGCGGCTCGGCGGACACGATCGGCATCTCGGTTGAGAATTTAAGCAACAGGGAATTCGAGATCTTCCAGCTCATCGGCAACGGCTTCAGCACCAAGGAGATGGCGAAGAAGCTCAATCTGAGCATATACACCGTGGAGAGCCACAAGAAAAATATAAAAGAGAAGCTCAAACTTAAAAATTCGTCCGATCTCGCCAAATACGCCATCCAGTGGGTGATCATGCAGAACAAATAATCCGCGCATCACCAATTTTTGTTAATAGAAAATCACAATTATCGGGAATTGACCGCCTTCCCCGTTCAATGCTATCTTAATCCTGTGCTGTTGACATTAATTTTTAAGGATCTTTGTATATAGTATTCAAGCGGGGCGCGGCGTAGCGGGAGGCTCTACTTTCGCGAGAACGTGATTTCCCCTCATGGCATTCACGCGGAAAGGACTGCGGATAAAATTTATAGAATGAGGAGCTTGTTATATGAATTATAAATCCGGCATTTGCACATTCTGCGGCACGGGATGCGGGCATCTCCTGGACGTGAGGGGAGACTCGGTGCGCGGCGTTTACCCCCTCCAGGGGCATCCGGTCAGCAAGGGCAGGCTCTGCGTGAGGGGATGGAATATCCATGAGCTGTTGAATACGAATGAAAAGATACAAACCCCGCTCGTCAGAAAAAACGGCAAGCTCGTGGAGGCGACCTATGATGAAGCGATCGGCGTTCTCGTGGACAACCTGGCAAAGCGCAAAAAAAACGCGGCCGACGAAGTCGGATTCCTCGCGTCCCCCCGCTCATCCAATGAAGAAAATTTTTTATTGATGAAGCTCGCGCGGGCCGTGTTCAACACGAACAATATCAGCCTGGATTCGGACCCCGGCCACCGGAGAAGCCTGAACGTGATGCACCGGGGAACCGGCATGGCAGGCATGCTCGGCTCCCTTGAGGAGATATCAAAGGCCCGATTCATCCTGGTAGCGGGCATCGACATAACCAAGCAAAACCCGATCATCGGCAGCGAGATACACAAGGCCGCACGCGCCGGCGCCCGGCTCGTCACTCTCGACACCCGGAACACGCAGATCGCCCGACTCTCCGGCTCCTTTTTACAGGTGCGGCCCGGCTCTTACAAGATAGCCATGGCGTATATGGCAAAGGTCATTCTGGAAGAATTTCTCACCAACGCGGATTTCATAAAGAGATACACCAGCGGATACGAGGGCTTCGTGTCCGCGATCAAGACATTGAAGGACGGCGATGTAGCCGATAAGACCGGTGTGGACCTGGCCGCTTTGAAAGAGGTCGGCCGCGAATTGGCGCGTTCCGATACTGCGATGGTCTTTTTCTCCTCCGGCATATCGGGCTTCGATCAGGAGACCATAGGCTATATCTACAACCTTTTCCTCCTGGCCGGAAAGATCGGCAGGGAGGGATGCGGCGTGAATCCGATAACCGGCATCAACAATCTGCAGGGAAGCTATGACATGGGGATCGCGCCCGACCTCCTCACCGGATTCCAGCAATTATCGGACGCGACTGCCCGGGAGAAATTCAACAAGGAGTGGGGCGTCAAACTCCCCGCGGAGGCGGGCGCGTCGATCCATGAGCTTCTCATGGCCGGCAAAAGGCTCAAGGCCATGGTCGTGGTCGAGCATGACGAGTCCATCATCATGAACGTGAACGAGGTACGCGACATGGACTTTGTCGCCTATATCGGCTCGTTCCGGAATAATTTCATCAACTACGCGCATGTGGTTCTCCCGATCGCGACCTACGTCGAGACCGACGGCACCTATACCAATACCGAGCGCCGCGTGCAGCTGTCGAAGAAAAAGCTCGAGCCGTCGAAAGGTACGGTACCCGGGTGGAAGCTCTACACCATGATAGCCGAGAAGGCGGGAGCGAAATGGGGATATGCCTCCCCGGCAGACGTGACGGCGGAGATCGCCCGGCTCACGCCCTCATACGCGGGCATCTCGCACCGGAAGCTTGAGGGCTCGTACGGGATCAAGTGGCCCTGCAATAAGGAGAATCCGAACGGAACCGCCCGCTTTTCGCTCGACGGGGTCCCGAAAAAGATCTCGTTTGCGCCGGTCGACTCGAGCTTCAGGGTTCCCCGGGCGAGCGAGGAATATCCGATACTCCTCCTCATCGGCGAGGCGCAGCACTACTGGCACCAGAACAATCTCATGAAAAAGACCACTATCCCGCTGCGCGAGTACAACGCCACCCTCCTTCTGTATCCGCAGGGATATGTCGCCCTGGCGCCTGAAAACGCCCAGGAGCTCGGCGTGCGCGACCGGTTCCCGGTCAAGATCGTATCTCCCTACGGCTCCATGGAGACGATGGTCCAGGTAACCGACAAGGTGAAGAAGAATACGGCGTATGTCGCGTATTTCATACATGATATGGTCACCAAATTTTTTTTGGAGCACAAGGACGTGCTGAAAAGAGGGGAAGACGCGACCATCCCGGTCAGAATTGTGAAGGTATAGCCATGTATATTATAAAAGAAGATCAAGTCACCAATATCGCACAAGAATTGCACAAGGAGTATCAGGTTTACGGCCCGGTACTGGAAAAGGAGACGCGGCAGACCATGTTCGTGAAGGCGGATGACGCGGGCGAGATCGACCTTGAGCTTCCCATTCCCGCGAATCCGGCCAAGCACGTACTGTTCCCGCAGTTTGAGCGGATCATGTCGTATACCTACGATCGGAAAAACAAGAAGGCGGAGATCAAGCCCGATTTCGACGACGCGCCCAAGGCGCTCTTCGGCATGCGCTCATGCGACTTAAGCGGCATGCTCTGCCTTGACCGTTTCTTCCTCGGGCAGGAGTTCGCCGACGAGGTGTACCGGAATCACCGGAAGAACATGTTCATCGTCACCAACACCTGCGTCGAGCCGTTCAAGCAGTGCTTCTGCGTATGCACGGACTCCGGCCCGAGCGCTCATGAGGGATATGACCTCAATCTGACCGATCTGGGCGGTGAGTACCTGGTCGAAGTCGGGAGCGACAAGGGGAAGAAGCTCGCAGAGAAGATGTCGCTTCCGAAAGCCGGCGATTCGCATAAAAAAGAAAAGGAGAAGCGGGTAGATAGATCCGTGTCCCTGTTCGATTCCCTGGCAAAGGACAACAAGGCCTGGATATCGCGGGTGGTGAACAGGGTCACCACCGGCCTTATCGATGAGAAGGTGTGGGAATACATCGGCGACCAGTGCCTGGAGTGCGGCGCCTGCACCTTCGTCTGCCCCAGCTGCTCCTGCTTCAACATCATGGACCCGGTGACCGGGGCCGACTCCGCCGACCGGATGCGGACCTGGGATTCATGCGCGTATGAGGGCTACTCCCGCATGGCGGGCGGCCATAACCCCCGAAAACCGGTCGAGGACCGGAGGAACAAGCGCTTCTTCTGCAAATTATCGTATTCGCAATCGAAGAAATATCTCCGGCCGGGCTGCGTCGGCTGCGGCCGGTGCGCGTGGGTGTGCCCCGGCGATATCGGCCTGCCCAATGTCGTCACATATATCAGACGTGAGATTCAAAAGTAGGTGGGTGACATGAGCGAGATAAACAACACAACAATCCCTGAAATCGCCACTATTGAGGAGATCAAGGACGAGATCGTCGACGTAAAGACCTTTTACCTTTCCTTTGATGAGCGAAAGGGCGGAAAGGCTCCCCAATTCAAATCAGGCCAGTTCGTCATGTGCACGGTCTTCGGTGCCGGCGAATTCGCGGTTTCGCTGCCGCCGAGCCCGGAGAACGACCGTTTTCATCTGACGGTGCGGAAGGTCGGCAAGGTGACCGACGCCCTGCATGAGCTTTTTGCCGGCGATAAAGTCGGCATACGGGGGCCCTTCGGCAACGGATTCCCCTTTGACGAGATCAAGGGAAAAAACGTGATCTACGTGGCCGGGGGGATCGGCCTTATCCCGCTCCGCTCTTCAATCATGCACGTGATGCAGAATAAGGAAAAGTTCGGCCGTATCCTCCTGTTCCTGGGCGCGCGGACTCCCCGGGAGCTCATGTACCAGTACAACCTTAAAGACTGGAAGACGGCTCCCGGATTCGAGACCTATATCACCATCGACAACCCGGTTCCCGGTTGGGACGGCGAGAACGGGTTCGTGCACACCCTGTTGAAGAAGGTCGACGTGCCGGTGAAGGACACGATCGCGTTCGTGTGCGGCCCGCCAATCATGTTCAACGCGGTCATCAAGGAGCTCACCGGGCTCGGCATAAGCGAGGAGAGCATCGTCTCAACCCTGGAGCGGCACATGAAGTGCGGCATCGGCAAGTGCCAGCACTGTTCGATCGGCAGAACCCTGGTGTGCACCGACGGGCCGGTGTACACCTACCGCCAGATCAAGACCCTGGGAGAGCAGATATAATGGGACTCGTTGTAAAGATAGAAGATCTTCTCCATCAGAAGACCTGCATCGTGGGCATGGGTAATTACCTGAAGCGCGACGACGCGGCCGGCCTTTTTGTCGTAGAAGGACTGAAGAAGCGGGGAGTCCCGGGCGGAGTAATTTTAATGAACGTCGAGGACGTGCCTGAAAATTACGCGTACCAGATAGCGGAGCTCGACTGCGACAACGTCCTCATCGTCGACGCGGTCCAGTCCGGGGGAGAGGTCGGGTCGGTGCTGTTCGGCAGACTGTGTGAAATGGAGGAGATCGCCGGCGACTATTCGACCCATAAGCTTTCCCTGGCCTTGACGGGGAAGATACTCGAGAAGTATCACAAGAAGGTCTGGTTGCTCGGCATCGAGGTCCGGGATACCGGATTCGGCGCCGGCCTGTCGAACGAGGTGAATCAAAGCGTTCGTTTAATCTGCGATCTTATCGTCGATTACATTACCGAGGATCAGAAGGAGCCCGTTTATGAACATTGATCTGTATGGAAAATTACTTACCGCGCTGGGCATACTGCTTGCGTCAGCCCTTATCGCGCCGCTCTTCTCCCGCAAGAGGAAGCTTGCCGGATGGATCAATTTTATCCTGGTAGCGGCAGCGGGGATACTGCTTTTGAATATAAGCTACGTTTCCATATTCGAGGCTGCCGGAGCCAAATCAGGGCTTCTCCAGATCGGGCCGGTGGGCATATATCTCCTGATCGACGGCTTTTCAGGCTTCTTCATCGGCATCATATCATTCATGGCGATCATGAGCGCCTTTTATTCAATACAGTACATGGAGCACTATCCCGAGTACCGGCTCTGGAGCTATTACCTCAATTTTCCGGTCTTCATACTCGGCATGATCGGCATCGTGACCGTGGACGATCTGTCTATCGGCTTTAGCCTTGCCTGGCAGCTCATGACCCTCGCTTCCTATTTCCTTATCCGGTTCGAATACCGCGAGAAGGGAAATGTCCGGAACGCCAACAAGTATCTCGCCCTTATGGAGCTGGCGTGGATTCTCGTCCTGGCCGGAACGTTTTTCATTGACGGAATTTCCTTGGGCGATCCCCTGCACGTCATCACCGGCAAGCTGGCGGGAACGAAGGGTGTATACATATATCCGATCTACGGACTTCTCCTGGTTGGATTCGGTTTCAAGGCCGGCGTGTTTCCCCTGGGCCAGCTCTGGCTCCCGGACGCTCACTCGATTGCGCCCTCTCCGATCAGCGCGCTCCTTTCCGGCGTGATGATCAAGACCGGCGTGTACGGCATCATGCGGACCTTTTTCTGGATGGTTCCGGCAGGCGCAGAAGCTCCGTTCGACGGCTTTCTCTGGGGCGCGATCGTCTCCGGCCTGGGCGCGGTGACGCTTTTCATCGGCACGGTCCAGGCGCTGAAGCAGCATGATGCGAAGCGGCTCCACGCCTTTCACTCCATCGGCCAGATGGGTTATATCATATTCGCCGTGGGGTGCAGCCTGGTGATGCTCCATAGCAATAATGACTTTGTAAAGCTCCTGTCCGTAATCGCCATCATCGGCGCCCTGTATCATACCCTCAACCACACGGTATTCAAGGGTCTCCTCTTTTTGTCCACCGGGAGCGTGCTCTATGCAACCGGAACCAGGGACCTGAACAAGCTCGGCGGGCTGATGAAGCTCATGCCGGCAACGGCCCTTGTCGCGGGCATAGCGTCCCTCTCCATCGCCGGCATGCCGGCTTTCAGCGGGTTCGCGAGCAAGTGGACGATCATATCATCCTCGATACTGGCGGGGAGCGAGCTGCTGTTCCTGGCCATATTCGGGATCATCGCGCTGTTTACGAGCGCGGTGACGCTCGCCTCGTACGTGAAGTTTTTCGGCATGACCTTTGCGTCATCCGGCGTGGAATGGAACGTCAGCAGGAATATCAAGGAGGTTCCGGCAATGATGCTTGCGCCGAAAATCATCCTGGCGCTGCTCTGCGTTGTTCAAGGGCTCCTTCCCTTTGTGTATTTTGAAGCTTTCATGAGAATATTCAGGAATTCAGGCGGCTCCATAATCCAATCCCTGTTCGCCGGCGTTTTGCTTGACGGCATTATCGTCAATTCCGCGATGGGGGTATCCGTGAGCATTCCGGGTATGAAAGCTCTTTTGTCCTCCGTTGCCGTCCCGATCGTCGTGTTGATCGTTTTCGCCGCTGCTTTTATTTTCGCCTGGCTGATGAAAAAATCAGGCGGAGCAGAGGAAAAGACGGCGCCGACCTGGCTCTGCGGGTACCAGGATTTGAATAATACGAACAGGTATGTGAGCAGTAACATGTACGCGGCCTTCAAGAAGGCGCTCTGGTGGACCGGCGGCAATGTCAAAAAATAAGTGATCCGAGGTAAATCATGCTTACTATTGAAGAAGTTAAAAATAAACTTTCTAATAGATTCAAGAGTGCTATAATCCATTTCGATCATCCCCTGAGAAGCAGGCTCTTCGTCGACATCGACAAGGCCAGGGTCAGGGAGATATCCAATGAGATTGTTAGAATGGGCGGCCGGTACCTCGTGAGCATCGGGTACGACAATATCGCCCGGGACAAGACCCTGGGCCTCATCCATACCTT
Source organism: Spirochaetes bacterium RBG_16_49_21 (assembly GCA_001829495.1). Lineage (GTDB taxonomy): Bacteria > Spirochaetota > UBA4802 > UBA4802 > UBA5550 > RBG-16-49-21. The sequence goes on along the minus strand of MIBJ01000001.1, from coordinate 34,142 downwards.
CAGCCTTGACCGGGACGACCTGTTCGTGTGCCTGAGAAGCGCGGTTCCGGCGGAGGACCCGGTCCTCGACTCCATTACCCCGGATATCCCGAACGCCGGCTGGTCCGAGCGCGAGTACATGGACCTGTTGGGCATGAAGTTCACGGGACATCCCAAGCCGAAGCGGCTCATACTCTCCGACGACTGGCCTGAGGGAATCTATCCCTTGAGAAAAGAGGTCCCCTGGAACCTGATGCCGCCCCCGGCGGAGAACGTGGCGTACCAGCTCGATGAGTGCCCTGAAGGGTGCACCGTAGTGCCGGTGGGCCCGTTCCATCCCACGCTTCATGAGCCCGCTCACTTTGCAGTATTCGTGGACGGCGAGACCATCAAGGGGTGCGACTACCGCGGGTTCATGGTGCACCGCGGCATCGAGAAGCTGTGCCAGACCCAGGTCACCTACAACGAGATTCCCTTCATAGCGGAGCGGATATGCGGGATATGCGGATCGGTGCACGCCACGTCGTATTCCCAGTCCGTCGAGCTTGCCAGCGGCCTCAAGATTTCGCGCAGGGCTGAATTCATCCGCACCATTATGCTCGAGATCGAGCGGGTGCATTCGCACCTCCTCTGGCTCGGCGTGGCCGGCCACCTGATCGGGTTCGACACCGTGTTCATGCAGGCATGGCGGGTGCGCGAGAGCATCATGTGGTTCAGCGAGAAGCTCACGGGCAACCGCAAGACCTACGGCATGATCGTTGTCGGCGGGGTGCGCCGCGACATCACGCCCGAGCTTAAAGACGAGCTGGCCGGCGTGCTCAAGACCATTGAAAAAGAGCTTATGACAATAAAAAATGCGATCATCGGCGACACCGCAATCCACCGGAGGACCAAGGGCGTAGGATGCATTACCAACGAGGAGGCCAGGCTCTGGAGCCTGGTCGGGCCGGTGGCGCGGGCGCGGGGCATAGACATAGACGTTCGTAGAGATCACCCCTATGCCGCATACGACGAGGTGCAGTTCGACGTGCCGGTACTGGACAGCTGCGACGTATGGGCCACGGTCGTGGTGCGGATACTGGAGACATTCGAGTCGATCAAGATAATCCGCCAGGCCCTGGACAAGATGCCGGACGGGCCGATCATGACTGAATTCGCCGAAGACATTCAGCCGCTCCGGCACGCCATCTCGGCGGTTGAGGCGCCCCGGGGAGAGGTGGTTCACTACCTGATCACGGGAGAGGAGAACCGGCCTGAGCGGTGGCGGGTGCGCGCCCCCACGTATCCGAATCTGCAGGGGGTTCCGCTCATGCTTCTGAATGATCAGTTCGCGGACCTGCCGATCATCATCGGGAGCATCGATCCCTGCTTCTCGTGCACCGACCGGGTGGTGAAGGTCGACGTAGGATCCGGGAAGGCAATCCGTCTGACCGGCAGGGAGCTCGAGCAGATTTCACGAGCTAAATTAAACGCGGGAAGGTGAAACATGGACATTCTCTACATCGCGGTCAATATAGCGGCGTTTCTGGTCCTCGCCCCTCTGTTCGAGGGCGTGGTCAGGAAAATTACCGCCCGGGTACAGTCGCGGCAGGGGCCGCCGGTGATCCAGCCCTACTACGACCTGCTCAAATTGTTGGGGAAACAGAATCTGAGCGCCGGTAATTTCGCGTTCACCGTCGCGCCGATGCTCGCGCTCGCTTCGATACTCAGCGTGATCGCCTTCATGCCCCTGGGCTATCAGGCGAATTATTTAACACGGTACGCTGACGTCATTACGATAATTTACCTTTTGACGCTCGGCGGGGTCGCCTGCCTCCTGGGAGCGCTTTCCAGCAAAAACACCTATGCGCTCATGGGATCAAGCCGCGAGATGATCACCATGATCATGGTCGAGCCGGTGCTTGCCATGACCTTCATTCTGGGCGCGGTCAAGGTGAAGAGCCTCGGGATAGATGAAGCCGTGTTCAGCACTGCGGGAGGATACGGCTGGTCGGCCGTGCTCATGCTCGCCGTGTATCTGATGGCGCTCCAGGCCTTTGTGGGACGCCAGCCGTTCGACATAGCCGAGGCGGAGGTCGAGATACTGGAGGGGCCCTTTATCGAATACAGCGGCCCCAATTACGCGCTGTTTCGGTATTATCTGATGCTCAAGCAGATGTTTTACGCGGCCCTGTTCGTCATGGTTTTCATTCCCTTTGCGAAAACCGGCGCTTACGGCGTGGACGTGCTGGTCCAGCTCGCAATGGTATTCGTCGTGTTTATCGTCATCGCGCTCATCGGATCCACCAATCCGCGGCTTCGAATCGACCAGGCGCAGAAGTATTACGCGGTGTTGATCGCGATCTCCCTGGTCGCGGTAGGATTGTCCGTGTACGGGGTATAATCTATTTTTTAAGGAGAGTTGCCGTGTGGCTTACGAGTAAAATAAAACAGGTGTTGTTGGTTTTAAAACCGGGAGTGGTTACTCTGAAGTACCCGTTTGAACCGCATCCGGTCCCGAAAAATTTCCGGGGCCAGCCGGTATGGGACCACCATAAATGCATCGGCTGCGGCGGATGCGCGGCCCACTGTCCGGCCCGGACGATTCTGGTCAGGGATTTGTGCCAGGACCTGCGCGTGATGATGTACGACGGCTCCCGCTGCACCTACTGCGGCCGCTGCGCAGACGTGTGCCCGGAGAGCGCCATAACCATGAGCGAACAGTATGAGCTCGCCACGAATGACAAGAACGATATCACCCTGAGCATGGAGCTCTTCATGCTCACCTGCCAGCGGTGCGGCAGATGCTACAACAGGGAAAAGACCAATATGATCGACAAGATGGGGCTCAAGGGCTTCCGGTACGACAATCTGGAGCTGCGCGCGGTGATCCAGAAAGCCACGGAGCATTTTGACGAGAAGATGCTCGAAGAGTCAGACCGGCACCAGCGGCCCCGTAAAATAGGAGAATAGCTATGCTGTCCAAAATCTGCAAGAAAGCCTTTACCAAGTCGCTCTGGATATACCATTGCAACTCCGGCGCCTGCAACGGCTGCGATATAGAGATACTGAACGTGCTTACGCCCTATTACGACGTTGAGCGGTTCGGCATGAAGCTCGTCGCATCGCCGCGGCATGCGGACGTCATGCTCATATCCGGTGCGGTCACGCGTCCGATGCTCCCGCTGGTGAAAAAGGCGTACGCTGCCATCCCCGAGCCGAAGCTCGTGTTCGGGATCGGCTCATGCGCGATCGGCGGGAACTGCTGGTTCGACACCTATAATGTGACCGGCGGAGCCGACAAGGCCGTTCCCGTGAACTTCATCGTGCCCGGATGCCCGCCGCGGCCCGAGGCTATCATCTACGGCGTGGCCGTGGCTCTCGGCCTGGCGAATAAGAAAGCGGCGCCGGTGGAGCTCAAACAGGTCGAGTTCCCGGTGGATATGTATCTGGCGAACAAGGCATGGGAGGAGAGGAACGTTATATATAAGGTATTGAATGATTAACCCTCACCCCCCGACCCCCTCTCCCATTAAGAAATAATGAAAAAAGGAGAGGGGGAGGGAGAGAAGGCTAATATCACGAAAACCCTCTCCTTTTTTCCGAGCTAAATGGGAGAGGGTGCGCGGCAGCGCGGGTGAGGGCATAAGAGCAATTATAGTTGACAATGGAGCAATTCAATGGGTAAAAAAATACTGCTGGTTGATGATGATACGGATACCTGTTCAAACCTTAAAACAGTATTGACTTCAAAAGGATATGATGTTACAGAAGCTCATTCAGGTGCGGAAGCGTTGAAAAAGGTATCCGCCGTCAAACCGGACCTGATAATACTGGATATCATGATGGAGACGGACACGGCCGGCTTCGAATTCGCCTACCAGATACGGAACAGCAGGCCTATGTCGAAATACAAAGAGGTCAAGAATACGCCGATCATCATGCTCACCGCAATCAATCAGGTGACAAATTCCCGGTTCTCCCTTGATGATTCCGAGAATTTTCTGCCGGGGGTCAATGATTTTTTGACGAAGCCGGTTAATTTAGACGCGCTGCTGGAGAAGGTGTCGAAACACACCTGATCCGGGCTATCCGGGTGATACCTGATGAAGGAAATAGTTAAGGCGAACATCAGCACCAAGCTTGTCATCAGCCTGCTGTCAGTTGTAGTAATCAGCGGGATCAACTCGGTCATAATCAGCCGGAACGTCATCAACAAGAATGTCGTGGGACAGGCTTACGATGACGTGCGGAGCAACCTCAATACCGCCCGGTACATATACTTTAAACGCGTCAATATAATATATCTTTTCACGAAACACCTTGCCTCACTCGGGTATCTGCAAACCGCCATCTTACAGAACAACCGCCCCCTCTTGAGCGAAAAGCTCAATGAGGTCAGGAAGGAGCTCGATATCGATATCATGACCATAACCGACGCGGCCGGCAGGGTCGTAGCGCGGGCGAACGGCTCGGCCGGTTACGGCGACGACATAAGCGGCGATCGGTTCGTCAGGTACGTGCTTCAGAACAGGAAATCATGCTCCGGTACGGATATTGCCAGCCGGGAGCTCCTCCTGCGTGAGGACCGGAAGCTCGCGGACCGGGCCGGAATCAGGGTCATACCGACGCCCCGGGCGCGCAAAATCGATAAGATGTTCGAGACCAACGGCATGAGCCTGGCGGCGGCAGCCCCGGTTTTAAGCGGCGGCAGGCTGATCGGCGTGATCTACGGCGCCAAGATGCTCAATAACGACTTTGAGCTGGTGGACCGCATCAAGAAGCTCCTTTTTAAAGACGACAGCGTCAACGGATATGAAATAGGCACGGTTACGATATTCATGGACGATTTACGCATAGCGACCAACGTGAAAAACAGCCGGGGGAAGCGGGCCGTGGGCACGCAGGTATCCGAAGAGGTGTACCGGAAGGTCATCGAGCACGGGGAGGTGTGGCTGGACAAGGCCTTTGTCGTCAACAACTGGTACCTGTCGGGATATAGCCCCATCCATGATATAAACAATAAGGTCATCGGCATCCTGTATGTGGGAATTCTCGAGGACAAGTACAACATCATCAAGCGGAACGCCACGATTTTCGCGCTGCTGGTCACCCTTATAACCGCGCTCGTCGCCGTCGCCCTTTCCGTGTATCTGATACGGAGTATCATAACCCCGATCCGGTCGCTGGTAGCCGCGTCACAGGAGATAGTGCGGGGGAACTATAGTAAGAAAATCGTTCCGGTTTCCCATGATGAATTGGGGTATTTAGGCGTCACCTTCAACCGGATGATCGATGCGATCGACGAGCGGGACAAGAAGCTCAAAGAACAGACGGAGATGCAGATTGTCCAGTCGGAGAAGCTCGCCTCTCTGGGAAGGCTCGCCTCCGGCATAGCGCATGAGATCAACAACCCCCTCACCGGGGTTTTAAGCTACAGCACCGCCCTGTATGACGAGCTTACGGATGAGCGGTGCCGGTGCGATTTAAAAGTGATCATCGATGAGACCCTGCGGTGCAGGGAGATCGTGAAAGGAATACTCGATTTCGCGCGCGAGACGAAGATAGAAAAGCTGCCCGGAGACATCAACAGGATCATAATCGATCTCCTTTCCATACTGGAGAAGCACGTGAATTTTCAAAATATAAAGATCAAAAAACAATTGTCGGAAAATCTTCCGGAGATTAATATTGATAGCAACCAGATAAAATCCGTCATAAACAACCTCGCTGTCAACGCAGCCGACGCCATGCATGACGGGGGCGAGCTGACCATGTCTACCGAATATGATGAGAGCGACCGGAAGATAGTTGTCAGGGTTTCCGACACCGGAATCGGAATTAAAGAAGAAAATCTGCCCAAGATCTTTGATCCGTTTTTTACAACCAAGGAGACCGGCAAGGGCACCGGTCTCGGGCTTGCGGTCACCTACGGCATTGTACAGCGGCATAACGGCACGATCAAAGTCGACAGCACGGTGGGCAGGGGAACGACCTTTACTATTGAGTTCCCGGTAGAGGTTTCGATGGCTAAGCAACAAGATTTGGAAAATTCTCGCAAAGACGCAAAGTCGCAAAGGTTTTGAGGTTTATATCTTGAATGAAAATGAAATCTCTGAAATAATAGTTGAATAGTTATAAATATGAATAAAAAAATAAAAATACTGATAATTGACGATGAAGACATCATATTGAAGAGTTGTCTGCGCATACTGGGCCAAGAAAATTATCAAATAGACACTGCGTATTCAGGGGACGAAGGCTTGAAACGCGCCGGGGAAAAGGAATACGATATCGTTATAACCGATATTAAAATGCCGGGCCTCAGCGGCATGGAGGTTCTGTCGACCCTGCGAAAAACCAAGCCCGAGGTGACCGTCATTATTTTCACCGGCTTCGCCACGGTGGAGAATACGCGCGAAGCGCTCAAGATGGGCGCCTTTGATTATATCCCCAAGCCCTTCACCAAGGAGGAGCTTAAGAGCGTGGTTGAGAACGCGGTAAAGTCGCGGGAGGAGCATTCCGATGCGGCCATGCTCGACCTTATGGCGATCGTCTCCCATGAGATGAAAAGCCCGGTCTCGGCGGTCCATACCACGGCCGAGACCCTGTACCGGGGCTACCTGGGAAACCTCGACAATGAGCAGCAGAAGACCGTTGAAAAGATTCTGCGCAACTGCCAGTATCTGGAGGATATCATCCGCAATTATATCGATCTCTCCAAGATGGACCTCGACAACCTTGAGGCCTTTACCCAGAGGATCGATCTGGCAGGCGATGTCATCCAGCCGGCTCTGGATATACCCGAATACCGGGAAAATCTGAAAAAGATGCCCATTGTCGCAGCGGAGATACCGGCCAAGCCCTTTATAATCGGGGATCCGAATCTCCTGAAGATCGTGGTCAACAACCTCCTCAACAACGCCATCAAGTACGGCGCTCCCGAAACCCCGATAACCGTAGCCTGCGAGGAGAACGCCGGAAATTACATTGTCTCGATACATAACCAGGGCGTAGGAATATCCAAGGCCGATATTGAAGAGCGGCTCTTTAAAAAATTCAGCCGCCTGAGGCAGAAAGGCACGGAGGGGGTGAAAGGATCGGGTCTGGGCCTGTATATATGCAAAAAGATAATCGAGAAGCATCAGGGCAGGATGTGGGTGGAATCCGAAGTCGGGAAACACGCGACCTTTTACTTCAGCATTCCCCGGTGTTAAAGTGATCTAAGGAGGTATGCGAATGCCAAAGAAGAAGCTCGTCCTGATATGCGATTAAAGCGATGACAAAAAATGACAATGAAATACGGGATCTGTTTGCGCCCAAAAGCGTCGCCGTTATCGGAGCTTCGCATGAAACCGACAAGATCGGATATAAGGTTCTCTATAATATCATACGGGGGGGATACCCGGGCAGGGTCTTTCCGGTAAACCCGCATGGCGGCGAGATTTTAGGACGTCAGGTATACGGGAAAATAGAGGATATCAACGGCGATATCGACGTTGCTTCAATCGTGATCCCCGCCAAATTCGTCCTGGACGCGGTTATGCAGTGCGGCCGCAAGGGCGTGAAGTTCGTGCAGATCATTACCTCCGGCTTTTCCGAGATCGGCAACACCGAAGAGGAGAAGAATATCGTCGCGGTCGCCCGCGATTACGGCATGAGGGTTCTGGGCCCGAACATCTTCGGACTCTACTCATCCGAGGCGTCGCTCAATTCCACCTTCTCCGCCACCGATATAAAACCGGGCCGCGTAGCCATCCTCACGCAGAGCGGGGCGCTCGGGATCGCCCTTATCGGCAAAACTGCGGTGGAGAATATCGGCCTTTCCGCCATCGTTTCCATCGGCAACAAGTGCGATATCGACGAATCCGATCTCCTGGATTACCTGATCAGGCATGACGGCACCAGAGTCATTTTAATGTACATTGAAGGCGTTAAGGACGGAGAGCGGCTCATCGCCGCGCTGAAGCGCGTAACCGAGAAAAAACCGGTTGTGGTCATCAAATCCGGCCGGTCGAAGCGGGGCGCCCTGGCTGCCGCTTCGCACACCGGGTCGCTCGCCGGTACGGACGAGATCTTCGACGCCGTCATGAGGCAGTGCGGGGTGATCCGCTCCGAAAGCATCGAAGAGGCGTTTAACTGGTGCGCCTTCCTCGCCTTCAGCCCGAAGCCGGGCGGAGGCAAAAGCGTTATAATCACCAACGGGGGTGGAGTCGGGGTGCTCGCGACCGACGCGTGCGAGAGATTCGGGATCGAGCTCTATGACGATCAGGCCGAATTAAAGAATGCCTTTGATCCGGTTGTTCCGTCATTCGGATCAACGAAAAACCCGGTGGACCTGACCGGCGGGGCCAACGCCGGGGATTACGACCTGGCGCTTTCGGTGCCCTTGACCAACAAGAACATCGGCGCCACCATCGCGCTCTATTGCGAGACCGCGACCTTCGATTCCGCGAGCCTTGCCCCCATGATCGAGGGCTCGTACCGGGACCATATGAATGCCGGCAAGCCCGTCTGCTACGCGGCCGTGGGGGGTGAGGCCGTTGCGGAGGCGATTAACCGGCTCAGGAGCCGGAATGTTCCCGTGTACGGCGATGTGCACGCGTCCGTGTCGTGCCTGGGCGTGCTGCACCGGTATGAGCGGTATCTGCGGGAGAAATCGGACATGATCGACGATGCGGACATCGATGTCGGCGCCATCGACCGGATAATCGGCCAGGCGCTTGCCGCGGGGAGGAATTTCCTGCTCGCGAACGAGGGCTCCGCAGTCATGAAGGCGGTGAATATCAGCATTCCGCAAAGCAGGATTGCCGTCACCATTGATCAGGCGGTGCGCCACGCCGAGGATATCGGCTATCCCCTGGTCATGAAGGTGGTGTCCCGGGACATCCTGCATAAGAGCGACGCAGGCGGAGTTGCGCTCAATATTGAGAACCGGGAAGAGGCCGTGGACGCGTATGAGGCCATTATCCAGAATTCTCGCAGATTCAAGCCGGACGCGCACATCGACGGAATCGAGGTCTGCGAGATGGTTTCCCAGGGGGTCGAGATCATCGTGGGCGCGCGGCGCGATGCGTCGTTCGGCCCGATCGTCATGTGCGGATTCGGCGGCATCTACGTGGAGGTGATGAAGGATATAGCCTTCCGGGGTTTCCCTTTTAACCGCATCGAAGCCGTGAAGATGCTCAAGGAGCTCAAGTCGTTCCCGCTCCTCATGGGCGTACGGGGCGAGGTCCGCAAGGACATCGAGGGGCTCGTGGAGGTGATGATTAAAGCGGGCGCGGTCATCCGTAAGTGCCCGCGGATCACCGACCTCGAGATCAACCCGGTCGTCGTATATGAGCAGAGCCGGGGGGTGAAAGCCCTTGACAGCCGCATCCTTATCGGATGATGAAAAAATATCTGGCTTAAGGAGGCAGTTCATGAAAAGGATATTGATAGCATCCATGCACGAGGCCGCGGGCAAAACGAGCATCATTGCCGGAATGATCGCGGCGGCGCAGAAGAAATACGGATACATCAAGCCGCTGGGAGACCGGCTGATCTATAAGCGAAAGAAGAACGTCGATCATGACGCTACGGTGCTGCTGAAGATCCTGGGGCATGATGAAGAGCCGGACAGCATCTCATTGGGTTTCAGCCACTCGAAGCTCCGCTTCAAGTATGACGACCGGAGCGTCAGGAAGGCGCTCGCCGACATGGCGGAATCACAGGGCAAAGGCTGCGACGCGCTCATCATAGAAGGGGGGAGGGACCTCGCCTTCGGCGCCTCCGTGCACCTTGACTCTATCTCGCTGGTCAGATATCTGGACGCCCGGCTCGTGCTTGTTATCGGCGGGGATGTCGACCAGGTTATGGACGATGTAGAGTTTCTGAGATCCTATGTTGATTTTTCCGACATCGACTTCGGCGGCGTCATCATCAATAAAATCCATGATATCGACGACTTTAAAAACAGCTACCTCAAGTCCGTCACGGATACGGGCATCGCGGTTTTAGGCATCATTCCCTATAAGGCGCAGCTCACCCATTTCACCATGAGCTTCCTCGCCGACCGGTTCGTCGCCAAGGTCATTGCCGGAGAAGAGGGGCTCAATAATATCGTTAAGCATATATTCGTGGGCGCCATGTCCACCGAGGAATCCCTGAGGAATCCGCTCTTCAACAAGGAGCACAAGCTTCTCATCACGAGCGGAGACCGGAGCGACATGATCGTCGCCGCGCTTGAGAGCGACACGGCGGGCGTCATCCTGACCAACAACCTTCTGCCGCCGCCGAACATAGTAAGCAGGGCAGCGGAGAAGCGGATTCCTCTCCTTCTGGTTTCCTATGACACCTACGAGGTCGCCCGGCAGATGGATAATTTCCACAGCCTTCTCATGCCGGACAACCGGGAAAACGTAAAGTTCCTCGGCCGCCTTGTCTCGGAGTACGTGGAGGTAGACCGGATGATCGGTTAGGTATCGGTCGATCGTTACCGGCCTCACCGCCCGTTGAATGAATTTTTAACCACGCGAAACTCCGGCGAATCGATGAACCCCCCGGAGTGGTAGGTGCTTATTATCGAGCATATATCGTCCGCGTCGCTCAATTCTACTCCCGCATCCTCCATGATTTTTTTCGCCAGAGGGAGCGATTGTCTGGCTCCGGAGGATTGGCGGGCCGGGGGCTGTGCCGGTGCAGGAGAGTCGGCCAACAGAAGGAGCACTGCGGGGAGGACCACGCCCGGGTCAGCACGTTCACTTTTAAGAAGCTGAACCGCCTTTGCGTATGCCCGATCGGTTGCCTCTGCAACAGGGCTGTGGGCGCCGAATTCCTTCCTGATTGAGGCAATGATCTTATCCGCCACGGAGCGGTCGCCGGCTGCGTCTCCCGCGCCCGCTTGTTTCGGGTCAAACCCGAGGCATTCCCTGGCGTGCTCGCACCACTGGGCGCATCCCATGGACAGCCGCGGATTTTGCAGCCGGGTACCGCACCCGGGGCAGCGGCGGCTCGCTTCGTCCTTAAAGAACTCCACCGCGCTTCCGCATGATGCGCATTGTACCGTGAAAATGTCACCAGGCCGCCAGTAACGCGTGTCCTGTCCCGGGCAGCGTGTTCTGTTCAACTGCCGACCTCCTGCTGGTAAATATCGGCGATATCGGAAATGCTGGTGCCGGTGAGGTGCTTCTTAAAAATGCTCCTCATGGCTTTCATGGAGTCGCCTAAAATGCAGGTCTCCTTTTTGCAGGTTTTTCTCTGCATCAGACAGGCGGAATCTTTCAGCGGCCCCTCAACCGCTTCATAGACGTCAAGAAGGGTAATCGTGTCGCTCCTCCTGCCGAGGGTGAAGCCGCCCTGCGGGCCTCTGCTTGATTTAACCAGGCCGTTCTTCGCCAGCCGCTGGAGCACCTTGGCAAGATGAAATTCCGAAACCCCGAGACATCCGGATATTGCCCGTACGCTGGAGATTCCTTCCCGCGCCGCAATAACGGCCATTGAGTGCATGGCCAGTGATACGGCATCTGATATGGATAGTCCCTGTGGCAAATGATGAGTCCAAATTTAGGTATTTAAGTACTAAAATACCTAATACTAACGGGTCTGTCAAGTAAAAAAATCGTCCCGTTAAATATTCTTGATTTTTAGTAACTATTCAGGTATAGTCAAATATAATAATGGAACCGCCGATAGACGCCGATGAACGCGGATTAGAAATAGGAAACAAAATCGATGTTTGTATTATATTGTAGATTTATTAGAAGCCATCTCAAAAATGCTATTTATCATGTTTTTTACCTGTCATCGCGAACGAAGTGAAGCGATCTGGGCATAGACAATATAAAAGCCTTGAAAAAATATCGCTTTTTAAGGGATACTTAGCGTAACAATAACAAGATTGCTTCGTCGCTGCGCTCCTCGCAATGACAAATTAATGGGCGGTTACGCCATGAATGTATTGGGAATATACGGCAGCCCGCGGAAGGGAGGTAACAGCGATACTATCCTGGACCGGGTGCTTGACGGCGCCGCTTCCGCGGGAGCAGTAGCGTCGCGGATATACGTGCGTGATTTGAATTTTAAGGGATGCGTTGAATGCGGCGGCTGCAGGGACACGGGCCGATGCGTAACGCCGGACGACATGCAATCGGTCTACCCAAAGCTCATAGATTCGCACATCATTTTTCTTTCGTCGCCCGTCTTTTTTTACGGCATGAGCTCCCAGTTGAAGGCGTTCATCGACCGGTGCCAGGCGCTCTGGTCGCGGAGAATGATCATGAAGTCGGCCGAAGAGCGCAAGCGCCACGAGGGGGGTAGGGGATACCTCGTCATGGTGGGAGCCACAAAGGGGGTGAATCTTTTCACCGGAGGAGAGCTGACGGCGAAATATTTTTTTGATTCCCTGGACAAGTCCTACGAGGGAGGGATATTTTTCAAGGCCGAAGGGAGAGGGGATGTTCTGAATAATCCCGGTGATCTGAAACGGGCGTATGAGTTTGGCGTGCAGGCGGTAAAATCGGGAGACCACGCTCAAGCGGGTTATAATCGCCGGGTCACACGAGAGTGACACTATTATTTCAGAGAGATGGTAAGAGCTATGAACATAGCGATCGTTGGGCCGGGAGCCATGGGATTGCTTTTGGCAGGATATTTGCAAAGAACAGGGGTGAATCTTACGCTGGTGGACCACCTGGCTGATCGGGCTGATTTGATGAATAAAAAGGGGATCCGCTGGCAAGGGATGAATGCGGATTTCAGCTTTATGGTACCGGTCACGGTAGGCCTGAAATATCCGGAAAACACGGATTTGGTAATTCTCTGCGTCAAGGCCTACAGCACGGATGATGCCACCCGGGAACTGCACCAGGCCGGGTACCGCGGTCCGGTGCTGACCCTGCAAAACGGCGTGGGCAACGTGGAGATCATCAGCCGGAACCTGCCCGGCTCTTCCCTTATCGCCGGTATAACTTCCGAGGGCGCCAACCTGGCGGATGTGAACCATGTCCGCCACGCGGGAAGGGGAAAAACAGCCTTTGGCCCCATAACTGCCGGCAGTCCGGGCCGGGGCTTTCTTGAAGAGCTGGCCAAGCTCATGGGAAGCGCCGGCCTTGATGTTGAGCTGAGCACTGAACCGGAGTCGCTGGTGTGGGGCAAGGTGCTCGTCAATGCCGGCATCAATCCCCTCACCGCGATACTCCAGGTGCGGAACGGAGCTCTCCTTGAACTCGAGCCGGCGCGCGAGCTCATGAAGGAGCTCGTGCTGGAGGGATGGGAGGTGCTGCTGCGCAAGGAATTGAAGGCGGCATACGATGACCCGGTAGCGCGTGTGGAAGAGGTGTGCAGGCTTACTGCAGCCAATTACTCGTCAATGCATCAGGATATAAAGCAGGGGAGGCGTACCGAGATTGATTTCATCAACGGCGCCATAGTCCGGGAAGGGGCGAGGCTCGGCGTTAAGTGCCCTGTTAACGACGCGATCATGAAGATCGTGCAGGCTCTGGAATCCCGTTATGAATCATCCCCCCTGCCGTCGGCATCAGTACCCCGGTCATGAGCATCCCCTGATGATGCCGGTGAGCGTTTTAATCACCGTTTCCCGCTCATACGGTTTTCGTATATAGCCGCAGACCCCCATGTCTATCATCTTCATGACCATATCTTTTTCGCTGTGGGAGGTCACCATTATAATTTTTGTGTCGGCCAGGAGGGGCCTGATCCGCTTCACGGTTTCCATGCCGTCCATTATTGCCATCTCATAATCCACAAACACGAAATCAGGCTTGATTGCAGACGCCTGCAATTTATTTATCGCTATTTCGCCGTTCTCCGCTTCATCAAAGATTTTGAATTGAACCGACAACAGGGCCTGTTTGAGGACTTGCCGTGCAGTTTTCGAGTCGTCTATGATCATAGCGGTATACGGCATCCCGCTGGGCTTCATGCCGATGGGGATTTCCTTTCTGCGGATTCTCGGTTCTTGTGATGATTTTTGCATGATTTACTCCGTAAGGTCATTTATCCGATGAATTCCGGTGAAAATCAAGAACAATTGCAGCTATTCAGCAAATTTTAGTAACTGCTCAGCTATCCCTCCCGAGCGCCCGCATCCGTGATGCCGCAGAGCCTTTTGGCGTTTTTCTGCTTCTCCTTCATGTCCACCAGCCGGGATATCATGATCCTCTGAGCCTGGGGCGAGCCGGCGCCGTGCATGGATTCGGTAAGATACCCCACCGCGGCGGTGCCCAGGGTGAGATTCTCGATTAGGCGGAGGATGCGCATCCTGTTTTCCATGGGGATGTCGCTCCGGGCAGCGTAATATTTTTCCATCCACTTGCCCACGTCGGCGGATCTTAAGTCGGCCTCCGAAGGAAGCGTCACGAGCAGGCCGCCGGCTATGTCCTGGGCGATCCGGGCGATCTCGTACGGGAACCGGGTCACGTTCTGCTTATGCACATTGGCCAGGAGGGGATCCACATAATAGGTCCCGCTCGGCTCCCGGTGCCCCTCAGCCGCGCAGGCGATGCATCCGCAGTAAAGGGTTTCATTCAGGTGATTCATCTCGATGATTTTATCCTTAACATGCGAGGCCTTTTCCGTGCCGTTGTATTCGGCGATGGTCTGGGTGGCTCCGATGAGCACGTCGCCGACCCCGACCTTGCACGCGTAGCTCTGCCGGTGATACGATGCGAACTGCTCCACCAGCTGGCCGGCGAATTCGTATTCCTTGTACATGAACACCCGTTCCCAGGGAACGAACACGTTGTCGAAGACCATCAGGGCCTCATGCCCGCCGAAAAGGATATTTCCCTGGTCGATCTTGCACTCCTCCGCTTTCCGGGTGTCGCACGACTGCCGGCCGATTATATACATGATCCCGTTAGTATCTGACGGCACGGCAAAGGACACCGCGTAATCCTTATCCTCTTCCCGCATGGAGATCGTGGGCATAACGATGACCTCGTGAGAATTCACCGCGCCGGTCTGATGGGCCTTGGCGCCCCTGACTACGATGCCGTCTTTTCTCTCTTCAACGACATGGAGGAAGAGGTCGGGATCGGCCTGCTTGTGCGGCGGCAGGGAGCGGTCTCCCTTGGGATCGGTCATGGCTCCGTCGCACACGAGGTCGTTTTCCTGAACGTATTCCAGATATTTCAGGAACCGTTTATTGTATTCAGTTTTATGCTTTGCATCGATATCGTATGTCGTCATTGAAAGGGCGTTGAGCGCGTCCATGCCGACGCATCTCTGGAAACAGCAGCCGGTCATGGATCCCAGTACTCTGCCCATCTTGCTCTTTTTGACCAGATCGTCCACGCTCCGGTGGATATGGGTGAATCGGTTGATCTTTTTCCCGGTTATGTGCGACGTCGCGGTCATGATCTCCTCGTGCTTCGGGTTCGTCGCCAGGGCGTAGGTCATGGCTACCGCGTTCAGGGAGGGCCTGATAATCGGGTCGTCCACCACGTTTTCCACCCTCTTGCCGAACAGGTATACGACCAGTTTGAGTTTTCGTAAGCTTTCGATATATTCTTGCGGGGTTTTCATCGGCATAATTGTTCTCCTGGTGAGATATTTTGTCGTTAGACGCATTGTAAAACTCACTGTCATTGCGAGCGGAGCGAAGGCCGCTCTCGTACGTCCATGTACTTCGCGGCACTCGGCCATCCTGGCCAGCGCAATCTTTAATTTTAATTTAAACTAAGATTGCTGAAACCAAGGATGGTTTCGTGCCGGCGCGCACAGGATGTGCAAAATGCGCCGGCCTTCGTCGCCGGCTCTCCTCGCAATGACATTTGAAGTAGTTTAGCAACAAGTCCATTAATTAAAATTCAAATGCTAGATATGTCAATCTTAAAAAAGCGGGGTTATTATTCAAGATTATTTTTGCTGCCATAGTGCGCATCAGCGAGCACCACCGAGGTCTCTACCTGCCGCGCCGGGATTTTCCAGTATTTTGTCAACAGCCGGTTCTTTTCCTTTTCCGATACCAGCCTGAACCCATGTTTCTCATAAAAGCTCACCGCCCACCGGGCGCCCGCCCAGGTGCCGACGAGTACCGGTTTTTCAGTTTGCTTAACGAGGACTTTCAGGAGCGAACTTCCGATTCCCCTTCTTCTTTCGGCTGTCGAGACATACGCGTGCCTGATCAATGTAACATCTCCGACATCCTGGATGCCCATTATGCCGATAAGCCTTCCGGCATCTTCATATCCCCAGAATTGAATGCCGCCGTCTATTTCTTCTCTGAGCTCGTCCTTCGGCATGTAGGGATCCCTCCACCGCTCCGCGGGAATGGCCCCTTCATACGCCCGTGCCGCATCATTTATGATTTCATACATGACGTCAAAATCGGATTCAGTGCATTTGCGTATCATAATTTTTCACTTTGCGAATGAAATTGATATCCTTCCATTGTGCCACCGGCTACCCGTTACCCACATTTATTATCATTCAACGCTTCTGCGGGTAAGCCCCCTAAATCCCCCGGAGGGGGACTTGCATGTCAGGCTAAAAATAATTTTGTGAATATCATCATCAACTTCGAAAGCAAGTATTTTTTCACGACAGTGGAAATCAAGGATATGCCTGATAATTGAGGCTCGTTTGTAAAGTAATCTTTCAAGTCCCCCTCCGGGGGATTTAGGGGGCCGAGGAGGCTGGGTTTAAAGATGTGGGTAATGGCTGGGATAGCTGATAAAACTTTTTATATGCTGATGCATGCGCCTTCTTGACTATGACGATGGAGCAAGTTATATTGAATTAACTTACCGATAATTCAAAGGAGGAAGTAAGCTTATGAATCTGAAATGGGCCTTCATATTCATGATAATCTTGTTATCTGTTGCGACGAACATCAGGGCTGCCACCGTCACTCACTTCATCGGAGATGTATGGATAAAAAGCGATAAATCATGGCATCGTGCGGAGAAGGGGAGCCCGGTGATTTCGGGAAGCGTGATAAAAACAGGAAGCCGCTCCTTGGTCATAATAACAGAGACGGACGGGAGTATTTATAAGATGTATCCGGACACTTCCTTCACTTACAGAGGTGACGACGCTCCAAGTAAGTCAAAAACGGTTCTTGAGCTTCTCAGCGGCATGATTTTTATAAAATTTTTAAAGAAGGATGCGGCCTCCTCCTTTGAAATCCAGCACCGCACTCTGGTGGCCTCGGTGCGCGGGACGCTCTTCTATGTTGCGATAAAACGCAAGAACATTTTCCGAAAGGATTACTGGCTCTGCGTGAAGGAGGGATCCGTCCGGGTAACCGAGAAAGATTCCGGCCGGGCGGTGACCGTAGATCAGGGTAAGGGGATACTCGTGAAGGGCGCGAAGGAGCTCACCGAGCCGAAATCATACGATTGGACCAACAAACTCAACTGGAATATGGATCCCGCCAGGGGATCGGTCATCGAAGCAGAAGTTTTGAATAACGACGATATCGTAATCCCCAATGCATATTAAATTATGTAGGGGCCGTACGCCCCTACCGATCCTCAGTCAGTACATACGGTCTCGGATCAGGCCCGTGGTACAGGCTCTTCGGCCGGTAGAGCCGGTTATCCTTGCGCTGTTCCAGAATATGCGCAAGCCATCCGGGAACCCTGCCGATTGCGAATATTGGGGTAAACAGATACGGGGGAATGCCGAGAAGCTTGAATACCGAGCCGGAAAAAAAATCAACGTTAGGATACACCGGATTATCCTTCGTGCTCAGAACCTCGAGAGCCTTCGCCTCCAGCTTTTTTAGAATATCGTAATCTCTGAAATCGTTTTTTTTCTCTGACAGCTCCTTTAAGAATCCTTCTATAATGACGGCGCGCGGATCCTTTGTCTTATATACCCGGTGTCCGTAGCCCATGATTTTCTGCTTATTTTCAATGGCTTTTGCGAACCACCCGTCCACCTTTTTAACGGAGCCGATCTTATCAAGCATCTTCAGCACCTCTTCATTGGCTCCGCCGTGAAGCGGGCCGGAGAGCGCGCCGATGGCGGCCGAGATGCTGCTGTAGCAGGTAGAGACGGTCGAGGCGACGACGCGCGCGGTAAAGGTGGAAGCATTGAAGCCGTGTTCCGCGTGCAGGAGAAGGCAGACGTCCATGATCCGGTCCTCGTAATCCTCGGGCTTTTTCCCGCGCATCATATAGAGAAAATTCCCGCCGTGCGACAGGGTCGGGTCCGGCTCCACATACTCCTTCCCTTCTTTAAGCCTCTGGTATGTGGCCACGACGCTGGCAAGCTGGACCACCTGGTGCAGGGTTATGCGGCAATCGCAGAAGGCGGAATGCTGGATCTTGTGCTCCACATAGCCGCTCAGATAGGATATGACCGCCTGTAAGAGCTCCATCGGTTTCCCCTCGGCAGGGAAATTCCTGATCATCTCCCGAATCTCAGGGTTGAGGGCCCTGCTTTTGCGCATTTTTCCCTGAAAGTCTTCAAGCTCTGTTTTTGTAGGCAAATGCTCATTCAGCAACAAAAAGGTAACCTCTTCGAAGGAGGAATGCCGCGCCAGGTCTTCTATTGAATATCCCCGGTAATACAGCTTTCCTGCGTTGCCGTCTATGTTGCATATATCGCTTGATGCGGCAACAACGCCTTCCAATCCTTTTGAGAAAGTCGGTTGTTCCATATTCAATGTCCTCCTTATGATGTTTGGCCCCGCCCTCTACCGCCTAATTTCTACCTATTTCCTTCTCTCATGCCCCCCAAACCCCCCAGAGGGCTAACAACTACCCACATCTCCATGTGTAAGAACAGGGAATAGGGGAATTGAAGAGATATCAGAGATAATTTTATTTTTTGAGCTTAAATGATTGTTTTTCCTCTTCAATTTTAACAATATTCCGTTAAAAATGTATCTCTATCATCTCTTCTATCTTCTTATCCCCCTTGCTTACACACTTGTGGGTAGTTGTTAGCCCAGAGGGGGGCTTATGTTCACCGGTAACTCAGCCGATCGGCTCGACATACTCCCAAAGGAGACAATGGTACATGTTTATCACTTACCATGCTCATTTGACAAGCTTTTAAGTCCCCCTCCGGGGGATTTAGGGGGCCAACGTGTGAGATGTGGATAGAAGTTAGCCCTCTATCGTCCCAGATTCATTCCCGGCGGGGAATGAATCGCGCGCCTCTCCACATCCAGGGCCGCCTCCTTGACAACCTCACACAGGGTGGGATGGGCATGCATGGTGCGCGCAACATCTTCAGAGCTTCCGCCGAATTCCATGACCGAAACTATCTCCGTGATGAGGTCCGATGCCCAGGGGCCTAAAATAGAGCAGCCGAGAATTCTGTCGGTCTCCTTATGCGCGATAATTTTTACAAAGCCGTCCAGGTTATCGGAGGTGATGCTGCGTCCGTTGGCCCTGAAATAGAAGATCCCCCTGTTAAAGGGGATATTCCCCGATGTGCACTGATCCTCCGTCGTTCCCACGGAAGCCACCTCCGGCCAGGTATACACTACGCTCGGAATTGTGTCGTAATTAACATGCCCCGCTTTCCCCGCAATCAGCTCCGCCGCGGCTATCCCCTCTTCCCCCGCCTTATGGGCGAGCATCGGCCCTTCGGTGATATCGCCGATGGCGTACACGCCCGGATTCGCGGTTTCATAGCTTTTATTTATCTTTATCTTTCCCTTTTCCGTCAATTCAATATTCAGAATCTCCAATCCCAAATCCGCACAATATGCTTTCCTGCCCACGGCAACAAGCACCTTGTTCCCCCGGAACGTCAGCTCTTTGCCTTTGCCGTTTGTTCCCTTCAGCTCGACCGTATCCTTTTTTATGGAATGCGCCGCTATCCTGGTGGAGAGAGAAAACTCCATTCCCTCTTTTTTTAATATCTGCATGAGCGACCTGCATATCTGTTGATCCATGCCGGGAAGGATCTGATCCATAAGCTCAATAACGGTCACCGTGGAGCCCAGCCGCATCCATATGCTCGCCAATTCCAGTCCCACGGCGCCCGCACCGATAACTATCAGGCTTTCCGGCACGGCATCAAAGGATAACGCGTCGTCGGAGCTGACGATATGCTCTCCATCGAAGGGCATGGAGGGGAGCTCGACGGGAACACTGCCGGTGGCAATAATGATCTTCGATCCCTGCAGGGATAATTCTTCCTTTTTTGCAGTTTTCACCTTCACCACCTGCGAAGACGCCAGACGCGCGCTCCCGAAGAATGTTTCAATCCTGTTTTCCCGCATGAGCAGCGCAACGCCCTTGGTAAACCTCTCCACCGCTTCGTTTTTCTTTTTCATGGCCGCGGCAAGATCGAATCGCAAATTATCGAAAAGGATGCCGTGGCGGTTCGCTTTATCCCTGATCGTTGAGAATAATTCCGTCGTATCCAGCAGGGCTTTTGCCGGGATACAGCCCACGTTGACGCAGGTCCCCCCGAGTGTGGCCCTTTTTTCAATGATGGCGGTTTTCAGTCCGAGCTGCGATGCCCGGATGGCTGCGGTGTACCCCCCCGGGCCCGCACCGATGACGATCAGATCAAACGTGAGGTTATCCTGCATTCAGTCCTCCTTTCGGTCGTGAGTCAATTAGACATAGATATTTTGTCATTGCGAGCAAAGCGAAGCAATCTGCATTTTATTTCATGAAATTCATGATTCATAAGTATTTTCTGTGTCATAATTGAGTATATAAACCATTTGCAGATTGCTTCGTCACTGCGTTCCTCGCAATGACAAACTTTAAGTTAAAGTGGTACACTACCTTCCTTTCCTTAGATATTCAATAACATCTCTTCCGGGTCTTCAATATGTTCCTTAATACGGAACAGAAAGCTTACCGCCTCCCTGCCGTCTATCAGGCGGTGATCGTAGGATACCGCCACGTACATCATGGGCTTGATCTTCACTTCGCCCTGTATCGCCACCGGCCGCTCCTGGATTGCATGCATGCCCAGTATTGCCGGTTGGGGATGATTCGGTATGGGCGTGGACATGAGCGAACCGAATATTCCGCCGTTGGTGATCGAAAAGGTTCCCCCCAGGAGCTCCGGCAGGGTTATCTTTTTATCTTTTGCTCGCTGGGCCAGGTCGGCGATTTTTTTCTCTATTCCGGCGAAGGTAAGCGCATCTGCGTTTCGTATAACGGGAACCAGAAGCCCCCGGTCGGTCGATACCGCAACGCCGATATCGTAAAAATTATAATACACGATGTCATCGCCCTCTATCCGGGCGTTTATGACGGGAAACTCTTTGAGGGCTTCCACAGAGGCCTTTACAAAAAAGGACATAAATCCCAGTTTAATGCCGTATTTTTTTTGAAAGGGCTCCTGGTGTGCCTTTCGCATCTCGATGAGTTTTTCCATGTTGATTTCATTGAAGGTGGTAAGATGCGCGGCTTCCTGCCGGGCGGAGAGCATGCGCCGGGCAATGGATTTGCGGAAGTAGGACATTGCAACCCTTTTTACCGATGTCTCATCAGCGCGCATCTCACCGGCGCCGGGCCGTTCTTCCTGTTTCTTTTCCTCAAACGTTTTTTCTTCAGGCTTTTGCTCGATTCCCGCGAGCACGTCGCCCTTGGTGATCCTGCCGTCCTTTCCCGTGCCCGCCACACCGGTGAGGTCGATGTCATGCTCTTCGAGAATCCGGCGCACCGCCGGAGACAGGGTTTCGGGCTCTTTTTTTCCTTCCCCCGCGGCCTTCTTTTCCGTCTTCGCCTTTTTTTCAGGCGCGGAGACGGGCTTTGGCGTTCTTAAATCAGGCTCCTTTTCCTTTGCGGCTGTTTCAACCGCGGCGCCGGTGTCGATCGTTGCCACTACCTGGCCTATCACGACCTTCGTGCCTTCCGGTACGATAATCTCCAGTATTCCTTCAAAGGGAGAGGGCACCGTGACGCTGGCCTTTTCGGTTTCAAACTCATAAAGATCCTCGCTTTCCTTTACGTAATCGCCGTTCTCCTTGAGCCATGCCATGAGCATCCCGTCGACTATGGATTCGCCTACCGACGGTATTTTTACCTCTTCTTTCATTGCCGTATCCTAATTTTTGTCATAATCTTTTATCGCCCGTGCCACGATTGTCTGCTGTTCCTCGTTGTGCTTTTTCAGCGATCCGGTTGCCGGGCTGGCGCTCGCCTCCCTTCCGATATACAGTAGATGCGATTCGGGAAAATAGTGCTCAAACTGTTCCTGCATATAACGCCATGCCCCGCGGTTGCGCGGCTCCTCCTGAACCCAGTAAAGGCTCTTCACCTTTCGGTATTTATCCAGTATCCCTTCTATCTCCTTTTTGGGGAAGGGGTAAAGCTGCTCCACGCGGACTATGCCGGTAGTTACGCGATGCTCTTCCTTAAATTCATTTATAAGATCATAATAGATTTTTCCGGAACAGAAAAGGAGGCGTCGAATATCTTCGCTCGATACATCATCGAGTATCCTCCGGAAGCCCCCTTTGCTTAACTCATTCAGGGTTGATACGGAGCGCGGATGCCGGAGCAGGCTTTTGGGCGTCATGATGACAAGGGGCCTCTGGTTCCGGTTCTTCTTCTGCCGGCGCAGCAGATGAAAATACTGGGCCGGTGTGGTCACGTTGCAGACCCGTATGTTATCTTCCGAGCAGAGCTGCAGGAAGCGCTCCAGGTGGCCGCTCGAGTGCTCCGCTCCCATTCCTTCGTATCCGTGGGGCAGAAGGAGCACGAGGCCGTTCTCGATATTCCATTTCGATTTTCCGGATACGATGTAGCAGTCGATCACCACCTGGCTGCCGTTTGCGAAATCGCCGTACTGGGCTTCCCATATAACCAGGGAATCGGGACGACTGATCGCATACCCGTATTCAAAAGCGAGCGCCGAATATTCAGACAGGGGGCTGTCGTAGGCCGACAGCCGGGCCTGATCCTTTGTCAGATTGGCCAGCGGAACATAATGGTAGCGGGCCCCCTTTTCCGTTTCCCACCAGACAAGGTGGCGCTGTGAAAAAGTGCCGCGCACGCTGTCCTGTCCGCTCAGGCGCACCGGAACGCCATCGAGGAGAAGCGTACCGAAGGCAAGGGTCTCGGCCATGGCCCAGTCCACCCGTTTTTCTTCCCTGAATTTTTTATAATTGCCTTCTATGATTCTTTTCAAGCGGCTGTGCAGGGTAAAATCAGGCGGCGCGGTTGTTATTTTTTGCGCGATTTCAAGCAGGAGCGGCTCCGGCGAGGCGGTGACGATCTCTTTTTCTTCGATCCCACCGGATTCCGGAGTGGGGCCCTTGATTTCGCCCTTTTTCGCCCGCTCTTCTTTGAGCGCGGAAGCGAGCGCCTGTTTATACCTGTCGCGCATCTCCTTTATTTCATCCTCGGTGATGAGGGCCTCTTTCAGGCATTTTTTGGCATACAGCGAGAGCGTGCTCTCATGATCTTTGATCAGGGCATACATGCGGGGATGGGTGAAAGACGGCTCATCGCCCTCGTTATGTCCGTACCTTCGATAGGAATAGATATCCACCACAACGTCCCTATGGAATTTCTGCCGGTATTCAAGGGCGAGCTGCATAATGTGCAGCATCGCTTCCGGATCGTCCCCGTTTACGTGAAAGATAGGCACCGGCATCATCTTGGCTACGTCCGTGGGGTTCAGGCCGGAGCGCCCTTCGACCATGGAGGTGGTAAAACCGATCTGATTGTTGATCACGATATGCAGGGTACCGCCGGTGGTGTATCCCTCCAACTGCGAGAGGTTGAAGGTTTCCGCTACGACGCCCTGCGCGGAGAAGGATGCGTCTCCGTGCAGTAGTACCGGTATGATTCTTTTTCTTTCAGCGTCGTTCCTTAAGTCCTGCAACCCGCGCACATCGCCCTCGACCACGGCGTCCACCGATTCCAGATGGCTGGAATTGGGCAAGAGGGTTATGTTCACTGAGGTGCCGTCCTCATTCACATGCCGGGTGCAGTAGCCGATATGGTACCGCACATCGCCGCTGCCGCCGAGCATCCCCGGCACGAAGTTCTCTTCAAAGCGGTAAAAGATCTCTTCCGGAGACTGCTCTAATATCGCGTTCAGTATGGAGAGCCTTCCGCGGTGGCTCGTGCCCATGACGATCTCTTCGATGTTGAATCGACGGGCGCTGTCCACCAGGAAGTGGAGCGCCGGGATCACCACGTCCGCACCCTGGATGGAAAAGCGCGTCTGCCCCAGGAATGTCCGGTGGAGTATGTTTTCGAGCTCCTCGCTCTTGATGAGATCGCTCAAGATTATCCGCTTCTGTTCAGGGGAGAATCGGGTGACGTTCCGGGTGGATTCCATCCGCTCGATGAGCCATTCGCGGATGTTCTTATTTTGGATGTGCAGAAATTCCGCTCCCACGGAGGAGCAGTACGTCGCTGTAAACCGCGCGAGTATCTCCCGCAGCGGCAGCATGCCGTCGCCGATGAATTTTCCTCCGAAGAACTCGGTTTCGAGATCCGCCTCTGACAGGCCGAACTCCTCCAGGGAAAGCTTGTGATAGGATTCCTCCTGAAATTCGACCAGGCGCGTAAAGTCCCTGTTGTAGGTTTCGCCCAGGGGATTCACATTCGCGTAAAGATAGCCGATATCGCGGTACGCCCAGAGCATGCTGTCAACGCGGCTCTGTTTAAATACCCGGTCATCGACCGGGACCGCGCGTTTTTGGGTTACCGCGAAACGCTCGGGTTTGTTTTCCAGAATTTCTCCGATGTCATTCTCACCGGTGACAAGCTCTTCAATGTAGTCGAAATTATTGTTGAACATTATAATTTTTGATTTCCCGTTTCGTTAAATTGATGTTCTTCGTAACCTTGATGTCGCGCGGGCACACCCGCGTGCAGTTGAAATGATTCTCGCACGGCCATACGCCGTTCTCATCATTAAGCACCGGAAGCCGCTCCTCCATGCCCCGGTCGCGGCTGTCGAAGAGGAACCGGGCTGCATTGACCACGGCAGCGGGCCCGATGAACGCCGGGTTTTTCTCCTGAATGACCGGGCATGACGAATAGCAGGCTGCGCAGAGAATGCACTTGGTGGCGTCGTCGAACCGGGAGCGCTCTTCTGGCGTTTGAATGCGTTCTTTCCCGTCTGCCGGCTCCTCATTTATCAAAAAGGGCTTCACTGCCCGGTAGGTTTCAAAGAACCTGCCCTGGTCCACCATAAGGTCCTTTTGTACCGGCATACATCTCAACGGCTCCACGGTGATCGCTGAATTATTATCATCAGCCACGTCCTTTATCAGAGTCTTGCAGGCCAGCCGCTCTATGCCGTTGATCACCATGGCGTCAGAGCCGCAGATGCCGTGAGCGCAGCTCTTCCGGAGGCCAAGGGAGCCGTCCAGATTGGTTACCACAGACATCAGCGCGTCCAGGAGCCGGTCTGTAGGCTCGGCCTCCAGCTCGAATTCCTGGAAATAAGGCTTTTCATCCTTTTCTTTATTGAAACGCTGGATTTTTAATGTAATTTTCATGATCGCTCCTTATGACCTCACCCCCCGGCCCCCTCTCCTCAAGGAGAGGGGGAGTTCGTAGGAGAAGGCTTTCGATCAGAGAAGCCCTCTCCGAGTCGGAGAGGGCGCGCCGGAGGCGGGGTGAGGTCAATACGTCCTCGCTTTCGGCTTATACAGCGATATGTCCACATCTCTATATCCTATTTTATACTTCTCCCCATCGAGCCATATGAGGCTGTGCTTTAGCCATTTCTTATCATCCCTTTCAGGAAAATCCATCCGCGAATGCGCTCCGCGCGTCTCAGTTCTGTTCTTCGCAGCAACAGCGGTCAAGTATGCGATATCCAGCAGGTTTTCAAGCTCCAGTACCTCGAGCAGCTCGGTATTAAACCTTTTACCGGTATCCTCGACGCGGACATCGTTGAATTCCTCCCTGATCCGGCGTATATCCGTAATCGCCCTTTTCATCTCTTCCCCGGTGCGGAATACGCCCACCTTTTCCATCATGATTTCCTGCATCCTCGTTGCAATATCGCCCCTGGATTTGCCCTTTTTTCCGGTGAAGAGGGCATTGATCTTCTTTCGCGCCTGTTCATCAGCGGATGCCGGCATTGAGCCGAAATCAGCCTCCTTCACGAAACGCGCCATCTCCGCTCCGGCCCTTCTGCCGTACACGATCAGGTCCACCAGGCTGTTGGTGCCCAGACGATTTGCGCCATGCACGGATATGCATGCGCACTCTCCGGCGGCATACAATCCCTCGTATATATCGCCCCCGCCGCTCGCAAGAACGCGCCCCATTATGTCGGTGGGGATACCGCCCATGGCATAGTGCGCAGTGGGCTGCACCGGTATCGGCTTCTCCGCCGGGTCGATTCCCAGGTAGGTGCGGCAGAAGCCGGCGATGTCGGGCAGTTTTTTCTCGATCACCTCTTTCCCGATACGGGTGGCGTCGAGATACACATAGTCGTCTATCTTTTTATCGCCCCGTATGCCGTTACCCTTCTTTATCTCGGTGATGATGGCGCGGCTTATCAGGTCCCGTGGGGCAAGGTCCAGCAGTGCAGGGGCGTATTCCTCCATGAGCCGGTCGCCGTTACGGTTGAGGAGGACTCCTCCCTCTCCCCGCACCGCCTCGGTGATGAGAATGCCCATGCCGTAGATGCCGGTGGGATGAAACTGGAAGAACTCCATGTCCTCCATGGGTACTCCGGCGCGTGCCAGCACCGCCGGGGCGTCGCCGGTACTGGCGTAAGCATTGGAGGTGATCCGGTAAATCCGGCCGAACCCGCCGGTAGCGAACAGGACCGCTTTCGATTGAAAGGTATGTATTTCACCGGTGGCCAGCTCCATCGCCACAACGCCATTGCACTTTTTTCCGTCAATGAGCACGTCCAGCACGAAAAATTCATCGAAAAAAGCGACCTTGTTCTTGATGCATTGCTGATACAGGGTCTGGAGGATCATATGGCCGGTGCGGTCTGCCGCATAGCAGGATCGTCTCACCGGCGCCTCGCCGAAGTTCCTGGTGTGACCGCCGAAGCGGCGCTGGTCGATTTTTCCCTCGCTTGTTCTGCTGAAGGGAAGTCCCAGGTTTTCCAGATGGTACACCGCTTCTACCGCCTCCTCAACCAGTATCTGCGCCGCTTTCTGGTCAGTCAGGTAATCGCCTCCCTTGATGGTATCGAAGGCGTGCCACTCGGGCCGGTCCTCCTCCACGTTTCCCAGGGCCGCCCCTATCCCTCCCTGGGCCGTTCCGGTATGGCTGCGGACCGGATAAAGTTTGGACAGCACGGCTGTTTTAGCGGTTTTACTCGCCTCCAGGGCCGCGTAAAGCCCGGCACCCCCGGCGCCGACGATTATCGCTTCATAGTGATGTTTCATTGGCTTTCTCCCCCCGGCACATAAAAGCTCTCCAGCATCCTGATTCCCTCTCTTACCGCTTCGGCCGAGGCGTCGAGGGCCTTCTTTTCCTCGGGTGCGAGCTCAATATTAATTATTTTCTCGATTCCGTTCTTTCCCAGAAGCGCCGGCACCCCTAAAAATATATTATGATACCCATACTCTCCCCGCAGATAAGCGCTGGCCGCCATAAGACGCTTCTCGTCTTTGATGACTGACTCCACCATCTTGGCTACGGAAGCGCCCGGCGCATAAAAGGCGCTCCCTGTTTTAAGATATTTAACGATCTCCCCGCCGCCGTCGCGGGTGCGCCGGATCATGCCTTCAATTGAATCATCATCCAGAAGCTGGGGCAGGGGAATGCCTCCCACCGAGGTGTAATTTTTAAGCGGCACCATCTCATCACCATGCCCTCCCAACACCATCGCCATCACATCGCCCGGCCATACACCCAGCTTTTCGGCGATGAAGTAGCGGAAACGGGTGGAATCAAGAGCGCCGGCCATACCCACCACCTTTTTTATGGCAAAACCGGTCTCCCTGAGCACCACCATGGCGATTACGTCCAGCGGATTGGTGACCACGATCACCACCGCATCGGGACAGTATTCGGCAATATACCGGGATGCGCCCGTAACAATTGCCACATTGATTTTAAGGAGATCCATCCGGTCCATGCCGGGCTTGCGGGGTACCCCGGCAGTGACGACCACCACGTCCGAGTCCCGTATCTCGCGGTAATCGCTGGTGCCGGTGATACTGATGTTATAGCTTCGAAGCGTGGCAGAGTGCAGAAAATCCAGCGCCTTTTTCTGCGCCAGCCCCTCGGCAACATCCACCATGACGATATCGGCGATATTCTTCTCCGCTATATAGTAGACTGTCGTTGCGCCCACGTTGCCGGCCCCGATCACGCTTACCTTTTTCATGGCCAACTCACCCCCCTGCCCCCCTCTCTACTCCGTAAAGAGGAGGGGATTGTGATAAAGAGCTTATAGTGACCACCCCCTTCTCTTTTCCCAAAGAGAAGGGGGCCGGGGGGATGAGTTGGCTTCAGTAGTAATAATGTTATCTTCATGATTTTCGGATGTGAGCTTTGCTCTCGCCATAAACCGCTATAATTTCCTTAATGGCCTCTGCGCTCTTTTTCAGGGCGTCCTGCTGCGCCTTCGTCAAGATGGGGGTGAGCACCTTCTCCACGCCGTTTTTACCGATAACGCAGGGAAGCGACATGGCGACGCCGGTCGTTCCGTACTCGCCCTCCATCTCCACCGATACCGGCAAAATTCTCTTTAGATCCATATGAATGGCATCAATCACCTCAGCGGCAGCGGCAGAGGGCGTATAATAGGAGCCGGGGCACTCTGAAAGCTCCGCTATGAGATTTCCCCCTTCTCTGACCTCGTGTATTAAAGCCTTGATTTTTCCTTCCGGAATCAGTTGAACAAGAGGGATTCCCGATACGCGCGTGTACTCGGACACCACGATCATGTCGTCGGAATCCCGTCCTATCACCATGGCGGTGATGTTTTCCGCTGAGATGGAGAGCTCCCGGGAAACGGCGGCCTTAAGCCGGCTGGCATCCAGTATACACCCCAGGCCGAGAAGTTTATTGCGGGGCAGGGAGAATTTCTGCGCAATCAAGGTGGTAAGGAAATCCACCGGTTCGGTCGCCACAATGACAATGCTTTCCGGAGAGATCTGTACAATTTTTTCGACGATTCTTGAGACCGTTTCCCAATTTTCCTCCAGCAGCTTTTCCTGCTTCATTCCCACACTGCACGCCGTGCCTGCAGCTATGATCACCGATTCGGAATTCCTGATGTCATTGATATCGTCGATGCCGGTTATGCAGTTGCGGTATTTACGTATAGGCGCGGCCTCCATCATATCCAGCGCCTTTCCTGTGGAAATGCCGTCCTGAATATCGTAGAGGTATACGTTGGTAATCCCTTTCTCTGCTATGAAAAAGGCCGTGTTGGCCCCTACATTGCCGCTGCCGATGATGCTCACTTTCTCCATGTCATCCCTGCCTTGCCATATTCAACATGCCGCCTGCCAGAAGTATCTTCCGGTGGCGATTGGAAACATCCAGAAGTGTGAGTATCCTTTTGCCGTTAATCTCAACGGGAATTTCGGTTTTACCCTGTTCAATCAGTTTTCTGATGCCGGGTATCCTGATCGTATTTTCCTGCATGATGCTGTCGTAATCACTTTTATTTTTAAAGATCAGGGGGATAATGCCGTAGTTGATGAGATTGGACTTGTGAATCCGCGCGATGCTCTTTACTATCTTGGCCCTCACGCCCAGATAGCGGGGAGCAAGCGCCGCGTGCTCGCGGGACGAGCCCTGCCCGTAATTCTCACCGCCTATTATAACCACGTTCCCTAACTCTTTCGCCCTTTTGGCGAAATTTTCATCAACAATATCGAACACGAACTCGCTTATGGCCGGGATGTTGCTCCGGTACGGCAATACCCGGTTACCCGCCGGCATTATGATGTCGGTGCTGACATTGTCCCCCACTTTAAGAAGAACCTTGCCTTCAATATCCGCTTCCAGCGCGTTAAACTGCGGAAAAGGCTTTATGTTGGGACCCTTGATGATCTCCACTGAATCTGGATTAGCCGATGGCTGGATAAACCATGCCATATTATAGGCGTATTTTCTTGGATAGGCAATGGATGGATAGTTTTTCATGCTTCGCGGGTCGGTGATCCTGCCGGTCAGGGCCGATGCGGCAGCGGTTTCGGGCGAGCAGAGATAGACCGCGTCCTCCTTGGTGCCGCTCCGCCCTTTGAAATTCCTGGGGAACGTCCGGAGTGAATTGGTGCCTGTAGCCGGCGCCTGGCCCATCCCTATGCAGCCCAGGCACCCTGGTTCGTGAACGCGGGCCCCTGCTTCAACCAGGAGCTTTATACCTCCGGCTGCGAGCACGTTATCCAGTGTCTCGCGACTTCCCGGGTTAATCTCAAAGCTCACCTGCGAATGCTTCATACTGCCTTCCACCATCTTGGCCACGATCATGAAGTCCCTGAAATCCCCGTTGGTTGACGAGCCGACTATGACCTGGTGGACCTCAACTCCGCCGAGCTCCCGGGCCGGCTTCACGTTGTCGGGGTTGCTGGGGCACGCAACCATGGGTTCGATATCGTTCAATTTTATTTCAGTTATTTCATCGTACACTGCGTTCTTTCTCGCAGCAAGCCGCCTGAAATCACCAGGCCGGTCATTTTTCTTCAAATAATCGCGCGTTATTTCATCGGAGGGGAAGATGCAGGCGGTGAATCCCATATCCACAGCCATGTTGGCGATGGTGGCGCGGGCAGCCATATCCATGTTTTTCACGCCCGGTCCGTAAAATTCCATAATCTTGCCGATGCCGGACTTTGCCGTATAGTCACCAAGGAGTTTCAATATCAGGTCCTTGCCAGACACGAAGGGCTGAAATTCCCCCTCCACGCTGATTCCCCAGATGGTGGGGGTGTTGATATAGTAGGGCTTTCCTGCCATGGCCATGGCGACTTCGATCCCCCCTGATCCCATGGCCAGCATACCGAGGCACCCGCCGGTGGTGGTGTGGCTGTCGGAGCCGAGGAGCGTTTTTCCGGGGATACCGAAGCGTTGGCGGTGCACGTGATGCGAAACACCATTCCCGGCCGACGACAGTATTACCCCGTATTTGGCGGCAGCGGACTGCAGAAAGCGGTGATCGTCTGCGTTCCGGTAATCGGTCTGAATGATGTTGTGGTCGATATAGCTTACCGCCAGCTCTATGTTCACGCGCTTCATGTTGAGCGACTCAAACTCAAGGTAGACCATGGTGCCGGTCGCATCCTGCGTCAGGGACTGGTCTATGCGGATGCCGATCTCCTTTCCGGGAATAAGCCTGCCTTCAAGAAGATGTTCTTTTAGTATCTTTTCCGCTAAAGTGCCTTTCATATTGTTCTCCTTTTATAAGGTAAATATAGCAATTAAAAAGATATATGTCGTGCACAAATTTTAAATATGCGAACTCACCTGCGCGTTGCGCATCCTCGACATTTTGTCGCTAAGTATGCGGCAGCGTGCATGGATGCACCGGCTGGCGACTCCCGGAGGGAGAGAAGGATCGGGGGCGAGGTCAAAAGCTCCCCGCATCATGCCATCTTCCGCGGATCAAGCAGTTCGTCGATATCGCCTTCAATAGTAATGTTGAGTTCCCTTATGACTTCCCTGATAGTCTTACGTTCCCTAAAAGCTTTTTGAGCGATCTCCGCGCACTTATCATACCCTATATAAGGGCTCAGGTTAGTGACGGTCATGAGCATCCTCTCGAGATGAGCGGTTATCTGCTCCTTGTTCGCTTTTAAGCCGGTTAAACAGTTCTTTATAAAGGAATGGATGCCGTTGCTTATTATCTCAAGGGAGTCCAGCAGATTGTAGATCATTACCGGCTTGCACACGTTCAGGTCCAGGATGCTGCCGTAGCCCTCAGCCATTGATATTGCGGCGTCGTTCCCCATCACCTGAATGCATACCTGGATCAGCGCCTCCGACTGGGTGGGATTGATCTTTCCGGGCATTATGGATGATCCCGGCTCGTTGGCGGGGAGTATCAGCTCGAAAAGGCCGGCCCGGGGGCCGCTCCCCATCCAGCGGATGTCGTTGGCCATTTTCATGAGGGAGAGCGAGAGCTGCCGCAAGGCCGCGCTCATGGCTGCTATGGCATTGTGGGAAGAGATGCCTTCGGCTTTAACGGGATTGGGTTTCAGGGAAAATCCGGTGATTTCCGACAGCTTCTGCGCCGCGAGCCGGTCAAAGCCCTCAGGGGCGTTAATTCCCGTTCCCACGGCGGTTCCCCCCAGCGGAATAAGCAGGAGCTCATCACGGGCGCTGGCGATGCGGAGAATGTCGGTTTCAACCTGCTGTTTATAGACTTGAAATTCCATTGAAAGAGAGATGGGTACGGCGTCCTGAAGGTGTGTCCTGCCGACTTTTACAATCCCCCCGAATTCCTTGATCTTTTCCGAGAGCGTCTTTTGAAGTTCTTTAAGGGATGGAAGGAGTTTTTCTTGGGACAGATGCAGAGCGGAAAGATGCATTGCAGTGGGAATCACATCATTGGAGGACTGGGAGCTATTGACATGATCGTTGGGATGCACGGGATGTTTTTTCCCCAATGGGAACCCGAGGATCTCATTGGCACGGTTCGCCAGTACCTCGTTCATGTTCATGTTGGTTTGGGTGCCGGAACCGGTCTGGTACACATCAATGGGGAACTGGTCGAGAAACCGGCCCTGTTCCAGCAATTCCTTGATCGCCTGAAGCAGGGCGTCACCCTTTTCGTTGTCGATGAAGCCAAGCTCCCGGTTGGCAAGCAGGCACGCCTTTTTTATCTCGGCGAGCGATGTGAGAAATATCGCGGGAAATCTTTTGCCGCTGATTTGGAAATTTTGAACGGCCCGGAAGGTGCTTACTCCCCAGTATACACCCGCGGGGACCTCCACTTCACCCAGTACATCCTTTTCCTTCCGGAATCCTTGTCCCATAACAGTTATATATTTCATAGTGCCCCCGCCGCCTTCGGCGGGGCACTATTTAATAATAATTTTTTATAAACACTCTTATCTTAAATTTCAAGATATATAATTTAATATAACTAAAAAATAGCTATTTTGGTTATCAGAATATAGCGGATTCAGTGATATTTTTAAAAATTAAAACAAGTGATCTCTTATCAGGGACCCCCTTGGGTCGCCGGCATCTGCAAGGGCATCCGGGATGTCATCCCTATGAAAACGGACCGCTCTGCCGGCGTCCAGCACCATTTTCCCATCCGGCAGGGACCTAACCGCTCCCACACGACCTCTGTCCACATGGACCGAAATGCGCCCTCCAGCCGCGCCGAGCTCCGCGTCAAATGCCGGCGTGTTTCCATAGCGCCAATCCCAGGAGCGCTGTTTATCATGGAGCGCTGAAAGCACGGCTGAATCGCAAAGATCGCTTATTTCCGCGCTGAGAAATCGGCATCCGGTTATTTTTTCAGCCATGATCCGAAGCGAGCGCGCAACCCCTTCGATAGAGATGTCCGGATTTACCGATTTCAGATTAATCACCGCGGAGTGCTCCGACAGCGTTCCCTGCTGGTTTGTTATCCGCATTTTCCCCTCGAGCGCCCGCATCATGCTCAGGTCTGCGTTCACCAGCAGGGTGCCATGATGGAGGGCCCGGTCGCGCCTGAACGCATAGGCGCTGCCGGAGAATTTTTTTCCTGCCACGTACAGATCCCTCCGCTTGCCGATCGTCGCCCGGATTCCATGCGGGACAAGGATTTCACGCACCGCCCGGATCTGACGGTCAGGATCGAAAAACCTCCTGTCCGCGATGAATGAGAAGTTCAGGTTGCCCCGGTCATGATACACGGCGCCGCCGCCGCTTATCCGCCGCGCGAGCGCAATGCGCTTCCGCATTATGAAACCGCCGTCTGTCTCTTTCCACGGGTTCTGGTGGCGTCCGATCACCACCGCGTTGTCGCTTTGCCAGAGGAGCAGCACCGGTTTGTTTTCCGGAAAATGATCCAGGATATATTCCTCAACTGCCAGGTTGTAGAAGGGATCGCCGCTTGGGCTGCGCAGATAAAAAGCATTCATAGTGGATTCGTCCATCCGACTTGATTTTTCAAGGTTCCCGTATCAGGATGAGGGAAATATAATGAGATGCGGGTATCTCGTCAACTTCCGCTGCGGGAAGAGGGCCGTATTGGCAGCGTATGAAGTTTCCTGTGGGCGATATTGGACTCGAACCAACGACCTCCTGCACACTTATTGTTTGTCCGCATAATAACAAAGTTCGCATTTTGGTAACTTTATGGTTGACAGAATAACTAATAATCAGTGTATGATAATCCATGAGGATAATTAAAGT